>NZ_JBIBFQ010000006.1:0-479254 GCF_042955955.1 Streptomyces sp. NPDC008317
CGCATTTCGAGGAGGTGCCCCGGACCGGCACCGACCAGGCACAAGCGGCACCCGCAGACGAAGAAAACACCCGCACGGGTGGGCGGGCGGGCAAAGACAAAGGGCAAGAGGGCTAGCGGCCAGGAGGGTTGGGGGCCAGGCGGGGGGCGCGGCGGGGCGGGGCGGGAGAGTTGAGGAGGATGAGGCGGGCGGCACGGTGCCGCTGCCCCGCGTAGGGGGCGAGAAGACCGAGCATGACCTCGTCGGAAGAGCGGCGCTCACCCGTGAGGGCGTACCCGACCCGATGCGGCAGGTGCAGGTCCCCGACCGTCACGGCATCGGCGGCCCCATGACTGCGCTGAAGCGTCTCGGCAGCCGTCCAGGGCCCGATCCCGGGCACCGTCTGGAGCCGCGTGGCCGCCTCGCCGGGCGGAAGGGCGGTGAGCCCTTCGAGCGAGGAGGCGGCCCGGACGGCCCGCAGGACGGTGGAGGCGCGCTTGTTGTCGACCCCCGCCCGGTGCCAGTCCCAGGACGGGACCAGGGCCCACCCCCGCGCGTCGGGCATGACGCGCATGCGCTCGGCGCCCGCCGGCCCCGGCGCGGCCTCTCCGTGGCGGTGGAGCAGAAGCCGCCAGGCCCGGTACGCCTCGGTGGTGGTGACCTTCTGTTCCAGGATGGAGGGGATCAGCGATTCGAGGACGAGCCCGGTACGGGTCAGCCGCAGACCTGGGTGGCGCCGGTGCGCGGCGTGCACGAGCCGGTGCCGGGGCGTGAACGCGGCCGGATCGTCGTCGGCGCCGAGCAGCGCGGGCAGCGCGTCGAGCAGCCACTGGCCGCCGGGCCCCCACGCGTGGGCCTCGATCACGGCGGGACTGCCGGTCAGGCGGAGGGTGCCCGCGCCGTCGGGCGTGCGGCTCGCCCGCCAGACGGTGCCGTCCGGGTCGATCCGGAAGGCGGGGTCGCCGTAACCGCGGCAGAGCGGGTTGAGGGTGAGCCGGATGTCGAGCGGCCCGGCAGGCGACCAGGACCGGGTACGCGGAGCCGCGGGAGCCGCCGATGACACCGACGCCGCGCAAGCGGCGGTGGCGGTGGTGGAGGCGGGTCGAGGTCGCGGGAGAGGCACCCGGCGAGCGTATCCGCCCCCTCCGACGCGCCCGCCGCCCCGCCCCCGTAAAGCCGAGCCCCCCGCCCTACTGGTCCGACGAGAACCGCACCGCGCCCGCCGGAATGCGGGCTCCGCACCAGATCCGTACGCCGTCGCGCAGTTCGTTGTCGGGGCCGATGTGCGCGCCGTCGCCCACGACGGCGCCGTCGAGGACGGTGCGGGCGCCGATGACGGCGCCGATGCCGACGAGCGAGTCGCGGATGACGGCGCCGGGCTCGACGGTGGCGCCGGACAGCACGGTGCTGCCGTCGACGCGGGCGCCGGCCCCGATGACGGCGCCCGTGGAGACACAGGTGCCGCCGGAGAGCTTGGCGTCGGCGGCGACATGGGCGCCGGTCAGGACGAGGTGGTCGCCGCCGAGGCCCGCGACGGCGGGGGACGGCGCGTGGCCGAGTACGAGGTCGGCGGAGCCGCGGACGAACGCCTGCGGGGTGCCGAGGTCGAGCCAGTAGGTGGAGTCGACCATGCCCTGGAGGTGGGCGCCGGCGGCGAGCAGGTCGGGGAAGGTCTCGCGTTCGACGGAGACCGGCCGCCCGGCCGGAATGGTGTCGATGACCGAGCGGGTGAAGACGTAACACCCCGCGTTGATCTGGTCGGTGACGATCTCCTCCGGCGTCTGCGGCTTCTCCAGGAAGGCTGTGACGCGGCCGTCGGCGTCGGTGGGGACGAGGCCGAAGGCGCGCGGGTCGGCGACCTTGGTCAGGTGCAGCGAGATGTCGGCGCCGGTGGCGCGGTGGGTGCCGACGAGGGCGGGGATGTCGAGGCCGGTGAGGATGTCGCCGTTGAGGACCAGGACGGGGTCGCCGGGCGCGGAGCGCAGCCGGTGGGCGACGTTGCGGATGGCTCCGCCGGTGCCCAGCGGCTCGGTCTCGGTGACGTATTCGAGGTGCAGGCCGAGCGCCGAGCCGTCGCCGAAGTGCGGTTCGAAGACCTCGGCGAGGTAGGAGGTGGCGAGCACCACGTGCTCGACCCCGGCGGCCCTGGCGCGCGCGAGCTGGTGGGTGAGGAACGGGACTCCGGCCGCCGGGACCATCGGCTTCGGGGTGTGCACGGTCAGCGGCCTGAGCCGGGTGCCCTTGCCCCCGACCAGGAGGATCGCTTCGGTTGCCGCAGGGCTCTCCACGGGGCGCTCCGCGCTGACGGCGGAGGCGGGGTGTGCTCGCATGGCAAGCATAGTGACATAAGCCGTAAAGATGAGTATTCACGAACTGACGGACAGTCGGCCGCGCCGCCACACTGACACCCGTACGGACGAGCCGAGTCGGACGGGCCGACTCGGACGAGCCGAGTCGGGCGGGGACGCCACCCGCGACGGCCGCACGGGGAACCGGCCCCCGTACCCGTACGGGCCCAGGCCGTCGTGATCGCTGGGGGTAGCCTGACACGCGTGACGCCGACCGCCAACACGCCCGACACGCCCCGCACTCCCCAGGGCCCCGCGACTCCCGCCGGGCTGCTCGACGCCGCGCTGCGCGGTGATCCGGGCCGCCCGCTGGTCACCTTCTACGACGACGCGACGGGTGAACGCGTCGAGTTGTCGGTGGCGACCTTCGGGAACTGGGTGGCGAAGACCGCGAATCTGCTCCAGGACGAGTTGGGCGCGCAGCCCGGCGACCGGCTGGCGCTGCTGCTGCCCGCGCACTGGCAGACGGCCGTGTGGGTGCTGGCCGGTTTCTCGGCGGGCGTCGTCGTGGCGCCCGGCGGCGATCCGGCCGGTGCCGACCTGGTGGTCAGCGGCCCGGACACCCTGGACGCGGCGCGGGCCTGCGGCGGCGAGCGGGTCGCGCTCGCGCTCCGGCCGCTGGGCGGACGCTTCCCGCAGCCGCCCGCGGGCTTCGTCGACTACGCGGTGGAGGTGCCGAGCCAGGGCGACCGTTTCGCGCCCTACGCGCCGGTCGGCCCGGACGCGCCCGCGCTCGTACTGCCGGACGGCGGGGGCGTGCTGACCGCGTCGGAGGTCGTCGCCAAGGCGCGCGCGTCGGCCGCCGCGCTCGGGCTCGGCCGCGGCGGACGGCTGCTGTCGCCGCTGTCCTTCGACACGTGGGACGGGCTCGCGGCCGGGCTGCTCGCGCCGCTCGCCGCCGACGCCTCCGTGGTGCTCTGCCGCCACCTCGACCGGCTGCCCGAGGAGCAGTTGGCCAAGCGGAAGGACGCCGAGCGCGTCACCGTATCTCTGTAGCGGTCACGCGCCCCGGCCTCGCCGGACGCCCCTGTCGTCACTTCCGTCACAGCTCGTCAACAGCTGTCTGTGGATTTCGGGTACCCAGGCAACCAACCACCGTATTCGGCTGTCTGAACGAATGCCGGGCGGGTAATCGCAAGCCTGTCCCCGGTAACCGGCGACTTCCGAGAGACGGGCCCCGACGTGACCACGCCAGCAGAGCCTCCGCAGGGTGACTCCGTTCCCCCCGCCTCCGACGGCTCCGACGACGCGTCCGGCACACAGAAGGCGCGGTCGGACGAGCCCGCCGAGCCGACGACCGAAGCGGAAGCAGAACCAGAGGCAGAGGCGGAGACCGAAGCCGAGGCCGAGGCAGAACCAGAGGCCGAAGCGGACGCGGACGCGGGGACGGACGCGGGGACGGAACCGGACGCCGCTACGGAAAAGGCCGCGGAGCCGGCTGCCGATACGGAGACGGATACGCCGCCGGTCGAAGGCCCCGCCGCCGCCCCGGCGGAGGAGCCCGCCACCCCCAAGAACTGGCGCTGGCTGAAGGTCGTCGCCCTGTGCACCGCCGTACTCGTACTGGCCTGCGCGGGCACCGGCTGGTACCTCTACCAGCGGCTCAACGGCAACATCACGACCGACACCGCGACCGAGAACGACCTGAAGGTGCACGCCTCCGAGCGCCCCACGCAGGGCCCGACGGAGGCCCAGAACATCCTGCTGATCGGTTCGGACAACCGCGGGAACGGCAACAGCAAGTACGGCCAGGACAGCGGCACTCAGCGCTCGGACACCACGATCCTGCTGCACATATCCGCCGACCGGAAGAGCGCCACCGCCGTCAGCCTCCCGCGTGACCTGATGACGCACGTGCCGCGTTGCACCCTGCCGAGCGGCAAGGAGGACCACGAGCGGTTCGAGCAGTTCAACTGGGCGTTCGAGTCGGGCGGCGCGGCCTGCACCATCCGTACGGTCGAGAAGATGACCGGCATCCGCGTCGACCATCACCTGATCGTGGACTTCAACGGCTTCAAGAAGATGGTCGGGGCGGTGAACGGTGTCGATGTGTGCCTGGCCGAGCCGGTGCACGACACGTACGCGCACCTCGACCTGCCCGCGGGACGGCAGACGCTCAACGGCGAGCAGGCGCTGGGATACGTACGCGCCCGGCACGGCATCGGCGACGGCAGCGACACCATGCGGATGGACCGCCAACAGGCGTTCCTCGCCTCGCTGTTGAAGAAGGTGAGCAGCAACGGCGTGCTGCTCAACCCGACCAAGCTCTACCCGCTGCTGTCGGCCGCCACCTCGTCGCTGACCGCCGACCCCGGCCTGGACTCGCTGAGCGAGCTGTACACCCTCGCGCACAGCCTCCAGCAGATACCGACCGGGAACGTGCACTTCCTGACCGTGCCGCGCGAGCAGTACGTCAACGACATCAACCGCGACCAGCTCGTCCAGCCCGCCGCCGACACCCTCTTCAAGACGCTGCGCGACGACCGGCCGGTGAACGTGTCGGACAAGGCGCCGGACAGCGGAGACGGCGGCGGTGACAGCGCGGGCGGTACGCGTACGCCCGGCACCCCGTCCGCGGGCTCGACCTCTACGGCCACGCCCACGACCACCCCCACGGGCCCCACGTACCGCGGGACGACCGCGGACCGCGACATCTGTGGCAAGAGCGGGTGAAATCCCGCTAAAGAGTCCACCTGGTCGGCAGGCGGGATCGGCAGCTTTGTCCGGTTGTAGGGGCGCTCGATTTGTCACGGGCGCGCATCGGCGCTGAACTGTGGGGCTAGTGTGAGCGATCCGGCCGATCCCGGATGGAGGACCCGAGCGACCGTGGACACGCAAGGCCGTAGGAACATCGACCCGGCGGACCAGTGGGTCCTGGACCCGGCGACCGGTACGTACCAGTTGCGGCTGGAGCCGGACGCGGCGCCGAGGCCCACCGTGCCGGGGCAGAGCGGTCATCGCGACGCCTCCCCCGCACCGCGGGACGCCGGGCGCGGCCAAGGGCGCGACTCCGCTCCCACCGCAGGGGACGACGACGCGACCGGGGCCGGGACCGGCCCGACGGACAGCCCCGCCCCGCCCCCCGGCGGCCGGCGCGCGGCCCGCCTCGCGGCCAGGACCGGTGCCACGACCTCCACCACCGGCTCGGCGCGACTGGGGGGCGGCTCGGCCGACGTGTCCACGCCGACCAGCCGTCGCAAGGCGAGGAACAAGAAGTCCCGTAAGAAGAAGGTCCTGTTGTGGACCGCGGGCACGGTGAGCTTCGTGCTGGTGGCGGTCGGCGTCGGCGGCTACCTCGTCTACCAGCACTTCAACAACAACATCACGACGGTGGACGTCGGCAACGCGGGCAGCAAGGACGTCACGCACACCGGTCCGATGAACGTGCTGGTGATCGGCACGGACAGCCGGGTCGGCCTCGGCAAGAAGTACGGCGACGCGGGCAGCGTCGGCCACGCGGACACCACGATCCTCTTCCATGTGTCGGCCGACCGCAGCAACGCGACCGCGATGAGCATCCCCCGCGACATCGTCACCTCCATCCCCGACTGCCCGACCAAGCAGAAGGACGGCAGCACCAAGACGGTTCCGGGCACGCCCGCGCAGCTCACCACGCCCAAGTTCAACGAGAGCCTGGGCGTGGACGGCCGCGACCCCGGCTGCACCATGCGCGCGGTGACGGCGATGACGGGGCTGCCGATCGACCACTTCATGATGGTCAACTTCGAGGCGGTGAAGGCCCTGTCGACGGCCGTCGGCGGTGTCGACGTCTGCCTCGCCCGGCCGCTGGTCGACCCGAAGTCCCATCTGAACCTGAGCGCGGGACCGCACAACATCCAGGGCGAGACGGCGCTGGAGTTCGTAAGGACCCGGCACGCGCTCAAGAACCAGAGCGACCTGGACCGGATCAAGCTCCAGCAGAACTTCCTGAGCGCGATGATCCGGAAGATCAAGTCGAGCGGCACGCTGACCAACCCGAAGAAGCTGTTCACGCTGGCGGACGCGGCCACCAAGGCGCTCACCGTGGACAGCGCGATCGGCAGCGTGAGCAAGCTCACCAGCCTGGCCAAGGACCTCAGCGAGGTGGACGAGAAGCACATCAGCTTCACCACCCTGCCGGTGCTCGACAACCCGAACGAGAAGGTGCACGCCACCGTCGTCGTCGACCCGGTCAAGGCCCCGCAGCTCTTCGCGCTGATCAAGAACGACGTGTCGCTGACCGCGGTGAAGAAGCCGTCCGCCACGCCCGACCCCCGGCTGAACGGGCCGAAGGCGACCCCGCACGACACCCGCGTCAACGTGCTCAACGGCAGCGGGACCTTCGGCGCGGCGCAGAGCACCGTCAACTGGCTCCAGAACACCCAGGGCGTCAACCGCTCGGCGAACGGCGGCAACGCGCCCGCCACCGCCAGGACCGTCCTGGAGTACGCGCCGAACCAGGCCGACCAGGCGCGTTCGCTGGCCGCGATGATGGGGCTGCCCGCCTCCGCGCTGAAGCAGGGCACGACGGACGCGGCGCCGCTCGCGTACATGAAGCTGACTCTCGGCAAGGACTTCACGGCGCCCGGCACCCCGATCGGCCCGCCCACCGCTGCTCCCTCGGACCTCCCGAAGACCGAGGCCGCCGACACGGCGTGCGTGAAGTGAGGTCACGGATGTCGCACACGCGATGAACGCGGTGAATACCGTAAACGCGGTGAATGCGGTCAATACGGCGAATGCGGTGACCGCCGTGACCTCCGTCACCCTCTGACGTGATCCGGGCGGGCGCCGGAGTCCCGGCGTCCGCTAATTGACGATCTCCGGGTGCAACTCCTCGCCGCTCACAGCCGTCTGACAGTGGGGCGACCCAGTATGACCCGGGTAGGGCGGCGCGTCGGCGTGCACCGTCCGTACACCCCGCGCGAAGGCGCGCGGCCGGTCACCGTGATGACGATGCGCGCCACAGGGAGGTTCGGGATGCGCGACGGGACAGTGGGAGGGAACGGCTTCGGTACGGCACCCAACCCGGACCACCGGGGATGGGACGAGAGCCTGTACCGGGACGACGCCCGCGCCTACGCGCCCGGCGCGCCATCAGGTACGGACTCCGGCGGCGACGACGGCGCGGGCTCCGGCGCGGGACCGGACGCCGACCCCGCCTCTTCCGACGGCGGGCAGGAGCCACCCGAGCGAATACCGGGCCAGCGCGGCGCGGCGGGCGGTGGCGGTCACCGGCGCGGCGGCTCACGGCGGCGCACGAAGAGCCGTAAGCGCAGGGTCCTGAAGTGGGTGTCCATCGGCGCCGCGGTCGCGGTGCTCGGCTCGGCGGGCGCGGCCTACGGCTACTACGAGTACCTGGCGGGCAAGATCCGCAAGGGCGAGCGCGTCAGCGGCAGCTCGACCGTGGCGAAGACGAAGGCCAACGCCGCCGGCAAGACGGCGATGAACATCCTCATCCTGGGCTCCGACAGCCGCAACGACCCCGAGGATCTGAAGCTCGGCGGCGCCAAGAACACCGTGGGCGACGCCGCCCGCGCCGACGTGATCATGATCGCGCACCTGTCCGCGGACCGCAGCAACATGTCCGTGGTCAGCATCCCGCGCGACACCCGCGTCAACATCCCGGCGTGCACCGACCCCAAGACGCACGAGAAGTTCGCGCCGGTCAACGACATCATCAACGCGTCGCTCGGCCGCGGCGGCGCGGGCTGCACCCTGGCCACCGTGCAGAATCTGACCGGCGTCTACATCGACCACTGGCTGACCATCGACTTCTCCGGTGTGGTGAAGATGGCCGACGTCGTCGGCGGCGTCGAGGTCTGCGTGAAGCAGAATGTGGACGACCACTCGACCCCGGCCCAGCCCGGCGGCTCGCACCTGCACCTCAAGGCGGGCAAGCAGAAGATCTACGGCGAGACAGCGCTGAAGTGGCTGCGGACCCGGCACGCCTGGGGCAGCGACGCCGCGCGGGCCAAGGCGCAGCACATGTACATGAGCGCGCTGATCCGGCAGTTGCGCAGCCAGAACCTCTTCACGGACCCGGGCAAGCTCAACAAGATCGCGACCACCGCGATGGAGGCGTTCGAGGTCTCCAAGGAGATCGGCACCCCGAAGAAGCTGTACGACCTGGGCATGCAGCTCAAGACCGTGCCGTCGGACCGCATCACGATGCTGACGATGCCGCACGACGCGGACCCGAAGGCCCCGCTGGCGCACTACATCCCGTCGGCGGACGCGCCCCAGGTCTGGTCGCTGCTGCGCAACGACGTGGCGATGGACGGCAACGGCAAGGCGAAGACCCCGGCGAGCGGGGCGCCCGCCACGACACCGGCCACGACCGCGCCGCAGGGCCCGGCCGCCGCGGCCTCCGACACCATCGCGGTCTCCGTGGTCAACGGCACCGCGGGCACCTCGGACGGCGTGGCCACGCCGAACCGCGCGGGCGGTATCGCCACCACGCTCAAGACCGCGGGCTTCACCAAGGCGGAGGCGAGCCAGCAGACCAAGCCGAGCCCCGGCACCACCCTCACGTATCCGACGAGCAGCGGTGACCAGGGCAAGGCCGACGCCACGGCGGTGGGCAAGGCGCTGAAGATCCCGGCGGGCAATGTGAAGGCGTCCGCGGACGTCGACACCATCACCTTGACCATCGGCGCGGACTGGAAGACCGGTACGGACTTCAGCAAGACGCTGCCGAAGAGCGGTTCCGTGCCGACGACGGCGGAGGCGGTGAACGGCGCGGACACGACCGGCTGCATGGAGGTGCTGCCGATCTACCGCTGGTAGCACGCGGGTGGGAGAGGGCGGGACCGGCAGGCGGTACGACCGGCCCGCGCGGGGAGCGGCTCACGCCTCCGCGCGGGCCGTCTCCGTCTGCTGGCCGTCCTGCTGGCCCTGCCCGTCCTGCTGACCGTCCTGCTGGCCCTGCCCGTCCTGCTGTCCCTGCTGGCCGTCCTGCTGTCCCCGCTGTCGCGACTCCGCGTCGTGCACCGCGGGGCGGCGGCTGGCGATCACCCGGCGGGCCAGCGAGCGCGGGCTGGTGAGGAAGCCGTAGCCCCAGCACATGTGCATGGTGGCCAGGGCGAGGGGGATACGCAGCCGGGCGCCGAAGGACAGGCCGCGGCCCGCCGGGAGCGAGCCGACGGTGATGGCGGCCACGTACGCGGCGGGCACCAGCAGCGCCCACGGGGTGACGGCCGCGCCGACGACGATGCCCGCCGCGTTGGCGAACAGGGCGACGGGGGCGGCCAGGTAGCGCAGGTTGACCGAGCCGCGGTGGTAGCGGGTGACGACGCGCCGCCAGCGGCCGTAGTCCTTGTACTGCTTGGCGAGCGCGCGCACGGTGGGGCGCGGCCGGTAGGAGACGCGCAGTTCGGGCGAGAACCAGATGAGGTGGCCGGCTTCGCGGATGCGGTAGTTCAGCTCCCAGTCCTGGGCGCGGATGAACTCCACGTTGTAGCCGTCCTGCCGCTCCAGCACCTCGCGGCGGAAGACGCCGAGGTAGACGGTGTCGGCGGGGGCGGCGGCGCCTCCGGTGTGGAAGGCCGCGTTGCCGACGCCGATCTTCGACGTCATGGCGGCGGCGACCGCGCGCTCCCAGTCGTTCTCGCCCTCGGCGTGCATGATGCCGCCGACGTTCGCAGCGCCCGTCTCGTCGAGGAGGCGGACGGCGGTGGCGATGTAGTCGGGCGAGAGCATGCCGTGCCCGTCGACGCGTACGACGACCGGGTGCCGGGACGCCTTGATCGCCGCGTTGAGCGCGGCGGGGGTGCGGCCGGTGGGGTTGGGCACCGTGTGGACCCGCGGGTCGGCGGCGGTCAGCTCGGCGGCGATCGCGTCCGTACCGTCCGTGGACGGGCCCAGCGCGATGACGACCTCCAGCTCGCCCGGATAGTCCTGCTCCAGGATGTGCCGCACCGAGTCGCGCAGATGGCGCTCCTCGTTGAGCACCGGCATGATCACGGAGACTGCCGGGGGCGCGGGGTTCTGCGGCGCGGCGGCACGGGTGGCGGGGTCAGGAGCGGCGGCGTTCATCGCGGCAAACGTTACCGCTAATGGGGGACACCAGCGCGTGGGGTCAAGACCTACTGTCCTATTTGTCCCTAGCCTGAACGGGTCCGCACGCCCCTGTCACCGCACGGAGGGATTCCCTGTGCCGCCCACCCGTGTGCCGCCCACCCGAGTGCCCCCCGCGCGCCGACGTCCGCCGATCCGCTGGAGCACCCGGATCATCGGCGGCCTGGCCCTGCTGATCATCACCGCGAGCGGGGTGGGCCACGCCGTGCTGAACGGGGTCAGCGGCGCGATCGACCGGGTGGACGCCTTCGGCGGGATGGAGGGGCGTCCCGACGGGTCCAAGGGCACCAACTTCCTGCTGGTCGGCACGGACGGCCGCGACGGCCTGGACCCGGCGACGAGGAAGGCGTACCACCTGGGCGGCGCGCCCTGTCACTGCACCGACACGATCATGCTGGTGCACCTGTCGGAGGACCGTTCGCACGCGAGCATCGTGAGCATCCCGCGCGATACGTACGTACGTCTGCCGGACCAGCCGTCGGCGGACGCGTCGTCCTCCGGGTCCCCTCCGGCGAGCGCGTCACCGCCCGGCACGCCGTCCGCCGCACCCTCGGTCACGCCGTCCGGCACGGCCTCCGGTACGGCGGGTGCCGCGCCCGCCACCGAGGTCCAGGCGGACACCCACCCGGCGAAGATCAACCAGGCGTACGCGGACGGCGGCCCGAAGCTGACCGTCCGTACCGTCGAGCAGATCACCGGTGTGCACATCGACCACTACCTGGAGGTCGACTTCACGAGCTTCATGAAGACGGTCGACGTCATCGGCGGCGTCCCGGTCTGCACGACGCGCCCGCTGAAGGACTCCTACACCGGCCTCGACCTGCCGGTCGGCACCACGAAGCTGGACGGCGGACAGGCGCTCCAGTACGTGCGCGCCCGGCATCTGGACGCGGCGGCGGATCTGGGGCGGATGCAGCGGCAGCAGCGGTTCGTGGCCCAGGTCATCCACAAGATCACCAGCGGCGGGACGCTGGCCAACCCGCTGGAGCTGAGCCGGGTCGCCTCGACCGTGCTCGGGTCGGTGCGCGCCGACCAGAACCTCAAGGCGGGTGACCTGATCGCGCTCGCGGAGGGCATGAAGGGCCTCACGGCCAGCTCGTCGGAGTTCGGCTCCGTGCCGCTGAGCGACACGGACTACTCCGTCCCGGGCGTCGGCTCCACCGTGAAGTGGGACACCGCCAAGGCCGGGAAGATGTGGGCGGCGATCCGCGCGGACCGGCCGCTGGCGGTGCACCACAAGACGGCCAGGAAGCACAAGGGCGTCAAGGTGGACGTCGACCCCGCGACCATCAGGGTCTCGGTCCAGAACGGCACCGACACCAGCGGGCTGGCCGCCGCCGCGCAGAAGGCGCTGGCCGCCACCGGTTTCGCGACCGTCGGCACCCCCGGGACGTCCGAGCACCCCAGCGCGCGGACCGTGATCCGCTACGACCCCCGTTGGGACCGCTCCGCGCAGTCCCTCGCCACCGCGCTGCCCGGCTCCGAGCTGGTGGCCGTGTCCGGCCAGGGCAAGACGATGAAGGTGGTCCTCGGCTCCGACTACAAGGCGGTCACGCCGGTGACGGCGGACGACGGCGGGGCGTCGGGAACGATGGACTCCGCGCTGACGGGTGACGAGGTCGGGTGCTGACCGGATGAGGTGCTGATCGGACCGGCTGCTCAACTGACCGGCTGCTCAACTGATCCGCTGCTGACCCGATCGGCTGCTCAACGGCCTGAGGGCCGGACGGCCGGGGGTCTCGGGGTGCGTCCCCGGGGCCCCCGGCCGTCTTTCCGAACCGCTCAGGACAGGCCCTGGTCGTCCAGGCCCTCGGCCGCGCGGCGGCGGCGCAGCTCCACGATCGCGCGGCGGCGGGCCAGGCGGTGGGTGCGGCGGATCTGGGCCTCCTGCCAGCGGCGGCGGTCGCGGTCGGTCTCGGGCAGGACCGGCGGTACGTGCCGGGGCTTGCCCTCGACGTCGACCGCGACGAAGACGAGGTAGGCGCTGGCGACCTGCTTGGCGACGCCCGACTCGTTCCAGCGCTCGGCCATGACGCGGACGCCGACCTCCATGGAGGTGCGGCCGGTCCAGTTGACCTGGGCCTTCACGGCGAGGAGGTCACCGACCCTGACCGGTTCGAGGAAGATCATCTCGTCCATCGCGCCGGTGACGGCGGGGCCGCCCGAGTGCCGTCCCGCGACGGCGCCCGCCGCGTCGTCCACCAGCTTCATGACGACGCCGCCATGGACGGTGCCCAGCAGATTGGTGTCGTGCGCGCTCATGATGTGCGAGAGCGTGATGCGGGACGCCGAGGTCGGCTTGCCCGGGAGCGCCGCGCCGTCGGGAGCGGGGACGTCGGACGTGGCCAGGGCCTCAGGTGCCCCCAGGGCCTCAGGCGCCGCCAGGGCCTCAGGCGTGGCCGGGGCTTCGGGGGCGGCTGGGCTCTCGGGGACTGCCGGGCTCTCGGGGGTGGGGCGATCGATCATGACAGCAACCTTATGTCCGTTGCGAAACGGTCGCGGCCGGTGGCCGAATGCATCGGGTCTGCTACAGAACCGCCGTGGATTCCCGGTCGTCGCCCGAGGCCGGGCACACTTTCCACCATGAACGGTTGGAGCGATGACACCGAGCAGCGCCGCGGCGCCGAGCCGCCGCTGCCCCCTGAACTGTCGCCGCGCCGGGCCGCCGCCGCGGCGGGCGGGGTACCGCCGCAGCCCGTCCGACGTCCCGGCCCCGCGGGGCCCGCGGGCCCCGGCCGAGGCGGCCAGGGCGGAGGCGGCTTCGGCCCGCCCCCGCCCGGCGGGACCGCCACCGGCCCCCGCAGGCCCCGCTGGAGCACCCGCAAGAAGATCGGCATCACGGCGCTTGGTCTGGTCGTGGCGCTGCTGGTGGTGTCCGTCTCCACGTACTTCTGGGCCGACTCCAAGGTGCGCCGCGAGGTCGACCTGAGCAAGGTCGAGGACCGCCCGCCGACGGGCAAGGGCACCAACTATCTGATCGTCGGTTCGGACAGCCGTGAGGGGCTGACCAAGCAGGACGAGAAGGACCTGCACACCGGCGCCGCGGACGGCCAGCGCACCGACTCCATGATGATCCTGCACACCGGCGGCAACGGGACCACCATGATGAGCCTGCCGCGCGACTCGTACGTCACGATCCCGGCCTTCACCGGCCAGAAGTCGGGCAAGCGGTACGCGGCCTCCACGCACAAGCTGAACCGCGCGTACTCCGACGGCGGCCCCGAGCTGCTGACCCGCACCATCGAGTACAACACCGGCCTGCACATCGACCACTACGCGGAGATCGGCTTCTCCGGGTTCGTGAACCTGGTGAACGCGCTCGGCGGCGTCAACATGTGCCTGGACAAGCCGCTGAAGGACAAGGCGTCGGGCGCCGACTTCGCGGCGGGCTGCCAGAAGCTCAACGGCAAGCAGTCGCTGGCCTTCGTCCGGCAGCGGCACCAGGAGGCCGACCAGGACCTCGGCCGGATGCGCAACCAGCAGAAGTTCCTGTCGACGCTGGCCCACCAGGCGGCCTCGCCGACGACGATCCTCAACCCGTTCAAGCTCTACCCGGTGATCGGCTCCGGGCTCGACACGCTCATCGTCGACAAGAAGATGAGCCTGATGAACCTGGCCTCGATGTTCTGGGCCATGAAGGGCGTCACGGGCGGCGACGGCAACTCCGTCACGGTCCCGATCGGCAACGCCAACTACATGACGCCCAATGACGGCGACGCCGTGAAGTGGGACATGACGAAGGCGAAGACGCTCTTCGACGAGCTGAAGAACGACCAGAAGGTGACCGCCACCAAGTAGGTACCGGGCGGGCACCGACGGGACGGCACACACCGAAGGCCCCGGCCCCCGCGGCGAATCGTCGCTGCGGGGGCCGGGGCCTTTGGTGACGGTACGGAGTCTGCTGCCTCGGGGTCTGATCCTCGAAGGTCTGACACCTCGGGGTCTGACGCCTCGCGCTCAGATGCCTCGGGCTGGACGCCTCGGGCTCAGACGGCGGCCGGGGCTCCGGTCACGGCGGGCACCCACTGGTCGAGCTCGGTGCGCCAGTAACGGGCCACGTTCAGCCGGGTCGGCTTGGGCTCACCGGGGAGCTGGAACTTCAGCGAGCTCCACAGGGCGTTCCGCTTGACCTCGGACACCAGGCCCGCGGCCTCGGCGCGCGGTATCGCGGCGACGAGCTCCTTCGGGCGGGAGCTCATGCGGCCCGCCTTGTGGAAGACCACGGCCTGCTCGGTGACCGTGACGAAGTAGTACTTCACGAATGCCTGGGCGATCAGGCCGAGCGAGTTGATCAGCCACGGGCTCGGTCCGGTGACCGTGTGGATCGTGGCGATCGGACGGTCGCTCGGGTTGATCTCCGCGATGGCCTGAGCCACCTGCTCCTGCATCGTGGACTTGCGAATGGCCATAAAGGGTCCCCCTGCTTCAGGTGTGTGGACGATTGCCGCGACGCCGTCGGATGACGACGGCGTCGCAGCGTATCGCCTGCTGCCTGTCAGGTACGCGCAGGGTTTGCATTGATACACGCCGGTGACGAACGAGACCTCAGCGACGCGTAGTTGGCCGGATCGTGACCTTAGTGACGCGCACCGGCCGTACGACGACGCAGGCCGTAGACGGCGCCGCCGCCGACCACCACGAGCGCGCCGGCGACACCGGCGATCATGCCCGTGTTGCTGCCGCCGCCGGTCTCGGCCAGGTCGGTGGTGCCACCGGCCGCGGGCGAGGGAGCGTTGGTGTCGTCAACCGCCGCCGCGCCGCTGGTGCTCGGCGTCGCGGTGGGGGTGTCGGACGGGGCCGTCGACGGCGTTTCGGTCGCCGGCGTGGTCGGCGTGTCCGACGGAGTGTCGGTGGCCGGCGTGGTCGGCGTGTCGGTCGCGGGCGTGGTCGGGGTGTCGACCTTGCACGCGGTCTCCGGCGTCTTCACGTCCGTGGTGCCGACCTTCTGGCCGGAAGCCTTCACGACGGTGACCGTGTACGTCGTGGACGGCGACCAGTCGACCGGGAAGTTGACGGTGACGCCCTGACGCGTCCCGGTCAGGTTCTCCTGGTGACCGACCTCGGTCTGCCCCTGCGACACGGTGATGTTCACCAGCGTGTGGGAGTAGTCCTTGTTGGTGACGTCGATCGAGCCCTTGCCGTTGTCGCACGAGGCTTGGGCGGAGAACTCGGAGATGTTGCAAGCGAACGCGTTGCCTGCAACGCCCAGCGCGAGCGCGGCTGCGGCGGAGGCAACGCCGATGGTACGCACCGCGATTGCGGTACGGCGGGATATGGACACGTCTTCCCTTCACGGGATCGGATCACAAGCGCGGAAAGGGCACACAAGGGGCGGGATCGAACTCCCGCGCCATCTGTGGCCCTCAAACCTCTACAAGCCGCCGCGTCCGCTTGTCAATTGATCGCAAACCGCCCGCTAAACGGCGCCGGGTGACGATCCCCCCCGCCCGAACCACCGGACTACACCGGATAGTCGGACATAGCGATCTTCCCCCGATCGTTGTACTGAACCCCCCGAACCGCCCTCCCCCGTCACCCACTTCACCCCCGTCACCCGCCTATCACCACCCCCCGCCCTAGGGGAGGTTTCGCGCCATCACGATGCGCTGGACCTGGTTGGTGCCCTCGTAGATTTGGGTGATTTTGGCGTCGCGCATCATGCGCTCGACGGGGTAGTCGCGGGTGTAGCCGTAGCCGCCGAGGAGTTGGACGGCGTCGGTGGTGATGTCCATGGCGACGTCGGAGGCGTAGCACTTGGCGGCGGCGCCGAAGAAGGTGAGGTCTTCCTCCTTGCCGCCGGCCGAGACGCGTTCTGACCTGGCGGCGGCGGCGTAGGTGAGCTGGCGGGCGGCTTCGAGCTTCATGGCCATGTCGGCGAGCATGAACTGGATGCCCTGGAATTCGGCGATGGCCTTGCCGAACTGCTGGCGCTCCTTGACGTAGCCCTTGGCGTAGTCGAGGGCGCCCTGGGCGATGCCGATGGCCTGGGCGGCGATGGTGACGCGGGTGTGGTCGAGGGTCCTCATCGCGGTGGCGAAGCCGGTGCCCTCGGCGCCGATCATGCGGTCGGCGGGGATGCGGACGTTGTCGAAGTAGACCTCGCGGGTCGGGGAGCCCTTGATGCCGAGCTTCTTCTCGGGGGCGCCGAAGGAGACGCCCTCATCGCCCTTCTCGACCACGAACGCGGAGATGCCCTTGGAGCGCTTGTCGGGGTCGGTGACGGCCATGACCGTGTAGAACTCGGAGACGCCCGCGTTGGTGATCCAGCGCTTGACGCCGTTGAGGACGAAGGTGTCGCCGTCGCGTACCGCGCGGGTCTTCATGCCCGCCGCGTCCGAGCCGGCCTCGGGCTCGGACAGCGCGTACGAGAACATGCCCTCCTTGCGCGCCAGGGCGCCGAGGTACCTCGTCTTCAGCTCCTCGGAGCCGGAGAGCTGTACGGGCAGCGAGCCGAGCTTGTTGACCGCGGGGATGAGGGAGGAGGAGGCGCAGACCCGCGCCACCTCCTCGATCACGATGACCGTGGACAGCGCGTCCGCGCCCGGGCCGTCGTACGCCTCGGGGACGTGGATCGCGTGCAGGTCGTTGGCCTCCAGCGCGTCACGGGCCTCCTGCGGGAAGCGGCCGTGCTCGTCCACCTCGGCCGCGAACGGCGCGATCTTCGCCTCCGCGAGGGAGCGGACCGCGTCCCGGAGCATGTCGTGCTCCTCGGACGTACGGAAAAGGTCGAAGTCGGAGGATCCGGCCAAGGTGTCTCACTCCCCGAGTGCAGCGCTAACTACCGTTAAGTAACCCAATGATCCTAGGCCCGCGCCCGCGGCGCCACCTACGTGACGTTCATGACACCCGCGGAACACCGCACGACACACCACAACGCCCCGCAACGCCTCACGACACCTTGTCGCCGAGCCGGTCGACGGTGTTGTTCGCGAGGTAGTCGCTCATCGTGTCGTTGCGGAGCGCCTGCCACAGCTCGGAGGAGCCGTTGGCGTCCAGCAGCACCACGGACTGCTTCTTGATGGTGTCGAAGCCGGAGATCGGCGCGTTCATGAACACCATGTCCGAGGAGCGCACATCGCGCATGTTCCACACCAGGTCGCGCAGATCGCCGTTGGACAGCCTGTCGTCCACGCTCACCACGGACGTCACCTGGTCCAGGGTCCGCTTCAGCTTGAGGGGGTTGGAGAAGGTGCCGCCGGAGAGCATCTTGGACAGCACGGCCCGCAGGAAATTCTGCTGCCGGTGCGTACGGTCCAGGTCGCCGCGCGGCAGGCCGTAGCGCTCGCGCACGTAGTCGAGGGCGTCGTCGCCGTTCATGTGGTGGGGGCCGGCCGTCCAGACCCCGCCGGGGCCGTTGCGGCGGTCGACCGTCTTGTCGACGGTGATGTCCACGCCGCCGACCGCGTTGGTCAGATTCTTGAAGCCGCTCCAGTCGATCACCGCGAGGTGGTCGACCTTCACCTTGGTGAGCCGCTGCACGGTGTCGATCAGCAGCGGCGGGCCGCCCCAGGAGAAGGCCGCGTTCAGCTTCGCCTGGCCGTGGCCGGGGATGCTCACCCAGGAGTCGCGCGGCAGCGAGACGACGTACGCGTGTTTGTGGTCGGCGGGCAGGTGCACGAGCATCATCGTGTCGCTGCGCTGGGCGCCCGGCTTCCACTCCGGCGCCTTGGCGTTCTTGCCGGTGGTCGGCAGGTCGGACCTGGCGTCCAGGCCGACCAGCAGGAAGGTCTGGCTGCCGCTCTTGGACGCCTGCGGCTGCGCGGCGGCCGGTACGTCGGTCGGGAAGGCGTTCGGGATGCGCTCGACGCGGCCGGTGTAGTGCTGGAAGGCCCAGTAGGCGGTGCCGACGACCAGCAGCACACCGGTGCAGAGCAGGATCACGGCCGCGTACAGCACGCGGCGGGTACGGCGGCGCCGCCGGGTCTTGCGCGCCGGGCTGTCGGGGCCGTCAGGACCGTCGGGCGCGAGACCGTCGTCCGCATCCGGCTCAAGTGCCGACTCCGGCTCCGGCTCGGACCCCGGCTCGCGCTTGACGGCCGATATCCGCCCCGATATCCGCCCCGGTATCCCCTCCGGTTCCGGCGACCGCCCCTCGTCCGGCCCCCGGTCCCGCCGCTGATCCGGCGTAGTCACGTCCGTTCCGGTCGGGACCGTCCCCTCGTCCGTCCCGCCGCCTCTGCCGCTCGCGTCACCCACGATTGCACCCCACCCCTCGACCCACCCCTTGGATATCTGCACGCATTGTGGACCCCCGGCCCCCCGACCACCCACTATTTGGTCCGCGCGGTCCCTACTATGCTCTGCGCATGCCTCTGAAGCTCACCGTCATCGGCACCGGTTATCTCGGCGCCACCCATGCCGCCGCGATGGCCGAGCTCGGTTTCGAAGTGCTCGGCCTCGACATCGTGCCGAGCAAGATCGAGATGCTGTCGCAGGGGCGCGTCCCCATGTACGAGCCGGGCCTGGAGGAACTGCTCGCGAGACATGTGGCCGGGATCGAGGGCTCCAGCGGGCGGCTGCGCTTCACCACCTCCTGGGAGGAGGTCGCCGAGTTCGGCGACGTCCACTTCGTCTGCGTGAACACCCCGCAGAAGCACGGCGAGTACGCCTGCGACATGAGCTACGTGGAGAACGCCTTCTCCTCGCTGGCCCCGCATCTGCGGCGCCCCGCGCTGGTGGTCGGCAAGTCCACCGTGCCGGTGGGCAGCGCGGCCGGGCTGGCGGAGCGGCTGCGCGAGACGGCCCCGGCGGGCGCGGACGCGGAGCTGGCGTGGAACCCGGAGTTCCTGCGCGAGGGCTTCGCGGTGCAGGACACGCTGCACCCGGACCGGATCGTGATCGGCGTGACCAGCGAGCGCGCCGAGTCACTCCTGCGGGAGGTTTACGCCGGACCGCTCGCAGAAGGCACGCCGTTCATCGTCACGGACTACCCGACGGCCGAACTCGTCAAGACCGCGGCCAACGCCTTCCTCGCCACCAAGATCTCCTTCATCAACGCCATGGCCGAGGTCAGCGAGGCGGCGGGCGGCGATGTCGCCAAGCTCGCCGAGGCGATCGGGCACGACGACCGGATCGGCCACAAATTCCTCAGGGCCGGGATCGGCTTCGGCGGCGGCTGTCTGCCCAAGGACATCCGCGCGTTCATGGCGCGCGCCGGTGAGCTGGGCGCCGACCAGGCGCTGACGTTCCTGCGCGAGGTCGACTCCATCAATATGCGGCGCCGCACCAGCATGGTGGAGATGGCCCGCGAGGCGGTCGGCGGGAGCCTGCTCGGCCGCCGGATCGCCGTGCTGGGCGCCACCTTCAAGCCGGACTCCGACGACGTCCGCGACTCCCCCGCCCTCAATGTGGCGGGCCAGATACACCTCCAGGGCGGCCAGGTCACGGTCTACGACCCGAAGGGCATGGAGAACGCCAAGCGGCTCTTCCCGACCCTGCGTTACGCCCCCACGCCGCTGGACGCCGTCCGCGGCGCCGACCTCGTACTGCACCTGACCGAGTGGCGGGAATTCCGCGAGCTGGACACCGCCGCCCTCGCCGACGTGGCCCGCGAGCGGCACATCCTCGACGGCCGCAACGCGCTCGACCCCGCGGTCTGGCGCAAGGCCGGCTGGACCTACCGCGCGATGGGCCGCCCCTCCGCGTAACCGACGACACCCGCGGGGCCCGTACGCGACACCACCGCGTACGGGCCCTCGTACGTGCGCACGTACGAGGGCCCGTCAGCACGGGCCGCCGTACGGGCCGTCGTACCGGAAGGGAACGGCCGGGCGTCACGAGCCTCAGCGCGTACGGCTGCGGTACGCCCGCATCTTGGCGCGGCTGCCGCAGATCGCCATCGTGCACCAGCGGCTGCGGCCCGAGGGGCTGCGGTCGTAGTAGACCCACCGGCAGGTGTCGGCCGCGCACGCCTTGAGGCGGGGCCAGGTGCCGTCCGCGACGGCCGAGACGATGGCGGCGGCGACGCGGGCGGTGAGGGCCGGGGGTCCGGTCAGGCCGGGGGCGGGGCGTACGGCGGCGGCGCCCTCGGTATCGACGGTCAGACGCAGCGGCGCGCGGGACAGCAGGCGTTCCAGCGCCTCCAGGGTGGCGGGCGGTACGTCGACGCCCGCGTGGGCCTGGCAGACGTCGCGCAGCGCCTCGCGCAGGACCAGGACGTCGGCGAGCCCTCCGGGGCTGAAGCCGGGCCCCTCGATGCCGCGCTCCCCCGCCCAGGCGGCCAGCTCCGCCGGGGTGCGCAGCGCGTCGTCGCCGCTCTCCAGGTCCACGGTGTTGACCAGGTCCTGGACCAGCCGCAGCGGTCCAGGCGCGGGACTGCGTTCTCCGGGCTGCTCCACCCTTGAAACGTTACCGCCACTCCGCCATGATGAAGTAACCGTTACCGGCTGAGACCGCTGTACTGGTAACCGCTGTACTGGTCACCGCTAACCGCTGTCCGGCGACCACGGCACCGGCCGGTGGCACGGCAGCCCACCACGAGAGGAATCCGTCATGATCGGCACCTTGGGCGCGGTCGTCCTGGACTGTCCCGACCCGCGCGCGCTGGCCGCCTTCTACGCCGAACTGGTCGGCGGCACGGTCGACGCGTCGGAGGACGACTGGGTCGACCTCAACCGCGAGGACGGCCAGCGCCTGTCCTTCCAGCTCGCCCCGGCCCACCGGGCGCCCCGCTGGCCCGACCCCGAGCGCCCCCAGCAGTTCCACCTCGACATCGCTGTGGAGCGCGCCGCGATGGACAGCGCGGAGAAGCAGGTGCTCGCGCTGGGCGCGACGCTCCTGGAGGGCGACCTGGACGGCGCGCGCAACTGGCGCGTGTACGCGGACCCCGCCGGGCACCCGTTCTGCCTCTGCGCCTGCTGAACGGCCGCCGTCCCCCGGCGGCCCCGCCGCCGTCGCCCCGCGGTCACCGCTCCGCCCCCTGGTCATCGGCCGTCCGACGCCCGGCCGTATTCCGGCCGTTGCATCCTGCTCGCGGTACTACGATCCGGTAGGCGCGTGACTGGCGGGGACGACCGAGAGCGGTGGCCATGCTCCGAACTCCACTGCGGCTGCGGGCATCCCTGCGACGACCACCGGGGGAAGCCGCACCACTGGAGCAGCGAGAACGAATACATCAGGGGGACGAGGGGCGGGAAGAGCGGGACGCCGACGAGGGGGACGCCGGGGAAGCGGCCGGGCGACCGGCCCGCAGGCGTACGCGGGTGCCGTGGCGCACCCTCGCCGGGCTCATACCCGTGCTGCTCGTCGGCGGCTGGGTGTCGCAGCACTGGTCGCTGATCGAGACCGGCTGCCGTGACCTGCTGGCCGCCAACCGTGGCTGGCTGCTGGCCGCGCTCGCGGCGACCGGCCTCGGCTGGGTCGCCAACGCCGTGGCCCGGCAGGGCACCGTGCTCGAACCGCTGCCGCCCGCCCGCCTGTTGGCCACGCAGTTCGCCGCGTCGGCCGCGGGACAGCTCGCCCCCGCCGGGATCGGCGCGAGCGCGGTCAATCTGCGCTTCCTGCGCACCCAGGGGCTTCCGCTGCTCCGCTCGTCGGCCGCCCTCGCGCTGTACTCGCTGGCGGAGTCCGTCGGCCGGGTGACGCTGCTGCTGGTGCTGCTCGCGCTCTTCCCGCACGCGCTGCACCTGCGCGGCCTGCTGCCCGACGGCAACGCGCTGCTGCTCCTCGGGCTGCTGGCCGTTCTCGTGCTCGGCGCGGCGGCGCTCGCGCTGGCGCTGCTCCGGCCGCTGCGCCGTACGACCCGCGACTTCCTGGCGGCGGCGCTCACCGACGCCCGCACGCTGCACACCCGGCCGTCCCGCGCGCTCGCGCTGTGGGGCGGCTCGCTGGCCTTCCCCGCGCTCCAGGCCGCCGGTCTCGCCGCGGTCACGCTCGCGCTGGGGATACCGGTCTCCGCCGCGCACGTCGCGCTCGCGTATCTGCTCGCCACGTGTCTGGCGGCGGCCGTGCCGACGCCCGGCGGGATCGGGTCGGTCGACGCGGCGCTCGCCCTGGCCCTGGTGGCGGCGGGCGCCTCGACGACCGCCGCCGCCTCCGCCGTGCTCGGCTACCGCATCGTCACGGTCTGGCTGCCGCTGGTGCCCGCCGCGCTGACGCTGGGCGCGCTGGTGCGGCGCAAGGTGCTCTGAGCGGGCGTTTTCGCGTCCACGGGGTCAGGCGCGCGGGCCGTCCAGGGCCGCGATCGTCGCCGTCGAGGGGCCGCGCCGGGCGCGGATCGACGCGGCGGCCGACTCGGCCTCGCGCAGCACCCGTACCGCGTTCTGCCAGGTCAGCTTGGCGATGTCCGGGTCGGACCAGCCGCGGGTGAGCAGTTCGGCGATCAGGTGCGGGTAGCCGGAGACGTCGGCGAGGCCGTCGGGGGTGAAGGCCGTGCCGTCGTAGTCGCCGCCGATGCCGATGTGGTCGACGCCCGCGACGGCCCGCATGTGGTCGAGGTGGTCGGCGACGGTGGCCGCGGTGGCGACCGGGCGCGGGTGGGCGGCCTCGTACGCGCGCTGCACGGCCATGCCGTCCGGGGTGGTGTCGAGGTGGTGCAGGCCGTGGGCGCGCATGTTCTCGTCGGCCGCCGCGGTCCACTCGATGGCGGCGGGCAGGATGAACTTGGGCACGAAGGTCGCCATCGCGACACCGCCGTTGGCGGGCAGCGCGGCCAGTACGTCGTCGGGGATGTTGCGCACGTGGTCGCAGACGGCGCGGGACGAGGAGTGCGAGAAGAGCACCGGGGCCTCGGCGACCCGCAGCGCGGCGCGCATGGTGTCGGGCGAGACGTGGGAGAGGTCCACCAGCATCCCGAGCCGGTTCATCTCGCGCACGACCTCCTCGCCGAAGGCGGTGAGACCGCCCGCGACGGGCTTGTCGGTCGCCGAGTCCGCCCACGGGGTGTTGTCGTTGTGCGTGAGCGTCATGTAGCGGACGCCGAGGTCGTACAGGCCGCGCAGCGTCCCCAGCGAGCAGTCGATGGAGTGGCCGCCCTCGGCGCCCATCAGGGAGGCGATCCTGCCCTCGGAACGGGCGGTCTCCATGTCGTCGGCGGTCAGCGCGAGCCGCAGGTCGGCCGGGTAGCGGTCGGCCAACCGCCGTACGACGTCGATCTGTTCGAGCGTCGCGGTGACGGCCTCGCCGCCGGTCAGCTCCACCGACACGTACACCGACCAGAACTGCGCGCCGACGCCGCCCGCCCGCAGCCGCGGGATGTCGGTGTGCAGCCGGTCGCTCTGGTCGGCGGCGATGTCGAGCCGGTCGAGGTCGTACGCCACCTGCTCGCGCAGCGCCCACGGCAGGTCGTTGTGCCCGTCCACCACGGGGTGGGCGGCGAGCAGTTCGCGGGCGTGCGTCAGGTGGTCCACGTCGTACCTCCGGGTGGGGAGCGGGTGTTGGCGTCGGCGGCCGGGAGCCGAGGGCGGCGGGCCTTGCGGGCCTTGCGGGGCTTGCGGGCCTACGGGCTTACGCGCCTTGCGGGTCAGAAGCCGAAGCCGCCCGCGCCCTTCGCCTTCGCGCGCAGCCGCTTGCCCTTCTCCGTCGCCTGCTCGTTGAGCGACTGCTGGAACTCCCGCATCCGGGTGAGGAGTTCGGGGTCGTGGGCGGCGAGGATGCGGATGGCGAGCAGCCCGGCGTTGCGGGCGCCCGCGACCGAGACGGTGGCGACCGGGACGCCCGCGGGCATCTGGACGATGGACAGCAGCGAGTCCATGCCGTCGAGGTACTTCAGCGGCACGGGCACGCCGATGACCGGCAGCGGGGTGACGGAGGCGAGCATGCCGGGCAGGTGGGCGGCGCCGCCCGCGCCCGCGATGATGGTCTTCAGGCCGCGGCCGTCGGCCTGCTCGCCGTACGCGATCATCTCGTGCGGCATGCGGTGCGCGGAGACCACGTCGACCTCGTAGGGCACCTCGAACTCGTCGAGGATCTGCGCGGCGGCCTCCATGACCTCCCAGTCGGAGTCCGAGCCCATCACGACGCCCACCAGCGGGCTCCCGGCGGAAGCGGCGGGGTTACTCATCGATCGTTCCTCGCAGATAGTCGGCCGCGTGCCGGGCGCGCTCGCGCACGTCCGCCAGGTCGTCGCCGTAGGTGTTGACGTGGCCGACCTTACGGCCGGGCTTCACGTCCTTGCCGTACATGTGGATCTTCAGACCCGGGTCGCGGGCCATGCAGTGCAGGTAGGCCGCGTACATGTCGGGGAAGTCGCCGCCGAGCACGTTGGCCATGACCGTCCAGCGGGCGCGCGGGCGCGGGTCGCCGAGCGGCAGGTCGAGGACGGCGCGCAGGTGGTTGGCGAACTGCGAGGTGACGGCGCCGTCCATGGTCCAGTGGCCGCTGTTGTGCGGGCGCATCGCCAGCTCGTTCACGAGGATGGCGGAGCTGCCGTCGGCCGCGCGGGTCTCGAACAGCTCCACGGCGAGGTGGCCGACCACGCCCAGCTCGCGCGCGACGGTCAGCGCGAGCTGCTGGGCCCGCGCGGACAGGGCGTCGGACAGGCCGGGCGCGGGCGCGATCACGGTGTCGCACACCCCGTCGACCTGGACGGACTCCACGACCGGGTACGCGACGGCCTGGCCGTGCGGCGACCTGACGACATTGGCGGCCAGCTCCCGTACGAAGTCCACCTTCTCCTCGGCGAGCACCGGGACGCCCGCGCGGAAGGGCTCGGCGGCGTCGGCCTCGGAGCGGGCGATCCACACGCCCTTGCCGTCGTAGCCGCCGCGCACGGTCTTCAGGACCACGGGGTAGCCCCCGGCCTGCTCCTCGGCGAACCGGGTGACGTCGGCGGGGTCGGTGACGATGCGGTTGACCGGGCAGGGCACGCCGATCTCGGCGAGGCGGGCGCGCATGACGCCCTTGTCCTGGGCGTGCACCAGCGCGTCGGGCCCCGGGCGTACGACGACGCCGTCCGCCTCCAGGGCGCGCAGGTGCTCGGCCGGTACGTGCTCGTGGTCAAAGGTCAGCACGTCGCACCCCTGGGCGAAGGCCCGCAGGGTCGCGAGGTCCCGGTAGTCACCCACGGTCACGTCGGCGACCACCTGGGCCGCCGAGTCCTGAGGGGTGTCGCTGAGAATCCTGAACCTGACGCCGAGCGGGATGCCCGCCTCGTGGGTCATGCGGGCGAGCTGGCCGCCGCCGATCATGCCGACTACCGGGAATGTCACGTTTTTTCCTGCCGGAGGTGCGCGGGCTGGTACTCGTAGGGGGTGCCACCAGGGTATCCGCCACGCGGGGACACGAATGACCGGCTCCGATCGACGTAGCTCCGTACGGCACGGTTAACATGTGGTGGAGACAACACGGAGACACGGGGCGACACGCAGCGACACCGACCGTGCCCCCTCGGCACCCGGTTTCTCAGCGGATTCCACCCCGTTCCCACCCATGACGGCACCCGCCCCCCACCTTCCACAGACAGGGCCGAGCGATCACCATGAGCGGACTGCGAGAGCTGCGTTCCCGACTGCGGCTGTTGTACCGCGAGATCGCGAAGTTCGGGGTCGTCGGCGCCGCCGGTGTGCTGGTCAACATCGGGGTGTTCAACCTGGTGCGGCACAGCACCGAGCTCCAGACCGTACGGGCCAGCATCCTGGCGACCGTGGTGTCCATCGCCTTCAACTACGTGGGCTTCCGGTACTTCACCTACCGTGACCGCGACAAGGCGGGCCGCACGAAGGAGCTCAGCCTCTTTCTCTTCTTCAGCGCCATCGGCCTGGTGATCGAGAACGGCGTGCTCTACACGGCGGTGTACGGCTTCGGCTGGGACAGCTCGCTCCAGGCCAACATCTTCAAATTCGTCGGCATCGGCGTGGCCACGCTCTTCCGCTTCTGGTCCTACCGGACCTGGGTCTTCCGGGCGCTGCCCGCGCGCGAGGCCGTGGAGCAGGCCGAGGCGTTCCTGGCCGACGGCAAGGGGCCGAAGGCGTCCGGTGCGACCGCCAGCGCCGCTGTCAGGGCCCGGCAGGCCGCGGCGGCCAGGGAAGACGACCGCTTCAACTGAGCGGCTTCTCTTCCGGGGAGCGGCTTCTCGTCGCGCTCGACCGGGCCGCTTCTCTTCCGGTCGCTTCTCTTCCGGCCGTTTCTTTTCCGGCCGCCTCAGCTCACGGCGTCCTCAGCTCACGACGTCCGCGCGGGGCGGCGGTGACGGGATCTCGCGGGACAGGAAGAGCGCGAAGACCGGGGGCCGCTGCTGGAGCAGTTCCAGCCGTCCGCCGTCCGCCTCCGCCAGGTCGCGGGCGACCGCGAGGCCGAGCCCGGTGGAGTTGCGCCCGCTGACCGTCCGCTCGAAGACCCGCCCGCCGAGGTCCGGCGGCACGCCCTGCCCGTCGTCGGTGACCTCCACGACGGCCTGGTTGCCGGTGACGCGGGTGTGCAGGGTGACGGTGCCCGCGCCGTGCATCAGCGAGTTCTCGATCAGCGTGGCGAGCACCTGCGCGACCGCGCCGGGGGTGCCGACCGCGCGCAGCCCCCGGGTGCCGGAGCGCGCGATGGTCCGGTTCTCGTTCTGGTACGCGGGCCGCCACTCCTCGACCTGCTGCTTGATCACCTCGTCGAGGTCGAAGTCGACGGCGGAGCCGCTGCGCGGGTCGCGGGCGTTGGTCAGCAGCCGCTGCACGACGTCGGTGAGCCGCTCGACCTGGCCGAGCGCGATCGTCGCCTCCTCCTTGACCGCCTCCTGGTCGTCGGCGGTCGCCACGATCTCCTCCAGCCGCATGGACAGCGCGGTCAGCGGCGTACGGAGCTGGTGGGAGGCATCGGCCGCGAGCCGTCGTTCGGCGGTGAGCATCCGGCCGATCCGGTCGGCGCTGGCGTCCAGGACGTCGGCGATCCGGTCCAGTTCCGGGACGCCGTAGCGGCGGTGCCGGGGGCGCGGGTCGCCGGAGCCGAGCCGCTCGGCGGTCTCGGCGAGATCGGTGAGCGGGCTGACCAGCCGGCGGGCCTGGAGGACGGCCAGTATCACGGCGGCCAGCACCGCGAGCAGCGCGACCGCCAGGATCACCAGCAGGGTGCGGCCGATCTCCTGGCTGACCTTGGAGCGCGGCTCCTCGACCAGCACCTTCTCGCCGTGGCCGCCGGACTGCCGGGACGCCAGCACCCGCCCCTTGGGCTTGTCGCCGAGCGTGACCTCGGGGTGGCCGGGCACCTGCACCACCGCGTAACGGTCGGCGGCGATCTGCCGGTCCAGGCCCTTGGCGGTGATGCTCTCCCCCGCCAGGATGCGGTTCTCCACGATGCCGACCAGGCGCACCGCCTCGGAGTCCACGCTCTCCTGGGCGCTGCTCTCGATCGTCCGGGTCTCCACGATGACCAGGGAGATCCCGAAGACGGCGATCACGACGAGCACCACGGCCAGCGTGGAGGAGATCAGACGGCGGCGCATGGAGCCAGCGTGTCAGTTCTTCTCGAACCGGAAGCCGACGCCGCGCACGGTGGAGATGTAGCGGGGGCTGGCCGCGTCGTCGCCGAGCTTCTTGCGCAGCCACGAGATGTGCATGTCCAGCGTCTTGGTCGAGGACCACCAGGTGGTGTCCCAGACCTCGCGCATGAGCTGCTCCCGCGTGACGACACGGCCCGCGTCGCGTACGAGCACGCGCAGCAGGTCGAACTCCTTGGCGGTGAGCTGGAGCTCGTCGTCGCCCATCCACGCCCGGTGCGACTCGACGTCGATCCGGACGCCGTGGGTGGCGGGCTGGGTGGACTCGGTGGTGCCGCGGCGCAGTAGCGCCCGCACCCGGGCCAGCAGCTCCGCCAGGCGGAACGGCTTGGTGACGTAGTCGTCCGCGCCGGCGTCCAGGCCGACGACGGTGTCGACCTCGTCGGCCCGCGCGGTGAGGACCAGCACCGGGAAGGTGTGTCCCTCGGTACGGATCCTGCGGCACACATCGAGGCCGTCCATGCCGGGCAGGCCCAGGTCGAGCACCACCAGATCGACGGCGCCGAGCAGTGCCGTCTCCAGAGCGGTGGGTCCGTCCTCGCGCACCTCGACCTCGTAGCCCTCTCGGCGCAGTGCGCGCGCGAGCGGTTCCGAGATGGATGCGTCGTCCTCGGCGAGAAGTACGCGGGTCATGGGCTTGATGGTAGTCCGCAC
This sequence comes from Streptomyces sp. NPDC008317, assembly GCF_042955955.1. Taxonomy (NCBI): domain Bacteria; kingdom Bacillati; phylum Actinomycetota; class Actinomycetes; order Kitasatosporales; family Streptomycetaceae; genus Streptomyces; species Streptomyces sp. NPDC008317. The sequence goes on from NZ_JBIBFQ010000006.1 coordinate 28,456, forward strand.
CGGGCGCCGGGGAGGCGGTGGTACGAAGAGCCGCCCCACGCCACCCGCCGCGCCCCCTGCGGCGGCCGGATTCCAAGGGCCGCAGGAGGGTTTACGACGAGGGGCGAAGACGGCAGAGGAACGCGCGAGCGGGACCGCATCACATCGGAAAAGGCCGGCGCTCCCGGCCGGTGGGCCTCGCCCGCTGGTTTCAGCCCTTCGCGTTGTGCGATATTGGAACAATGGATGAGTGGACGTGGGCCGACGTAGGCGCGAGAGTCGCAGAGGCACGGTCCGTCCGTGGCTTCAGCCAGGAACAACTGGCGGAGACCACCGGCATGGACCGGTCCGCCATCGCGAAGATCGAAGTCGGCGGGAGAAAGCTGAACTCGCTTGAACTGGCGGCCATCGGTACCGCGCTGGACCGGCCCCTGTCATGGTTCGTCACTCCACCCGCGCCGGTCGTGGCCAGCAGGCGTGCCCAGCCGACGCAGCGGGACGACAGAGCAGGCGAGTACGAACTGGAGGACTGTCTGCGTGATCTGCGTACGCTGGTCGACGCCGCGGTCCTCGGGACGGCCAGCCGCGGTGAACCGGTCGCTCCCTTCACCGCCGACGACGCCCCGGCCGTCCTCGCGGCCGCGAGCGATGCCCGGTCCCGGCTGGGAGCAGACCCCGGCAAGCCGCTTTTGAACCTGGCCAACTGTGTGGAGCGGACAGGTCTTTACGCCTGGTCCACCCCGATCGGGCCGCAGGGGGTCGATGGGTGCTACGCGGCCCTGGGCGACCTCGGAGTCGCCGTCATCAACAGCACCCTGGACGCGGGCCGACGACGCAGCACCCTGGCCCATGAATTCGGGCACCACATCCTCGCCGACGCCTACTCCGCCGACTGGGGCGTCGACACCAGCGACCACGAACGTGCCATCGACGCTTTCGCCGCAGCCCTCCTTTTCCCGCCTGGTGCCACCGACCGCTACCGGCAACTGCGCGAGGAGCACAGACTGCGTCCGGCCGTCATCGTCCTGGCAGCCGAGTACCGGGTGAGTTGGTCCGTGGCCCTGCGCCAACTGCGCGGCTACGAAGCGATCGACAGCGACGAGTACCGCAGCCTCGATCGAAGCTCACCCACGCGCGCCGACTACATGGAGGCGGGGATACAGGTCGTGGAAGAACTGCCCGAGGGCCATGTGCCCACCGGTGTCAGAGCGGCAGCCGTGCACGCCTACCGGACCTACAAGATCTCCGCCACCCGCTCCCTTGAGATCATCCGGGACAAGCAACTGCACAGGGAAGACCTCGGCCAGCCCCACCCGGTTCCGCTGGAGGCGCTGCGCGGGGAAGTCGGAGCCTTCCTGCCATGACGGACACGAGCCTGGTGTTCGACAGCTCGCCGCTGAACTATTTCGCCCGTTCCGGTCAACTGGAGGTGCTGGCGAAACTCGTCGAAGGCCGAACCTGCCTGCTGACCAACGCCGTCGCGCACGAGATCCGGCGCGGAGCCGCCCGCCACAGCCGTCTGCACCTGGTGGGAGCCCAGGTGTGGCTGACCGAATCCAACGACGATTCGCTGGAATTCCTCGCATTGTTCAGTGCGTTCCACAACCGTCTCGGTGGCGGCACGGGAGACACCAAGGACCTTGGTGAAGCAGCCACTCTCGCTTACGCCCAACTACACGGGTGCACCGCCGTCATCGACGACCGGGCCGGTCGGAACGTCGCGATCGCCCATGGGGTACCGGTTTCGACTACGCTCCAACTGATCTGCCACGGCCTGCGCGGCGGCCTCCTCACGGAGCACCAAGCCTGCGCGGTCGTCGACGCGTTACGGGACGCGGAGGCGTTTCTGCCGTGCGACGGCTCGGACTTCATCGAGTGGGCCAGAGCCGAAGGACTGCTTGATCCCATCTGACCGGGACGAAAACTTCAGCGGGCGCTCCCGCGGAACCTCGCTTGACGGGCAGTCACAACCGAATCGGCCGGATCGTTCGACGCCGTGTCGGCACAGTCGTGTTCCCAACTGTCCGAGCACCGCCTGCGACACCCTCGCCGCTGAAGCCGTACTCGACGGCGCGCTCACACAGCCGCCCGTAGCGCCGGTCCGGTGTTCACGTCGGCCGACGCTACGTGATCCCGCGGGCCGCGACAACAGCCCGTCGCCCGGCTGATGTCGCGGCCCGTCCTGCGCGGGTCAGCGGCGGAGGAAGCGGCGCCAGGGGGTGAAGGTGAGGACGGCGGCGCCGAGGAGGAGGGCGGTGGCGGCGACGTAACCGAGGGCGCGGAGGGGGCCGTTGGCGTCGGAGCCGGTGGCGGCGAGGTCGCCGCCCGTGGTGGAGCCGGTGGTGGAGCCGGTCGTGCTCGAACCGCCGGTCGTGGAGCCGGTGGTGCCGCCGGTGGTCGTGGAGCCGGTCGTGCCGCCGCCGGGGGCGGCGGTGGTGTCGAGGGTGAGGGAGACCGGGGCGGCCTTCGTGGGCGTGCAGGTGGCGACGGCGGTGCCGCCGTCGGTGAGTTTGATGACGAGAGTGCCGGGGCTCAGCCCGACCTTGCCGGTTTTGCCGGGCACGAAGCGGCCCTTGATGTCGTCGATGGTGATGGGCGCGTTCTGGGCGAAGGCGGTGCTGTTCGGGGAGCCGGTGAGCGTGAGGGAGCCGGTCTGGGCACCGCTGAGCAGCACGGTGATACTCGGTGTGATCATGCCCTTGCTGATCGGACTCGGGCTGTCCATCACGCTGTTGCCGAACTTCACGGTGAGGTCGTAGCCGGAGGACGCCTTCGCCGCGTCGATCTCGACCTTCGAGGTGGCCGACTTGTCACCGATCAGCGTCTTGCAGGCGTACGGCACGTCCACGGACGTCCCCTTGAACGAGGTGCCGCCCGTCCCGCCGCCTGTCCCACCGGACGTGCCGCCGGACGTGCCTCCGGACGTGCCTCCGGATGTGCCTCCGGTGGTCGTACCGCCCGAGGTTGTCGTGCCGCCCGTGGTCGTACCGCCCGTGGTCGTACCGCCCGAGGTCGTCGTGCCGCCCGTCGTCGTACCGCCGGAAGTCGCGTCCCCCTCCGTCACCTTGATCGTGGTGGCGACCGGCACGGCGGCCGTGGGGGTGCAGACGGTGTCGGTGGAGATCGGGTAGCTGACGTTGATGGTGTAGGCGCCCGGGGAGAGGGTGATGTCACCGGCCTTGGTGAGCTTGAGGGTGCCGGTCATGTCGGAGAGCTTCATTTCGCTGTTCTTGGGGATGGCCGGATTCCGGCGCGGTCCCTGGACGTCGAGGGTGCCGGTCTGGGCGCCGCCGAGGGTGACCTTGCCGGACGGCTGCACCTTGTCGGCGGGCAGGTCGATGATGTCGGGGTTCTTGGAGGCGGCCTGGACGGTCTTCCAGGTGACGGTGACCGTGTCGCCGACCTTGGCGGTGGCGGGTGCGGTGATGTCGGCCTTGGTGGTGCCGTCGATGGGGCCGAGTCCTGACGCGGCCGGGGGCACGCACCTGGTCGCGAAGTCGGATTCCGCGGCGTGCGCGGCCCCCGCGGTCATCAGCACCGATCCGCCGCCGAGCAGCAGGGCGGCCACGGCCGCGGACGCGCTTCGTCGTATGGTCATGGGCTTCCTTTCGAAGGGGGGCTCGGGGCGGGGCTCTCGTCGGAGCAGGACCCGGACCCGGGCCCGGGCCCGGGCCCGGAGCCGGACCCCGAGTCGAAGTCGGAGTCGGAGGAGCGCGGCGGCACGGAGCCGCGCAGAGCGGGCAGGGCGCCGTGGGTGAACCAGGGCAGCGGGCCCGCGTCCGGCGCGTACGAGGGCGGCGGGGGCGCGGAGGCGGGTGGCGGCGGTCCGGGCGGCGCGTGGCGTCCGAGCGGGACGGCGGCCTTCAGCGGCAGGTGGGCCAGTACGGTCGCCGGGTGCCACGCGGGCCGCCCGCCGGGCACGGCGGCCACCGCGCCGGGCCTGAGCCGGTCGACCGCCAGCATCCCGAGCCGGAAGACGGCGGCCGGGACGACCAGGAAGAGCAGGATCCAGAAGAGGGTGACGCCCCACGGCCGCCCGACCGACCACGCCTCGGTGACCAGCACCTTTCCGCCGTAGCGCAGTTGTACGGTGTACGCGCCGTGCGCGCCGGAGCCCAGCTCCACCGGGAAGCCGATCCGCTGTTTCCCGCCGGGCGCGACCGTGCCGTGCCACTGCTGGCGGTCCCACTGGGGTGCGTAGACGCCGTGCGAGGCGCCGACGTCGAAGGCCGGGTCCTTGACGGCGCCCGAGCCCAGATTGCCGACGGTGAACACGAGCGTGCGGTGCGCGGGCGCGCCGAACCAGGTGAGCAGTCCGCCGCCGCCGCGCAGCCGCGCGGTCAGTACGGCGAGCCTGCCGGTGCCGGTCCGCGCGGGCAGCGGCGCGGTGGGTTGTCCTGTGACCGTGAACGGCGCGTCCACGGTGAGCTGTTCACCGGTCACCGTGGACACGTGGATGACGCAGGGGCACGGCTTCGGCGGCGCCACGACCGGCAGCCGGCGGCTGAACTTCCCCGCCGCGTCGGTGGTGACGGCCCGGCCGGAGGCGTTGGCGCAGGAGTTGGTGCCGCCGATCGCGTCCTGGCCGCAGAGCAGGATGGCCAGCAGGGTGCCGGGTTTCCAGCCCGCGCCGATCACGGTGACGTCGCCGCCGGGGCGGGCCGCGCCGGGGTGCGCCACGACGGTCGGCGCCGTGGCGGCGGCGGGCGCGCGGAGCACGGCGGAGTCGGCGGGCACGCGGAGTACGGCGGAGTCGGCGGGCGCGCCGAGCGCTGCCGGTGCCGCGACGGCCGAACCGGCCGTCAGGACAAGGGCGGTGACGAAGGCGAGGACCGGCCGCCGGAGCCGTGCCCGCCGCCCGAGGCCCAACCGCCGTCCCAGGAGCCCGCTTCGCGTCGCCCGCACGTCAACTCCCGCCCGTCGGCGCGCCGATGACGGCGGTGCCGGGCCCGGAGTCCGCGCCCGTATCCGCACCCGAGTCGGTGTCCGTGTCGGTGTCCCCGCCCGTGCCCGCACGCGGACCGGGGCCCGTGTACGTATCCGAAGCGTCCGGCACCGCGTCCGGCCCTGCGCCAGGTGCCGCCTCAGCGGCTTCCGCCGCCGGGTGCCGCGACCGCCGGCGGCGTACGTACCAGGCGGCCGACACCGCGAGTCCGGCCAGGACGAGCGCCACCGCGAGCCAGGGTGCGACGAGGTACGAGGCGGTGCCGCGCTCGTCGACGCCGCCGGTCGCGGTGCTGACGGTCAGCCGGACCGAGACGCGGTCGAAGGCCGGGGCGCCCGCCCACTTCTCGGTGAGGCTGACCTGCTGTCCCGGCAGGAGTTCGAGGGGCAGGTCGCGGGCCGGGCGGTTGAGCAGGGTGCGGCCGAACAGGCCGGTGGCCTTGACGGCCAGGCGCGGCGAGAGGGTGACATTGCCGCGGTTGACCAGCGTGTAGTGGATGGTGGCGGCCGTGCTGCCGGTGCCGGGAAGCAGCGGGTCGCCGTGGCTGACGGTGAGGTGTTCGACGGAGAGCGCGGCCAGGCTCGGCCCGCCGACCCGCAGGTAGACGCGCGCGCCGACCGCCCGGCGCACGCCGACCGCGACCCTGCCCGAGCCCTCGTCGGTCCGGGTGTCCAGGGCGACGATCGCGCCGGGGTGGTCGCCGGGCGAGGCGTTGGCCGGGACGGCGAGGGTGAACGGGATGTCGGCGCGGGTGCGCGGCGGCACGGTCAGCGTGGTCTTGGCGAGCCGGATCCAGGTGCCGACGTCGCGGTTGGTCTCGTCGGGGCCCCGGACGGCGAAGCCGCCGTCGCGCGGGGTGTTGTACGCGTCGGCGCCGTAGAGCCTGAAGGTCATCGGCGCGGTGGAGAGGTTGGAGACCGACACCTTGTCCTTGACGGTGGTGCCGGGGTCGGCCTGGAGGGTGAAGAACTGCCGTTCCTGGCCGGTGGCACTGGGGTCGGCGGCGCCCGCGGCGGGGGCGGGGAAGACCGACCAGCGCCCGTTGTCGGCGGCGCCGGCCGGTCCCGCCGCCGGACCGAGGAGAGCGGCGAGGCCGACCGCCACGACGGCCCCGGTCGCGGTGAGCGCGCGCAGGCCCGTGGCCGCCGCGGACCGTGCCCGCGCCCGCGCCCGTCCGCGAGGAAGTACGCCCGGAGGTGTGCCCGCAGGTGTGCCCGCGAGCACGTCCGGAAGCGGCGGACGGGGCCGCACGCGTATCCGCGTACGCGTCCGCGCGTCGGCCCCGACCCGGGCGGCGCGCGGGCGGGACCGGGACGGCAGCGGTGACCACGACCGTGCTCGCGACCACGACATCCTCGTCAACTCCCTCGGTCGGCAGCAGTATCTGACTGTGCGTCAGGTCAGGGTCAGGGTCAAGACTCCCGAGTAGGTTCCGGCGGGGCTGAACCGCGGAATGTCGAGTGAGAGACCGGCGTCGACGGTGAACTCGCCGCCGGTCGCCGCGGCGTCGGGCGCGGAGGCCAGGGTGGCTCCCGTACTGCCGACGGAACCGGCGCTGCCCGCCGCGCAGTTGCTCGGGCTGCCCGTCGCGGTCGCGCAGGCGGGTGTCCAGCCGAGCCTGTCCGCGCCGATCCGCGACCCGTCCGGGCCGGTGAAGTCGCTGACCTTGCCGGTGAGCGACCAGCCGGTGGAGCCGCCGCGGAAGTCCGTGACGGTGACGGTCCTGAGCGCGCCGCTGGACGTGCCGCCCGCGCCGAAGTCGACGGGCGTCATGGTGACCGTGTCACCGGCCTGCGTCATCGACAGCGTGCCCGGGACGACCGACGCCGTGACCTTCTGCGCGCCGGGCGGTACGGGGGTGTCGTCATTGACGGTGTACGCGGCGGGTCCGGCGGCGGTCGCGGGGTCGTACGCGCCGCCCTCGTACGCCACGATCCCGGTGGTCGCGGGGTCGTTGACGGTGAGCGACGCCGTGAAGCCGCCGTAGGAGTCGGCGGTGGCCGTCGTACGGTCGGCTGTCTCGTCGGCGCCGGAGCGGCCCGCGATGGTGACGGTGGCGCCCTCGGTGAAGTGGCTGCCGGTCACCCTCACCGCCGCGCCCGGGTCGCCGGACGCCGAACTCAGCGCGATGGCCCGGTTGTTGGTCGGCACCGAGCCGCTCGCCGTGACCGTCTCGGAGACCGGCGCGGGCGGATTCGTCACGGTGCAGACGGTGTCCAGCTCCAGGATGTAGCTGGTGTGGATGGTGTAGTCGCCGGGCGACAGCGTGATCGTGCCCGCCGCGGTGGCGGTGAAGCTGCCGTGCATGACCAGCGCGGGGAAGGCGCCCTTGCCGGGGATCGGCGGGTTGCTCTTGGGGCCGTCCACCGTGACGGCGCCGGTCTGCGCGCCGCCGAGCACCACGACGGCGTGCGGTGTGACCACGTCGGCGGGCAGGGCGATGTCGGTCGGGTTGCTCGCCGCGGCCCGGCTGAGCGTGTAGGTGACGTGGACGGTGTCGCCGACCTTCGGCGTCGCGTCGTCCACGGTGACCGTGGCGGTGGACGTGCCGTCGATGGGCGGCAGCCCGGCGACGGCCGGCGGGACGCAGTGCGTGGCGAAGTCGACCGGGGTGTTGGCGTGCGCCGAGGCGGCGAGCACCGTCCCGCCGCCGACGACGAGCGCCGCCGTACCGACGACCGCCACGAGCCGGCGCGCGACGGTGGCTGGTCTTCGTGGACCTCGGCGGCCCGGCGCCCTGCGCGAATGAGCGTTCATATCGTCCCCTTGATCCGTATTCGTGACGCGGCGTCCCATTTCCCGCGCCGACGGTGGCCATTGAGGCCGGGCGGTCAAGAGAAGTCAATGGAGAGCGCCGACCGTATGTGACGATCTGTCAGATCGTCAGACGCGGCGCCGGGTGCGGCGGGTCAGCCAGAGCGCGCCACCGGCCCCGAACAGCAGCACCGTGCCGCCGAGGGTGCCGAGGGCGACCACGCCGTCGTCGGAGCCGGTCTGCGCGAGGTTGCCGCTCGAACCTCCGCTCGTACCGCCGGAACCCGACGAGCCGCCGGAGCCCGTCGTACCGCCGGACGCGCTCGACCCGCCAGAACCGCTCGATCCGCCGGAACCGCTCGATCCGCCCGCCGCCTTGACGGTGAGGGTGAGCGACACCCCCGGCTTGGGATCGGCCGTGCAGGTCGTCGTCGTGCCCAGCGCCAGGATGGTCAGCACGCCGGGCGTGAAGGTGACCTTGCCGCTCGCCTTCGGGGTGTACGTGCCCGACAGATCGGTGATCTTGATCGGCGTGTTGGCCGGGATCGGGGCCGGGTTGGACGGTCCCGTCACCGTGAGCGAACCGCTGTCCGCGCCGCCGAGCAGGATCGTCGCGTGCGGGTTCATCGCCCCCTTGCCCAGCTCGATCGGACTGGACGAGACGCCCTTCTGGAAGGTCATCTTCAGGCGGTACGACGAGCCGCTGGGCGTGGCCGCGATGTCGATCGGCGAGACCGCGCTCTTGTCGCCGATCGGCGTCTTGCAGTGGTAGTTGACGTTCACCGTGGCCGCCTGCGCGGCTGGGGCGCCGGTCATGACGACCGCCCCCGCCGCTATCCCGGCCACCACGAAACCCGCCCTGGTCCTGCTCATCGGCCCATCTCCCTCCGCCGCCACCCGCACCGGCAGATCTGACGGCACATCAGATTTGGCGTGAGGGTACGCCGGTGAGGTCGGAGAGGGAAGAGAGGCGTCGCACCGACGGAAACCGGGCGCGCGAAGGCGGACCCGCAGGCGCGCGAAGGCGCGCGTGGGCGTACGGGAGCAGGCGTGCGCGGAGGAGGGCGAGCTCGGGCGTACAGACGGCGAGCGCGCGTACGGAAGCACGTGTGCGCGGACGGGAACGCGTCAGGGCGGGCGCGTACCGGTGCGGGCGTACGGGCGCGGCCGTACGGAACGATCCGCCGCGACCGGGAGAGGTCCGGTCGTGGCCGCCGGGCGGCGGCCGTCGCGGTTACGCCGGTGCGGCCAGTTCCGCCCAGACCGTCTTGCCGGGCCGGTCGGCCTCGCGGATCACGCCCCAGTCGAGGCAGAGCCGCTGCACGATGAACATGCCGTGGCCGCCGGGGCGGCCCGCGCGGTGCGGGGTACGGGGCGACGGCTCGCCCGGGCCGCTGTCGACGACTTCGAGACGCAGCGACTTGGGGTTGCGGCGCAGCCGCAGCTCGTCGGGGCCGCCCGCGTGCAGGCAGGCGTTGGTGACCAGCTCGGAGACGACCAGCAGCACGTCCTCGGCGGCGGCTCTGCGGTCCGCGCTCGCGGCGGGCAGCCAGCCCCAGTCGCGCAGTGCCTGCCGGGTGAAGTCACGGGCGCGCGGAACAATGCCGCTCTCGCCCGACAGCGCCAGCTTCCGCACCGGTTCGTCGGGACCGGCCCGCTCGGGCGCCGACACGTCGGACTCACCCTCGCCCGAATCCGAGCCGCGGTCGTCCGCAGCGTAAGGCCGGGTGGTGCTCATCAGCGCCTCACCTCACGGATGTCCAACAGGTGTCCGTCGGTCTTCTTCCCGGTCGATCTCCGGGAACACGTCTGGGAGCCCACCAAACATCGTCCCGCAGGAAATCGCCACTCACGTCCCATGGCCCCCGTACGCACCCCGCTACTCCTGAAGCGCCTGGTCCAGCGTGGCGTGCACGGTGAAAACCGTGTCCGCCCCGGTGATCTCGAAAACGCGGGCGACCGTCGGCTGCATGGCGGCCAGATGGACGGCCCCCCCGGCGGCGTCCGCCCGCAGTCGCGCGCTCAGCAACACGTTCAGCCCCGTGGAGTCGCAGAACTCCAGGCCCGAGCAGTCGATCACCAGCCGGGTGGTGCCCGCGTCGAGAGCCGCGTCGAGCGGCTCGCTCAGCAGGTCAGCGGTGTGGTGGTCCAACTCGCCCGTGGGGGCGAAGACCGCGGATCGGCCGTGGTGTCCCACCTCGACACGCAGCCTTCCCAGGTCGGCCGTGCCGACCACATCGCGGTCCATGTGCGCTCCTCTGTGCGTCCGTGTTGACACGCCCCCCGACCCTACGCTTTTCGCAGATGGCGCGGTAGTCGGAGGTCGCGGGCCCGGCAGGAACGGTCCAGCGGACCGTACCTCACCCGTTCGAGGGAATTTGCGACCGGCCGGGGAATCGGGGTAGGGGTGGAGATACGGCACCGCTCCATCCATCGCCGCGAGTGGTCGCGAAAGGTCTCAAGAGAGGGAGGAGCACATGACACCCCGGCTGAGCCTGGATCATGCGCACGAGCAGCTCAAGGGCCTTGAGGGACTTCCCGAGATCCCGCCGTACGACCGTATAGGACCGGTCGACGCCCGCGCTCTGTCGAAGACGCTCTTCGCCCGCCTCCAGTCGCTGGAGGAGGGCACCACCGAGTACTCGTATGTCCGCAACACCCTGGTCGAACTCAATCTGGCGTTGGTGAAATTCGCCGCCTCGCGCTTCCGCACCCGCAGCGAGCCGATGGAGGACATCGTCCAGGTCGGCACGATCGGCCTGATCAAGGCGATCGACCGGTTCGAGCTGAGCCGCGGTGTGGAGTTCCCCACGTTCGCGATGCCGACGATCATCGGTGAGATCAAACGTTTCTTCCGTGACACGAGCTGGTCGGTGCGGGTGCCGCGGCGGCTCCAGGAGCTGCGGCTCGACCTCGCCAAGGCGGGCGACGAGCTGGCCCAGCAACTGGACCGCTCCCCGACCGTGCGGGAGCTGGCCGAGCGCCTCGGCCTGCCCGAGCACGAGATCGTCGAGGGCATGGCGGCGAGCAACGCGTACACCGCCAGTTCGCTGGACGCCCAGCCCGCGGAGGACGACCCGGAGGGCGCGCTGGCCGACCGGATCGGCTACGAGGACCACGACCTCGAGGGCATCGAGTACGTCGAGTCCCTCAAGCCGCTGATCGCCGGGCTCGCACCGCGCGACCGCACCATCTTGTCGCTGCGCTTCGTCGCCAATCTCACGCAGTCCGAGATCGGCGAGGAGCTGGGCATCTCGCAGATGCACGTGTCACGGCTGCTGTCGCGCACGCTGGCGCGGCTGCGCCGCGGACTGATGGTCGAGGACTAGCAGCCTCCCCAGGGCGCTCAGACGCGCTCCTCGGCGCTTCAGAGGCGCTTCCCGGCCTGCCACACCGCCGCCGTCAGGGGGACTCCCGGGCGGTAGGCGAGGTGGACGTGGCTGGGGGCGTCCAGCAGGTGCAGATCGGCGCGGGCGCCCGGCGCGACCGAGCCGACGTCCGTACGGCGCAGCGCGCGGGCGCCGCCGAGGGTGGCGGCCAGGACGGCCTCGTCGGGCGTCATGCCCATGTCGCGGACCGCGAGGGCCACGCAGAAGGCCATGGAGCTGGTGAAGGACGAGCCCGGGTTGCAGTCCGTGGACAGCGCCACCGTCGCGCCCGCGTCCAGCAGCCGCCGGGCGTCCGGGTAGACGGCCCGGGTGGAGAATTCGGCGCCGGGCAGCAGCGTCGCGACCGTACGCGGCGCGCTGGCGAGCGCGTCCACGTCGGCGTCCGTCAGATGCGTGCAGTGGTCGGCCGAGGCCGCGTCCAGCTCGACGGCGAGGCGCACGCCGGGGCCGTACGAGAGCTGGTTGGCGTGCACGCGCGGGATCAGTCCGCGGGCCGCGCCCGCGGTGAGGACCGCGCGGGCCTGGTCGCCGTCGAAGGCGCCCTCCTCGCAGAAGACGTCGATCCAGCGGGCGTGCGGCGCGCAGGCGTCCAGCATCTCGCCGGTCACCAGGGCGACGTACGCCGCCGGGTCGTCGGCGAACTCCGGGGCGACGACATGGGCGCCCAGGTACGTCACCTCGTCGGTGTGACCGGCCGCGATCCGCAGCGCGCGGGCCTCGTCGTGCGTGGTCAGGCCGTAGCCGGACTTGGTCTCCTGCGTCGTGGTGCCCTGCCGCAGCGCCTCCGCGAGGTAGCGGGCGACGTTCGCCGACAGTTCGTCGTCGGTGGCCGCGCGGGTGGCCGCGACCGTGGTGCGGATGCCGCCCGCGGAGTAGGGGCGGCCCGACATCCGGGCGTGGAATTCGGCGGTCCTGTCGCCCGCGAAGACCAGGTGCGCGTGGGAGTCCACGAAGCCGGGGAGCAGCGCCCGGCCCCCGGCGTCGTGGTGACTGTCAGTGGCGGGTGCTTTGCTGTGGGTACCGGTCCAGACGACGCGGTCGCCCTCGATGACGACGGCGGCGTCCTGGATCAGGCCGAGGGGGTTTTCCGGGGTGCGGAGGGAGGGATCGTTGGTGACCAGACTGCCGATGTTGGTGATGGCCGTGCTGTGCGCCGGGCCGCTCGGGGCGCTGGTCGCCGGGCTGCTGGTCATCGCGCGGGGGTTCTCCTTCGGACGCGGGCACGGGGGCGGGGGCGGGGTGCCGGGGCTCGGGGACGGGCTCGGGCTCGGTGGGCGCCCCGCGAGGGGGTTCGGATTCGGGCTCGGGTTCCGGCTCGGACTCAGCGGGTGGCCGCGATGGCCGCTGCCAGGGCGGCGGGCACGTCCTCGACGAGCTGATGCCGCCCGTCACGGACGATCTGCCGGCCGCCGACCACGGTGGACGTCACATCCGCGCCCGTGGCCGCGAATACGGCGGTCTCCGCGCCCAGCCGGGGCAGGGGTCCGGCGGTGCGGACGGAGTCCAGCGCGATCGTGGTGAAGTCCGCGGCGCAGCCCGGTTCCAGGCGGCCCGCGTCGGGTCGGCCGAGGCTCGCGTGACCGTCCTCGGTGGCGGCGCGCAGCAGTTGGGCCGCGGTCCAGTGGCCGCGGGCGCGGGTGCGCAGCCGTTCGTTCAGCTCCATGGCGCGCGCCTCCTCGAACAGGTCGATGACGGCGTGGCTGTCGCTGCCCAGGCTCAGCGGGCTGCCCGCCGCCTTGAGCCGGGGCGCCGGGCCGATGCCGTCGGCCAGGTCGCGTTCCGTCGTGGGGCACATGCAGACGGTGCTGCCCGCGCGCCCGATCAGGCCGATGTCCTCACCGGTGAGGTGCGTGGCGTGCACGGCGGTGGCGGTCGGCTTCCAGAAGCCGGAGTCCGCGAGCAGCCGGGCCGGGGTGCGGCCGTGCACCGCGACGCACGCCTCGTTCTCCGCGGGCTGCTCGGACAGGTGGATGTGCGTCGGCACGCCGTCGGTCCAGCGGGCGAAGGCCGTGTAGCCATCGCTCGCGGAGAAGGCCCGCACCGAGTGCAGCGCGGCGCCGATCGTCGCGTGGCCGCCGCCCTTGAGCTGCGACCAGCGCTCGTACCAGCGGTCGGCGGTGCCGTCGCCGAAGCGGGTCTGCGGTCCGGCCAGCGGCGCGTAGCCGTTCCGGTTCAGGCCGCCGTGCAGGTAGACGGTGTCGAGCAGCGTGATCCGGATCCCGGCCGCGCCCGCGGCGGCGATCAGGGCCTCGCCCATGGCGTTGGGATTGTCGTACGGGGTGCCGCCCGGCTGGTGGTGCAGGTAGTGGAATTCGCCGACCGCGGTGATCCCGGCCAGCGCCATCTCGGCGTAGACGGCGCGCGCGAGGTCGAAGTACGTGTCGGGGGTGAGCTTCTGCGCGACGCCGTACATGAACTCGCGCCAGGTCCAGAAGGTCCCGGAGCCGACTTGCACGGTGCCGCGCAGGGCCCGGTGGAAGGCGTGGCTGTGGGCGTTGGCCAGGCCGGGCAGGGTCAGGCCGCGCAGGACGGTCGCCCCGGCGGGCGGCGCGTCCACGCCTGTGCTGACCTCGGTGATGCGTTCGTCCGCGACTGTGAGCGCGACGCCCGGCTCGACATGGGTGCCGAGCCAGGCGTGCTCCAACCAGTACGTCACCTGCACGCGAGACCTTCCAGTACGTCGGCGAGTGCGGTCACACCGGCGACGCAGTCGTCCTCGGCCGCCGATTCGGCCGGGGAGTGCGAGACGCCGGTGGGGTTGCGTACGAACAGCATGGCGGTTGGGACGGTCGCGGACAGGATGCCCGCGTCGTGTCCCGCGCCGGTCGGAAGGACCGGTACGGGCGCGGCGCCGCCGAGCAGCGCGGTGAGGCGGTCGCGCAGGTCGTGGGCGAATTCCACCACCGGGGTGAAGGATTCGCGGACGACCCGCACGTCCACGCCGTCGCGGGCGCCGCGCTCGGTCGCGGCCTGCTCGATGGCGGTGACGACCTCGGCGAGGGTGGCCTCGTCCGCGGCGCGCGAGTCGAGCCAGCCCCGAACGAGTGAGGCGATGGCGTTGACGCCGTTGGGTTCCACGCTGACCTTGCCGAAGGTCGCGAGGGCGCCCGCGAGGCGGGCCTTCTTGCGGGCGGCCAGCACCGTGTTGGCGTAGGTCAGCATCGGGTCGCGGCGGTCCTCCAGGCGGGTGGTGCCCGCGTGGTTGGCCTCGCCGGTGAAGTCGAACCGCCAGCGGCCGTGCGGCCAGATCGCCGAGGCGACGCCGACCGCGTCGCCCGACAGGTCCAGGGCGCGGCCCTGTTCGATGTGGAGTTCCACGAAGGCGCCGATCCGGCCGAGGCGTTCGGGGTCGGGGCCGATCGCCTCCGGGTCCTGGCCCGCCGCTTCCATGGCCTGGGCGAGGCTCACGCCGTCCGCGTCGCGCAGTTCCCTGGCGCGCTCCGGGGTCAACTGGCCCGCGCTCAGCCGGGAACCGGCGCAGGCGACGCCGAAGCGGGCGCCTTCCTCGTCGGTGAAGTTGACCAGGGCCAGGGGGCGGGTGGGGGTCGCGCCGCGGGCGCGGAGTTCGTCGAGGGCGGCGAAGGAGGAGATGACGCCGAGGGGGCCGTCGAAGGGGCCGCCGTCGGGGACGGAGTCCAGGTGGGAGCCGGTGACGACGGCGTCGCCCGCCGTCGGGTCGCCCTGCCAGGCCCACTGGTTGCCGTTGCGGTCGACCTCGTAGGTCAGGGCGCGGGACTCCGCTTGGGCGCGGAACCAGGCGCGGCAGTCGGTGTCCGCCGGGGTCCAGGCGTAGCGGCGGTAGCCGCCGGTTCCGGTGTCCCGGCCGACCGGGAGGAGGTCGCGCCACATCGCGTGGAAGGACGCGCCCGCGGCGGGCTGTTTCGCCCCTGAGCCGTTCTCCCCTGGCCCGTTCTCCCCTGGCCCGCCCCTTCCCGGAACGGGGGGCTCGGCCCCTGGACCCCGCTCATCGAACGCCGGAGGGGGTGAATTGTGTGGGGGCGCGAAGTCATTCACCGGAGGTGCCCTCCCGCATCGGGACGCGCACGCCGCGCTCGGCGGCCACCTCGTCGGCGCGGTCGTAGCCCGCGTCGACGTGGCGGATGACGCCCATGCCGGGGTCGTTGGTGAGGACGCGGCGGATCTTCTCGGCGGCGAGGGGGGTGCCGTCGGCGACGGTGACCTGGCCGGCGTGGATGCTGCGGCCGATGCCGACGCCGCCGCCGTGGTGGATGGAGACCCAGGAGGCGCCGGAGGCGACGTTGACCATGGCGTTGAGCAGCGGCCAGTCGGCGATGGCGTCGGAGCCGTCGAGCATGGCCTCGGTCTCGCGGTAGGGGGAGGCGACGGAACCGGCGTCGAGGTGGTCGCGGCCGATGACGACGGGCGCGGCGAGGGTGCCGTCGGCGACCATCTCGTTGAAGCGCTCGCCCGCGCGGTCGCGTTCGCCGTAGCCGAGCCAGCAGATGCGGGCGGGCAGGCCCTGGAACTGGACGCGTTCGCCCGCGAGGCGGATCCAGCGGGCCAGCGACTCGTTCTCGGGGAAGAGTTCGAGGATGGCCTTGTCGGTCTTGTGGATGTCGGACGCCTCGCCGGACAGCGCGGCCCAGCGGAAGGGGCCCTTGCCCTCGCAGAACAGCGGCCTGATGTAGGCGGGGACGAAGCCGGGGAAGGCGAAGGCCCGCTCGTATCCGGCGAGTTGGGCCTCGCCGCGGATGGAGTTGCCGTAGTCGAAGACCTCGGCGCCCGCGTCCTGGAAGCCGACCATGGCCTCGACGTGCGTGGCCATGGACTCGCGGGCCCGCTGGGTGAACTCGGCGGGCTTCTCGGCCGCGTAGGCGGCCATGTCGGAGAAGTCGATGCCGAGCGGGAGGTACGCGAGCGGGTCGTGGGCGGAGGTCTGGTCGGTGACGATGTCGACGGGGGCGCCCATGGCGAGCAGTTGGGGCACCAGTTCGGCGGCATTGCCGAGGACGCCGATGGACAGCGGGCGGCGGGCGTCGCGGGCCTCGGTGGCCAGCCGCAGCGCGTGCTCCAGCGAGTCGGCCTTCACGTCGAGGTAGCGGTGCTCGATACGGCGCTCGATGGCGCGCGGATCGACGTCGATGCAGAGCACGACGCCGCCGTTCATGGTGACGGCCAGCGGCTGGGCGCCGCCCATGCCGCCGAGTCCGGCGGTGAGGGTGATGGTCCCGGCGAGCGAGCCGCCGAAGCGCTTGGCGGCGACGGCGGCGAAGGTCTCGTAGGTGCCCTGGAGGATGCCCTGGGTGCCGATGTAGATCCACGAGCCGGCGGTCATCTGGCCGTACATGGTCAGGCCCAGGGCTTCGAGGCGGCGGAATTCCTCCCAGTTCGCCCAGTCGCCGACGAGGTTGGAGTTGGCGATGAGGACGCGCGGCGCCCACTCGTGGGTCTGCATGACGCCGACCGGGCGGCCGGACTGGACGAGCATCGTCTCGTCCTGCTTGAGGCCGCGCAGGGTGCGGACCATGGCGTCGAAGGAGTTCCAGTCGCGGGCGGCCTTGCCGGTGCCGCCGTAGACGACGAGTTTGTCGGGGTGCTCGGCGACCTCCGGGTCGAGGTTGTTCTGCAACATGCGCAGCGCGGCTTCCTGCTGCCAGCCCAGCGCGCTCAGTTCCGTACCGCGCGGTGCGCGTACCGGCCTCGGTCCCGTCATCGGTGCGGCCTCCTCGTCGTCGGCGCACCCGGTGTGGGTGCATCCATTCACATCCTGACTAGCTGAATAGCTCTAGTCAACAAGGTGCGGTCGCGCGGCCCCGGTGAGATCGGCGCGACCACTCCTTGAGCCGGGTTGGCGGGCGCGGGCGGGGAGGTGGTGGGATGGATGTCATGACGGATGAACTGGGAATACGGCGGGGGCACGCGCTGCGTGCCGCGGTGGAGCAGGGACTGGTCGGCGAGGCGGAGCCGGTCGTCGGCCTGCTGGACGTCACCGGCATCGAACGCTCGGCGACGGCGCTGCACGCCGCCTTCGCGACGCCGGGCGTGGCCGTCACCCACACCTTCGCCGTCAAGGCCGCCTCTCTCGTCCCGGTGCTCGCGCTGCTCGGCGAGTGCGGGCTCGGCGCGGAGGTCGCCAGCCCCGGCGAGCTGGCGCTGGCGCGCGCCGCGGGCATCCCGGCCGACCGGACCGTGCTGGACTCCCCCGCCAAGACCGTGGCGGAGCTGCGCGAGGCGCTGGAGCTGGGCATCGCCGTCAACGCGGACAATCCGCAGGAGCTGGCCAGAATCGACGCGCTGCGCCTGGCCGGGGCGGAGTCGGCCTCCCCCGTCGGGCTGCGGGTCAACCCGCAGGTGGGCGGCGGCACGATCGGCGCGATGAGCACCGCGACGGCCACCTCGAAGTTCGGCGTGGCGCTGCGCGACCCGGGCGCGGAGGAGTGGGTGCTGCGCGCGTACGCCGAGCGCCCCTGGCTCAACCGGCTGCACACCCACACCGGTTCGCAGGGTGTGCCGCTCGAACTGATGGCGGCGGGCGTGCGGGCGGTGTACGAGCTGGCCGAGCGGGTCAACGCGGCGGCCGGGCGGCAGCAGGTCAGCGTGCTCGACATCGGCGGCGGCCTGCCGGTGAACTTCCGCTCCGACGACGTCGCGCCGTCCTTCGCGGACTACGCGCGCGTGCTGCGCGCCGAGGTGCCCGGCCTCTTCGACGGGCGCTACGGCATCGTCACCGAGTTCGGGCGCTCGCTGCTGGCCAAGAACGGCACGGTGCTGGCGCGGGTGGAGTACGCCAAGTCCGCGGGCGGGCGGCCGATCGCGGTGACGCACGCGGGCGCGCAGGTGGCCACCCGTACCGTCTTCGTCCCCGAGGCGTGGCCGATACGGGTGCTGGCGCTGGACGGGAAGGGCCGCGAGAAGGACGGCGAGCCGGTCGTGCAGGACGTGGCGGGGCCGTGCTGCTTCGCGGGCGACCTGGTCGCGCAGGGCCGGGCGCTGCCGCTGCTGGACGCGGGTGATTTTGTCGCGCTGCTCGACACCGGCGCGTACTACTTCTCGAACCACTTCGCGTACAACTCGCTGCCCCGGCCCGCCGTCCACGGCTACACCGCGGACAGCACGGGCTCGGTCACCTTCGCCCGGGTCAGGACCGCCCAGACCCTGGACGACCTGGTCGCGGAGAGCGGCGGCGCCCTGCCGCCCCTGCGCCGGGGCTGACGGCGACGACCGGGCGGTCGCCTTCACTTAGCGCAGGGGCAGCCCGGTGCCGGGCCGACCGCCGTCACCCGGCGGTCACCATCCCTCAGGTCAGGACCGTCCGGCGGCAGCCACCCGGCGGTCACCATCCCTCAGGTCAGGACCGCCCGGCGCGCGGACGGGCCGGGCGCGCGGAGCGGCGCGGCGCCGGGGCCGCGACGGGGTTGGCGGCGGTCACCGGGCCGCGGCGGCGACCGCCGCCGGGGGCCGCGTCGCCCGCGGCGATCCCGGTGAGCTGGTAGGCGGCGCCGTCGCCGTCCGGACGGACCCACAGCAGGGCGTCCTGGGAGCGCTCGATCCGGCCGATCCTGCGGGACTTGGCCCACAGCCCGGCGCCGATGCCGCCGAGCAGCATGCCGCCCGCGCAGGGGAGCGCGAGCGACGAGGCCGCGGCCACCACGAAGGCGGCGAGCAGCCACCACCTGCGGCGGCGCAGCCAGGCGCGGGCGGTGACCCTGCGGTCCTGGAGGAAGACGCTCTTCGCCGCCTTGGTCGCGGCGCTCGCCCGCTCGGCGTACCGGCCGCCGCGTACCGCGTAGGCGGTCACCGCGGCGACGATGAACGCCACCGCGCCCGCCATGACGCCGATCCGGCGTCCCGTCGGGCTGAAGGTCACCGCCGTGCCCGGCACGGCCGCGATCACCCCCGCCCACCACAGCCAGCACGCCGCCGCGCGCACCGTCACTGCCACCCGTGCCAATGTGTAGGCCCCGCGCACCACGTCGCGCCTCCTCCTTCGCTGCCGTCCTTCGCCACGGCATCACCCAGCAAGTGGTGGGGAGGGTACTCAGTGTTTCTCAGATTTTCGTTAAGAAGTGCGGCTTCCGGCCCGGAATCATGCGGATTCGCCGCGGGCGGGGCGGCGCGGGACCCATGAGACCGGCACCGGGCCCTGAGAACGGCGCCGGACCCATGAGACCGGCGCCGGGCCCTGAAAACGGCGCCAGGCCATCACAACGGCGCCCGAGGCGCTACTCGGTGAAGACGCCCCGCGCCGCCGCCCGGGCGTCGAATTCCTCCAGGCGCGCCTGGGCGTCGGGGAGGGCGTCGCACATGGACTCCAGGAGGACGCGGCCGAGGAGCATGGGGGCGCAGGCGGTGTCGAAGGCGAGGCCGGTGCCGACGGCGGCGGGGAGGAGGAGGTCGGTGTGGGCGGCGACGGGGGCGAAGGCGCTGTCGGCGACGGTGACGACGGTCAGGCCGGCCGCGCGGGCGTGGGCGAGGGCGTCGACGACCTCGCGGGGGTGGCGGGGCAGCGCGAAGCACAGGAGGGCGGCGGCTCCGGCGCGCACGGCCGCGTCGAGCCGGTCGGCGAGCATCGTGCCGCCCTCGTCGAGGAGCCGCACGTCGGGGTGGACCTTGGCGGCGAAGTACGCGAAGCCGCGGGCCTGGGCGCCGGCCGCGCGCAGGCCGAGGACCGGGAGCGGCCGGGACGCGGCGAGTACGGCGCCCGCGCGGGTGGCGGGCCCGGTGTCGCCGAGCAGTTCCGCGAGGTGCCGCAGATTCTCGATCTCGGCGTGCACGGCCTGCTGGTACTCGTTGTACGCGGCCGTCTCCGGCTCCGCGGGCGCGGGCGCGACCTCGCGCAGGTGGCGCCGGAGCGCCGGGTAGCCGTCGAAGCCGAGGGCGACGGCGAAACGGGTGACCGACGGCTGGCTGACGCCCGCCAGTTCCGCCACCTCCACGCTGGACAGGTACGGCGCCTGCGCGGCCTTACGCACCAGGCAGTGCGCGATCCGCCGCTGGGTGGGCGTGAGGCGGTGCGCCTCGAAGAGTTTCAGCAGCCGGGCCGAGGCGCCGCCCGCCGCGTCCCGCGCCGCCGCATCGCCGCCCGTCACCACGTCGCTCCCCGTCACCGCACCGGCCCTTCGCCGTCCCCGACCTTCGCCGCCCAGCCCATCGTGACCCCGTCCACCGGCTCTTATTCACTGGGACAAGACTCTGCATGACGATATGCAGTCCGGGCAAGGCTACGGTGCCTGGGCGCCCGGCAGGTCGCGGTTCTCCTCGACCCGGAGGGGGCGCTCCTCGGTTCGGTGCGGGCGCTCTTCGGCCCGGAGGGGGTGCTCCTCGACCCGGCGGGAGTGCTCCTCGGCGACGGAGCTGCGGATCACGCGCGAGGCCGACAGCGCGTGGCGGCGGTGGACGACGGCCAGGACGATCGCGGTGGCGATGGCGATCAGGTGCTCGCGGCCCGCCAGATTCGGCTTGATGACGGATTCCATGACCATGGAGCCGCCGGTGAAGAAGAAGACGATGGGCGCGCGCTGCGTGATCGACAGATACGTGAAGAGCCCGACGACGGCGGCCGACGGCCCGGTGTCGAGGATCGCCCCGGCGTCGGGCGGCAGCCCGAGCCCCCACCAGCCGGTGCCCATCGCGATCATGGCGCGCGCCATCAGGGTGCCGACCAGCGTCGTGGTGTACGCGATCACCAGCGTCCTGGCCCGCCCGAGTACCAGCTCGGCGAGCGCGAAGGCGAGGAAGAGCTGCGTCATGCCCGCCCACACGGGCAGGTCGAGCGCGGGGACGTACAGCGAGACCGGTGTCCGCAACAGGGCCAGCGGCAACGGCAGATCGGCGTAGACACCGCCGACCACGCGCACCACGGTCGCGCCCGCCCTGCTCTGCGCTATCCCGTGGAAGAAGATCACCCCGAGCCCGGCGAGGAACGCCAGGGACAGCCCGGGCAGCCCGCGGCGCAGCAGCTCACGCACCGGCGCGACGACGATCCCCTGCCACTCGCCGCGCACGGTCCGCCAGATCAGCCGCAGGGCTCCCCGCAGCGCCGTCCCCACCCGCTCCGCGGCGCCCCGACTCCCCTCGCGGACCTTGCCCGGCACCCGACACCGCCCCCTCTCCCGCTCCCAAACTCCGCCCACAAGCGTATAGACGCGTCTATCCGCCGGACATCCGCCCCATGCGGACCATGACGTAGGACGCCGTCAGGGTTTGCGAGGTTTACCCACCCGCGTCCTCGACCGGCACGGCGAAGGGGCCGGGCAGGCGGTGAACACCTGCCCGGCCCCTTCAGAAGCCGGAGCGAGTCGGACATAAAGGACGAACAGTGCGGACCGAGCGGACCGCACCGCGCGGGGTCAGCGGTGGCCGGACTCGTCCAGTTCGCGCTCGGGAGCGGGACCGCCGGGTGCGGCCGCGCGGGTGCGGTCGGCGTGGCCGGGCCACCAGGCCGCGTGCCCCATCAGGGCGGTGAGGCTGGGAGTGAAGAACATGGCCATGACGAAGGCGGCGACGATGATGCCGAAGGCGACGGCGAAGCCCATCTGGGTCAGGAAGGCGTTGCCGGAGAGCATCAGGGTCGCGAAGGTCGCGGCCAGGATGAATCCCGCGGCGCCGATCGTCGGACCCGCGTGCCGCAGCGCCATGCTGGCGGCCTCGCGTGGCTCGCGGCCTTCCTGCGCCTCCTCCCGCAACCGGGCGATCATGAGGATGTTGTAGTCGGTGCCGATGGCGACGACGAACAGATACATGATGATCGGCAGCAGGAAGATCAGCCCGTCGCCGCGGCCGAAGATGAGCACGGTCGCGCCGAGGGTGGCGCCGAAGCCGAGGGCGACGGACGCGATGAGGTACCAGGGCGCCACGACGCTGCGCAGCAGCAGTCCCAGGATGATCATGATGAGGATCGCGGCGACCGGGAAGACCGTCTTGTAGTCGTGGTTCACCGCCGCGTTGATGTCCTTGAAGATCGAGGACGAGCCGCCGACGAGGGCCTCGGTGCCGGGCGGGGCGTTGTCGTGCGCGACCGTGCGCACATCACCCACCGCGGCGATCGCCTTGTCGCTGGCCGACTCGTACTTCAGGGTCACCGTGAAGTTCGCGGTGGTGCCGTCCTTGTTGAGGTCGTTCTTCTGGTCGAAGGAGACGTCCGCGACGCCGTCGACCTTCTTCAGCTTGTCGGCGTACGCGGTGTAGTCGACCGAGCCCAGCGGCTTGTTCGAGGTGCTGGTGAGGAAGACCGAGGTCGGCTCCGCCGCACCGGCCGAGTACGCCTTCTGGAGGGTGTCCTGGACGACCATCGACTCCTTGGTCTTCGGGATCGACCCGGACGCCAGGTCGTAGGACGCCTTGTAGCCGAGGGTGCCGAGCGCGAGCAGCAGCATGACGAGACCGGAGACGATCGCCACCATGCCGGACCTGCGGCCGACGACCCGGCCGATGGCCGCGAAGCGCGCGTCGGAGGGCTCCTGCTGCCACTTCTTGCCGGGCCAGAACAGGGCGCGCGGCGGGATCAGCGAGCAGATCGCGGGGAAGAGCGTGAGGCCCGCGATCAGGGTGACGGCGACCAGGATGGCCAGCGCCGGGCCGAGCTGGGTGAGGAAGCCCAGGGTGGACAGCGCCAGCGCCAGGAAGGAGATGATGACCGCGCCCGCCGCCGAGGCGATGGCCTCGCCGACGCGGGTGACGCTGTTGATCATCGCTTCCTTGGGTTCGTCACCCGCCCGCAGCCGTTCTCGGTAGCGGAACATCAGGAAGAGGAAGTAGTCGGTGCCGACGCCGAGGACGACCACGATCAGCAGCGCCGAGATGGAGCTGTTGGCCTGGAGTCCGAAGATCTTGGTGGCGTCCGCGATCAGCGCGTTGGCGACGGTGAAGACGACGCCGGTCAGGATGACCAGCGGCATGATCGCGATGAGCGGCGATCTGAAGATGATCGCCAGCGTGATGATGATGATCAGCAGGGAGCCGACGAGCGCCACGGCGTCCGACGTCTTGCCCGCGTCCTGCTGGTCGAGGGCCTGGGCCGCCTGCCCGCCGACCTGCACCTTCAGATCGGTGCCCTTGGCGAGCGCCGTGGAGTCGTCACGCAGCGCCTTGGCCGCGTCGGCCTGCTTGGGCTGACCGGCCGTCTCCTTGTTCATCTGGACCAGCGCGGTCTGGTACTTGCCGTCCTTGGACGCGCTGCCCTCGACGACCTTCTGGACCTGGTCGATCTTCTTCTTGCCCAGCTCGTCGGTGATCTTGGTGATCTCCGACTTGTCGGCGTCGGTCAGCGCCGCGCCGTCCGTGCGCTGGTAGAGGACGATCGCGGCCGGGGTGAAGGCGGCGGGGAACGCCTTCTCCTGGACGTCCATCGCCTTGATCGACTCGTAACTGCTGGGCAGGAAGCTGCTCTCGTCGCTGTTGGACGGGAGACTCGGTGCGGTGGCGATGATCGCGACGGCGGCGATCAGCCACGCGACGATCGTCCATACGGGATGGCGGACGACGGTGCGTCCGATGCGGTGGAACATGCGGTGCTGCCTCCATGGCAGGGCGTATCACCGCCACCCTTTGGAGCGGGGCCCGGGTATCGGCGACCCGGGCGGCGTGTACCGGCCGCCCGGTGGTGTGCAAGGGGGTGGACTTATAGGCCAGGAGCCTACTTGCCGCCCGGCAAGCGGCAACTCCGACCCCCGTATCCCTACCTTTTTCATACGGGCGGCAGCAACTTCTTTTGCGGCTTCCCCATCGCGTTGCGCGGCAGTTCAGGCAGGAAACGGACCATTCTGGGCCGCTTGTGGACCGACAGCCGGGTGGCCACGTAGTCCGTCAGTTCGGCCGCCGTCACCCCGTCCGCGACGACGTACGCGACGATCTGCTGGCCGAGGTCCGCGTGCGGCGCGCCGACGACGGCGGCCTCCCGTACCGCCGGGTGGTCGAGCAGCGCGTTCTCCACCTCGCCCGCGCCGATCCGGTAACCGCCGGATTTGATCAGGTCGGTGGAGGCCCGGCCGACGATCCGGTGCGTGCCGTCCTCGTCCACGCTCGCGATGTCGCCGGTACGGAACCAGCCGTCGGCGGTGTACGAGGCCGCCGTCGCCTCGGGCCGCCCGAGGTAGCCGTCGAAGAGGGTGGGCCCGGTGAGCTGCAACTCGCCGACACCGTCGGCGGATTCGGCGATCCGGGTACGGATGCCGGGCAGCGGGGTGCCGACCGCGCCGGGGCGCCGCTCCCCCGCGGCCCGCGCGCTCAGGGTGATCAGCGTCTCGGTCATGCCGTACCGCTCCACCGGGGCCTGGCCGGTGAGCGCCAGCAGGTCGCGGAAGACGGGCGCGGGCAGCGGCGCGCTGCCGGAGACCAGCAGCCGCGCCCCGGACAGCGCGCGGGCGGCGGCCTCGTCCCGCACCACCCGGTGCCAGACCGTCGGCACGCCGAAGTAGAGGCTGCCGCCCGCCGCCGCGTACGCCTGCGGGGTCGGCCGTCCGGTGTGCACCAGGCGGCTGCCGGTGCGCAGCGCGCCGAGCACGCCGAGGACCAGGCCGTGCACATGGAAGAGCGGCAGGCCGTGCACCAGGGTGTCGTCGGCGGTCCACTGCCAGGCGGCGGCCAGCGCGTCCAGGTCGGCGGCGACGGCGGCCCGTGAGATCAGTACGCCCTTGGGCGGGCCCGTGGTGCCGGAGGTGTAGAGGATCAGGGCCGGGCCCGGCGCGGGCGTCCCGGTGAAGTCGGCGCGCTCGGCGAAGTCCACCGGCAGCGTCCGGGCGCCGGAGTCGCGCAGGACGTGCTCGCGCTCGGCCGGGCCCGCGTCCGGCGCGAGCGGCACCACCGGCACCCCGGCGAGCAGCCCGCCGACCACGGCCGCCACCGTCTCCAGCGACGCCGTCGCCTCCACGACGAAGGCCCCGGTCCCGGCCGCCCGCCGCGCGACCGCGCCCGCGGCGCCCAGCAGTTCCTGGTACGAACAGGACCGGCCGTCCACGGTCAGCGCGTCCGCCCGGTCCCGGCCCTCGTACAGCGCCGTGAGCAGGGGGACGGCGGGCGGCTGCGACACGGGGGAAGGCATACGGGAATCTCCTCGCGGACGGCTGACCCCCGGCGCATTCGGGGGCTAACCCCAGTGTCGCCCACCCCCCGCTGTCCGTACGGTGTCCGCATGGACGCCCGCGACCCGGAACTCAACAAGGAACTCTCCGCCACCTTGCAGGCACGCAAGGATCTCGGAGCGGAGTACGAGTCGGAGCTGGTCGACTCGTTCATGGAGAAGGTGACAGAGCGCGTCGACAGCCGCGTGGAGCAGCGCGTACGGCGTGAGCTGGCGCAGCAGCAGACGTCGTACGCCCGCGCCGACCGCCGCCCGATCGGGCCCCCGCAGCCCAGCGCGCGCTTCGCCCGCTACGGCTTCGCCGGGTTCACGATGATCGCCGCCATCCCGCTGTCCGCGATCGGCGCGGTCAACGCCGGTACGGCGGGCCTGTTCATCACCTGGGCGGGCATCGTGGGCGTGAACGTCGCCCAGGGCCTGAGCAGCTTCCTGGTCCCGCGCTCGAAGCGCGACGACGACAAGGACGATTGGGCCTAGCCGGCCGGGCCCCGCGCCGAAGAACCCGCACCCGTACGGTGCGCCCTCGCGATCGGGCCGGCGAAAGAGTTAGCGCGGGAACCGCCGCACCCCCGGAACAAGGCCGGAGGGCGGGACGACGGCGGTTCCCGCGGTGGACGCGGGCTGGGTCAGGGCCGAGCACTCGCGTCCAAGGGTCACCATGGAGTCCGGGAGCCGCTCCGGAAGTCCTTGGCGCCACATTCAGTTGTGCCGACCGGCCGGTGTCCCGTGCCTTTCGACATCCCCTAATGTGCCGGACGCTTGTTAAGCCCGTGCTGCGCGGACGTGTCGCGGGTGTACCAGTTCCGCGAATCCCCGCCCGCGCCGCGGACACCCGCCGCACACGGCCCCCCGGCGGCTCAGACGCCGCTGTGCCCGGCCAGGAAGGTGAGCAGGTCCTGCCTGCTCACGACGCCGGTCGGCTTGCCCTCCACCAGCACGATCGCGGCGTCGGCGCTCTCCAGCACCGTCATCAGATCGGCGACCGGCTCGCCCGAGCCGACCTGCGGCAGCGGCGCGGACAGGTGCTTGTCCAGCGGGTCCTCCAGCGTGGCGCGCTTGGTGAACAGCGCGTGCAGCAGGTCGCGTTCCACGACGGAGCCGATCACCTCGGCGGCCATCACGTCCGGGTGCCCGGCGCCGGGCTTGACGACGGGCATCTGCGAGACGCCGTACTCGCGCAGCACCTCGATGGCCTGGCCGACCGTCTCGTCCGGGTGCATGTGGACGAGCTGCGGCAGCCCGCCGTCCTTGTGGGCGAGGACGTCGGCGATCCGCTGGTTGCCGCCGCTCTCGTCGAGGAAGCCGTGCGAGCTCATCCACTCGTCGCTGAAGATCTTGGAGAGGTAGCCGCGCCCGCTGTCCGGCAGCAGGACGACGACCACGTCGTCGGGGCCGAGCCGCTTGGCGACCTCCAGCGCGGCGACGACCGCCATCCCGCAGGAGCCGCCGACCAGCAGGCCCTCCTCCTTGGCCAGGCGGCGCGTCATCTGGAAGGAGTCCTTGTCGGAGACGGCGACGATCTCGTCGGCCACCTCACGGTCGTACGCGGTCGGCCAGAAGTCCTCGCCGACGCCCTCGACCAGGTAGGGCCGCCCGGAGCCGCCGCTGTAGACCGACCCCTCGGGGTCGGCGCCGACCACCTGGACGCGGCCTTCGCTGGCGTCCTTCAGATAGCGCCCGGTGCCGGAGATGGTGCCGCCGGTGCCGACGCCCGCGACGAAGTGGGTGATCCGCCCCTCGGTCTGCTCCCACAGCTCGGGGCCGGTGGAGTGGTAGTGCGACAGCGGGTTGTTCGGGTTGCTGTACTGGTCCGGCTTCCACGCGTTGGGCGTCTCGCGGACCAGCCGGTCGGACACGTTGTAGTACGAGTCCGGGTGGCTGGGGTCGACGGCCGTCGGGCAGACGACGACCTCGGCGCCGTACGCCCGCATGACGTTGATCTTGTCGGTGGAGACCTTGTCGGGGCAGACGAAGACGCAGTGGTAGCCCTTCTGCTGCGCGACGATGGCCAGGCCCACGCCGGTGTTGCCCGAGGTGGGCTCCACGATGGTGCCGCCGGGCTTGAGATCGCCGCTGCGTTCCGCGGCCTCGATCATGCGCAGCGCGATGCGGTCCTTCACCGAACCGCCGGGGTTGAAGTATTCGACCTTGGCCAGGACGGTCGCCTGGATCCCCTCGGTCACGCTGTTGAGCCTCACCAGCGGGGTATTGCCCACGAGGCTGATCATCGAGTCGTGAAACTGCACCGTATGTCTCCGGGTTCTCCGTGATGGTGGGGCCAAGCCTAGGGCGTGTCCGCAAGGTCTCGTCTGGCTGGCGGTACCCGGCGGGCAGGTCCAGGACGGGGGAAGCGAACCGCGGGCGAAACGTGGACGACGCGGACAGCGTTGACGTTGCTGATGGTCCCTGACGGGGCACCAGGTTCATGTACCAAGTAACCAGGACCGATACGCGTGCGTACACGCAGTAGGCCGGTGGAGTCAGTGGGAGGTGACCGGCTCGATGTCGAGGGCGAGGGTGGCACGGCGGATCGCGACGGCGGCGGCGTTCGGAGGCGGCGGCATCAGCCTGCTGGGCGGGGCCGCGATCGGGGTGCTGCTGACCGAGGCGCGGCTGGCCAAGCGGATGGTCGGCGGATCCGGCGCGGTCGCGCCGCGGGCGGACGGGAGGTACGGCTCCGCGTTCGCGCACCGGACCGGCGAGACGCCGCTGCGATTGGGCTTCCTGGGTGATTCCACGGCGGCGGGTCAGGGCGTGCGCCGGGCCAGGGAGACGCCGGGCGCGCTGCTGGCCTCCGGGCTCGCCGCGGTCGCCGAGCGGCCGGTGCAGTTGGTGAACGTGGCGCTGCCCGGCGCGCAGTCGGACGACCTGGCCCGTCAGGTGACGCTGCTGCTGGAGTCGGGCGCTCCGGTGCCCGAGGTCGTGGTGATCATGATCGGCGCCAACGACGTGACGCACCGGATGCCGCTGGCCACCTCGGTCCGGCTGCTGTCGGACGCGGTACGGCGGCTGCGCGAGGCGGAGTGCGAGGTGGTCGTGGGCACCTGTCCCGACCTGGGCTCGGTCGAGCCGGTCTACCAGCCGCTGCGCTATCTGGCCCGCCGGATGAGCCGCCAGCTCGCCGCCGCGCAGACCATCGCGGTGGTGGGCCTGGGCGGCCGTACGGTGTCGCTGGGCGCGCTGCTCGGCCCGGAGTTCGAGGCCAGGCCGCGCGAGCTGTTCGGCCCCGACAACTTCCACCCGTCGGCGGAGGGCTACGCGACGGCCGCCATGGCCGTACTGCCGACGTTGTGCGCGGCGCTGGGGCTGTGGCCGGACACCGACGACGAGCGGCCGGACGCGCGCCGCGGCGAGGGCTTCCTGCCGGTGGCCCAGGCGGCGGCCGAGGCGGCCTCCGAGGGCGGTACGGAGGTCACGGCGGCGCGGGGCGCGGTGTCCGGTCCCCGCGGGCGCTGGGCGCTGATCAAGCGGCGCAGGCGGCGCGGACTGCCGGCGGAGGACGAGCGGCACCCGGAGGCGGCGGCCGAAGGGGTGGGAACGGGCGGAGCCGGGTAGGACCAGCCACGGAGCGGGGTAAGCAAGCGCTCAGAAAGAGGCCCGCATCACAGGCGGTCTCTGATGACTCGCTGCGCTACGTGGCGGTAGCTTCCCCAGGAGTCCCGAGAATCCCGCAGCCTCGACGAGGAGTGTCGCGATGCCAGAAGCCGTCATCGTCTCTGCCGCCCGTTCGCCCATCGGGCGCGCCTTCAAGGGGTCGCTGAAGGAGCTGCGGCCCGACGACCTGGCCGCCACGATCATCAGGACCGCGCTGGACAAGGTCCCGCAACTCGACCCGCGCCAGATCGACGACCTGATGCTGGGCTGCGGTCTGCCCGGCGGCGAGCAGGGCTTCAACATGGGCCGGATCGTGGCCGTGCGGATGGGCATGGACCACCTGCCGGGCTGTACGGTCACCCGCTACTGCTCCTCGTCGCTCCAGACCACGCGGATGGCGCTGCACGCCATCAAGGCCGGCGAGGGCGACGTCTTCGTCTCGGCGGGCGTCGAGATGGTCTCGCGCTTCGCGAAGGGCAACTCCGACAGCCTGCCCGACACGATGAACCCGGTCTTCGACGAGGCCAGGGCCCGTACCCAGCAGCGCGCCGAGCAGGGCAGCGCCGAGCTGGGCGACTGGCACGACCCGCGTGAGGACGGCGCGGTGCCGGACGCGTACATCGCGATGGGGCAGACGGCCGAGAATCTGGCCCAGCTCAAGGGGATCACCCGGGAGGACCAGGACGAGTTCGGCGTGCGGTCGCAGAATCTGGCCGAGGAAGCACTGAAGAACGGCTTCTGGGAGCGCGAGATCACGCCCGTCACGCTGCCCGACGGCACCGTGGTGTCCAAGGACGACGGTCCGCGGGCCGGGGTGACACTGGAGGGCGTACGGGGCCTCAAGCCGGTCTTCCGCCCCGACGGCACGGTCACCGCGGGCAACTGCTGCCCGCTCAACGACGGCGCCGCCGCGCTGGTCGTGATGTCCGACACCAAGGCGCGCGAGCTGGGCATCACGCCGCTGGCGCGCGTGGTCTCCACCGGCGTGTCCGGGCTCTCCCCCGAGATCATGGGCTACGGCCCGGTCGAGGCGTCCCGGCAGGCGCTGTCGCGCGCGGGTCTGTCGGTCGGCGACATCGACCTGGTCGAGATCAACGAGGCGTTCGCGGCGCAGGTCATCCCGTCCTACCGCGACCTGGGCATCGACCTGGACCGGCTGAACGTCAACGGCGGCGCCATCGCCGTCGGCCACCCCTTCGGCATGACCGGCGCCCGCATCACCGGCACCCTCATCAACAGCCTCCAGTTCCACGACAAGCAGTTCGGCCTGGAGACGATGTGCGTCGGCGGCGGCCAGGGCATGGCGATGGTCATCGAGAGGCTGTCGTAACGCGCCGTCGAAGCCCGTCATCCGGCCATTTTGTGACCTTCCGTGATCACTCGGCTTCGTAACGCACAGTTGTGACGTAAGTCGCAATCAAATCGCCCCCAGGATGTGATTTTTCCTGGGGGCGATGCGTTTTCGCAGGTCAGAACGGTCATACCCGGATGGCCTAGGACGACAGACCCGGCCAATTCGTGACTTTCCGCACTGCAAAGGCCAGGGGTTTACCGGCAGAGTGTTGGGAGGGGAAAGTTTCACCCACCGCTTCGGTGGGCATTGCTCGGGTCGCGCGTCAGTCGGGAGAACGTCAGTGAGCGCCAACTTCACCGTCCTGCTGGTCGCCGCGGGTATCGCCGTGGCCGCGGGTTCCGCCGCCCTGCTCTCCGCTCGTGGCATGCGCCGCGAGCTGTCCGCCCTGCGTCAGGACCTCGCCGGTCTGAGTGTGCCCGGACCGCGCGCCTCCGCCGGGGACATCAGGTCCGCCGTCGCCGACGCGCTCGCCGACGAGCGGGAGCGGGAGCTGGCCGAGGCCCGTGCCTTCTGGGCCGAGCAGGAGGCCCGCGAGACCGCCACCGACGGCACCTTCTTCCGCGGCGGCGTCTACGGCGCCGGCGCCGAGGGTCCCGCGGCCGGTGACTACGAGGTCCCGCCGGTGCTTCCCTACCTGCCCCGGCAGGCCGACCTCGCGGGCCTCGAGGCGGCCGGAATCGAGACGGGCGGCCTCGAAGCGGCCCACGAGCCCGAGGCGTCGGAGGCGACCCTCCCGCTGCCCGGCACCTTCCCGCACCCCTCGGGTCCCGACTACGCGCCGTCCCCGGTCGTCGCGTCCCAGGACCAGACCGCCGAGCGCCTCGCCGACCTCGCCGACGGCCGCGTCCCGCTGACCGACGTGCGCCCCGGACC
This sequence comes from Streptomyces sp. NPDC008317, assembly GCF_042955955.1. Taxonomy (NCBI): domain Bacteria; kingdom Bacillati; phylum Actinomycetota; class Actinomycetes; order Kitasatosporales; family Streptomycetaceae; genus Streptomyces; species Streptomyces sp. NPDC008317. The sequence continues at coordinate 59,382 of NZ_JBIBFQ010000006.1, forward strand.
GCTCGGCACCCTCGACGTGTACGTCTTCGCCGACGGCACCACCTTGTGCATGACCCCCGGCCACCGCGAGACCGCGGTACAGCTCTCCGACGCCCTCGACCGCGGCGAGGTGCCCGTGCTGCGCGGCGGCTCCGCGATAGCGGGCGCGTACGCGCTCACCTTCGCGTACGGCGACGAGAGCGTGTACGTACTGGCCGACCGGGTCGTGGCCTCGCTCTGAGGCGGACTCGCTCCAGGGCCGGACCCGCTCCACAGCCGGACGCCGGTTTCCGGCCCTGACCGGCTCAGCCGATCGCCTTCGCCGCCGCCGACACCCGCTGGAGGGCCGCGGCGCACACCTCCGCCGTACCCGCCGGGTCGGCTTCCAGGGCCGCCGCCAAGTCATTGCCCGCGACGGCCAGTTGATCACCGACGGTGAAGACGCCGTCGTCGGGCAGCTCGTACGGCTCCCGGCCGGGGAACTCCAGCGCCTGCGCCTGCCGCGCCAACCACCGTGCCAGCGCGAGCCCTTCGGCCGCCGCGCCCGCCTGGAGGCGGCGCTGCGGAAGCGCCCGCAGCCGTCCCGCGAGGCGTTCGACGGAGGGGCGCAGAGGAGTGCGATCGGCCATGGTCGTGACCCTACCGGCGCGCGCGGACCGGCATCGCACCCATATCCGCACGTCCGGGGTGGTTGCCAACGGGGGAAGGCTCGGGCACGGTGGGGTAACCGGACCACCTACCGGAGGCGCCGATGTCCCAAACGCACTTCTCCGCCGAGACCCACCGCAATCTGCTGGACCGCATCCCGCACTGCACAGGCCGCGAGGTCAGCGACTGGCTGAGAGACCTCGCCGACGGCCCTTCGTTCTTCCGCTTCGACGACAAGGTGAGCTGGCTGCGCAGCGAGCACGCCCTCTCCTACGGCCACGCGAAGGCCCTCGTCCACGAGTACGACCTGCGGCGGGCCGCACGCAATCTGATGTAGCGCCCGCCAGGCCCCGCCCCCTCCCTCCACAGACGCCGACGGGCCGCCGGGAAGCGACGCTTCCGGGCGGCCCGTCGCGAGGACGCGGACCGTGTGCGCTAGTCGCGCAGGATCGAGAGCAGCCGCAGGATCTCCAGGTAGATCCAGACCAGCGAGACGGTCAGGCCGAAGGCCGCGAACCACGACTCGTTCTGCGGGGCGCCGAAGCGGATGCCGTCCTCGACCTGCTTGAAGTCCAGGGAGAGGAAGAAGGCGCCGAGGCCGATGCCCAGCAGGCAGAAGACGATGCCCAGCGGGCCGGTGGTCAAGCCCAGGCCGTCGCCGCTGCCGAAGGCGTAGAACAGCAGGTTGACCACCATCGCCAGCAGGAAGCCGACCGCGATGGCCATGCCGATCCGCGCGTAGCGGGCGGTGACCCGGATCAGCCGGGTCCTGTACGCGAACAGCATGCCCGCGAAGACCGCCATGGTGCCGAGCACGGCCTGGACGGGCGCGCCCTGCCACCGCTCGTTGTACATGTTGCTGATGACGCCGAGGAAGACGCCCTCGAAGATCGCGTACCCCAGGATCAGGGCCGGCATCGGGGTGCGCTTGAACGACTGGACCATCGCCAGCACGAACGCGATCAGCGCCGCGCCGATGGCCAGGCCGTAGCTGTCGGGCAGCGCGAACCAGCCGAGGATCGCGCCGAGCACGACCACGCCGAGCGTCATCGCGGTCCGCATGACGACGTCGTCGATCGTCATCCGGCCGGTCTGCGCCGGACCCGCGGCGGGACCGGCGTACATCTCCTCCATCTGCTCGGGGGTGAGGGGCTGCCCGTCGGCCGCGTACGGGTTCCCACCCTGTTGGGGCTGGGCGGCATACGGGTTCCCCGCTGGCTGCCCGTAAGGGTTTCCGCCCTGCTGCCGGGCACCCTGGGCGCCCTGCGCACCGAATCCGGCGTACGAGTCCCCGCGGGTGAATCCCCGCCGGGAGAAGACCGGGTTGCTGCTCCTCATTTCACTCCTCCAAGACCGCGTGCTGCGGCTCCGCTTGCGTCAAGAGTAATGGCTTGGCAAAAAGCCGAGCTACGCCTGGAGGAGGATCTTCCCCCAGGACGGACCCTCAGTCACGTCGGCGCCGGAAGAGTCCGCGGCGGGGCGGACCCGCGGCGGCGGTTTCCGCGGCCGTTTCCCGCACGGCTTCCGCTTGTTCGCCTTGCTCGCCCTGTTCACTGTGTTCGGCTCGTTCGGCTCGTTCGCCCTGTTCGCCTTGCTCGGCGTGTGCGTCCGAGCGGCGGACGGCGGCCAGCAGGTCACGGGCGAGGCTCGTATAGGTGTCGTCCAGCCAGGGGCAGAGCAGCACCAGGCGGCACAGCGAGCCGAGGACGGTCACCTCGCGGGTCTGGTACGCCTTCGCCGCGTCCAGCATCCGTTCGGTCAGGCGCAGGCCGACGTCGGCGCGGACGGCCGGGTCGCCCCAGGCGGTGGCCACCATGGCGAAGGCCGCCGTCTCGTTGACCCAGTCCTCGGGGCCGTGCAGCAGGTCGAGCAGGACCGCGCGGCGCCGGGAGTCCTCCCACGGCTCGTCGGCGCGGTGGTGGGCCACGCCCAGGCAGGCGAAGGTCTGCACGGCGCGAATCCACAGCTCGGGGCGGTGGTCGCGCAGGAAGCGGCCCTGGTCGTCGTCCGGCGGCTGCGGCGGGTGGGCGAGGACGCCGAGCAGGTCGTCGAGGCCGAGCCCGGCCAGCCGCACCGCGTGGTCGTACGCGGCGGGCAGGTGCGGCCAGCTCACCGAGGCGGTGTCCTGGACCAGCCCCGCGGCCTCGGGCGACGGCGGCGCGACGGCGGGCAGCGCGGCCAGGCCCTCGTACCGCCAGATCCGGACGGCGACCTCGGCGGTCGGCTGCCGGGGGTCGGGGTCGCCCGCCGCGTCGTTGACGAGCGTGCCGCCGGGCAGCGCGAGGGCGAAGGCGAGGGCGGCGCTCGGCGGTTCGACCGCGGAGGCGGACAGCTTCGCGCCGCCGCCGGACCGGATCGCCTGCGCGTCGGGGCTCTCCAGGATCTGGTGCAGGACGTTGACGGTCGCCTCGGTGGCGCTGTCGACCACGCCGAGCCACGGCTGCCACTCGCTGTGCCGGGCCAGGACGGTGCCCGCGTAGGGGTGGTCGGGGTGCTCGCGCAGGTGGTCGGTGAGGGCGACGAGATGGGCCGGGTCGCCGTCGGCGGCGTAGCGGACGCCGTGCACGGCCGGGGCGGCCTGCGGGTGCCGCGGGTCCGCGGTGACGGCCCGCTCGGCCCACGCCAGGCCCTGCTCGGCGCGGCCGGTGACCGCGTACAGCTCGGCGATGTCGACCATCAAGGAGAGGTCGGAGTCGTCCCTGGCCATCTCCTCCTCCCAGACCCGCAGCGCCTCGTCGGGGCGGCCCGCGGCGCGCAGCGCGTAGCCGAGCATGACGCTGGGCACGTGTCCCGGCTGGACCCGGCCCGCCTGCCGGGCCCAGGCGATGGCGCGGTCGTGGTCCTCGAAGCGGCGGGCGAGTCCCGAGCCGATGGCGGCGAGCTGCGCCTCGTCCGGGTGGCGTTCGACCACCGCGCGGGTCAGGTCGTAGAAGGGCCGCAGCGCGTCGCGGGCGTGCTCGGGCACGGGGTCGGGCAGCGCGCCGCCGACCGCGCGGGCCAGCGCCTGCGTCATGACCTGCGGCGGCAGCAGTTCGGGCAGCCGGTCCTGGGTGAGCCAGGCGACGTGCGACCACGGCCGGTCGTACTCGGCGCGTACGGCGGCGGCGATCAGGCCGACCGCCTCGGCCCACTCGCCGCAGGCGGCCTGGAGGTGCGCCCGGCAGACGACGGCGCCGATGTAGGGGTGGTCGAGCGGGAAGAGGTCGAGCGCGGCGCGCGGGCCGCCCGCGCGGGTGGCGAGTTCGGTGAGCGCCTCGTGGGTCTCGGGGAGCAGCGGGTCGATGGCGACGGCGTTGCCCAGATGGCTCGCCGCGTGCGGCAGGTCGCCGCCGTCCATGATCAGCCGGGCCAGTGCCGTCTCGCCCTCGGCCGCCAGCCGTTCGTCACCGCCGCCCGCGCACAACTCGGCGTCCCCCGCGTGCAGTTCGTCCATCTCTCCCGCCCCTCCGTCGCGGCGCCGGCCCGCCTGGGGCCGGACTCGGACAGCTACGACCTGTCCGCGCCCGACCGTAGTACCCGCGCGTGTCGAACACGGTCACCGGGGTGTCACGGGCGTGACGCGGAACGCACCGCCACACCGGCTCGCGCAGTGGACGGTGGGCGCCGCGCGCGGTATTACTTGAGGGTGCAGACGAACACACGTTCGAACGTCAGGGAGCAGGCCATGCCACGCCCCGACCACACCCGCGCGCTGCACGCCGCCCTGCTCACCGCGGCGCGCGGCCTGCCGGTGATCCCGCTGTCCCGGACCAAACTGCCCGCCATCCGCTCACCGCACCGCGACGAGCCCCGTACGAGTGACTGCCGGGGCGCGTGCGGGCGTCCGGGACACGGTGTGTACGACGCGAGCACCGACCCGGCCCGGATTCGCTCCCTGTTCGCCGCCGCGCCCTGGGCGACGGGGTACGGGATCGCCTGCGGCCGGGCGCCGCACCATCTGATCGGCCTCGACCTGGACGTCAAGCACGGCGCCGACGGCGTCGCGGCGCTCACCGCCCTGGCCGCCGCCCACGGCTTCGCCGTGCCCGACACGGTCACGGTGCTCACCCCCAGCGGCGGACGCCACCTGTGGCTGACCGCGCCGACGCAGGTCCCCAACTCGGCGGGCCGCCTGGCGCCGGGCATCGACGTGCGCGGCGAGGGCGGTTACGTGGTCGGCCCCGGCTCGCGTACGGTCGCGGGCCGCTATCTGCTGGCGCCCGGCACCGCGGGCCATCCGCTGGCGCCCGCGCCGTCCGCGCTGCTGCTGCTCGCCGCGCCGCCACCGCCGGTCGCGCCGCCCCGCGATGCCTCCGCGCCGCGCCACCCCGCGGAGAAACGTGCCGCCGCGCTCGTCCGCTTCGTCCTGGATTCACACGAAGGAGAGCGCAACGGCCGGTTGTTCTGGGCCGCGTGCCGGGCGTACGACGCCGGTCTCGGCGAAGCGCTGGCACCGGCGCTGGTGACGGCGGCGGTGCACACCGGGCTGAGCGAGCGCGAGGCGGCGGCAACGGTGGCCTCGGCGGCCCGCCCGCGCACCTCCCCGCACCCGTAACCCCGGAACGAGGCACCCCGACACCCCGACGCCCCGGCGGCTCCATGTGCCCTCCGGCACCCCGGCGCGGGGTACGGACCTCGCACCGGTCGGATCGTACGGCTGCCGACCGGCTGCCCGCGACCGGGGTACGCACCGGCCTTCCCGGGCATGACGTGTACACCAGCTCACACCATGGGGGCCCGCATGCTGCACATCCTGATCGTCGCCGCGGTCATCGCCGCCATAGTCGTCGCCATAGCCCTGGCCGTCACCGGCCGCCGCGGCCGCATCCGCTGAGGCCCGCCTCACGCGGAAGGGGGCACCGCCCGTCGGCTCCGGGGGCGTGGGGGCACCGTGCTGGCACGGTGCCCACCGGGCGGTCCTCTGGGTGGAGCGGGGTCACCGCCGGTGAGGGCGGTGGTGCCCGGAGCCGGACTTGAACCGGCACGCCCCCGAGGGGCAGCGAGGTTTAAGCTCGCCGTGTCTGCGTTCCACCATCCGGGCCGGCGAGGCGCAGTGAAAAGCGTATCGGGGTTGGAGATCCCGAACAGGGCGCCCAACCGGCCATGTTGTCTTATTTTAGGGGTTACTGACGGGGTGTTAGTACGAGTTCCAGGGTTCTTGGGCTGAACAGGCACCGTTCACAGCAGTATCAGTCGCCACGCACAAGTGACGCGAAATCGCTCTCCGCGACCGGATCTCGCCCTCCGCGCTCAACCGGGCCCCGCTCAACTCGCCTCAGCACCGCCCAAACCCAGCACCGCCCAAACCCAGCCGGCTCGGCGCAACCGGACTCAACGCAACCGGGCTCAGCTCAGCCGGGCTCAGCTCAGCCACGCCGTGCGGGTCGCGGGCATGCCGGGGTCGCCGTCGGGGGCGGTGCGCACCGCGAGGACCTGGTTGACCCCGATCCGGTTGCGCTCGAAGGCCAGTGCGGAGGCCGCCATGTAGAGCCGCCAGACCCGGGCGCGCCCGGCAGACGTGGCCCGCGCGGCGGCGCCCCAGGCGTCCTCCAGATTGCGCACCCAGGCGCGCAGCGTGCGCCCGTAGTGCTCGCGCAGCGCCTCGACGTCCCGCACCTCGAACCCGGCCTCCTCCAGCCGGGCCACCGTCGACCCGACCGGCGCCAGCTCCCCGTCGGGGAAGACGTACCGGTCGATGAACTCGTCGATGCGGTACGACTCCTCGTCGCGCAGCGGGCGGCGCGCGATCTGGTGGTTGAGCAGCCGCCCGCCCGGCCGCAGCAGTCCGTACAGCGCCTGCGCGTACTCGCGGTAGCGCTCGCTGCCGACGTGCTCGGCCATGCCGATGGACGAGATCGCGTCGTAGGGGCCGTCCTTGACGTCCCGGTAGTCCTGGACGCGGATGTCGATACGGTCGGTGAGCCCGGCCTCGGCGATCCGCTTGCGGGCGAAGGCGGCCTGCTCGGTGGAGAGCGTGACGCCGGTCGCGTGGACGCCGTAGTGCTCGACGGCGTGCAGCACCATCGACCCCCAGCCGCAGCCGACGTCCAGCAGCCGCATCCCCGGCCGGAGGCCCAGCTTGCGGCAGACCAGGTCGAGTTTGGCGGACTGCGCCTCCTCCAGCGTGGTCTTCTCGCCCTCCCACACCGCGCAGGAGTAGACCATCGAGGGGCCGAGGACCAGCGAGTAGAAGTCGTTGCCCACGTCGTAGTGGTGGGCGATGGCCGCCTTGTCGCGGGGCCTGCTGTGGGCGATCCCGGTACGGCGGCGGACCTCCTCGGGCGGCGGCGGGGGCGGCAGCCCGGGCCCGGCCAGCGCGAGGGCCGCGCGGGCGACGCGGTAGTTCGCCGGGTCGCGCAGGACGCCCGCGGTACGGCGCACGGCGGCGGCCGTACTCTGCGCGGGCCCTTCCTCGCGCTCCCAGAACAGCCCGGACAGCAGGCCGAGCGCCTCGTAGAAGTCGCCGTCGACATCGAGGTCGCCGGAGACATAGGCGCGGGCCAGGCCCAGCTCGCCGGGCTTCCACAGCAGTCGGCGCAGCGCGCGGCGGCGCCGGATGACGAGGACGGGGGCGCCGGGCGGCCCGGCCTCGCTGCCGTCCCAGGCGCGCACGCGCAACGGGAACGGAGTCGAGAGGGCGTGGTCGGCGAGTTCGACGATTCTGTGAGCCGCGTCAGCCATGCTTCCGAGCGTACGACTGAAAGACAGTCTCCGCTGACGAATCTACGTTGCGGATACATGCATTTTTTCCGGGCCGCTCACCGGGGGCGGCGCGGGCGCCGCGCGGCGGAAGCGGAGGACGCCGCGCGGGTGCGCGGGACGGGCGGCGAGGCGCCGCCCCGACCGGACACGGCGGGGCGTCCGGCGGCTCGGGAGCAGGCCGCGCGGGCAGGTCCCGGAAACGGCGCCGGGTACGCCGAAGGGCGCCCGCACCACGGATGGCGGGCGCCCTTCGGACGGTGCAGCGGGTGCGGCGCGCGCGCCGCGGCGCGTCAGGACGCCTTGGCGGGTTCCGCCGTCTTCTCGGCGGGAGCCGGCACCGCCGCGGCCGGAACCGGAGCGGGGCGGGCGGCCTCGTAGAACTCCTCGCGCGGGTTCTCGATCGCGCCGAGCGAGACGACCTCACGCTTGAGGAACATGCCGAGCGTCCAGTCGGCGAAGACCCGGATCTTGCGGTTCCAGGTCGGCACGGCCATGCCGTGGTAGCCACGGTGCATGTACCAGGCCAGCCGGCCCTTGACCTTGATCTTGGCCTTGCCGAAGACGATCATCGCGACGCCCTTGTGCAGGCCGAGACCGGCGACGGCGCCCTTGTTCGCGTGCTTGTACTCCTGCTGCGGGAAGCCGCGCATCCCGGAGACCACGTTGTCGCCGAGCACCTTCGCCTGGCGCAGGGCGTGCTGGGCGTTCGGCGGGCACCAGGCGCCCTCGCCCGCGGCGAGGTCGGGGATCTGGGCGTTGTCGCCCGCGGCCCAGATGTAGTCGCTGCCCTGCACCTGGAGGGTGGGGGCGGTGTCCACGTGACCGCGCGGGCCCAGCGGCAGACCGAAGCGGGCGAGCGCCGGGTTGGGCTTCACACCGGCCGTCCACACGATGGTGGAGGCGTCGACCTCCAGGCCGTTGGCGAGCACCACGTGCTTGTCGACGCAGGACTTCATCGACGTGCTGAGGTAGACCTCGATGCCGCGCTCGCGCAGGTGCTCCAGGCCCCACGTGCCGAGCTGCGGGCCGACCTCGGGGAGGATCTTGTCCGCCGCGTCCACCAGGATGAAGCGCATGTCCTCGCGCTTCACGTTCGGGTAGTACTTGGCCGCGTCGCGGGCCATGTCCTCGACCTCGCCGATGGTCTCCGCACCCGCGAAGCCGCCGCCGACGAACACGAAGGTCAGCGCCTTGCGGCGGATGTCCTCGTCGGTCGTGGAGTCGGCCTTGTCGAGCTGCTCCAGGACGTGGTTGCGCAGGCCGATGGCCTCCTCCACGCCCTTCATCCCGATACCGTTCTCGGCCAGGCCGGGAATCGGGAAGGTACGGGAGACCGCGCCGAGCGCGATGATCAGGTAGTCGAACGGCAGCTCGTAGGACTCGCCCACGAGCGGCTCGACCGAGGCGACCTTGCGGTCCTGGTCGATGTCGACGACCCGGCCGGTGAGCACCTCGGCCCCGGGCAGGACGCGTCGCAGCGGGACGACGACATGCCGCGGGGAGATGCTGCCGGCGGCAGTCTCAGGAAGGAAGGGCTGGTACGTCATGTACGAGCGCGGGTCGACGACTGTGACGGTCGCCTCGCCGTACCGCATCTTCTTCATGATGCGACGCGCCGCGTACAGGCCGACGTAACCGCCGCCTACTACGAGGATCCGTGGACGCTCCGTGGTGCTCATGGCGACAAGTATTCAGCACGTCCCAGGGGGGTGCTCGTGAGCCCCTTCACAAGGTACTGGACACCCTGTGCTATCCTGCCCGGCTTCATGACCAGGGCCTATCTGACCTGCGCGGACTCCTCCGCACCGCCCGCTCCGGCCACCGCCTCTGAGCAGCGCTGATCGATCACCGCTCATCCGTCGTTCCGACGCCCGTCACACCGCCGAAACACTCTCCCGCCAAGGATTCAGGGGGTTTGACACGCGGTCACCTTGGAAAATTTGGGCCGCGGGGCGGGAACTTCATGTGAAGAGTTTCACAAAGCTTTTCCGGAGGAGGGTCCTCCGGCCGGGTCATCCGGCCCCCGTGCGGGTGAAGACGTGGGTCGTCCGGGTCCCCGGCGCGGCCTCCATCGTATGGGTCCAGTGCAGGAAGCCGGCCTCCTGAAGCTGCTGGTCGAGCCCGTCGTCGCCGTGGGAGTAGAGCCGGAATTCGGTCAGCGCGGGGAAGCACTCACGGAGCCGTTTGAGGTAGTCCGCGACCTCGCCGACGCCGAACACCATGTCGGACCTGACCGCGAGGACGGACAGCCCCGGAAAGCGCTCCGCCAGCAGCCGCGGATCGAGCGTGGCCGGGGCGGCCCGCACCGACAGCAGCCATACCGCGCGCCGCGCTTCTGCGGGCCACAGCCCCGCCATGCGCCACGCGCTCAGGCCGCAGTCGGGACAGGCGCAGTCGTCGAACCACAGTTCCTGGACGCCCGGCGCCGTCGGCACCGGGAACCGGTCGTGCCGGACGGAACCGTCGAGGGACAGCACCAGCAGGGCGGGCGGCAACTCGAGGCCGGACAGGCCCGGCTCGGGGTCGACCAGACGCAGTGAGCGCAGATTCCGCAGCCGCCGGACGACCGCGTAGCTGTCGGCGGCGCCGTCGACCGTGAGGTCCGTGACGCCGGTCAGCCGGTGGAGATGGGGCAGCTCGTGCGGCCCCACCGTCAGCGGCCCGAGCCAGGACAGTTCGGAGAGCACGACATGGGCGAACTCCGCCGTGTCGAAGTCGGGCCACATGCCGACCAGCCGCCGCTCGGTCTCCAGGTCGGGGACCGCGGCGAAGCGGGCCAGCAGCCGCATGGCGGAGGGCCCGCCGACCAGGCGGCAGGTCTCCAGGATCGCCCGCACCACGCCGGGTGCCAACTCGGGCCGGGGGCCGGGCATCTGATCGAGCACCACCTCGCCGAGGTTCGCCAGCGCCGCGGCCTGCGCCGGATTCTGCGGGGGGATCAGCTCCGCCGCCCGCCGTCTCGCCTCGTCGACGACGCGCGGGTCGATCGCGGTGCCGTCGCCGACGCAGTCCACGGCGAGAACGGTCAGCCGCAGCCGGTGGGCCTTGTCCCGACGGGCCCGTTTCAACAGGGACTTGATCAGGTGATCGCGCTCGGAGTCCCGCGCCCGCCCGGACACCATCACCACGACGTCCTGCCACTGGTCCTCGTGCGCGTGCTTGATCAGCAGGGCCAGATCGCCGTCGTTGAGCAACTGGTCCGCCGCCAGGTACTCCTGGAAGGTGCGGTGCACGAAGTCCACCGAGTCGTGCGCCGGGGCGCGCAACAGCCCCGACCGCTCCAGCAGTTGGCGGGCCACGGCGGCGGATTCCTCGGGGTACTGCGCCGAGTCCGCGAGGTACGCGGCCACCCGCCCGGTGAGCTGGGCGAAGGAGATCTCGGTCAGATCGTTGCGGATCATCCAGTACGCGAGCCTGCGCAGCAGCATCTCCTGGACTCCGCTGCGCAGCCGCGGGCCCTCCACCGCGATGTTCCGCTGCTGGTCGCGGCGGACCAGCAGCATCTCCAGCGCCGCGTCGTACACCTTGACCCGGTCGTCGGGAAGCTGCATGTCCCGGTCCCAGTGCAGCGCGCAGAGCAGGGCGCACAGCAGCGGGTTCCCGCCGAGTCTGCGCAACTCGCGCCGCTCGGACAGGCTGCGCACGAGAGCGTGCTCGTACGTCGTCAGGCGCGCCCGTTCCTCCGCGTCCTCGGCGGTGGACCGCATGGTGGTGTGCCAGTGCTCGATGAACTGGTTCTGGTCCGACGGACCCATCGGGGCCAGTTCGAAGGAGGCGAAGCCCATCGGGGCGAGCCAGCGTTCGGTCACGGCCGCCTGCCGCGAGGTGACGACATACCGGCAGTCCGGGTATCCGCTGGTCAACTCGCGCAGCCAGTCGCGGACTTCGTCGCGGCGGCTCGCGGGCAGTTCGTCCACGCCGTCGATCAGCACCAGGCTGTGCGCGGAGTCCAGCGCGTCCCGGACGAAGCCGTCCGGCGCGACGTCGGCGAGCGTCCTGGCGGCGTAGGTCAGGAAGTCCTCGGGGGCGGGCAGCGGCCGTTCGGCGAAGTGCCGCAGCGGGAGGAAGAACGGCGTCGCGCCGTTCCACCGGCCCATCGGCTCCGGCAGATCGCCCCGAATGGCCCCCACGGCAAGCCACTTGAGCAGCGTGGTCTTGCCGGAACCGGCGTCTCCCCTGATCAGCACCCGCTTGGCGGCGTGGATCGCCTCCTGCACGCGCTGGGCGCTGCCCTCGCCCTGGACGGTGAGGCTGATGTACGACGTGCTCATCCGGTAGCGGAAGTCCGAACGGCGCAGTGTCACACCGAACAGCTCCATCGTGTCCAGCAACGTCTCCACGCACGGGTGGTACTTGGCGAGGAACGCCTGCTCGGCCGCGGTGCGTACGGCCGCGGCCGACGGCGCCGGTTCCCCGTCCGCCGCGGCCTTCGCCGTCAACGTCGCTTCCCGCTCGGCCGACTTGGCCCGCACCCACCGCTCGCGGCACTCGCGCCGGACGGCCTCCGCGCGCTCCCGGCCGCCGCCCTCATGGAGGACGCAGGCCACCGCGATCGAGACGGCGTCGTCGACCGAGGGCAGGCTCTCGCCCTGCAACGCCCGGCCCAGCGTGGACTTCGGTACGGGGCGGCCGCGCGGTACGGCACCGGTCAGCCGGGCCAGGACGGCCAGCGACGGGTCGCCCGCGTGGGCCCGTAATCGTGCCAGCCACACCGCGAAGTCGGCCGCCGCCGACAGGTCCTCCGACTGATCCATGCCCCGCCGTTCCGGTCTGCCCAACCCTGTCCAGCCCTGCCCGACCCTGCCCGACCCCGTCCAACCCTGTCCAACCCTGTCCAACACTGTCCAGCATCTTCCCGCGTGCTGGAGGCGGTGTCCGGGCTCCGGCTCAACTCGTCACGTACACAGAGAAGAAGGGGAAGGACATCGTGACGGACAGCGAGACGGCGGCGGCAGCCGCGCGGACGGAATTCAGCTGAGAAAGTGTGCCGGCGCTCGCCCCGGGAGGCCCTTCGCCGGGCTTCCGCGGGGCCGCCGGGGACGTGCGGGCGGCCCCCCGGCGGACTCCCCCGGCCGGGTCGGGCCAGGCCCGCAGGCGGCGCGCGAAGGGGTCGCCACAAAGGCTCTGACCTGGGCTTTCATGCCCGATGGGCCTAGCGTTCTCCCTGTCGGAAACGCCGGAGAAGACCGGAGAAGAGGGGGCTGGCGTGGAGCGGGACATCAGGTCGGTGGAGGACGTACTGAGACTGCTGGACGGGCTGTTCGCCGGGGACGCGGACCGGTGGACGGCAGGGGCCGCCGGGTGGTGGGACGGGTTCTACGGGGACCGGGAACGCGGAGTGCCGTTCTTCGTGGACAAGCCGGACGAGAACCTGGTGTCCTGCCTGGACCGGGAGGTGGTACGGCCGGGACGGGCGTTGGACCTGGGGTGCGGGCCGGGGCGCAACGCGGTGCTGCTGGCGCGGCGCGGCTTCGAGGTGGACGCCGTCGACCTGTCACCGGCCGCCGTGCGATGGGCGCGGGAGCGGGCGCGCGCGGCCGGGGTGGAGGGAATCCGCTTCCACGAAGGGGACGCCTTCGCGCTGAGCGAGGGCGGCGACGGCGACGGCATGGGCGCGGGCGCGGGCGCGTTGAGCGGGCCGTACGACCTGGTCTGCGACTCCGGCTGCTTCCACCATCTGCCGCCGCACCGCAGGATCAGCTATCTGGCGCTGCTCGACCGCGTGCTCGCCCCCGGCGGCCATCTCGCGCTCACCTGCTTCGCCGCGGGGGCGATGGGCTCGGAACTGCCCGACTCGGACTTCTACCGGGACGCGCGGCTGCACGGCGGCCTCGGCTACACCCCCGAGTCGCTGCGCTGGATCTTCTCCGGCCTGACCGAGGTCGAACTGCGCCGCATGCGCGACGAGCCGAAGGACTCCCCGCACTTCGGGGAGCCCTTCCTCTGGACGGCCCTGTTCCGCAGAGACGGCTAGGGCCTGTCCCGGCCCGCCGACTCCGCCACGGCGTACGCGATCCCGTCGAGGATGTCGTGTTCGCTGACCACGACCTCCTTCGCGCCCGTGCGCTCCATGATCCGCAGCAGCACCAGCGCGCCCGCGCCGATCACGTCCACGCGGCCCTCGTGCATCACGGGGATCGCGGCGCGCTCGGCGTGGGTGGCGGCCAGCAGCCGCGCGGTGATCTCCGCGACCTGCTCGACGGTGATACGGGAGTGGTGGATCGCGGCGGAGTCGTACGCGGCCAGGCCGAGCGCGATGCCCGCGACGGTGGTGACCGACCCGGCCAGACCCACGAGCGTACGGACCCGGTCGAGGGGGACGGCGCGGGCCGCCTCGTCCAGGGCGGCGTCGATGTCGGCGCGGATCGCGGCCACCCGGTCGCCGGTCGGCGGGTCGACGACCGCGCCGTCCGCCACCAGGTGCCGTTCGGTCAGGCGGACGCAGCCGATGTCGACCGAGCGGGCGGCGGTGACCGTGTCGTCGCCGAGGACGAACTCGGTGGAGCCGCCGCCGATGTCGACCACCAGATACGGCGTGTCCAGGGCCTCGGCGCCGGTCAGGCCGCGGGTGGCGCCGGTGAAGGAGTAGGCGGCCTCCTGGTCGCCGCTGATCACCTCGGGCTCGACGCCGAGGAGGGAGACGACTCCGCGTACGAAGTCGTCCCGGTTCTCCGCGTCGCGGGACGCGGAGGTCGCCACGAAGCGGACGCGGTCCGCGCTGACGCCGTGCTCCGCGATCACCTCCGCGTACTCGCGGCAGGCCGCGAAGGTCCGCTCCAGCGCCTCGGGGGCCAGCCGCCCCGTGCGGTCCACGCCCTGGCCGAGCCGGACGATCCGCATCCTGCGGTCGAGGTCGGTCAGCGCGCCGGTCGCGGGGTCGACGTCGGCGACGAGCAGCCGGATCGAATTCGTCCCGCAGTCGACGGCCGCCACGCGGACGGTCGTGCCCCGCGGCCCGTCGGTCGCCGTACCGGTCGTCACGCGGACTCCTCCGTCTCGGGGGCGGTCCCGGTCGCGGTTCCGTTTCCGGTCCCGGTCGCGGTCGCGGTTACGGTTCCGGTCTCCGTCGCGGGGGCGACGCACGGGCCCTTCGCCCACCACTCGGGCAGCATGGCGATGGCCTCGTCGCCGAGCGGGTTCACGCCGGGGCCCGCGGCCAGGGAGTGGCCGACGAGCACGTGCAGGCACTTGACGCGGTCCGGCATGCCGCCCGCGCTGGGGAAGCCCTCCAGGACCTCGATGGCGTCGCGCCGCGCGATGTAGTCCTCGTGGGCCGCGCGGTAGGCCGCGGCCAGCTCCTCGTCCTCGGCGAGCCGGGCGGTCATCGTCTTCATCACGCCGTCGGCCTCCAGCGTGCCGATCGCGGACGCGGCGCGCGGACAGGTCAGGTAGTACAGCGTCGGGAAGGGCGTGCCGTCCTCCAGCCGGGGCTGGGTCTCGACCACGTCCGGGTTGCCGCAGGGGCAGCGGTGCGCGATCGCGCGCAGGCCGCGCGGCGGGCGGCCGAGCTGCGCCGTGAACGCGGCGACGTCCGCGTCGGTGGGCGGGGTGGGGGCGGTGGGCTCGGGGTGCTTCGTCATGGGCCGTTCTAGGTCGGGGGCGGTACGCGGGGAGCGAGGGGTCAGTGCCGGGGCGCGGCGGCGGCGTCGGCGTGGTCGAGGCTGTCCCACAGATTGTCGTACCAGGGGCGGTGTGCGGCGGCCTCGTTCGTCGTCCGGTGGTCGGCGGCGGCGTCCCCGGTCGGGGCCGGCGCCGCCACGTTGTAGCCGGTCTCGCCGGGCAGGACGAAGTGCAGGTGCTCGCGGGCCTGCGTCCGTACGTACTGCGGGTCCTGCCAGCGCGCCTTCTCCTCGCGGAGCTCCTCGACCCGCTGGCGGGCCTTCTGGGCCTCGCGGCGCTGGTCGGCGATGTCGGAGCGCTGGGCGATGTACTGCCGTGTCGGGTAGGCGAGCGCCACGACCAGGGCGCACAGCACCAGGGCGAGCAGCGCCGCGCGGCCGGTGAGCTTGTTGCGCCGCGGCGGGCGCCGCTTGGCCGCCGCCCGGTACACCCGGGCCTGCGCCTCCTGGCCGATGGCCTTCAGCCGGGCCGAGGTGGAGAACCGATCCGCCCCCACGTCGTGTCTCCCCTCGCCGTCCTCGCACGCCGTCGCGTCCACACGCTGCCGTACGGGCGCGCACGCCAGTACGTCCCCGCCCACGGTACGGGACCGGGTGCGGGGACGTACGGAGGCCGGGGCCCGGAAACGGACGGCTCAGTGCTTGAAGCGGGGGAACGCCGAGCGACCCGCGTACACGGCGGCGTCGTCCAGGATCTCCTCGATCCGCAGGAGCTGGTTGTACTTGGCGACGCGCTCGGAGCGGGCCGGGGCGCCGGTCTTGATCTGGCCGCAGTTGGTGGCGACGGCCAGGTCGGCGATGGTGACGTCCTCGGTCTCGCCGGAGCGGTGCGACATCATGCACTTGTAGCCGTTGCGCTGGGCCAGCTCGACGGCGTCCAGCGTCTCGGTGAGCGAGCCGATCTGGTTGACCTTCACCAGCAGCGCGTTCGCCGTGTCGTTGTCGATGCCCTTCTGCAGGCGCTCGGGGTTGGTGACGAACAGGTCGTCGCCGACGATCTGCACCTTGCTGCCGAGCTTCTCGGTGAGGACCTTCCAGCCCGCCCAGTCGTCCTCGAACAGCGGGTCCTCGATGGAGACCAGCGGGTAGGAGGCGACCAGGTCCTCGTAGTACTCGGTCATCTCGGCGGCCGAGCGCTCCTTGCCCTCGAACTGGTACTTGCCGTCCTTGTAGAACTCGGAGGCGGCGACGTCCAGCGCGAGCGCGATGTCCTGGCCGGGCGCGTACCCGGCCTGCTTGATGGCCTCGATGATCAGGTCGAGCGCCTCGCGGTTCGAGCCGAGATTCGGCGCGAAACCGCCCTCGTCGCCGAGGCCGGTGGACAGGCCCTTGGTCTTCAGCACGCCCTTGAGCGTGTGGTAGACCTCGGCGCCCCAGCGCAGCGCCTCGGAGAAGGACTCCGCGCCGACGGGGGCGATCATGAACTCCTGGATGTCGACGTTGGAGTCCGCGTGCGAGCCGCCGTTGAGGATGTTCATCATCGGCACGGGCAGCACATGCGCGTTCGGGCCGCCCAGGTAGCGGAAGAGCGGCAGGTCGGACGCCTCGGAGGCGGCGTGCGCCACGGCGAGCGAGACGCCGAGGATCGCGTTGGCGCCGAGCGAGGACTTGTCGGGCGTGGCGTCCAGGTCGAACATCGCCTGGTCGATCAGCCGCTGCTCGGTGGCGTCGTAGCCGACCAACTCCGGGCCGATCTGCTCGATGACGGCGAGGACGGCCTTTTCGACGCCCTTGCCCTGGTAGCGGTTCTTGTCGCCGTCGCGGAGTTCGAGGGCCTCGAATGCGCCGGTGGAGGCGCCGGACGGGACCGCCGCGCGGCCGGTGCTGCCGTCGTCGAGGCCGACCTCGACCTCGACGGTGGGGTTGCCTCGCGAGTCGAGGATTTCCCGGGCTACGACGACGTCGATGGACGGCACGAGTGTCTCCTTCAGTCCTTCTGAGATGTCTCTGTCTTTTTCGACCTGAGCCTAACCGTCTTCGGTGTCGCGCCCGGTACCGAGCCCGGACCCTGAGACGGAAAAAGGCCCCGGCCGGGCACGCTCGGGGGAGAGTACGTGCCCGGCCGGGGATCACATCCCGTGGCCTCAGCCCAGGTGCAGGTGCTGGCCCGGGTAGATCAGGTTGGCGTCCTGCACGATGTCCTTGTTCAGGTCGAACAGGTGCTGCCAGCCGCCGGAGACGTGGTGCGCGGTGGCGATCTTGGAGAGCGAGTCGCCGGAGACGACGGTGTACTCGCCGTTGCCCTTGCCGTGGCTCTTGTGGTGGGTGACCGGCGCGGAGGTCTCGGCCGGGGCCGGGGTGCTCTGCTGCTGCGACGGCTGCGAGGAGCTGTCGGAGGAGCCGGTGTTCGAGGAGTCCGAGCTGCTGGAGCCGGAGGAGCTGGAAGAGCTGGAAGACGACGACGAGGAGGAGGACGACGACGAGGACGGCGACGAGGTGTCGACGTTCGCCGCGGAGCCGCCCGAGGTCAGGTTGCCGGCGCCGGCGCAGGCCCAGGCACCCGGGCCCTGCATGGCGAGCAGCTTCTCGGCGGTGGCGATCTGCTGGTCCTTGGTGGCCAGGTCGGCGCGCGCGGCGTACTGGGTGCCGCCCGCGGCCTCCCAGCTCGACTGCGAGAACTGGAGGCCACCGTAGTAGCCGTTGCCGGTGTTGATGGACCAGTTGCCGCCGGACTCGCACTGGGCGACGGCGTCCCACGTGGAGACGGAGGCGGCGGAGGCGGAGGTGGCTCCGAGGAGCGGTACGGCGATCGCGGTGCCGGTGACACCGGCGAGCGCGGCGATGCGGACGAGCTTGGACGTACGGCGGTGCTTAGCCATGGTTCGTGTCCTCACCGACGCCTGCGAGGTGAGCTGTCGGGTTCGGGCGTGAGTTGCCCGGCCGGATCCGCGACCGCGGATTCCGTGCTTAACCCCGAGCCGGTGCGTTCCGCAGGCTGCGTGCCGTACGAACGTGACCGGCGAAAGACCTTGGGTCCCCCGCTCCTGCCTACGGCGCTTTCGCGTCGACTGTTCCCGTCGGTCGGCGGCAGGACTCGGCGTTCCTGACCGGCGGGGCCCGCTGTGGCGAGCGATGACGACGCTAAGCACAGGCGCCGGAAAGGACAAACATCCGCGTTCCGCCCCCGCACCGCTCCCGCCCCCAGAGCGGGTTCAGAGAATCGCAGGTCACAGGGGCCGGTTTCAGCGCTCTGCGAGCGGGCGGTCACAGGGGCGGGCGAGAGGCTTGTCACACGGGCCGCGGAGGACGTCGTACGGTTCGTCCGGTTTGCCCCCGCGGCCGTGACGGACGGTCAGAAAGACGCGGAGCCCTCAGCCGAGGTCAAGTGTCAGGATCTGACCCGGTTTGATGAGGTTCGGGTCCTGGCCGATCACCTGCCGGTTGGCGTCGTAGAGACCGCTCCAGCCGCCCTGGACGTGGTGGCTGGAGGCGATACCGGCGAGCGAGTCGCCGTACGCGACGGTGTAGTCGTGGCCGCCGTCGGCGCTGTGTCCGGTGTCGCTGGCGCCGGTGGCTCCGGTGCTGCCGTCGTCCGAGCCCTTGCCGGTGTCCGTACCGCTGTCCGCGCCCGCGTCCGTGACGGCGGTCAGCTCCGTACGGGTCGCCTGGTCGGCCGCGGCCAGCTCGGCGTCGGTGGGCACGTACGGCTTCGCGTGGCGGCCCGTGCCGGGCGTCGCGGGCGCGTCGGCGGTGGGCGAGCCCGGAGTGTTCCGCGAGCCGTCACCGGGCGACGTGGGGGTGACGGGGGCGGTGGTGGGCGCCGTGGGCGTCACCGGGGTGACCGTCGAGCCGTCGGCGGGCCCGGTGGGCGTGTCCGTCCCCGGCGCGGTCGGGATGATCGTCGGCAGCGACGGGTCGGTGTTCGAGCCCCCGGTGCCGCCGGAGCCGCCGGTCGTGGCGTCGCCGGAGGGCGGGGTCGAGGCGGACGGCGCCGGGGTGGTGGGGGTGGCCGCGGGCGTGCCGCCCGCCACGGGCGGCGTCACGGCGTCCAGCAGCCCCGTACCGTCCTCGCAGCCGGGCCAGGCGTTCGGCCCGAGGTCGGCGAGCATCCGCTCGGCGACGGCGATCTGTTCCGTCCTGGACGCGAGGTCGGGGCGTGGCGCGTACGCCTGGCCGCCGTAGGCGTTCCAGGTGTCCTGGGTGATCGCCAGGCCGCCGTAGAAGCCGTTGCTCGGGTCGGCGCTCCACAGGCCGCCGGTCTCGCATATCGCGACTTTGTCCCACGTGCTGGAGTCCGCGGCGTGCGCGGCCCCCGCGCCGAGGAGCGGGAGTGCGATCCCCGCGCCGGTCGCCGCGACGGTCACCATGGCCGCCGGGGCCTGTCGCGGTCGGCGGTGCCGGCCGTTCCCGGACGAGAGCATGCGGTCGCCTTTCTCGTAAGCCTTACGCGCCGGAGCGCGGTGCGTGACGTGACGGCGGCGGGGAGCGGGCCGGAGCCCGCCGACGTTGCTGGTGCTGTTGCTGCTGTCTCCGCTTCCGCTTCCGTGACGTCCGCCGCGTCTGGCGCGAGCCGTCCGCGAGAGGTGGCCGTCCGTACGCACCGTGCCCGTACGAGCGACCGCGCTTCTCGCGTTGACCGCAGAACGTAGCGGTGTTGGCCAACGGATCACAAGTCGGTGTAGCGATCATCACGTCGCGATCACGACCGTGACGCGCCGTCACTTCTGTTGCGCGGCCTCGGCGGTGAACGACACCGGCAGCGTACGCAGTCCGCGCATGATCAGTCCGCCGCGCCAGCGCAATTCGGCCGGATCCGCCGCGAGCCGCAGGTCGGGGAGGCGGGTGAGGAGGGACGCGAGCGCCGTCCTGGCCTCCAGCCGGGCCAGCGGCGCGCCCAGGCAGTAGTGGATGCCGTGGCCGTAACCGAGGTGGGGATTGTCACGCCGGGCCAGATCGACGGTATCGGGCGCGTTGAAGCGCGCGGGGTCGCGATCGGCCGCCGCGAGTACCACCAGTACGGGGTCGCCCGCCGCGATCGACTGACCGCCGAGGCTCAGGTCGCCGGTCGCGTAACGCCAGGTGGCCAGCTCCACCGGGCCGTCGTAGCGCAGCAGTTCCTCCACCGCGGTCTCCAGCAGGCCGGTCTCGCCCGCGGCCAGCGACTCCTGGAGGCGGGCGCGCTGCTCCGGGTGGCGGAGCAAGGTGTGCACCCCGTTGCCGATGAGGTTCACAGTCGTCTCAAAACCGGCGAAGAGCAGGATGAAGGCCATGGCGGCGGCCTCGTTCTCCGTCAGGTGCTCGCCGTGGTCGCTCGCCCGGATCAGACCGGAGATCAGGTCCTCGCCCGGGTCTTCTCTCTTACGGTGGATCAGCTCGACCAGATACGCGCGCATCCGCTTCACCGACCGCGCCACTCCGCCGCGCGGGCCGCCGCCGTGCCGGATCATCATCCCCGCCCAGTCCCGGAAGTCGTCCTGGTCCTGCGGCGGCACGCCCAGCAGGTCGCAGATCGCGTAGATCGGCAGCGGGAAGGCGAAGTCGTGGATGAGGTCCGCCTCGCCGCTCGCCGCGAAGCCGTCGATGAAACGGTCCGTCAGCTCCTGCACCCGCGGCCCGAACTCCGCGACCCTGCGCGGGGTGAACGCCTTCGACACCAGGCGGCGCAGCCGCGTGTGGTCCGGCGGATCGATGTTCAGCAGATGCGTCATCAGATCCGCGCTGCGCTCCCCCGGAATCCCGGTCTTCCCCTTCGCCCCCGCCGACTCCGCGTGATGCACCGGATTCTTGCTCAGCCGGCCCTCCGCCAGCGCCTCCCGCGCGTCCGCGTACCGCGTCACCAGCCACGCCTCCACCCCGCTGGGCAACGTCGTCCGCCGCACCGGCGCGTGCTCCCGCAGCCAGGCGTAGGCGGGGTAGGGGTCGGTGGCGAATTCCCACGTGAAGAGGGTGGGGCCGCCGTCGGCCGGGTCGGTGGGGGCGGGGGTGGGGCCGGTGGGCGAGTCGGCGGTGGGGTCGGTGGTGGGGTCGGTCATGCGCCGACGCTATCCGGCCCGGCCGCGTTCCCGGCTCACCGGGACCTGGCCGTTGCGGGGGCGGGGCGGGGGCGTCAGGGGCTCTCTGAGGTTGTGGACGCCAGGGCGACGCGGCTCAGGCGGTCGGACTGGCGGGTGGTTTCGGGGAGGCGGTAGGCGGGGGCGAGGGTCAGGGTGTGGGCGCAGGCGGTGGCGAGGTCGATGCCGTGGCCGGTGGAGACGTAGACGGGCTTGACGCCGGTCCGGGTACGCAGGGCGCGGCCGACGGTTTCGCCGCCGTCGAGGAGGTCGGCGTACGCGCCGCGCTCCGGGGCGAGGGCGTCGGGGTCGTAGCGGCCGACGAACGGGGTCTTGGCGACTCCGGCGGTCGGCAGCCCGGTGAGCACGCCCAGGTGGCAGGCGAGGCCGAAGCGGCGCGGGTGGGACAGGCCGTGGCCGTCGCAGAGCAGCAGGTCGGGGGTGGCCCGCAGGGTGCGCAACGCCTCGACGAGGAAGGGCAGTTCGCGGAAGGCGAAGAGTCCGGGCACGTACGGGAAGGTCGTGGTCGCGGTGGCCGTGGCGCGCTCGACCACGTCGAGCGTCGCGGTGTCGATGACCACCACGGCCGCCGCGACGAGGTCCCCGGTGCCGCGTCCGTCGCCCGCGTAGGCGACGTCGAGCCCGGCGACCAGGCGGGGCGCGGCCGGTCCGGGGCCGCGGTGGTCGGCCAGCGGGCGCAGCCGGTCCTGGAGCGCCAGCGCCTCCGCCTCGTCGGCCGGCCACGCGTGCGGCACGTCGACGCGCATCGGGGCTAGCCCGCCTCGGTCGTACGGGGTGGCTCGGCGGTACGGGTCCGCTCCGCCGTACGGATCGCGTCGCGGTAGCGGCGGGCCGCGTGGCGCAGGGCGGCTTCCGGGTCGAGGCCCGCGGCCTGGGCGGCGGCGGCCTCGGCGAGGAGGTGGTCACCGAGGGCGGTCTCGTCGGTGGCGGGCGTGCCGGGGGCGGGGGTGCCGTCGGCCGGGGTGCCGTCAGCCGGGCTGCCGTCAGCCGGGCTGCCGTCGGCCGGGGTGCCGTCGGCCGGGAGCGGGAGGCCGGCCTCCCGGGCGCGGCCCGCGAGCTTGGCGGCCAGGGCGAGGGCGGGCGAGGCGAGGGGCACGCCGTCGGTGACCGAGTCGCGGGACTTCTCGACGCCCTTGAGACGGATCCAGTTCGCCCGCACCTGCTCGGGGGTCTCGGCGACCTCGTCGCCGAAGATGTGCGGGTGCCGGTGGACGAGCTTGTCCACCAGTCCCCCGGCCACGTCGTCGATGCCGAACGGCTCCTCGGGGTCGCCCTCCGCGATGGCCGCGTGGAAGACGACCTGGAGCAGGACGTCGCCCAGCTCCTCGCGCACCGCCGCGCGGTCCCCCTCCTCGATCGCCTCGACCAGCTCGTACATCTCCTCGATGCCGTACTTCGCCAGGTCCTCGTGCGTCCGCAGGCTGCTCCACGGGCACTCGGCCCTGATCCGGTCCATCACCTGGACGAGGTCGAGCAGCCGGGCGCCGGGCAGGTCGTACGAGCCGGGCAGCAGCTCCAGGTCGGGCATGGCGACCCGTCCCGAGCCGCCGAGCCTGGCCAGTTCGTCGGTGACGGCCGGGTCGCCCGCGCCGCCGCCGGGCGGCAGATAGACGACCGTACGGCCGCCCGCCGTCGCGTCCACCAGCTCGCGCCCGCCGGGCGTCGCCAGCTCGACCCGCACCCCCGCCTCGCGCAGATACGGGAGCTGCGGATGCTCGGGGTCGGCGCAGACCACGAGGTCGGCCTCGCGCAGCGTCTGCCAGGCGGGCCAGGAGAGCTGTCCCGGCGCGACCCGGTGGCTGGTCGTGAGCAGCACCAGCCGCCCGGGCGCGTTCGCGTCGTCTACGTCGTTCACCCCTCGAACGTACCCCGGACCACCGACATGCCCTGCGGGCGGCCGCTGCCCGGACCGCGCGGCCGGGTCCGCCTACGCGCTCGGGTCCGCCGGGGTCGCCGTCTTGGTCACGACCCACGGCTCGTTGGTGGCGCCGACGATGGCCTTCTTGGCGTCCCAGGTGCCGTAGCGCGGGTTGACGTCCACGCCGAGCGACTTCGCGGTCTTGGAGATGACGGCGATGGCCGCCGCGTTCCCGGTGTCGCTGCCGGGCTGGAAGCCGAGGCTCTGGATCAGCTTGCCGACGGCGATGTTGGTCCGCAGGAAGGTGTCGATGCCGGACGGCACGATGTCGTACTGCTGGAGCAGCGCCGCCTCGAACTGGCTCTCGTCACCGCCGAACTGCTGCAACGCCTGCGCGTGCGACTGCTGCACCTCGGCGGTGCTGACCGAGAGCCCGGCGTCGGACACGGCCTTGTCGATCACCTTGTTCTGCACCAGCATGCTCAGCGTCTGCTGCGGCAGCTTGCCGCTCTGCCCGATGAGCTGCGCCGCCTGCGGCGACTTGCTCTGCGCGTCGCGCACCTGGTCGACCTCGTGCTGGAGCGTGGCGATCGAGATCTTCTGGTCCCCGACCACCGCCGCGGCCCCCGGGTGCGCGGGTCCCGAACCGCACGCGGTGAGGGCGGGCGATGCCGCCAGCAGCGCGGCTGCGGCGATCGAGACGGCGGTGCGGCGGCGGACCATGGTGCCTCCCGGCATGGGAACGACCTAGCGGTACTGAAGCGATGATCGAGTACGAGGATATGGACCGGGGCCCGCCGATTTCCAGCACTCGGCGCAAACGGCTCTCCTCGCGGGGGAGAGTACGCCTCGCGGCCGGGCCGCCGCGCACCCGGTGGGCCCTGCCGCCTTTGTCCCCGCCACCCTCACCGCCCCGCCGTCAGACGACGGCGACCGGGGCGTCCCAGGCGTCGCGGTCCACGGTCAGCGTGACGCCGCCGTAGGTCTCCTTGGAGTTGACCAGGAACTGGTGCCCGCGCCGGTGCCCGGTCCACAGATTCGCGGCGAACGGGAAGCCGGAGGTGGTGCTGTTGACGCCGTCGTACTTGGCGTACCAGAAGGCGTCCGGCATGTCGTCCATGGTCGCCTTGGCCGCCGCCACGGCAGCGGCGCTGGACGAGCTGAAGCCGTAGAAGCCCGCCAGGTAACCGCCGGTGTGCAGCGCCCGGTTCCACGCCTGGACGTAGGTGAGGACGGCGTTGTTGCACGAGGTGTCGGAGACGGCGTACGGCTCCATGTCGAGGTAGAGCGCGCTGGCCGGGCGCATACCGAGGGCCGCGGCCTTCTTCACCGCGTCGGCGCCGTCGCGCGCGCCGAGCGTGGCCGCGTTGGCCGCCGTGAGCCGTTCGGGGCTGTTGCCGGTCTGGCAGGGCGGCTGCGCGCCGACGTAGATCGGGATGAGCTTCCAGCCCGCCGCGCTGACGGTCGTCACCCACGAGGACGTCAACTGGGGTTGTGCGCAGCCGCGGTTGGCGCCGCCGATGTAGACCGCGGCGGCGCCGTAGGGCGAACCGCTCTTCCAGGACGCCATCTTGCTCGCGCTGGGCGCGGTGCAGGTGTCGAAGGCGAGGCCGGTGAAGGTGCGGACGAAGCCGCTGAACGGCGCGGCCGGACGGCGGGTCTGGCGGGGTACGGACGGCAGGGAGCCGGGGACCGAGGCGACCGGGTTGCCGGGCTTGGCCGTCTGGGCGGCGGCCGGGGCGTGCGACGCGGAGGGGCTGCCGCTCGGGGTGCCGGCCGGGGAGCCCTTCGGGGCCGCGTTCTTGGCGCCGTTCGGTGCGTTGAGGGTGCTCGTCGCGCCCTGCGGGGCGTTCGCGTCGGCGGACCGGTTGGCGGCCTGGCCGGCCGCCGCCGACCCGCCCGTTCCGCCGCCGGACGTGGCGCCCACGGCGAGTGCGCCGCCGCCCCCGACGACGATCACTGCGGCGACTGTCGCGATGACGCGGTACCGCATCGGCTTGGGCAGGCGACGGCTGTTCGACACGGGGTCCTCTGGGGGCTCGGGCGGCGCGATCCACCAGAGGCGATCGGAGTGATCGCGGTGCGCGCGGCCAGCAAAGTATGGCGGGGCCGCGCGCCGTTGACAATCACACCGCGGCCCCCCGGCGTCACCCTCCGCACTGCGCGAGCATCGTGTCCTTGTCCGCGCTGGTCACCGGCAGTTGGTACTTGATCGAGACCTGTGCGACCCGGACCGCGTACGAGCACCGGATCTGCTTGTTCGGCGGCAGCCAGGACGCCGGTCCCGAGTCGCTCTTCGAGCCGTTGGACGGGCCGTCGACCGGGATGAGGTTGAGCGGGTCGTTGGCGATCGACTCCCGCTTGTCCTTGCTCCAGTGCGCCGCGCCCATCTGCCAGTCGTACGACAGCGGCATCACGTGGTCGATCTGGACGGTGGTGGCCTTGGTCTTGGTCCACTTGATGACCCGGCCGGTGTACGGGTCGTTGAGCGTCATCGTCGCGATCACGCACTTGGACGTGCCCTTGTAGTGGACGTCGTCGCCGTCCCGCTTCAGCAGGTCGTTACGCGTGTCGCAGCCGTTGTGCGCGAAGGGGACGGAGGGCGCGGAGTCCATCCACGCGGCGCCGAACTGCGCCCGCGAGTAACCCGTCTTGGGGCCGCGGCCCTTGGTCTTCACCTTGGCGATCAGGTCGCGCGCCTTCTTCTTGTCGGCGTCCGAGGTGATCGCGGCCAGACCGGCCTTCGTCCCGTCCGGGTTGTCCAGCGGGCTCACCGCCCGCCCGTTGCCGGCCGCGGGGCCCGCCGCTCCCGACGGGTTCGCGCTGCCCGTCGGGTCGGCGCCGAGCGTCGTGTCCTTGCACCCCGCCACGCCGATCACCGCGAGCAGGGTCGCGGCGCAGGCGAGGCGCCGGGATATCCGTCTGTCCATGTACGCACCTCGGAGGTCGTCGTCCGGGGACGCAACGGCACCGCCCCCCTGCCCCTACACAATCACGCCTGCCCCGGCGTGCCCCACTTACGTCGTCCTCATCTCCCCGTCTCCCCAGGCCGCCCACCGAATTGACCGGCCGCCAGGGCCAGCCAGCGCCGCCCCGCCTCCCGTGACCTCTCGCGGATCGCGCCGTCCGCCGCCCCTGACGTCAGGTCGGCGATGTCCTGCCGCTGTGTCTCGTCCTCCCCGGTCAGCAGATCGGCGCCGCAGCGCCGCCCGAGCCGGAACGCCATGTCGCGCAGGACCGACGAGCACCCGAGGACCGGCTCCGCGCCCATGGCCGTGTGCAGCGCCACCGCCCCCTGATACGCGAACGCACGCGCCCCCGACGTCCCGTCACCCTCGACCAGTTCCCGCATCCCCTCGATGCGCCCGCGCCCCTCCGTCAGCGTCCCGGGCGTCCACAGCGCCTCCAACTCCTTTGCGTACGCCTCCAGATCCGCCGTGCGCCCGTCCCCGGCCACCACCCAGAACAAGATCGCCGCCGCCCGCTCGGCACAGGCCGCCCCGAACACCGCCGCCTGCACCCGTGTCGCGCTCCGCGCGAACTCCCCCGTCACCGCTTCCGCCCCCCGACCCTCACTCGATAGATTCCCGCCGTGGGCACGGGACTTCACCCCAGATCGCGCGGCGGGTCGTACTCCTCGTCATGGCCGACGTAGAGACGCGTCGGAGGAATGGAGACCATACACACGTCTCCCGCTCGCAGCTCCGATGCCGCCGGGACGACCACTTCACTGGCGACCGTCTCCGTCAGCCCTGTTCGACCCATGTGTACCGCTCCCACACCGTCTGTCGGTCACTGGCCTCCAGGAGGACCTCGGGGCCCGTCGTGGGAGGTAGGAGACAGCCCTTCGGCCAGGTGATCTCCTCCCCTGCGACAGTGATCACCGTGTCTGCGGAGTCGTCGGACGTCTGAAGGTTGTAGAACGTCCGGTCCCGGAACAACGTGACCGTGGAGAACTCCGGCTCCACGGTCACGATGACGCAGTCGTCCTCACCGTCGTCCAACGTCAGACCCATCGACGTGCCCGGCGGAACCGCGCCGACCACCGTTGCGAGGTCCGACAGAGGGACCTTCGAGTTCCGGTAGGACGGGTCCCACGTCTCCACGGTCACGACGCCACGTGTCATTGCGCCGCGAAGCCTCGGAGTACAGCGGCAAGTTGCTCGCTGTACGCGTCGCAGGATGCCTCAAGTCGCTGGCGTACGGCGGACGTCAGGAGATCCGCACCGGCCGGGGCGGCGAGAACGGCGTCGTGACACTCGGCCTCGACGGCGAGGTTCCGGGTGCCGAAATACCCCAGCCCGTAAACACGCAGGGACTCGTCGACATCAGCGAGCCAGCGCTCGCGGGTCTCTTGACCGGCGACCTCGGTGAGCGAGCCGGCCATGTAGTCGTCAAGGTAGACGGCCGTCGCGCGGGCGACGTCGATGATCCGCTCGGTGTCGGCCTCGCTCATCTCGCCGAGAGCGTCCGCGAGCATCAACCAGCCGTTGAGAGCTTCCAGTTGGAAGCTCTCCGCGAACTCCGGCTCGATCTCGGACTCGAACAGCGGGGCGGCGGTCAACGCGGCGACCGCCCGGGCGAACTCCGCACCGCTCCCACCGTCCGCCACGTCCGCCCCGGCCCGGAGCAGCTCCGCGAGCGCCGCCGGGTCCACTCCCCACTCCTCGGGCATCGCCATACCGACCAACGGCCCCCGCAGTCGCCGCAGGGCGAAATACGCCGCCTGGCAGCGCTGCCCCCGCCCCATGGCCGCGACCTGCGCCGACAGCCCTTCGTTACTCAACCCGTCCGACCGACTCACCGTTCCGCCCACCTACCCGGTCCTCCCGGCACCGACGACGAATTCCGTCCTTGAGCGCTCGTCGCACGATCATCATCTGACATCGAACCCTGGGTACCGAGCCGCCCAGTCCTTGGCAACCCGCTTGACAGTCGCCGCATCCACCGCGCTCACGGGTTCACCTCCACTGTCACGTTCACACCTCGCGGTTGATGCAACCTGTGAAATCCCCCAGGACCGCAAGCAGGCAACGGAGTCGCGCTAGTGCTCTGACCGCTCCAACGAGATGGAACTGGCCCGTCTGCACCCTCGGTGGGCGGGACCCGCTGGTCGCTGCGCGAACTCGTCGCCTGCCTGCGGTAATTCCACGGTCGGATGATAATCATCGCCCGACCCACGCACAGCATGTCCGACCTAGTGGGAAAATTGAGATTAAATCAATCGCCAGGAAACCAGGACGGAACAAGGGACATTAGCTCTTGGTCCGTGACGCCCCCTTCGGTCCAGCTCAGCAATTCAAGCTTCATTTTTACTGACCAGTCATACTCTTTACCGAGAGCGGATGCCGCGTTAATTTTCCTTCCGCCATTTTCCCCGAATGCTCGCAGAAAGTCGGCGATGTCAATAATCGACGCCCCTCCCCGCTGCATGCGGACTGCCTCTGCGACCCAGTCATCGGTGGACACCCTTGCACCCCTTAGGGTCTCGTAAAGATTGGCTCGACCTTGGAGTAGGCCCCTGGTTCGCCGATAAGTTTAAGAGATCGCAGCACACTGAAGCCGCTTCTCGTAGCGACTTTCCCTGTCCACGTGTGAAGGATCGCCTCTTCCGCTGGCATGCCTCCACCCGTGAGCTTATTAAAGGTGGCTCGATTCTCCTCGATAAGATTACCATTGATGGAAGTGACTCGATCACCAAAGTGGCGAAGTGCCCTGTTGAACACTTCAACACCCCTCACAGGGCTCTTTTTTGTCACCTCGGCGAGCATCGTCATAGTGCCATTATGGTCAACCTCTGCCTCAAAAAGGCTTTCCGATTCCTTGTGCTCCCATGAATAGGTATTAGGACCAAGCTTCTCAGTTTCGCAGTTGTGGACCAGGACCGGCGTGGCGCCGGCCTCCACGTAGTAGGTGTGGAGGTCGCCGATGGTCAGGTCGTATGTGGTGGTGTGGGCGTGGAAGAGGCGGACGGTGGTGATCTGGGCGGTGCCGGTGGGGGTTTGGAGGAGGTCGCCCTGGTGGAGGTCCTTGGCCTCGACGAAGGCGGACTGGGTCGCGTCGTAGAAGGGGTGGTGGAAGGTGGTGGTGAGGTGGCCGTTCACCGGCGTCGGGGCGGCCGGGGAGACCGCCGCCACCGGGGCCGTGGCCGGGTGGGAGTCGGCCG
Organism: Streptomyces sp. NPDC008317; assembly: GCF_042955955.1. NCBI lineage: Bacteria > Bacillati > Actinomycetota > Actinomycetes > Kitasatosporales > Streptomycetaceae > Streptomyces > Streptomyces sp. NPDC008317. The sequence continues at coordinate 88,344 of NZ_JBIBFQ010000006.1, forward strand.
CGTGGTGGGTCGCGCCCAGGGCGCCCAGGACCGCCGCGGAGGCCGCGAGGCCGAGGGCCGCGCGCCGGACCACCTTCTTCGCGGCGGACGTCACGGCGTTGGCCGCGACCGGCTTCACCCCGACGTCCACGAAATCGTGGTCCGTCGTCGTCACGATCACCGCGGTGACCTTGTGGCTCTGCGTGCCGGAGGCACCCGGCACCGAGTTGACGACGGAGTCGCCCACCTTGATCCGGTCGATGGCCTTGGTGCCGCCGCCCGCCATGAGGACACGGGAGCCGGCCGTGAAGCTGTGGCAGGTCCCGCTGTCGGTGGCCGACTTGGCGGCGCCCGACTCGCCCTGGCGCGCCGCGGTCTGGGTGGCGTCGCCCGCCGCCGCCTCCTCGGCCTCGGTGGCGCCCTTGCCGAACAGCCCGCCGACGGCCTCCATCGCCTTGGGGGCGAACTTGCTGAGCACCTTGCCGCCCAGCGACCCGAGCGCCCCGCCGATCGCGCCCGCGACGGCGCCCGTCACGGCGGAGGTCGCGAAGGCGCCCGCGCTGCACGCCGCGCCGCCCGCCTCGGCGCACTTGAAGCCCTGCTCGACCAGTGACCCGGCCGCGCCCGCGACCGCCGCGCAGCCGATGGAGCCGACGCCCGCCGTGACCGCCTCGCAGCCCATGAAGACGGCGGTGGAGACCACGAAGGACGTGATGGCCGCCGCATGGTGCTTGGCGTAGGTGGCCGCGGTTTTCACGGCCTTGACAGTGGCGTGATACGCGGTTCTGGATGCCTTCGCCACCGCCTTGGCGGTCTTCTTCACCGCGTGGACCACGCGTTTCGCGACCTTCTTGACCGCGTGGTAGGCCGAGTGGACGGCGTGCACGGCGGCGTGGACGACGCGTTTCACCTTGCGCGCCGCGTAGTGGTAGACGCGACGGGTGTAGCGGACGGTGGCGCGGTAGACGTCCCGCACGTGGTGGACGACCCTCTTCACCACGCGCTTGGCGGCGTGCACGACCTTGTGCACGATCGGCGGCGTGTAGTGGTAATAGGCGTACGAGGCGTAGAAGTTGAAGGAGCTCCAACTGCTGGAGGCGTACGAGGTGGCCGCGTGGTAGGTGCTGCTCACCGCGTGGCTGACGGCGTGGCTCGCCGCGTGCCAGACGCTGCCCAGGCCCCAGTTGCCCGAGGGGTCCGTGCCGTCGAGCGGGTTGTCGCCGACGTACGCGAAGGGGTTGGCCGCCGCCTCGTTCGGCACCGGGTTGACGGACGCGGAGTCCTTGTTCATGAAGGTGCCGGTCGCCGGGTTGTACCAGCGTGACGCGGTGCCGACCTTGCCGGTGTCGGCCTCCGTCCAGCCGGACTGGAAGCCGAGGTGGCCGATGAGCCCGTTGTTGGCGGTGACCTTGCCCATCGGGTCGTACGTCGTGGAACCGGCCAGGGTGGTCGCCCCCGGCGCGAAGTTCCCGATGACGTCGTCGTGGCTGTCGGTCAGGGCCAGTTGGCCGGTGCCCGGCGCGGTGCCGCCGTTGATGCCGATCAGCGAGCCGCCGGGATCGTACGTATAGCTGTAGTTGCCGTCCGCGGCGATGGTGTTGTCGGCGCCCGAGTACTGGAAGGCGCGCGAGGACTGGTCGGCCGAGTTGGCGTCGGTGATGTTCCGGCCCGACGCGTCGAGCGTGTACGAGTGCGTGCCCGCGGTGATCTGGTTGTTGTACGCGTCGGTGGAGTAGGCCACTTGGCCGTTGGCGGTGGAGGTGTCCGAGGTCATGGTGCCGCGCGCGGAGTACGCGTAGCTGTGGACGCCGTCCGAGGTGAGCTGGTCGCGGGCGTCGTAGGTGTAGACGTCGGCGCCGACGCGGGTGCGGTTGCCGGAGTCGTCGTAGGAGTAGTTCGTGGTGGCCGTGCCGTTGTTCCACGAGCTGAGGCGGTCGGCCTGGTCGTAGGTGTAGACGTTGTTGGAGGCGCCCGCGACCCCGACGGTGTTCTTCGACGTCAGGTTGCCGTTCCTGTCGTAGCCGTAGGTGATGGCCGACAGTGTGCTGGCGCCCTGCGTCAGGGTGTCGCCGGTGAGGTCGTGCGCGGTGTTGTACGTGAAGGTGCGGGTCTGGCCGCTCGCGCCGTACTTGACCGACGCGGTCTGGTTCAGCGTGTTGTAGCCGTAGGTGAGCGCGGTGCCGGAGGCCGCGTCGTTGAGCGTGGACAGCCGGCCCGCGGTGTCGTAGCCGTAGGAGGTGGTGCCGGCCGCGTCCGAGCGGGTCAGCGGTGAACCGTCGTCGTTGTAGGTGAAGTTGGACGAGCCGCCGGAGCCGCCCGCCGACGTCAGGTCGCCGCGGTCGTCGTAGCTGAACGTCTCGTGGGTGGCGGCCTGGTGGTCCTTGGCGCCGGTGGTGCCCGCCTCCGCGGTGTCGGCGGCGGTCACCTGGTTGTCGTGGTCGTAGGTGAAGCTGCGGGTCGCGGTGGCGGCGTCGGCGCCCTGTCCCGAGGCGGTCTTCAGATTGCCGAGCTGGTCGTACGTCATCGTGTGGGTGACGCCGCCGGGCAGCGTGCTGGAGACCAACTGCCCGTCGAGGTCGTAGACGTTGGTGGTCGTGGAGTCGGCCGCCGAGCCGTACTGGGCGGTGGCCGGCTGCTTCACCGTCTCCTGCTGGCCCCACGGGGTGTATCCGTACAGCCAGGAGTTGTTGCGGCCGTCGGTGAACCGGGTCCTGTTGCCCGCCGCGTCGTACCCGAAGGACGTGGTGATCGAGGTGGTCGCGGTGACCGGCTGGATCTCCTGGGTGACGGTGCCCGCCGCGTCGTACGTGAAGTGGCTGGTGTTGCCGTTCGCGTCCGTGGAGGCGGTGAGGTTGCCGACGCCGTCGTAGACCTGGTGGGTCTGCCTGAGCTGCGTGTTGGCGGCGTCGTACTGGGTGCTCAGCGTCGGGTTGCCCGCGACGTCGAAGTCGGTCTCGGTCCAGGTGTTGTCCGGCTGGATCGTCTTCTGCCGGTTCCCCATGAAGTCGTACGTGTACTTGGTGGTGTTGCCCGCGCCGTCGGTGACCGAGGTGACCTCGCTGGCCCGGTCGTACCCGTAGGTGGTGGTGACCCCGGCGGGCGTCGTGGTCGACGCCAGATTCGCGCCGTACGGATTCCCGGCGGTCACCGCGTACGAGTTGGTGGTGGTCAGCACCCGGTTGGAGGGGAAGCGCTCCAGCGTGGTCGCGGTGACCTGCCGGCCGAGGTAGTCCCAGGTGGCCTGGGTGACGGCTCCGGTGCCGTCCGTCACCGAGAGTTGGTCGCCGTTGGTGTCGTACGTGGTGTGCAGCTTGGTGCCGTCCGGCTCGGTGACCTGCGCGAGGTCGCCGAGCTGGTCGTACAGGAAGCCGGTGGTCCTCCCGCCCGGTGTGGTGGAGGAGATCTGGTTGCCGTCGGAGTCGTACGACCAGGCCGACGTGGCCGCCAGCGGGGCGGACGCGCCCGCCGGGGTGTACGGCGGCAGGGTCTCGGAGACCTTGTTGCCGTTGGCGTCGTAGACCGTGGTGGTCTGGTTGCCGGTCGGATCGACCTCTTCGACGGCCTCGCCGAAGGTGTCGAATCCGCTGGTGGTGACCGGCCGTTGGGTGACCGGCTGGCCGCCGCCGGTCTCGACCTGGACGGCGGGGGCGGTGGTGACCGCCAGATTCCCCGCCTCGTCGTAGGAGTAGTCGGTGGTGAAGTTGTCCGCGTCGGTCATCGACTTCGGCAGCCCGCGCTTGTCGTACGTGTAGCGGGTGGTCTGCTCGGTGGAGGAACCGACGGTGCCGCCGGTACGGCCGTTGCCGTACAGCGTGTTGACCTCGGTGCCGGTCAGCGCGCGCGGGTAGACCTGCACGTTGGAGACCGCGCCGGGCAGGAAGTCGGTCGGCGCGCCGTTGTACTTGCCCGCGCCGATGGTCAGCGGGCCGTTCGCGGACCACGGCGCGGTGTTGGTGCCGCTGCCGGACAGCGCGCCGTTGACGTAGATCTGGCTGGCGCCGTTGGCGACGTTGTACACGCCGACCACGTGCGTCCAGGTGTTGGTCTTGGGCACGGCGGTGGAGTACGCGGACGGGAAGGTCGGCGCGGCCGTGTCGGCGCTGGTCTGCTCCATGCTCCACAGCGGCGCGCTGGTGTGCGCGTAGTTGTACTGGAGGTAGAAGGCGCTGGCCGTGGTGCCGCCCTGGGCGACGATCGTCGCGTTGTGGGTCGGCAGCGACGCCATGTTGACCCAGGCGGAGACGGTGTAGGACCCGGCGGTGTTGAGCACCGGGCCGTTGGTGGCGATCTGCTGGCCGGAGGTGCCCGCGAAGGTCGCCGCGTCGCCGCCCCAGGTGACGCCCGAGGCGGCGCCGGTGTAGCCGCTGCCCGAGGTGTCGGTGACGGTGGAGCCGGTGGTCTGGTCGAGCTTCCACCAGGCGGAGGGGTGTCCCGAGGCGTCGCCGTGCAGCGTCTCGGTCAGGGTGTTGCCCGCCGCGTCGTAGGTGGAGGAGGTGGTGCGGTCGAAGCCCGAGGAATCGTGCTCGTTCTGGGTGGCGACCTGGTCGTCCGGGGTGAAGGACACGCTGGTCACCCGGTCGACGCCGGTCGGGTCCACGGTGGTGCTCGTGGTCCTGGAGGCCGCGTCCACCGTGAAGTTGACGACCGTCTGCCCGTTGTCGGTGGTCTGCGACAACTGGTTCCCGGCCGCGTCGTACGTGGTGGTCTGGAGCACCGTCGAGGCCGTGCCGTCGGCGCTCTTCTTGGTCGCGGTGACCGCCAGGCCGTTGTCGGTGTAGGTGTACGACGTCGTGGCGCCCATCGAGTCGGTCACCGACGCCAGCCGGCCCGCCGGGTCGTACGCCCGCGAGGACTCCGTCAGCGTGGTGGCGGCCTGCGGGCTGACCGGGTCGCCGGTGTACTGGAGCGTCTGGGTCAGCAGGTGCCCGTTGTCGTCGTACGTGTAGTTGGTGACCGTGCCCGACTTGGACACTTCCTGCGTCTTGTTGCCCGACGTGTCGTACGTGTACGTCGTCGTCCCGCCGTTGGCGCCGCCCGCGTTGGCGTTGGCGTCGGTCTGGGTGAGGACGTGGTCGTACGCGTCGTAGGTCTGGGTCTCGGTCCGGGGCGCGTCGCCGCCGCTGAGGTCCTTGACCGTCTGCGAGGTGATGTCGCCGTCGGCGTCGAAGACCGTGGTGGTGGCCGCCGCGTGGGTGGCGCCGGTGACCCGGTCGGTGAGCTGCGGGTCGTCCTCCTCGGTGATCTGCCCGGCCTTGTCGTAGGTGTAGGACGTGGTCAGACCTGCGGGGTAGGTGTCGGAGACGGCCTTCTTGGTGAGCACCTGCCCGAGGCCGTCGTAGGTGTAGCTGGTGACCAGGCCCACCGCGTCGGTGGAGGAGGCCACGTCGCCGTTGTGGAAGTAGGACACGGAGTTGACCGCGCCGCCGGGCGAGACCGACCGCACCGGCAGGCCCTTGGGCACGTTCCCGCTGTCGGCGGCGGGGTAGGTGGCGGTGCCGTCGCTGAACACGGTGGTCGAGGCGCGCCCGTTGGGGAAGCCCGCGACCGGCGGTCCGGTCACCGCGGTCTCGTCGCCGAACGCGTCGTAGGTGTACGAGGTCAGGTACGTGGGGTCGGTCGCCGAGGAGGAGCGGCCGTCCCGCTCGGTGAGCAGCACGTCGTTGCGCGGGTCGGCGGTGGTGAGCTGTTCCGTCGTGTCGTCGGGGAAGTACGTGTAGTACTCGGTGGAGCAGACCTTGGCCGCCTGATTCTGGCAGGTGGTCGAGGAGACGACGTTGCCGCGGACGTCGTGGCCGGTGACGGTCATCGCGCCGTTGGGGTCGGTGACCGTGTGCTCGTAGCCGCCGGTGTCGTAGCCGAAGCTGGTCCTGTTGCCGAGGCCGTCGGTCTCGGTGAGCTGGCGTTCGTTGTTGACGACGTCGTAGGTGTACGTCGTCACCTTGTTCGCCGGGGAGGTGACCTTGACGGTCTCCACCGGCAGCAGGCCGGTGGAGTTCTTGCCCGCCTGGAAGTGGCTCTCGGCGTCCTGCGCGGTCAGCGCGGTGCGGTAGGTGGCGACGTCGGCGAGCGTGCCGTTGAAGTAGGCGACGGTGCCGTTGGTCAGGCCGGTCCAGCCGGAGCCGGTGGTGCCCGCGCCGATGTAGGCGGTGGTCCTGGCGCTGTTGGACAGCGCGGCCGTGGCCGTCTTGGTCGCGGCCTGCGCGCCGTCGAGGTACAGGGTCTGGCTGGTGGCTCCGGCGCTGAGCAGCACATGGTGCCACTTGCCGTCGGTGACGGTGCCCGTGGTGCCCATCTGCACCGAGCCGGACGTGGTGTAGAAGCCGCCGTAGAGTTTGCCGTCGCTGCCGATCCACAGTTGCGGTGTCGTGGAGGACACGGTCGAACCGATCGCGGCGCTCTGCGTGTTGAGCAGGATCGCGCCGCCGTGGGTGGTGGTGAACCACAGTTCGGCCGAGGCCGCGGTGTCCCCGGTCACTGTGTCGGGCACCTTCACCCAGGAGCTGGTCCCGTTGAACGTGGCGGCCTTCTGGTCGCTGAACGGCCCGGTCGCGCCGAGCGTCACCGCGTTGTACGTACCGGTCCCGCCGCGCGTCTCGTCCAGCGCCGTGGTGGCGCCCGCGGGTTCGCCCAGCCGGAAGTACGTGGCGGGCGCGCCGCCGAGCACCGCGCCGCGGTAGGTCTGGCTGGAGCCGGTGACGGTCGGCGCGCCGAGCTTCCAGACGCCGCCGTTCTCGTCGGTGAGCTGGGTCAGCGCCGTGGTCGCCGGGTCGTACGTCATGGCGTGGTACGTCTTGGCGGACGGCCGGGTGACCGTGCTCAGCAGGCTCGCGGCGTGGGTGCCGTAGGTGCGCAGCGCGCTCGCGTCGGCGGCGACCAGCGGGCGGTCGTACCAGGCGGCGTCGGCGATCGCGCCGTTGAAGTACGTCGCGTAGCCGGTCTTGTCGGTGGTGCTGGAGTGCGGCTGGTCGGGCCAGGCCCCGCCGAGGAAGCCCGCGCCCAGGGTGTTGTACGGCTGGTTCTTGCCGAAGGCGATGCCGGGCTGGATGGAGATCGAGCCGGACACCGAGCCGACCTTGGCGCCGTCCAGGAAGAGGGTCTGGCTGTTGCCCGCGGCGGACAGCACCATGTGGTGCCACTTGCCGTCGGCGACCGAGGCGGTGGTGCTGATCGGCGCGATGCCGCCGCTGTACCAGAATTCGGCCTTCAGCTTGCCGTCGGTGCCGACGTAGGCGGCCGGGGTGTAGCCGCCGGGCGAGTCGCCCGCGGTGACCGGCTGCGAGGCGTAGGAGTAGAGCACGCCGGGCCCGGCGGAGGTCTTGAACCACAGCGACAGGGCGCCGGAGTCGGTGTTGTTGCCCATGTCGAACGGGAGGGTGGCGTACGAGCTGGTGCCGTTGAACCCGATGGCGGTGGCGGCCGATCCGGTGAGCGGGCCCGCCTGGCCGTAGGTGACGCCGCTGTACGCGAGGTTCTTGGTGCCCTGGTTGGCGAGGACCGCGTCCTTGCCGACGGTGCCCGACGCCTCGGACATCGGCCACACCGCCCGCGGGTCGAGGTCGAGCGCGGCGTTCTGGTACTGCGATCCCGCGGTGTAGTTGTACGCGGTGCACTGCGTGCTGGAGATCGGCGAACAGACCTTCGTGAGCTGGTCGTTGGTGTAGCCGTACGTCCAGGTCTGCGCGGAGTTCGGGTCGGCCGCGGTGACCGGGTCGGTGACGACGGTGGCGACGTGCGCGGCGCTCGCGCCGGTGGGTGTCTGCCAGGTCAGGTGCAGGGCGCGGGCGGAGGTCACCGAGGTCATGGTGGTGACGTGGCCGCTGGTCCAGGTGAAGGTGACGGCGCGGCCGTTGGCGTCGGTGACCGAGGTGATGCCGTACGCGCCGGAGCCCAGCGACTGGGTGAAGGCGTAGACGGTGGCGTTCTTGTCGGTCAGCGTGTAGCCGCCGGTGACGGCCTTGAAGGTGGCGAAGCGGCCCGCGGGCGGCGAGTAGCTGCCGTCGCCGTTCTTGCCGAAGCCGACCTGGGAGCCGTCCGGGTAGGTGACGACGTTGGAGACGACGGCGCCCGCCGGGTTGTACTGCTCGGTGGCGCGGGCGTCGAAGATGCTCGACCAGCCCGCGCCGAACGCCCCGGTCCAGCGCGGGTCACGGGAGTTGTAGTCGCGGTCGACGTCGAGGCTCGGGCCGACGGTGGAGACGGTCGCGTCGGTGTCGGAGGTGGTGTAGTTGCCGATCGACGGGTCGTAGCCGTGGTCGCTGCTGTTCTGGGACAGCCCCGAGGTGATCAGCGGCTGCGGGACCTGGATCGCCATCTGGTACCAGGTGGCGCCGGAGTACAGCCCCGCGTCCTGCGACTGCACCGTCCAGGAGTAGCTCTGGCCCCACTTGAGCTTGCCCGCCGGGACCGTCCAGGAGCCGGTGGTGAGCAGTCCGGAGTCGACGACCTTGGTGTTGGTGTTGTCGTAGATCTGGAAGTCGTACTTGGTGGTGGTGTTCGCCTGCGAGTTGGCGCCGCCGGACCAGGCGGTCAGTTGGGGGGTGGTGGTGTACTCCACCTCGTTGTCGTTGGGGTACTGCTGGTAGACCTGCGGCGGGGTGGTGCCGGTGTACGTGACGTCGATGTACGGGCCCTTGCCCGCGTCGGCGAAGGAGCCGAACTGCTTCCAGTGCAGGGCGTCGGTGGTGGCCGCGTAGACCGCGAGGCCGTAGTCGGGGGTGGTGCCGTTCATCCAGCCCTGGATGGAGGCGGTGGTGAGCGGCACCTCCACCGCGTTGCCCTTGGTGGGGTCGGCGGCGGTGTTGGCGCAGGCGATGGGGACGCTGGGCGTGAGGTTGCCGATGGACGCGCCGTGCGAGGGGCCGGGGTAGGTGGTGACGCCGGTCGGGGTCCACGGCGCGGTGATCAGCGCGACGTCGAAGCGCTCGGCGGTGCAGGTGGAGGCCCAGGTCTCGAACAGGTGCAGCGACGCGGCGGTCACGGTGACCTTGGAGCCGTCCCAGCCGCCGTACCAGTGGTTGACGAAGGTGTTGGCGGAGTGCGTGCCGGAGTCGTACGAGCCGATCTTGACGGTCTGCTCGAAGGAGTGGTCGCCCGCGGGGTTGCCGGACTCGGCGTAGGTGGTGGTCCAGCCGTCGACGATGCTGGGGTCGACGGTGACGGGGAAGACCCGCGCGGGGTCGTGCAGCCACGCCGGGTCGAGGGTGACCTTCAGGGCGGTGCCGCCGTGGTCGGCGACCAGCCGGTAGTCGACCGCGTAGGTCGTCGTCGGCTCGCCGGAGCGGCGGTCGACCTTGGAGTCGTAGGCGTAGGCGCGCGGTATCCGGGCGGTCACCTTGCCCGCGGCGTCGCGCAGTTCGACCGAGCCGTCCTTGACCTGGACGGGGGTCAGGCCCTGGAGCCTGAGCGGGAAGAGCCAGGAGTTGGCGGCGCTCGCCGCGTGCAGGACGACGGCTTCCTTGACGCCGGTCGCGGACGGGGCGACGACCAGGTCGGTGCGCGGCAGGGCGTCCGGGTACGTGACCTGGTCGCCCGACACGGCGGCGGTGACGTCGGCCGCGCCGGACAGGCCGTACGCGACGGAGTGCGCGGCGTCGGTGCGCAAGGTGGCGAGGTCCGGCGCGGAGGAGCGCGGCGCGAAGTCGACGCCGAGGGAGTTGGCCGCCTCGTGGAGGCGGCCGTCGGCCCGGCGGTGCACGCTGGTGTCGATCGGCTGCCAGGCGCCGTGCGCGTCCCGGTAGTTGACCGGCGTCTGCGACACGCGGCGGGTGTGCGTGCCGTCCGCGTTGTCGAACACCGTGACGGTGTCGGTCGACTTCGCCGCGTTCCGCTTGCTGGTGCGGGCGGAGTAGCCGCCGACGACACCGCTGCGGCCGGACGTGGACGCCTTGCGGAACGGGTGGTAGGCGTCGAGTTCGCCGGGCGCCTTGCCGGGCTTGTGCCCCGCGCCGACGTGCGCGCGGGTGGAGTCCGCGGTCGCCCGGTGGCTGTGCCCGGCGGCGGTGCCGCTCTCCTGCTGCGGCACGCGCCCCCAGTGGGGGTGCTTCAGCCACGCGGTGAGCGAGGCGAGGCTGGGCATCGACAGCGCGGGCAGGGTCGCCCCGTCCGCCGCCGCCTGCTCCGTGGTCAGCACCAGTGCCAGCGCGATCAGCGACAGCATCGCGGTGGCACGCAGCCACCGGCGACGGAGGGTTGTTCTCCGGGACGAACGACGGGCGAAGGATGCGCGCACGGCACAGGCTCCTGACAGGATCGACACAGAAAACTTGCCGATCGTGACCGTTTTCCTCACCCGCGGATAGATCGTGGGGACGATCCGGGGACACTCTTTGCCTGTACATCATCAAGCGCGGCGACTTGTGACCCCTGTCCCGGTTCGTTCCGGGAACGATCTTTACGATGGAGGGGTTTGGTCCGCCTTTCGCCCTGCTTTTGGGCAAGAGAGGTCAAGCCCGCGCGGGCCTCCCGGCGGACCCCCTCAACGACGTCTCAGCGACGTCTCAGCGACGCCTCAGTGACGCAGCGCGTCGGTCACGGCGGCCTCGACCGCCTTGCGCGTGCTCGCGGCGGAGCCCCCGGGCACGGCGGTGACATTCGCACCGGGCGCGTCAGCCGTACCGCCCGTACCGCCCGCCTTCTCCCCCACGGCCTTCTCCCTCACGACGACGAAGCGCGTGCCGGGGAACTTCGGTCCCGCCGCCGGGACCGCCCCGTCGGGGGCCGCGCCGACCGTCAGGACGACCGTGCACTTCCGGTCGGCCAGGGTCGCCAGATAGGGCCCGGCCGCCGCCGCGCTCTGCTCCCCCGCCATCGCCAGATAGCTGACCTTCGCGTGCGTCCCCGCCGAGGCGTCCCGCATCCCCGCCCACACCGGCGCCGCCGCCGGGTCCGCCAGACCGCGCTCCCCGGTGAGCAGACACGCCTGCTGGTCGGTGTACGTACGCGCCCGGGTCGGCGGCAGGGCCCGCTCCTTGCCGGGGCCGGAGGACGTCAGGACCAGGGCGGTCACGGTGGCGGCCACCGCCACGGCCGCGGCGCCCGCGAGGAGTATCCAGAGCCGATGCGCGTTCGTCCACGTTTTCACGGCGGGCAGCATATGCGGCGCGGGCCGCCGGGACAGCGGCGGCCGAGGGGTATCTTTCTCGCGGTGAAGCACCGCATAACGGTGCATACGGGACGGACACCGCGGGGCCGCGCCGGTCCGCCGGGAGCGGCGGGCCCGTGGTGCCGGGACGCGAGTGGCGGAGGTGAGTGGGGATGGCGGGTTCAGGAGTGCCCCCGGCACAGCCGCGTCCCGTATCTTTTCCGGCAGACCCCGACCCAGCTTCCGCGGGAGGACCGACGATGGACAGGGCCGAGGCCGTCATACCGGCGCAGGACACCAGAGCCGCCGCGCCCGGCGGCACCACGGTCGACGACGCGCCGACGACCGGCTTCAGGCTCGGCGGCATCGGGCCGCGCGTCGACCCGTATCTGCTGGCCACGGTCTTCTTCGCGGCGTTCCTCGCGCTGTCGGTCACCCGCTACCGGCGGATGCTCACGATGTCGTGGGACCTGGGCATCTTCGAGCAGGCGGTCGGCTCCTACGCGCACTTCCACGCGCCGGTCGCCGACCTCAAGGGCCCCGGCTTCAACATCCTCGGTGACCACTTCAGTCCGATCACCGCCCTGATCGCCCCCTTCTACCGGGTGTTCCCGAGCCCGGTGACGCTGCTGGTCGCGCAGGCGCTGCTGTTCGCGCTGTCGATCGTGCCCGTGACCCGGGGCGCCGCCCATCTGCTGGGCCGCGGGCGCGGACTGGCGGTCGGCGTGGCGTACGGGCTGTCGTGGGGCGTGCAGCGGGCGGTCGAGTTCGACTTCCACGAGATCGCCTTCGCGATGCCGCTGCTGGCGTTCTCGCTGGAGGCGGTGCTGCGCAGGAAGTGGGCGCCGGCGATGTGGTGGGCGCTGCCGCTGATCTTCGTCAAGGAGGACATGGGCGTCACGGCCGCCGCGATCGGCGCGATCGTGTGGCTGCGGACCCGCAAGGAGACCGAGCCGGACGCCGGGTCCGGGGCCATGTCCGGGGCGTCGTCAGGGGCGGGGCCGGTCGGCGGGTCCGGGGCCGTCGGCGGGTCCGGGTCCGCGCGGGGCGAGGACGTCGTCCCGGCGCCGCGCGCCGACGGCGGCGAGGCCCCGGAGGCCCCGGAGGCCGACGGGAGCGGGACGCGGGCCGAGGAGCCGCCGCGGCTCAGCGACGGCATGCGGTACGGGCCGTACGCGCTGGGGCTGGTCAGCCTCGGGGTGCTGGCCTCCGCGCTCGCCTTCGCGGTGATCATCCCGGCGTTCAACAGCGCGGGCGGATACGACTACTGGAACAAGCTGAACGGCAACGGGGCGCCGATGCCGGGGCACATCCCGTTCGGCACCGCCGTGCACACCCTGCTGTGGATTCTGCTGCCGACCACCGGCCTGCTGGCGCTGCGTTCGCCGCTGCTGCTGGCCGCGCTGCCGACCATCGGCTGGCGGTTCATCTCGCACGACGACCACTACTGGGGCACCGACTGGCACTACAGCGCGGTGCTGATGCCGGTGGTCTTCCTCGCCCTCGTGGACGCGGCGGCGCTCTCCCGCAGGAGCCCGCGGCCCTGGCTGCGCTCCTACGCCTCGGGGCTGCCCGCGGCGGCGGCGGGCGCCGCGCTGGCGCTCACCTTGACGATGCCGCTGGCCTCGCTCAGCCACTCCGACACCTACAAGGTCGACGCGCACACCAAGGCCGTGGAGAAGCTGCTCGAGACGGTGCCCAGCGGCTCCTCGGTGGAGGCGAACGTCGGGCCGATCAGCCGTCTCGTCCACCGGACCACGGTGTACTGGGTCGGCGACACGCAGGGCATCAGCCCGGACTACATCGTGATCGACAACTCCTCCGGCTGGGTGCCCGATCCGCTCACCTACGCCAAGCAGCTCCACCCGAACGCCGAATATCAGCAGATCGTCAACGCCGAGGGCTATGTGATCATGCACCGGACGAGCCCGCCGAACGGCTAGGGCCGGGCGCGTCGGGCGCAGCGGGACCGGCTCAGGCCGTCGGGTAGTCGACGTAGGCGAAGCGGCGGCTGTCCGGGGCCCAGCTGTTGACGTTGAGGCTGCCCTGGCCGCCGGGGAAGGCCAGGACGTCACGCGGGGCGCCGCCGTCCGGGTCCATGACGCGCAGGACGACGTCGCGGTCGGCCGGGTGCCCCTCGGTGCCGGGCGGGAAGCTGATGTAGAGGACGTGTCGTCCATCGGGTGACAGGTGCGGAAACCAGTTGACGCGCGCGTCCGAGGTGAGCCGCGTCAACTCGGTGCCGTCCGGCCGCATCCGGAAGAGCTGGGCGTGGCCGGGGACGGTCGCGCCGTGCTCGGAGTTGAAGTAGATCCAGGCCCCGTCGGGGCTGAACTCCGGGCCGTCCGCGGGCGCGGGAGAGTCCGTCAGCCGGGTGTCGGGGCCGCCGGCCGCGGGGACGGTGAAGATGTTGCGGTAGCCCCACTCGTCGCCGCCGTACGGCTCGACGCCCACGTACGCCAGCGTGCGGCCGTCGGGCGAGACGCCGTGCAGGAAGTGCCGGAAGGGTCCGGGGCCGCGGTCGTTGGTGACCCGGCGCGCGGGTCCGCCCTCGAACGGCACGGCGTGGATGTGCCCGTCGCCCGCCGACAGATAGACCGTGCCGCCGTCCGGCGAGAGCACATGGTCGTTGTTGGCGTCCGTGATGCCGCCGGTGTCGATGACCTCGGGCGCCCCGCCGTCGGGGGCGATCCGCAGCAGCAGCCCGTCCTGGTTGAAGACCAGCCAGCGGCCGTCCGGCGACCAGTTCGGCGCCTCCAGCGCGCTGTCCGCCGTCTCGTACACCAGGCGCGGCTCGCCGCCGTCGATGTCCCCGACCAGCAGCCGCGCGCGCTGTCCCGCCGCCAGCGGCCGTACGTTCGTCCCCGCTCCGGTGATCGTCACAGCCGCTCACACTAACGCGCCCCGCTCGTGGTGAGCGGGGCGCGTCGGATGAAGCGTGCGTACGGGCTGGGCGCGTACGGCCTTACCTGTGTACGGCCTTGCGTGCGTACGGCCTTGCGTGCGTCCGTGGGGCGACGCCGGGTCAGCAGCTCAGGTTGTTGCCCGCCGGGACTCCGAGGATCGAGACGAAGCTCTGGTAGGAGTTGACCCGGCTCTGCACCTGCGCGGGGTTGCCGCCGTTGCACTCGATGCTGCCGTTGATGCTGCGGATGGTCTCACCGAATCCGGCGCCGTTGACCATGGCGTTGTGCGGGGTCATGGTGCCGGGGCCGGTCTGGGTGTTCCAGTACCACAGGCCGGTCTTCCAGGCGACGGCCGAGTCGGTCTGCACCAGGTTGGGGTTGTGCAGCAGGTCGATGCCGAGCGCGTCGCCCGCGGCCTTGTAGTTGAAGTTCCAGCTCAACTGGATCGGCCCGCGGCCGTAGTACGCGGACTGTCCGGCCGGGCAGCCGTAGGACTGGCTCGTGTCGCAGTAGTGCGAGTAGTTCGCGGTGTTCTGCTCGACGATGTAGACGAGGCCGCCGGTCTCGTGGCTGACGTTGGCGAGGAAGGCCGCGGCCTCCTGCTTCTTCACCGTGTCGCTGCCGGTGTTCGCGAAACCGGGGTACGCGCTGAGCGCCGCGGTCAGGCCGCTGTAGGTGTAGAAGGAGTTCCGGTTCGGGAACATCTGGTTGAACTGGGCCTCGGTGACGACGAATCCGCTCGGGTTGCCGGGCGGGGTGGTCGTACCGCCGCCGTTGCAGCCGAACGGGTCCCAGTACCAGGTGCTGATGGTGGGGTCGTAGCCCGGGTTGTCGTGGGAGGCCTTGTAGTAGTTGCCGTTGCTGTACTTGACGATGTCACCGGCGACGTAGTTGTGGCCCTGGACCCACGCCGGGTAGTTGCAGGTCCCGCCGGTGCCGCCCGTGGTGCCGCCGGTGCCGCCCGAACCGCCGGTACAGGCGCCCTGGTCCGACCAGACGTCGGCGGCGCCTGGCGTCTCGCCCTGGGTCCACCACTTCGCCAGCCAGTTGTGGCTGTTGTACGACGCGCCCATGCCGCCGGTGTACACCGACGACGAGTTCCACGCGGTGGAGCAGCCCGCGGCGGAGGCGGTGGACGCCAGCGGTACGAGGATGGCGATCCCTATCGCGACCGCGAGTGCGGTGAGGAACGCTATGAGCCGTTGTCTCGACACGTGACCACTCCTTGTGGGGGTTCGAGTGGGGTCGGGACAGACTCAAGCGGAATGGTCTGGACCTGTCAAGGTCCAGACCATTGAACGTCCGCCGGGCGGTGGGAAACCGGCTGGAACAGCCCTAGTTGTCCAGCACCGTCGTCAGGAACTCCGCCGTCCACTCCAGCAGTTCGCGTCCCACCACCGGCTTGCCGCCGATCCGCGCCGTCGTCGGACGCGGGACGAGGATCTGCTTCGTCGCGTGCTTGAGCACCGTGCGCGGGTAGAGCCGGTTCAGCCGCAGCTCCTGCGACTCGCGCAACTCCACCGGGCCGAAACGGACGTTGACGCCCTGGAGGGTGATGTCGCTGACGCCGACCTTGCGGGCCAGCATCCGCAGCCCCGCCACCAGCAGCAGATTCTCCACCGGCTCCGGCAGCTTGCCGTAGCGGTCGGTCAGCTCCTCGCGGACCGCCGCGATGTCCTCGGCCGTGTTGGCCGCCGCGATGGCCCGGTACGCCTGGAGCCGCAGCCGCTCGCCCGGCGCGTAGTCGTGCGGGACGTGCGCGTCCACCGGCAGCTCGATCTTCACGTCGAGCAGCGTCTCCTCCGGCTCGCCGCCGCTCTCCAGCGCCGAGCGGTAGTCGGCGACGGCCTCGCCCACCATCCGTACGTACAGGTCGAATCCGACGCCCGCGATGTGCCCGGACTGCTCGCCGCCCAGCAGATTGCCCGCGCCGCGGATCTCCAGGTCCTTCATGGCGACGTACATGCCCGCGCCCATCTCGGTGTGCTGGGCGATGGTGGCGAGCCGCTCGTGCGCGGTCTCGGTCAGCGGCTTCTCCGGCGGGTACAGGAAATACGCGTAGCCGCGCTCGCGCGAGCGGCCGACGCGCCCGCGCAACTGGTGGAGCTGGCTGAGCCCGAAGGTGTCGCCGCGCTCCACGATCAGGGTGTTGGCGTTGGCGATGTCGATGCCCGACTCCACGATCGTGGTGGACACCAGCACGTCGAACCGCTTCTCCCAGAAGTCGACCACGACCTGTTCGAGCTGCGACTCCCCCATCTGCCCGTGCGCGGTGGCGATCCGCGCCTCCGGCACGATGGCGCGCAGCCGCGCCGCCGCCCGGTCGATCGACTCCACCCGGTTGTGGATGTAGAAGACCTGGCCCTCGCGCAGCAGTTCACGCCGGATCGCGGCGCCGATCTGCCGCTCCTCGTACGGGCCGACGAAGGTCAGCACCGGGTGCCGCTCCTCCGGCGGG
This sequence comes from Streptomyces sp. NPDC008317, assembly GCF_042955955.1. NCBI lineage: Bacteria > Bacillati > Actinomycetota > Actinomycetes > Kitasatosporales > Streptomycetaceae > Streptomyces > Streptomyces sp. NPDC008317. The sequence goes on from NZ_JBIBFQ010000006.1 coordinate 104,767, forward strand.
GTGGTGATGGTGGACATCTCGCGGATGCCGGTGACCGCCATCTCCAGGGTGCGCGGGATCGGGGTGGCGGACATGGTCAGCACGTCCACGTTGGCCCGCAGCTTCTTGAGCTGCTCCTTGTGCTCGACGCCGAAGCGCTGCTCCTCGTCGACGATGACCAGGCCCAGGTCCTTGAACTTCGTCTCGGAGGAGAAGAGCCGGTGGGTGCCGATCACCAGGTCCACGGTGCCGTCCCGCAGCCCCTCGATGGTGGCCTTGGCCTCGCTGTCGGTCTGGAACCGCGACAGCGCCCGCACCTTGACCGGGAACTGCGCGTACCGCTCGGCGAAGGTGCCCATGTGCTGCTGCACCAGCAGCGTGGTCGGCACCAGCACGGCGACCTGCTTGCCGTCCTGCACGGCCTTGAAGGCCGCCCTCACGGCGATCTCGGTCTTGCCGTAGCCGACGTCGCCGCAGATCAGCCGGTCCATGGGGACGGACTTCTCCATGTCCTCCTTGACCTCGGCGATGGTGGTGAGCTGGTCGGGCGTCTCCGCGTACGGGAAGGCGTCCTCCAGCTCGCGCTGCCAGGGGGTGTCGGGCCCGAAGGTGTAGCCGGGGGCGGCCATCCGCGCCGAGTACAGCTTGATCAGGTCGGCGGCGATCTCCTTGACCGCCTTCTTCGCCCGCGCCTTGGTCTTCGTCCAGTCCGCGCCGCCGAGCCGGTGCAGCGAGGGGGCCTCGCCGCCGACGTACTTGGTGACCTGTTCGAGCTGGTCGGTGGGGACGAAGAGCCGGTCGCCCGGCTGGCCGCGCTTGGCGGGCGCGTACTCGACCAGCAGGTACTCGCGGGTGGCGCCCTGCACGGTGCGCTGCACCATCTCCACATAGCGGCCGACGCCGTGCTGCTCGTGCACGATGTAGTCGCCCGCCTGGAGGGTGAGCGGGTCGATGGTCTTGCGCCGCCGGGACGGCATCCGGCCCATGTCCTTGGTGGACGAGCGCTGCCCCGACAGGTCGGTCTCGGTGAGCACCGCGAGCTTGAGCGCCGGGTCGATGAAGCCGTGCTCGATGGAGCCGGTTGCCACGTGGACCACGGACGCCGCGAGGTCGGCCAGCTCGATGTCGAGGCGGGCCGCGATGCCCTCGCCGCCCAGCACCTCCACCACGCGGGCGGCCGGGCCCTGGCCCTCGGTGACGTAGACGGTGCGCCAGCCGTCGGCCAGCCAGCCCTTGGTGTCGGCGAGCGCGCGTGCGGTGTCGCCGCGGTACAGCTCGGGCGCGTGCATGCCCAGCTTGAGGGTGTCGGCGGCCAGGTCGTCGGCCTCGTCGGCCGCGAAGGGGCTCACCGACCACCAGGGGACGCCCAGCTCGCGGGCCCGGTCGCGCACGTCGGCGATCGACCACAGCGAGGCCGCGCCCAGGTCGATCGGCGCCTCGCCGCCGCCGGCCGACGCCGCCCAGGACGCCTCCAGGAATTCGCGGGAGGTCGCCACCAGGTCGGCGGCGCGGGTACGGACCCGCTCCGGGTCGCACACCACGGCCATGCTGCCCGCCGGGAGCACGTCGAGCAGCAGCTCCATGTCGTCGACCAGCACCGGGGCCAGGGACTCCATGCCCTCCACCGCGATGCCCTCGGCGATCTTGTCCAGCAGCTCGTGCAGCTCGGGGTGGGCGACCGACAGCGCCGCGGCCCGCTCCTTCACCTGGTCGGTGAGGAGCAGCTCGCGGCAGGGCGGCGCCCACAGGCCGTGCTCGGCGACTTCGAGGGAGCGTTGGTCGGCGACCTTGAAGTAGCGGATCTCCTCGACGTCGTCGCCCCAGAACTCCACTCGCAGCGGGTGCTCCTCGGTCGGCGGGAAGACGTCGAGGATGCCGCCGCGCACCGCGAATTCGCCGCGCTTCTCGACCAGCTCGACGCGGGAGTACGCGGCTGCCGCCAGGCCCTCGGTGACGGTGCCCAGGTCGGCGCTCTGCCCGGTCCGCAAGGCGACGGGCTCCAGGTCGCCCAGGCCCTTGACCTGCGGTTGCAGCACGGACCTGATGGGGGCGACCACGACCTGTACGGGTCCGGTCGCCGCGTCGTCGGCCCGCGGGTGCGCCAGGCGGCGCAGGACGGCCAGGCGGCGGCCTACGGTGTCGCTGCGCGGGGACAGCCGCTCGTGCGGCAGCGTCTCCCACGCCGGGTACTCGGCGACGGCGTCCGGCGGCAGCAGGGTGCGCAGCGCGGCGGCCAGGTCCTCCGCCTCGCGGCCGGTCGCCGTGACCGCCAGTACGGTGCGGTGCGCGCGGGCCGCGAGCGCCGCGATGGCCAGCGGACGCGCGGCGGGCGGCCCCACCAGGTCCACCATCGGCCGGGCGCCGGAGGCGGCGGCCTCCACCGCTTCCGCGAGGGCGGCGTCCTCGACGACGACGTCGACCAGACCGTTCAGACTCATGAGGGGTTTTCCGTCCCGGGGCAGAGGCAACGCGAAGCACCCGACACGTGTCACGGGCCGGGGGTACCTCCAGCGTACGACGTACCGCCGACAGCCACAGGCCATCGCGTGAGCCGCGGGGCCGCGGAGCCCGTGGGCGGGGACGCCCGGCGGGGGGACGGACCGGGGTGCGGGACGCGCGGGCGGCCCCGGAGCGCGGGGGGTTGCGCTTCCGGGGCCGCGTCTGTGGTGACCTGCGCCACCGGCCGGTGTGACCGGCGGCGTCAGTCCGTGGCGATCGCGTTCAGTACGTTCATCCGCCCGGCCCGGAAGGCCGGGAGCAGCGCGGCCAGCAGGCCGACGACCGCGGAGCCGATGAAGACCAGGATGATCGTCGTCCACGGGATCTGGAGGACGCCGAGGCCCTGGGAGGCCAGCACCTTCTGTCCCGTGGTGCCCCAGCCGAGGCCGAGACCGAGGCCGACCAGCGCGCCGAAGAGCGCGATGACCACCGATTCGAGGCGGATCATCCGGCGCAGCTGGCGCCGGGAGGTGCCGATCGCCCGCATCAGGCCGATCTCCCGGGTGCGCTCAACCACCGACAGGGCGAGGGTGTTCACCACGCCCAGGATGGCGACGATGATCGCGAGGCCGAGCAGCCCGTAGATCATGTACAGGAGCTGGTTGACCTGCTTGTGGATGAGGTCCTTGAAGTCGGACTGGTCGCGGACCTTGAGCTGCGGGTAGTCCTTGACGGCCGCGGTGAGCGAGGCGCCCGCCTCCTTGGCCTGGCCGTCGACGGCCTTGGCGAACATGATCTGGTCGAGCGGCTGCTTGTCCGCCGGGAGGTACTGCTTGGCGGTGGCCAGGTTGGTGTACCAGGCGCCGTGGTCGACCGTGGTGTCGTCGCTGGTGATGACGTTGACGCGGAGCTTGGTCGGCGTGCCGCCAATCATCGTCACCGGCAGCTCGTCACCGATCTTGATGTGGTGGTCCTTGGCGTACGCCTCGTTGACGGACATGCCGTTCTTCGCGTACGCGTCCTTCAGATTGCCCTTGACCGTCTTGAGCCGCAGGTCGTCGGCGTAGGTCGGGCTGACCGCGCTGAACTGCTTGGTGACCGTCTTGCCGTCGGGCAGCGTGACCTTGGCGTTGACGCCCGCGTACTCGGTGAAGTGCTCCATGTGGGAGGCCGACTTGATCGCCGCGACCAGGGCGGGGGTCAGCGGCTGGCCGCCGTCGGGCTGGAGGATGAAGTCCGCGCCGACCGACTTGTCGAGCTGGTCGTCGGCGGAGGCCACCATGGACGAGCCGACCACCGACATGCCGGCGACCAGCGCGAGGCCGATCATCAGCGCGGAGGCGGTGGCACCGGTACGGCGCGGGTTGCGCAGCGCGTTGCGCTCCGCGAGGCGGCCCATCGGTCCGAAGAACCGCAGGATGACCGCGCTGACCGCTCGTACGATCACACCGGCCAGCAGCGGGCCGATGATCACGAAGCCGACCAGGCTGAACAGCACGCCCAGGCCCAGCAGTCCGCCGCCGGAGGACGCCTTGTCCGACTGTCCCGCGCCGACCAGCGCCACGGCGCCGATCGCGCAGACCAGGACGCCGATCGCGGCGCGGATCCGGCCGGACTTCGCGTCGGTGGGGGTGCCCGCGTCGCGCAGCGCGGCCATCGGGGAGATCCGTCCGGCCCTGCGGGCCGGGATGTAGGCGGAGATCACGGTGACGATGACGCCGATGGCCAGGCCGACGATCGGGGTGGTGGCCTTGATGGTCAGCTCGGAGGTGTCGAGCTTCATGCCCGCCTGGCCCATGAGCTTCATCAGGGCGATGGCCAGGCCGATGCCGCCGCCGATGCCGAGCACCGAGCCGACGACGCCGAGCAGCACCGCCTCGACCAGCACCGACCGGTTGACCTGCTTGCGGCTGGAGCCGAGGGCCCGCATCAGGCCGATCTCGCGGGTGCGCTGGGCGACCAGCATGGAGAAGGTGTTGACGATCAGGAAGATGCCGACCAGGACCGAGATGCCCGCGAAGCCGAGCATCGCGTACTTCATGAAGTTCAGGAAGCTGCCGACGTCGTCCTTGTCCTTCTTCTTGGTCTCGGCGGCGGTGTCGACGGTGTACTTGCCCGCGCCGATGGCCGTCGTGACGTCCGCCTTGAGGCGGTCGTCGGTGACGCCCTTGGCCGCGGTCAGGCCGTAGCCGGTGTACGCGTGGCTGTCACCGAGCAGCTTGGCCTGGGCGGTGGCGGTCTCGATGTAGATGACGGCCGCGCCGGGGTTGGTGGTCTTGAAGGTGACGATGCCGGAGATCGTGACGTGGAAGTCGCCGGGCGCGGCGATGACCCGCAGCGTGTCGCCGATCTTCAGGTGGTGCTTGTCGGCGGTGTCGGCGTCGATCACCGCGTCGGTGGGCCCGCGCGGGGTGTTGCCCGAGGACAGCTCGACGGCCTTGGTCTCGGTCGGGTCCCAGTTGCTGACGATGGTCGGGGCGCCGCTGGTCGGGCTGATGCTCTTGTTGTTCGCGTCGGCGACCGTCACCTGGTCGCTGGTGACGTCGGGGTAGGACTTGGCGACGCCCGGCACCTTGAGCAGGGTCTGCTGGAGCGAGGCGGGCACGGTGTCGGGCCGTCCGGTCTCCTGCGCGTCGTCGACCTTCTTGGCGCTGATGGTGACGTCGGAGGCGGTGGAGCCGAAGAGCTTGTCGAAGGTGGCGGTCATGGTGTCGGTGAACACGAGCGTGCCGCACACGAACGCCACCGAGAGCAGGACGGCGACGGCGGACAGCGCCATGCGTCCCTTGTGCGCGAGGAAGTTGCGCACCGATGTCTTCAGGACGGTCACGAGGTCCTCCCGCGACCGTCGAAGGACTTCATGCGCTCCAGGACGCCGTCGGCGGTCGGGTTCTGCATCTCGTCGACGATCCGGCCGTCCGCCAGGTACAGCACGCGGTCGGAGTAGGAGGCGGCGACCGGGTCGTGGGTGACCATCACGATGGTCTGGCCCAGCTCGTCCACCGACTTGCGCAGGAAGCCGAGGACTTCGGCGCCGGCGCGGGAGTCGAGGTTTCCGGTCGGCTCGTCACCGAAGATGATCTCGGGGCGGGCGGCGAGGGCGCGGGCGACCGCGACGCGCTGCTGCTGACCGCCGGAGAGTTGCGTGGGGCGGTGCTTGAGGCGCCCGGCGAGACCGACGGTCTCCACCACCCGGTCGAACCAGTCGCGGTCCACCTTGCGGCCCGCGATGTCCATGGGCAGCGTGATGTTCTCCGCCGCGTTGAGCGTCGGCAGCAGGTTGAAGGACTGGAAGATGAAGCCGATCTTGTCCCGGCGGAGCTGGGTGAGCTTCTTGTCCTTGAGGGTGGTGATCTCGTTGTCGCCGATCCAGATCCGGCCCTCGGACACGGTGTCCAGCCCGGCCAGGCAGTGCATCAGCGTGGACTTGCCGGAGCCCGAGGGGCCCATGATCGCGGTGAACCGGCCGCGCGCGATGTCGACGTCCACCGCGTCGAGCGCCAGGACGCGCGTCTCGCCGCTGCCGTACGCCTTCGTCACCGCTCGGCCTGCTGCGGCAACGGCCGGACGCTCTCCGCTGCCCCCGGACTTGGGAATCGTCACTGCCGTTGTCACGTGAATCTCCTGTGAGGTCGATGCGGGCCCTGACCAGGCCCTGTTGAGCCGGTGTGCTCAGCTTGTCGGAGCGGCGTCCCCCGGCACGATGGGGGAGGTCTCCGTCTTGTGGGTGGGGCTGTCCCCACCCCGCCTCATGACCGTATGGAACGGACGGCCCGGGATCGTCATCCGCCGGTACGAACCGATGGCCACCAAAAGTAGGTACCTCCCCCTAGGGGTCTGCTACCTGAGGCTCATCCCCGTGTCGGGGACATCGCCGCGACCGCGCGAAGGTGTCCTTTACACGTACGGGAGTTGAGGGGTCGTCATGACCGGGGGAACACCCGCGTCCACGGCCGCGGACGCGGGCGGTCCGTCGTGGACGGGTACGCCGTGAGCCGGTCTTTCGCGGCTCGACCCGGCGAAGGTCAGTGCATCGCGGCTCAACGCGCCGAAGGTCAGTGCATCGCGGCTCAACCCGGCGAAGGTCAGTGCATCGTGAGGCGCACCGGGCGTACGCCGCCGATCAGGGCGGTCAGCGCGCGGTCGATGTCGGGGCCCACGTACCAGTCGCCGGTGTGGTCGACGGTGTAGACGCGGCCCTCGGCGTCGATGGCGAGCAGCGCGCCGGACGCGGGTTCCTCGCCGAGCGGGCTGATGTCGGTCTCCAGGGCGCGGCCGAGGTCGCCGAAGGTCCGCGCCAGGTGCAGGCCGCGCAGCGGGTCGACGGCGATGGCCGTGGGGGCGATCTGCCGGCCGGGACCCGAGGCGCCGGGGATCAGCAGGCCGCCGAACTCCGCCCACGCCTCGACCGCGGCGGGGAAGACGGCGTGCCGGTGGCCGCCCGGCGACTCGTACGCCCGCAGCCGGTCCGCCCAGAACTCGGCCTGCTTGATGTCCCAGCGCCCCGGCCGCCAGCCCGCGGCGCGCAGCGCGGCGTCGACGCCGACCGGGAAACGGGTGGTGCCCGCCATCGGGATGCTCATACTCCTTCGGCCGCCGGATCCACCGGCTTGACCCCCAGGTGCGACAGCAGCGGCGCGCACGAGCGGCAGGGCGGGGCGTACGCGCCGTGCGTCGGGTCGCCGTCCTCCCGGATGCGCCGCGAGGTGAGCTTCGCCCCGCGCAGCGCCTTGCGGGCCTCACCCTGGGTGAGCGGCTTGCGGGACGCACGCTTGCCCCGGTTTGCCTCGACTGCCGTCAAGTGGCGTGAAATGAGCACCGGTTCGGGACAGCGCCCGGCGAACCGTTCCCGCTGCGCGACCGGCAGCGCGTCCAGGAAGTCCTGAACGATCGGGTGCAGTACGGGCGGTTGCTCACCTTTGGCGCCGGTGCAGGTCAGCACGTCGTCGCGGATCAGCAGCGCGGCGGCGACCGCGGGCATGATGCCGTCCCTGCGGTGCCGCAGCACCGGCGGGCCCACCGGATCGTCCGAACCGCTCCAGCTCAAGCGCGGATCGGCGGCCCTCGCCGCCTGGGTCTGACTTGTCATGATCTGTGTGCGTCCCTCCATCCGCCCGCCTGGGCGGGCGATCCCCCGTATGTCGTTCAGAGTGCCAAACAGGCCATGCGACGGGAAGCCGGACGCGGCACCGCGCCCATCGTGTGTGGGCCATGTCACCGTCGTGTGACGGAGCGTCGGCAGCACGGGCACAGCATGTGCACAAAACCGGCCGCCATGCGGTCGCGGGCGATCGTCGTACGGGCGCGGACGGTCGACGCAGGGTGACGGCCGGTCCCCGGTCGGCGCTACCCGAACACATGTCGGCGGCGGGGCCGCGCCCCGCGGGGGCGTCAGGCACGCACAGCCGCGACACAGCTTCGGCGCGGCATGGACGCGCGCCCGACATGGCGGGAGTATCGGCAGTCGGTCCGCGCCCGCGGACCCGCTGCCGCCGATCAGGGAACGTGACCCCCCATGCGCAAGACCCGGCTCCGCCTGGCCGCCGCCGTGCTCCCCGCCCTCGTCCTCGCCGCGGCCTGCTCCGGCTCGTCCGACGGCTCCAAGGACGCCGACGGCAAGGGCGGCAAGGCCACGGGCTCCGCCTCGGCCTCCGCTCCGACGAGCGGCGCCGACAGTCCGTCGGACGGCTCGGCGCTCACCAAGGCTCAGCTCACCAAGGCGCTGATCGCCGAGGCCGACGTGCCCGGCTGGACGATCCAGGTCTCGCAGACCGACGACTCCGCCGACACCTCCACGCTCACCGCGGACAAGCCCGCGTGCCAGCCGCTCGCCGACATCACCAGCAGCAAGCCGAAGATCCCGCGCAAGGCGTTCGTCGGCGCGGCCTTCGCGAAGACGACGTCGAGCGCCACCCCCGACGCGATCAACCAGATGCTGGTCGCCAGTCACGCGCCCGGTGACGCCGAGAAGGTCATCGAGTCGGTGAAGACGGCGCTGGGCACCTGCAAGAGCTTCACCGCGACGGACAACACCGGCACCAAGACGCCGTTCACCATCGCCAAGGGCCCCGCGGTGCCGACCGGCGACGAGGCCGTCTCCTATGTGATGGCCGACACCGCGGACAAGAAGTCCGGCGCGGCCCTGGTGAGCGTGGTGCGGACCGGCGACACCATCACCGCGTACCTGTCGGTGAAGTCGGCGGGCGGCGCGGGCACCCTGCCCATCGACGTCGCGCGCAAGCAGAGCGAGAAGCTGAAGGCGGCGCAGGCGAAGTGACCGTCCGCTGAAGGGCCTGCGGGGACCGTCTCGGGGCACACCCCGGGGCCGCTTTCGCGCACCTCTTTGTGAGCGGCCCCACAGGCGAAATCGCGCCCCTGGTGCCGTAAAGTCGCGCGGCAACGGACCGTCGCCCGTGCGATCCCGGGGACGGACACAACACAGGGGAACACCAGATGCCGATACGTGCACGCAGTCGCCTACTGACCGGTAGCCGGGAGTCGGCCGCTGACCTGCGACGCGGCGGCCCGCACACGCGGACCGCCGTACTGGCGGCCGCCGCCCTGGTGCCGGTGCTCGCGCTCACCGCGGCCTGCGGGGGCGGCGGGGGCGGCGACGACAAGGCGAAGAAGGAGCCGGGCCCGGTCCGCGCGTCCGGCGCGGTGTCGACGGCCAAGCTCACCTCCGCGCTGCTCACGTCCTCCGACGTCCCCCACGTCCAGGTGCTGCCCGCGGGCAGCAAGACGCAGCTCCTCGGCCCGGCCACGACGGTCGACAACGCGGCCTGCCAGCCGGTCGCCGACCAGTGGAGCAGCCGGCCCAAGCACACGCGGCAGGTGTACACCGGCGCGATGGTCACCGACACCGCGGACAAGGACAAGAACGCGAAGGCGATCAGCCTGGAGGTGATCGCCTCCTACGCTCCCGGCACCGCCGAGACCGTGCTGGACGAGCTGACCACGGCGCTGAAGACCTGCCGCGGTTTCAAGGCCACCCGCGACGGCGGGGTCACCTCCTACACCGTCCGCCCGGTGGCGCCGCCCGCGGGCCGGCCCGCGCTGGGCGACCAGGAGGTGGCGTACACGATCGCCGACACCGCGCGCGGCGCGGCGGGCGTCGTCCTGGTCACCGTGGTCAGGTCCGGCGGCGCCACCGCCGCGTACGAGACGGTGCGCGCCGACCACAAGACGGCGACGCTGCGGGCGGCGATCGCGCTGAAGCAGGCGGAGAAGCTGCGGGCGGCGGCGACCGGCGACTGAGCCCGGCGGCTGCCGACGCGGGGCCGACGCGGGGGCCGACAGCCGCCGACGCGGAGTCGAGGCGGAGTCGGCGCGGAATCGACGCGGAATCGGCGGCTGCCGACGCGGGCCCGGCGGCAGGCGGATCAGGCAAGTTATCCACAGGCCCTGGCTCTGCCCTGGTGGTGAGGCCCTAGGCTGTGGTCATCAGCCAGACGCAGCAGGGGGCAACCGCCATGACGACAGGTCGGCAAGGGCTGGGCGCACCTCCCGGTCCGCGGGCCGGGGGACGTATCGTGCCGCCGCCGAACGCGGCCTACGCCGGACAGGTCGTGCATTTTCCCGACCCGGTACGCGCCGCCCGCCATCCCCAGGGTGTCTGGGTGGACGACAACGGGATTCCGGACTTCGCGCCGTACGCGCGGGCGGTGGCGGAGATCGCCGAGCCCCCCGAGGGCTTCGGGATAGACGAGCTGCGGCTGACCGACTACGTGTCGGCGAACGCGGCGCTGCACGCCTCGGGCCACGAGCTGTGGGGCAGCCTCTCCCCCGTCGCGACCCCGCACGGCTGGACCTGGCACCACGTCATCGGGACCCGCCGGATGGAGCTGATCCCGGTCGAGGTCAAGGCGCTGCTGCGGCACCACGGGGGCCTGGCCGCCTCCTCCGCCGACCACGCCAAGCGCGGCACCCGGCCGCTCCAGGAGACCCGCCCGGTCCACTTCGGACTGCCGAAGGACCCGGTCGCGGTCACCGAATCGCAGGTCCGTGACGTCGAGGAGGAGCTGGGCTACCGGCTGCCCGGCGGCTACCGCACCTTCCTGAAGGCGGCGGGCGGCTGCGCCCCGAGCGGCGTCGCGCTCGACCCGGACCTCGGCCTGCTGATCGACCAGCCGTTCTTCACCGTCCGTGACGACGCCGCGGTCAACGACCTGGTGTACGTGAACAAGTGCCTGCGCGACCACCTGACCAAGGACTTCCTGGCGATCTCCTACCTCCAGGGCGGCCTGCTCGCGGTCAAGGTCAAGGGCGAGCGGACCGGCTCGGTCTGGTTCTGCGCGTACGACGACGTCCGCGACGGCGACCGCTGGGCCGCCCCCGCCGACCGGGTCGCGGAACTGCTGCTGCCCTGCGGTGAGTCACTCGACGCGTTCCTGCTCCGGCTCGCGGGCAATCCGCCGGAATTGGAGACCGTCGCGAACCTGATGGTGGACGGGGGCTTCGCCAGCGCCGTCCCGGTGGAGGGATGAGGCCGGACATGGTCACTTTCGCGCAGGCCCAGGAGCGGGCGGAGCGCTGGATCAACGGCGACGTCCCCGCGTACGAGGCCCGGGAGATCCGGGTCCGCGAATTCGACCTCGGCTTCGTCGTCTGGTCGGAGCCGCGCGAGGGCGGCCCGTCCGCGGGCGACGGCGGCGACGTCCGCGTCGTCATAGCCAAGGACAGCGGCGAGGCCACCTTGTGGCCCGGCCTGCCCGTCGGCGAACTCATCAGGCGTTACGAGGAGGAGTACGGCCCGGTGCCGAACGACGCGGTGCCCGACCCGCCGCAACGCATCGACCTGGAGGCCACGTCCTTCCTGTTGAGCCCGCCGCAGTGGCTCCAGGACGCGGCCGACAAGATGGGCATCCCCGACAACCGCCGGTCGAGCCGGACCAACGGTGCCGGTATCGCCGCGGGCGCGGGCGCCGACGCTCCCGCGTGGCATGCCGCCGCCCCCGGGTCCGACGGCGCCCCGGCCGACCGTGCCCCGGCGGCCGACGCCGACGGCGGGTACGGCCTGGCGGCGGCCTCGGGACCCACCTCGGGACCGGGCGACGGTACGGGCTCCGCGCCCGGCTCCGGCTCCGGCTCCGGCTCCGGCGGTATCGACTACCGGCGGCCCGCCTCCGCCGGGTCCTCCGGCGCCTCGACGCCCTCCCCCTCCCCCTCCCCCGCTGACAGCGCTCCCGTCGCACCGGCCGCGTCCGGCGGGATCGACTACCGGCGCCCGGCCCCGGCGGCCGACGCGCCCGCGACGCCCTCGGCGCCCGCGGAACCGGCCGTGCCCGGCGGCAGTTGGGCGGGCAAGACGACCAGCGACAGCGGCGAGGGCCAGTCGGTCCCGGTGCCCGCGACCGTCTTCGCGCCGCCGATCAGCGGCTCCGACCAGGTGGACGTCGCGCAGGACCCCGAGGCCGAGCAGGCCCGCACCGAACTGCTGCCGAGCGGCAGCGGGTTGCCCAAGACCCGGATCGCCCCGCCCGTGGAGCCGCAGGCTCCCGTGCCGCCCGCCAGGCCCGGCGTGCCGCACACCGTGGGGGGTTCGGAATTCCCGCCGCCCGGCGGACCCGCGGTGCCGCTGCCGCCGCCCGGCGGCCTCGGCGCCGGATCCGTGCCTCCGCCCGGTGGCCCCGGTCGCGGTGCCGCCGACATCGCCGACCTGGAGACGGCGAAGGCCGCCCGCGGCCATGTGCCGCCGCCCTCGGGCGGTCCGGTCCGCAGCCCGGACGCGCCGCCGCCCCCGCCGGGAGCCGCCGCTCCTGCGGGCGGTTACCTGCCGACGCAGCTCGTACCGCAGAATCCGCCGGGTGGTCAGAGCCCGCAGGGCCCGCAGGGACCGCCGCCGCCCGGCGCCGGTCGCCCCGGCGGCAACGACCCGCACTACGCGGCGACCATGCTCGCGGGCCCCGGCGGCCCGCCCGGACCTCCCGGACCCACCGGTCCGACGGGACCGCCCCCGCCGCCGCCCGGCCCCGGCATGTCGCCGCCCCCGCCGCCCGCGGGGAACAACGACCCGCACTACGCGGCCACGATGCTGGCAGGACCTTCGGGGCCGCCCGGACCCCAAGCGCCCGGCGCGGGCCCCGGCGCGCCCGGCCGGCCCGGCGGCAACGACCCGCACTACGCGGCCACGATGCTCGCGGGTCCCGGCGGCGCGCCCATGGGGCCGCCGCCCCCGCCCGGTGGCGGCGGCATGGCCCCGCCCCCGCCGCCCGGCTACGGCTACCCGCAGCCGACGGCGGTGCCCACGGTCGGCCCCGGCTACATGGCGGTGCTCCGCTACCGCGGCCAGGACGGCAGCGAGCAGCAGCTCATCCGGCGTTCGGCGCCCGGCACTCCGCACCCGGAGTGGCAGATCCTGCACGAGCTGCGCTCGATGGGCGTGCGGCCCGAGCAGGTGCTCGAACTGCACACCGAGCTGGAGTCGTGCGATCTGCCCGGTGGTTACTGCACGCGGATGATCCGCGAGACCTGGCCGCAGGTGCGGATCAGCCACACCGCGCCGTACGGCAGGGACCACGCCAGCCGCCAGCAGGGCGTCCAGCATCTGCTGACGCACCAGGGCGAGCTGCACCAGGTGGCGGGCGCGCCCGCGCGCCCGCAGCCGCAGCGGGTGCCGATGCCCGACCCGCACAGTGTGCTGCGGGTGCCGCCGGTGCCGCTCGACGTGATCGGGCAGGAACTGGCGTCGGCCTTCGGGCCGCAGGGCCTGTTCCGCTTCGACCAGCGGGCGGTGTCCCGGCAGGGCGTGCCCGACATCGTGGCGCAGACCCTGGTGTGGGCCGGGCTGCCGGTGGACTTCGGCCCGTTCTTCTGGGCGCAGGCCCAGCCGGGCCAGCCGGTGCCGACGCTGGCGGAGCTGGCCCAGCAGCGCGGCGTGCAGGCGGCGTCGGACGCGGGCTCGTATCTGGTGATGGGCAATGACTTCGGCCGTCAGCTCTGTGTGCAGTACGGCACCGCGCACATCGTGGCGGTGCCGTTGGAGGCCGGTCCGGGCGGACAGCCCGCGCCGCCGCAGTTCGTCAATTCGAGCCTGCCGGAATTCGCCCGCTGCCTGGCGCTGCTGGGCCGGATGTGGCGGCTGCGGATCGGGCTGACGCCCGATCAGGCGGGCCGCTGGACGGTGGACTTCCAGGCGCAGCTCGCCGCGCAGGACCCGGCGGCCATCGCCTCGCCCGACCACTGGTGGTCGGTCCTCATCGAGCAGATGTGGGACGGACTGCTGTAACGGCCCGGCGAGGGCCCGGCCGACAGAAGTTCCGTCCCGCCGGGTCGTAGCAGAGGCGTCAGGGAACGGCCCCGCCGCGGCGGGGCCGTTCGCTGTGCCAGTTCAGGCGGGCCGGTCAGGCGGGCCGATCTGGTGGCCGGTCAGGCGTTCAGTGGTGCGAACAGCGCCTGGACGGTTTCGGTGGCCAGGTCGCGCAGCCAGATGTGGGCGCGGTCCTCGTCGTACCGCTGGTGCCACAGCAGGTACAAGGGGACGTCGGGCAGCGGGAGCGGCGTCGGCAGGGTGAGCAGGCCGAGGTGGTCCCTGGCCTCGCGGGTGACCGCGTCGGGCACGGTGACCACGAGGTCGGTGTCGAGGACCAGCCGCAGCGCGAAGGCGGCGGTGGGCCCGGCGGCGGCGACGCGCCGTTCGAGGCCGTGCGCCGCCAGGGCGTCGTCGACCGAGTCGCGCAGGCTTCCGCGCCGGGAAACGGTGAGGTGTTCCGCCGCCGCGTAACGCTCGGGGCTCAACGGGCCCTCCGCCAGCGGGTGGCCGGGCCGGACGGCGACGACCAGCCGGTCCCTGCCGACGAGGCGGTGGCGGATGTCGGGAAGCGCCGACCGGCCGGAGCTGGATTCGAGGTCGGCCTCGCCCCGGTGCGACTCGGGCGTGTCCGTGCCGGGTTCGGCGGACAGCCGCAGCCGGGCGCCGGGCGCCTGCTCGCGGACGGCCGTGGTCAGGGCGGTGCCGCAGGCCGCGGTCAGCGCGTCGTGCCAGCGCACGGTGAAGACCCGGTCCAGAGCCGCCAGGTCGAGGCTCTGCCGGGCGGACAGCAGGCGGTGGGCCTGCTGCACGAGGGCGTGGACTTCGGCGCGCATGGCCAGCGCGCGAGGGGTGGGGAGCATGCCGCGCCCGGCGCGGACCAGGATCTGGTCACCGGTGACCTTGCGGATACGGCCCAGGGACCGGCTCATCGCGGGCGCGGTCACATGGAGACGGGCCGCGGCGCCGGTGACGCTCCCCTCCTCCAGCAGCGCGTCCAGGGCCGTGAGCAGGTTCAGATCCAGTTGCATGACAGTAAATCTACAAGTGAAAAGCATGCACTTGTTGTTAATCCACGGGCGACCTACCGTCGAAGTGCGGGCGCGAGAAGAACCGCCCCGCGGCCATCGACACCAGGGAGCCCCCCATGAGCACAGCCATGCCTTTCGCCGCCGGCACGACCCTCCTGTCCGACGTGACGGCCGCGGTGCGGACCGCCGGTCGCACGTTGCGCGCCCGCCACACCACGCACGCCCGCGGCGTGAGCCTGGACGAGGTCGTCGCGGAGATCCACGCCAACGACGACGCGGTGCTGAGCGTGCTGCGCGAACCGCTGCTGCGGGCCCGGCCGGGATCGCGGTGGGCCGAGGACGAGTTGGCGGGCGGCGCGCTCCCGCCCGGGGAGTGGTGGGTGGTCGACCCCGCCGAGGGCAACATCAACCACGTGCACGGCATGGACGACTGGGCCGTCACCGCCACCCTGGTCCGCGACAACCAGCCGGTGCTCACCGTCGTCCACCTGCCGCTGACCGGTGACACGTACACCGCGGTGGCCGGCGGCGGCGCCCGCCTCAACGACCGGCCCCTGGCGGTGTCCGCCAAGACCGGTCTGGCCGCCTCGCTCATCGGCACCGGTCAGGCCAGGCCCGGCGAGGACGAGCGCACCTTCCGGCGGATCGGCGACTCCGTCACCGCCATGCTCGTCAACGGCCTGGTCGTACGCGTGTCCGTGCCCGCCACGATGCAGCTCATCCACGTCGCCGCCGGACGGATGGACGCCTTCTGGCAGTTCTCCGACGTCCGCTCGGGACTGGTCGCCGGCGCCCTGCTGGTCTCCGAGGCCGGAGGCACCGTCACCGACCTGGCGGGCGAGCCCTGGAGCACCCGCAGCCGCGACTTCCTGGCCGCGGCCCCCGGCGTCCACGCCGCCGCCCGCGAGGTCCTGTCGCCGATCGTCTGACCGGACGCCCCGCCCTTACCCGCTCGACACCGCAAGGAGCATCACCTCATGACCACCATCGGCATCCTGGGCGCGGGCCGCGTCGGGACCCACCTCGCCAACAAGCTCTCCGCCGCGGGACACCAGGTCACCCTCGGCGGCCGGACCCCGGTGGAGACCGCCGCCCGCGCCGCCGGGGCCGCCCCGACGGTCGCCTTCGCCGACCAGCCCACCGCCGCCCGCGGCGCGGACATCGTGATCAACGCGACGCCCGGCGACACTTCGCTGGAACGCCTCACCGGCCTGCGCGCCGAACTCTCCGGGAAGATCCTCGTCGATGTCTCCAACGCCACCCGCGACGCCGAGGACGGGCTGCCCGGCGACCTGTGCTACCCCGGCAGCAGCCTCGCCGAGCACCTCCAGGCCGCGCTCCCCGACACCCGTGTGGTCAAGACCCTCAACACCATGCTGTTCATGGTCATGACCGCTCCCGAGATCCTGGCCACCCCGCCGACCGCCTATGTGTCGGGGGACGACGAGGACGCGAAGAAGACCGTCAACGGTCTGCTCGCCGACCTGGGCTGGCGGCCCGCATGGATCGAGGACCTCGGCGGCATTCGCACCGCCCGCGCCGCCGAGGCCATGATCCTGGTCGTGCCCCACGTCCTGCGCCGGAACGGCTTCACGCCGTTCGCCGTCTCCCTCGCGCGCTGACCCCCACCCCGCACGCGGCGAAGAGCCGGGTGAGGAAGGGCACTTCCCTTCTTCACCCGGCCCGTCTGCGTTCGGGGCCATCAAGAAGGGAGTGGATGGGTAGGAGACAGGTCGGAGTGTCGCAGCCCGTACAATTCGGACATAAGCCAAAAATAGGCAGGACGGAACGGCCGACGGCGAGGGGCAGGGCATGAGCAGCAACACCGCATCGTCAGCCCGCAACATCGACACCGCGCGCGGACGCGGCTATCGGCCGGAACAGGTCGACCGTTTCCTCGACGAGTTGTCGGAGGACCGGGACGCCGCGTGGGAGCGGGCCGCCCGGCTGACGGTGCTCGCCAACGAGATGGACGCCGAGTGCGCCTCGTTGCGGCACCAGGTCGAAGCGCTCGGCGCCACCTCGTTCGACGCGCTCGGCGACGGCGCCCAGGAGTTGCTGCGGCTGGTCGAGGAGGAGGCCGCCGCCGTACGCGACCGCGCCGAGGCCGAGGCGCAGCACGCGCGCGACACCGCGGAGACCGCCCGCCGCACCCTCCAGGACGAGGCCCGCGCCGCCGCCTCCGCCCGGCTCGCCGCCGCCGAGGAGCAGGCGGAACGGCTCCTGGACGAGGCGTGCGGACGCGCCTCCGAGATCCTCGGCCAGGCCCGCGCGGAAGCCGAGGCCGTACGCGGCGAGGCGGGCCGCGCCCTGGACGCCATGCGGCAGGACGTCGGCCGGACCCTGGCCGAGGTCGACAAGGAGCGCCGCGAACGGCTCGACACCCTCGAACACGAGCTCGCCGAGCGCGAGGCCGGGGTCGACAGCAGGCTCGCCGATCTCCTCGGCGACGCCGAACGGCGCCTCCACGAGGCGCACCAGGAGCGTGCCGACGCCGAGGAGGCCCTGCGGGTGCAGCAGCAGGAGGCCGAGGAGCGGGCGTCCGAGCTGCTCGCCCAGGCGCGCATGCACGAGGAGCGCACCCGCCGCGAGAGCGAGCGCTCGCTGCGCGAGCACGAGCAGCACCGCGACGAGATTCGCGCGCATCTCGCGCACGTACGGGCCACCCTCGCCTCCCTGACCGGCCGCCACCTCCCGCCCTCCGGGCCGGACCACCCCGAAGCACCGGGCGCCCCCGGCCTCCCCGAACAAGCCGACCCGTCCGACCCGGCCTGACCCCCAGGGCGCGCTGCCATTGCGCAGGGCCGTGTTTTTAGGGGCGCGGGGAAGGCGCGCTGCCCTTGCGCAGGGCGCTGTCCTGAGGGGCGCGGGGAAGGTGCCCTGCCCTTGCGCAGGACGTTGTCTTGAGGGGCGCGGGGAACTGCGCGGCCCGCCCCCACCGGGCTGTCAGCCCGACGACAACCGCGTCTGCCCCGCTGGGGCCGGTGGCCAAGGGCCGCGCCACCGTCGGTGGCTGAGCGCGCAGTTCCCCGCGCCCCTCAAGGATCGGCCAGCCGCCTTGGGAGAAGAACCGCCCAGGGCCCCGCCCCCGAAGAGCGGCTTACCGACCGGCGCCAGGCGGGCGTCAGATCGGGCGGGCTGCCAGGGGCAACAAGGCGGAGACGCGGAAACCGCCGTCGGGGGTGGGGCCCGCGGCGAAGCCCCCGCCGTGGGTGGTGACACGTTCCTTCATGCCGACCAGCCCGTGCCCCCCACTGGGAAGCGGCGTGGCCGGGGTGCCGTCGGAGGGCCCGTTGAGAACGAGGACGGCGATCTCGAGCTCGCGGTAGGCGAGCCGGACATGGGCCCTGGCGCCCCCGGCGTGCTTGTGGACGTTGGTGAGCGCTTCCTGCACCACGCGGTAGACGGTCTGTTCGACGCGGGCGCCGCAGGGCCGCTCCTCGCCCTCGACGGTGAACTCGACGGTCATCCCGGCGGCCTGGGACTGCTCGACGAGTTCGCCGAGCTGGTCGATGCACGGCCCCTCGGGCTCCGGCTCCGTAGCCGTATCCGTATCCGTATCCGGCTCGGGCTCAAGAACCCGCGGCGCGGGAAGCCGCGGCGCGGGCGCGGGTGCCCGCTCGGGCGCCGCCGTACGCAGCACCCCGAGCATCTGGCGCAGTTCGGTCAGCGCCTCGCGCCCCATGTCCCCAAGCAACTCCGCGGTGCTGGACGCCTTGGCCGGGTCCTTGAGGGCGACGGCCTTGAGGGCCGCCGCGTGGACGACCATCAGGCTCACCCGGTGGGCCACCACGTCGTGCATGTCGCGGGCGATCCGGGTCCGCTCCTCGGCGCGGGCCCGCTCGGCGCGCTCGGCCGCCTTCTCCGCGAGGAGTTCCAGCTCGCGTTCCAGGCCGTCGGCCCGCTCCCGCAGGCTCTCCACCAGCCGGCGCCTGGCCCGTACGTACAGACCGAGCAGGACCGGCGGAGCGGTGAGGCCGAGGGCGAGCAGGAGTGAGGTGCTCAGGACGATCGGCAGGGACATCGAGCGGTTGTTGTCCGCGTTGCGCAGGCTGTCGTGGAGGCGGATGAAGGAGACCAGGAAGGTGCCGAGGCCGTTCATGGAGGCGAGCGCGGCGGTGATCCGGCGCGGCACCTCGGAGACGGTCAGGGAGTAGAGGCCGACCACCGACAGCAGGAAGCCCAGCTCGGCCGGGCTCAGGGCGATGCCCACCAGGACCACGGCGATCGGCCAGCGGCGGCGCAGCAGCAGGGTGCCGCCCGCGAGCAGCCCGATCAGCGCCGCCACCGCGGGTGTCACCCCGGTCTTGTGGGCGAAGGTCACGCCCTCGAAGGCGCACTCCACGGCCGAGGCCACGGCCAGCGCCAGGTCCAGGAGGAAGCCGCGCCGCCGCGTCCACCACCACCAGCCGGACCCGGGCCGTCCTCCAGCCCCGTCGTCCGGTACGTGCGCCCCCGTCGTACTCATGGCGTCCAGACTAGGCGGTGCCCGAGGCGGCGTGGCGGCCGTGTCAGCCCCGTATCGGCGCGGTATCGGCCGACGGGACCGGTAAGGGTCTCCAGGGGTAAGCGCGACCGGGTGCCGTGTCCGCCAGATGGGCGGGCCGTCTCGCCGCGGAGGCGGCCACCTATCCTGGAGCGGTCGGACAGCGCGGTCCGCAGCCACGTCTTTCCCTACGCCTTGTATGCCGTCGTCCACTTCCACTGCACAAGGAGCCGCACCTGTGAGCAGCGCCGACACCGCCCCGGAGAGCAGTACCGCCCTGCGAGCCGACATCCGCCGCCTGGGAGAACTGCTCGGCGGCACGCTGGTGAGACAGGAAGGCCAGGAACTCCTCGATCTCGTCGAGCGGGTACGTGCCCTGACCCGCACCGACGGCGAGGCAGCCGCCACGCTTCTCGGCGACACCGACCTGGAGACCGCCGCCAAGCTGGTACGCGCCTTCTCCACCTACTTCCATCTGGCCAACGTCACCGAGCAGGTGCACCGCGGCCGGGACCTGCGCGAGCGCCGCGCGCAGGAGGGCGGCCTGCTCGCCCAGACCGCCGACCTGCTGAAGGACGGCGACCCCGAGCACGTACGCGAGACCGTACGGAATCTGAACGTGCGGCCGGTGTTCACCGCGCACCCCACCGAGGCCGCGCGGCGCAGTGTGCTGAACAAGCTGCGCAGGATCGCGGAGCTGCTGGACGACACCACCGGGCAGGGCACGGGCGACCGGCGCCGCGCGGACCTGCGGCTCGCGGAGAACATCGACCTGCTGTGGCAGACCGACGAGCTGCGGGTGGTGCGCCCTGAGCCCGCCGACGAGGCGCGCAACGCCATCTACTACCTGGACGAACTGCACGCGGGCGCGGTCGGCGACGTCCTGGAGGACCTGGCGGCCGAGCTGGAGCGGGTCGGCCTGCCGCTGCCCGCGGGGACCCGCCCGCTGACCTTCGGCACCTGGATCGGCGGCGACCGCGACGGCAACCCCAATGTGACCCCGCAGGTCACCTGGGACGTGCTGATCCTCCAGCACGAGCACGGCATCACCGACGCGCTCGACCTGGTGGACGTGCTGCGCGGCGCGCTGTCCAACTCGATCCGCAACTGCGGCGCGAGCACCGACCTGCTGGACTCGCTCGCCACGGACCTGGTGGCGCTGCCCGAGATCAGCCCGCGCTACAAGCGGCTGAACGCCGAGGAGCCGTACCGGCTGAAGGCGACCTGCATCCGGCAGAAGCTCGTCAACACCCGCGAGCGGCTGGCCGGCGGCACCCCGCACGTCCCCGGCCGCGACTACCTGGGCACCGGCGGTCTGCTGCACGACCTCCAGCTCATCCAGGACTCGCTGCGCGTCCACCGCGGCGGCCTGATCGCCGACGGCCGCCTGGACCGTACGATCCGGACCCTGTCCGCCTTCGGCCTCCAGCTCGCGACCATGGACGTGCGCGAGCACGCCGAGGCGCACCACCACGCGCTGGGGCAGCTCTTCGACCGGCTCGGCGAGGAGTCCTGGCGGTACGCGGACATGCCGCGCGACTACCGGCGCAAGCTGCTGGCCAAGGAGCTGCGCTCGCGCCGCCCGCTGGCGCCGACGCCCGCCCCGCTGGACGAGGCGGGCGCCAAGACGCTCGGGGTGTTCCACACCATCCGGGAGGCGTTCGAGCGGTTCGGTCCGGAGGTCGTGGAGTCGTACATCATCTCGATGTGCCTGGGCTCGGACGACGTCTTCGCGGCGGCGGTGCTGGCGCGCGAGGCCGGGCTGATCGACCTGCACGCCGGGATCGCCAAGATCGGCATCGTGCCGCTGCTGGAGACCACCGACGAGCTGAAGATCGCCGACCAGCTCCTGGACGAGATGCTGTCCGACCCGTCCTACCGGCGGCTGGTGTCGCTCCGCGGTGACGTGCAGGAGGTCATGCTCGGCTACAGCGACTCGTCGAAGTTCGGCGGCATCACCACCTCGCAGTGGGAGATCCACCGGGCGCAGCGGCGGCTGCGTGACGTCGCGCACCGGCACGGGGTGCGGCTGCGGCTGTTCCACGGCCGCGGCGGCACCGTCGGCCGCGGCGGCGGCCCCTCGCACACCGCGATCCTCGCCCAGCCCTGGGGCACCCTGGAGGGCGAGATCAAGGTGACCGAGCAGGGCGAGGTGATCTCGGACAAGTACCTGATCCCGTCGCTGGCCCGGGAGAACCTGGAACTGACGGTCGCCGCCACGCTCCAGGCGTCCGCGCTGCACACCGCGCCCCGGCAGTCCGACGAGGCGCTGTCGCGCTGGGACGCGGCGATGGACATCGTCTCCGAGGCGGCCCACGACGCGTACCGCAAGCTGGTCGAGGACCCGGACCTGCCGCCGTACTTCTTCGCCTCCACGCCCGTCGACCAGCTCGGCGAGCTGCACCTGGGGTCGCGCCCCTCGCGCCGCCCGGACTCCGGTGCGGGCCTGGACGGTCTGCGGGCCATCCCGTGGGTGTTCGGCTGGACGCAGTCCCGGCAGATCGTCCCCGGCTGGTTCGGGGTCGGCGCCGGGCTGAAGGCCGCCCGCGAGGCGGGGCTCGGCCCGGTGATAGACGAGGCGTTCGGACAGTGGCACTTCTTCCGCAACTTCCTGTCCAACGTCGAGATGACCCTGGCCAAGACCGATCTGCGGATCGCCCGGCACTACGTGGACACCCTGGTGCCCGACGAGCTCAAGCACGTCTTCGCCACGATCGAGGCGGAGCACGCGCTGACGGTCAGCGAGGTGCTGCGGATCACCGGGGAGTCCGAGCTGCTGGCGGGCAGCCCGCTGCTGGCGCAGACCTTCCACATCCGTGACCAGTACCTGGACCCGATCTCGTATCTCCAGGTGACGCTGCTGGCCCGGCAGCGGGCGGCGGCGGAGCGGGGCGAGAGCCCCGACCCGCTGCTGTCGCGCGCGCTGCTGCTGACGGTGAACGGTGTGGCGGCGGGGCTGCGCAACACCGGCTGACCGATAGGAGAAAGGCGCCCGGCGGACCGATCATCGGTCCGCCGGGCGCCTTCTTCTGTACGCCTGTACGTCTGTATGCCTGTACATCTGTATGCCTGTGCGCCTATGCGCCTGTACGTCGTCGGCCGCCTCAGTTCTTGCGGTGGCCGATCAGCCGCGGCTTGGGCTCTATGCCCGCCAGGCCGTTCCAGGAGAGGTTCACCAGGTGGGCGACGACCTCGGCCTTCTTCGGCTTCTGCGCGTCCAGCCACCACTGGCCGGTGAGTGCCACCATGCCGACCAGCGCCTGCGCGTACATCGGGGCGAGTTTGGGGTCGAAGCCGCGCCGCTTGAACTCGTGGCCGAGGATGTCCTCGACCTGGGTGGCGATGTCGCTGATCAGCGAGGCGAAGGTGCCGGTGGACTGGGCGACGGGTGAATCGCGCACCAGGATGCGGAAACCGTCGGTGTACTGCTCGATGTAGTCCAGCAGCGCGAAGGCGGCCTGTTCCAGCAGCTCCCTGGGGTGGCCGCCGGTGAGGGCGCCGGTCACCATGTCGAGCAACCGACGCATCTCACGGTCGACGACGACGGCGTAGAGCCCTTCCTTGCCGCCGAAGTGCTCGTACACCACCGGCTTGGAGACGCCCGCCTTGTGGGCGATCTCCTCGACCGAGGTGCCCTCGAAGCCGCGTTCGGCGAAGAGCGTGCGGCCGATGTCCAGAAGCTGCTCGCGCCGTTCCTTGCCGGTCATACGGACCCGGCGGGCGCGCCGGGCGGTGGGTCCCGCCACGCCTGAGGCCGTGGCCGGACGTGAGCCCGACTTCGCACCCGAATCCGTACCCGAGGCCCTGCCGCTTCCGCCGTCGCCGTTCGATCCGCTGCCGTCGCTCACGCGTCAATCATGCCGCTTCACTGATGTTTTCCTTACGGCGGGCCGCGATACGGTCCGCGCTCGGCCAGCGGACGTCGGTGGCCCAGCCGAACTGTTCGCACCAGCGGATGATCCGGGCGCTGGAGTCGACCTGGCCGCGCAGCACACCGTGCCGGGCGGAGGTGGGGTCGGCGTGGTGCAGATTGTGCCAGGACTCGCCGCAGGACAGCACCGCCAGCCACCACACGTTGCCGGAGCGGTCACGGGACTTGAAGGGGCGCTTGCCGACCGCGTGGCAGATCGAGTTGATCGACCAGGTGACGTGGTGCAGCAGCGCCACCCGAACGAGCGATCCCCAGAAGAACGCGGTGAACGCGCCGTACCACGACATGGTGACGAGGCCGCCGACCACCGGCGGGATGGCCAGCGAGATCACGGTCCACAGCCAGAAGTCGCGCGAGATGCGGCGGATCGCGGAGTCCTTGATCAGGTCGGGCGCGTACTTCGCCTGCGAGGTCTGCTCCTCGTCGAACAGCCACCCCATGTGGGCCCACCACAGGCCCTTCATCAGCGCGGGCAGCGTCTCGCCGTACCGCCACGGGCTGTGCGGGTCGCCCTCGGCGTCGCTGAACTTGTGGTGCCTGCGGTGGTCGGCCACCCAGCGCACGATCGGGCCCTCGACGGCCATCGATCCGGCGATGGCGAGCGCGATCTTCAGGGGGCGGTTGGCCTTGAACGAACCGTGGGTGAAGTGCCGGTGGAAGCCGATGGTGATGCCGTGGCAGCCGAGGAAGTACATGCCGATCATGAGGCCGAGATCCAGCCAGCTCATGCCGCGGCCCCAGGCGAGCGGGATGGCCGCCACCAGCGCCACGAAGGGGATGCTGATGAACAGCAGCAGCGCGATCTGCTCGATCGACCGCTTGCTCTCACCACCGCGGGTGGCGCTGTTCAGCGCGTCTTCCTGTCCCGAGGGCCCGGGTTCCCGGGACTCGGGCCTCACGTCCGTGTGCGTGGTCATGTCTGTCCCTTGGGGATCTGAGGGGGCTGGTTTCAGCCGGTCAAGCCCGTAACTTACGCCGCCGTAAGTATTGCAGCGGCCGACGACGAGCGACAGAACCACTTCATGCGGCCCGTCGTGCGATCTCTACCCCGGATCTACGTCGCGTCCACCCCGGCTCGTACGGCATGATGGTGAAGTCCAGCCCGCCCGGCTCGCCAACGGGTCGAAAGCGCGGCTTGATCCGCCGTGGTGTAATTGGCAGCACTGGGGCTTTTGGTGCCTTATGTCCGGGTTCGAGTCCTGGCGGCGGAGCACCTCACCGGGGCCCCGGCCGGTCCGGCCGGGGCCGCCCGGCGTCCATCCGGGAACCCGTCGGTATCCTGCGGATGTCCAGCACCCGAAGCCGAGGAGTCTCCTCACGTGAGCCCGAACCGTCCGGCTGCCGTCGTCGTCCTCGCCGCGGGTGAGGGCACCCGCATGAAGTCGGCCACCCCGAAGGTCCTCCACCCCATCTGCGGCCGTTCCCTCGTCGGCCATGTGGTCGCCGCCTCCCGCGAACTGGCGCCGCAGCACCTCGTGGTGGTCGTGGGCCACGCCCGCGAGCGGGTCACCGAGCACCTCAACGGCATCGACCCGCAGGCGCTCACCGCCGTGCAGCACGAACAGAACGGGACCGGGCACGCGGTCAGGATCGGCCTGGACGCGCTGTCCGCGCAGGGCGTCGTCCTGGACGGCACCGTGGTGGTCACCTACGGCGACACCCCGCTGCTCACCGCCGAGACCCTGCACACCCTGGTCGGCGCGCACGAGGGCGACGGCAACGCCGTGACGGTCCTCACCGCGAAGGTGCCCGACCCCACCGGCTACGGCCGGATCATCCGCTCCTCCGACGACCGGGTCACCGCGATCGTCGAGCAGAAGGACGCCGGACCGGCCCAACTGGCGATCGCCGAGATCAACTCCGGGGTCTACGCCTTCGACGCGGCCCTGCTCGCCGACGCGCTCGGCAAGATCACCACGGACAACTCGCAGGGCGAGGAATATCTGACCGACACCCTCGGCATCCTGCGCGAGGCCGGCCACCGCGTCGGCGCGTACGTCGCCCCCGACCACCGCGAGATCGCCGGGGTGAACAACCGGGTGCAGCTCGCCGAGGCCCGCCGGGTGCTCAACGACCGGCTGCTCCACCGCGCCATGCTGGACGGCGCCACGGTCGTCGACCCCGCCTCCACCTGGGTCGACGTCGACGTCCGCTTCGAGCAGGACTGCCTGGTGCACCCCAACACCCAACTCCTGGGCGCCACCAGCGTTGGCGCGGGCGCCGAGGTCGGCCCCAACTGCACGCTCACCGACACCGCGGTCGGCCCCGGCGCGCGGGTGTCCAACACCGTCGCCGACCAGGCCGAGATCGGCGAGCAGGCGACCGTCGGCCCGTACGCGTATCTGCGCCCCGGCGCCAAGCTCGGCCCGAAGGCCAAGGCGGGCACGTACGTGGAGATGAAGAACGCCTCGATCGGCGAGGGCACCAAGGTGCCGCACCTCAGCTATGTGGGGGACGCCACGATCGGCGAGTACACCAACATCGGCGCCGCCAGCGTCTTCGTGAACTACGACGGCGAGGCCAAGCACCACACCACCATCGGCAGCTACTGCAAGACCGGCTCCGACAACATGTTCGTGGCGCCGATCACCGTCGGGGACGGCGCGTACACCGCCGCCGGATCGGTGATCACCAAGGACGTTCCCGCGGGGTCGCTGGCCGTCGCCCGCGGTCAGCAGCGCAACATCGAGGGCTGGGTGGCGCGCAAGCGTCCCGGCAGCGCCGCCGCCGAGGCCGCCGAACGCGCACAACGAGGAGACACGCCGCAGGGCGAGTGAGGGACGTCTCATCCGGGCCTCTTGAGGTGCACAGATGCGCCGGTTGGGGCGTACCGTGTGGCTTGCACACAATTCCGCCAGCACGCCTAACCGAAGGCGACGCTGTGCCGAACACCAGTCGAAAACTCCAAGGAGACGGTGCAGTGACCGGGATCAAGACGACCGGTGAGAAGAAGCTGATGCTCTTCTCCGGCCGCGCCCACCCCGATCTGGCGGAGGCGGTGGCACACAGTCTCGGAGTCGGCCTGGTGCCGACCAAGGCTTTCGACTTCGCCAACGGCGAGATCTATGTGCGGTTCCAGGAGTCGGCCCGCGGCGCGGACTGCTTCCTCATCCAGAGCCACACCGCTCCCATCAACAAGTGGATCATGGAGCAGCTCATCATGCTCGATGCTCTCAAGCGGGCCTCCGCCCGGAGCATCACCGTGATCGTGCCCTTCTACGGCTACGCCCGGCAGGACAAGAAGCACCGCGGCCGTGAGCCGATCTCGGCCCGGCTGATGGCGGACCTGTTCAAGACCGCGGGCGCCGACCGCATCCTCACGGTCGACCTGCACACCGACCAGATCCAGGGCTTCTTCGACGGCCCGGTCGATCATCTCTTCGCCCTGCCGGTGCTCGCGGACTACGTGGGCGCCAAGGTCGACCGCGCCAAGCTCACGGTGGTCTCCCCGGACGCCGGCCGGGTACGGGTCGCCGACCGCTGGTGCGACCGGCTCGGCGCGCCACTGGCCATCGTCCACAAGCGCCGTGACCCCGACGTCGCCAACCAGGTGAAGGTCCACGAAGTCGTCGGTGACGTCAAGGGCCGGGTCTGCGTCCTGGTCGACGACATGATCGACACCGGCGGTACGATCTGCGCCGCCGCCGACGCGCTGTTCGCCAACGGCGCCGAGGACGTCATCGTGACCGCCACCCACGGTGTGCTCTCCGGGCCCGCCGCGGACCGGCTGAAGAACTCCCGGGTGAGCGAGTTCATCCTCACCGACACCCTGCCGACCCCGCGCGAGCTGAACCTCGACAAGATCACCGTGCTGTCCATGGCGCCGACCATCGCCAACGCGGTGCGCGAGGTGTTCGAGGACGGCTCGGTCACCAGCCTGTTCGAGGACTCCGAGCACTGAGCTAGATCGATTTCTCCCGGGGCCTCCCCGCCGGTTACGCTGTCCGCGTTGCTCGGCGAGGGAGGCCCCGGTTTTTCCGGCGGACCTCCGTTATCGGCGCGCTCCTCGTAACGGTCTCCGCGCAAGCGGGGGTGAGTCGTGGAACGGCCCGTCGTGGGTCGGGCGACCGTATGACCCCCCTTTCGCGTACCGAGTTTTCCGTATCGAGGAGTTGAGCATCATGGCCGAGGTCAAGATCGCCGCAGAGCCGCGCACCGAGTTCGGCAAGGGCGCCGCCCGCCGCGTGCGCCGCGCCCACCAGGTCCCCGCCGTCATCTACGGTCACGGCGCCGACCCGCAGCATGTCACCGTCCCCGGCCACGAGCTGCTGCTCGCGCTCCGCACCGCGAACGTGCTGATCTCCCTCCAGCTCGACGGCAAGACCGCGCTGGTCATCCCCAAGGCGGTCCAGCGCGACCCGCTGCGCGGCACCATCGAGCACGTCGACCTGCTGTCCGTGAAGAGCGGCGAGAAGGTCACCGTCGAGATCCCGGTGCAGACCGAGGGCGAGCTGGCCGTCGGCGGCAACCTGCTGGAGCACGTGCTCAACACGCTGCCCGTCGAGGCCGAGGCGACCCACATCCCGACCGCGGTCACCGTCTCCATCGAGGGCCTGGAGGCCGGCGCCTCCATCCTCGCCAAGGACATCACCCTGCCCAAGGGCTCCACCCTGGCGATCGACGAGGACGCGGTCGTCATCCAGGTCGTCTCGGCCCAGGCCGAGGCCGCCGACGAGGCGGGCGACGAGGCCGCCGAGGGCACCGAGGACGCCGCCGCCGAGGCGTAGTCCCCCGCGCTCCCCCGGTCCTCGCGTGCTGACGTGCTCGCGTGTGACCCCGGCCGCCGCCGCACCCTCACGGAGTGCGGCGGCGGCCGTTTTCCCGGTACGAAGTCGGCGACACGGAGTCGGAGACGTGGATGAGTGACACCTCAGGGCCCTGGCTGGTCGCGGGCCTCGGCAATCCGGGCCCCGAGTACGCGGGGAACCGGCACAACATCGGCTTCATGGTGGCCGATCTGCTCGCCCAGCGGGTCGGCGGCAAGTTCAAGCGCGCGCAGAAGGCGCAGGCCGTGGTCGTGGAGGGCCGGATCGGCCCGGCCGGTCCCGCGAACCAGCGGGTGGTGCTGGCGAAGCCCCAGTCGTACATGAATCTGTCCGGTGGCCCGGTGACCGCGCTGCGCGACTTCTACAAGGTGCCGACCGAGCGGATCATCGCCGTCCACGACGAGCTGGACATCGACTTCGGCACGCTGCGGCTCAAGCTGGGCGGCGGCGACAACGGCCACAACGGCCTCAAGTCGATGACCAAGTCGATGGGCCCCGACTATCTGCGGGTGCGCGCGGGGATCGGCCGTCCGCCGGGCCGGATGGACGTGGCGGCCTTTGTGCTCAAGGACTTCTCGTCCACCGAGCGCAAGGAGCTGGACTGGTTCGTGGACCGGGCGGCGGACGCGGTCGAGGCGCTGATCACCGAGGGCCTGGAGCGCGCGCAGAGCACGTACAACACCTGACGGGACGCGCGACCGGTCAACCGCTAGACACGGCGCTCACCCTTGTCGAGGGCGGGCGCGTACCGAGGTTGACCGGACGGCATGCGATGGCCAAAGATCGCCCGCATGGTGAAACGCAGCCGTTCCCGCCGGATGGCCGAGGGCACCTGGGGGCTGGTCCTGCTGGCCCGGGTGGTGGGCGGGTGGGCGCTGGTGCTGCTGCTCCTGGCGTCCGGCGCCTGGGACTCGTGGAAGACCGCGCAATACGTGGTGCTCACCAAGGGGCACGAGCACGGCACGATGACGCTGACGAACTGCGGCGACTCCACCTGCACCGGACCCTTCGCGCCGAAGGGGTCGGCCGTCGCCCGCCCGAAGGTGGTCATCAGCCTGCCGGTCACACACCATGTCGGCGACCGTGTGCCGGTCGTGGTGAAGCCCGGGACGAACACGGTCGTACGGTCCGACTGGGGCGGCCTGTTCTTCTCCTGGGTGCCGCTGGCCGGAGCCCTGCTGCTGGCCGCGGTCGTGGCCGGCGGGGCGCTGCGGATGCGGCGCACGGCGTGGACGCTGGCGGCGCTAGGGGCGGCGCTTATCGGTGCGGCCTTCTTGCTGCTGTAGGACGCGTGGGGGGCGTCGGGCACGCTCACCCGCCGCCCCCCACGCGCGACCGTCAGGCTCTCATCGCCGTCGGCTCCAGGAACTCCAGCCGGTTGCCGACCGGGTCCTCGGAGTAGAAGCGGGAGTGGCCCGGCAGGTCGTCGTCCCAGACGACCTTGGCGCCGCGCGCCTGGAGCTCCTTGCCGAAGGCGTGGATCCCGGTGACGCGGATGCCCGGGTGGGCCTTGCGGGCGGGCCTGAAGTCCTCCTCGATCCCTAAGTGCAGCACCGCGTCCCCCGCCGCGAACCAGCAGCCGCCGCGCGCCGCGAGCACCGGCGGCTTGGTCAGCTCGGCCATCCCCAGCACCCCGACGTAGTACGCGCGCAGCGCCTCCTCGCTGCCCGGCGGCGCGGCGAGCTGGACGTGGTCGACCCCCGCGATCCCGAAGCCGTCGGCGCCCCCCGCCGTCCCCCCTGCCGCTCCCCGCGTCACGCCGCCGCCTCCTGCCCCTGTTTGCGCGCGACGGTGAAGATCCGCCGGAAGGGGAAGACCGTCCCGTGCGGGCCCGGCGGGTACGCCTTGCGCAGCAGGTCGCGGTACTGGCCGACGAATTCCGTCACCGCCCCCCGGTCGCCGTCCAGCGCGGTCAGCACCGGCCGCAGCGCGGTGCCCTTGGTCCACTCCAGCACCGGGTCCTCGCCCTGGAGCAACTGCACATACGTCGACTCCCACACATCGGCCGCGCAGCCCAGTTCGGTCAGCCGCTCCAGATAGTCGGCCGGGCTGAGGATGTGGACGTAGCGGCGGCCGTGTCCGTCGAGCCGGTCGCGCCACCGCGGGGTGTCGCACAGCTCGCCCAGCAGCGCGTGGCTGGGCGCGGTGAAGTTGCCCGGCACCTGGAAGGCCAGGGTGCCGCCGGGCGTGATGTGGTCGAGCCAGCCGGGGAAGCGGTCGGCGTGGCCGGGCACCCACTGGAGCGCGGCGTTGGAGACGATCAGGTCGAAGGACTCCTCGGGCACCCAGTGCGCCGCGTCGGCCTGCCGGAAGTCCAGCTCACCGCCGCCCGCCGTGGGTCCCGCGTACCGCGCCGCCGCGTCCAGCATCTCGCGGGAGCTGTCGAAGCCGGTGATCCGGGCTCCGGGCCAGCGGTCGGCGAGCAGCGCGGTGACATTGCCCGGACCGCACCCGATGTCGGCGATCCGGGGCGCGTCGCCGCCCGGCAGGTCCTGGATACGGGTGAGGAGGTCGAGGAAAGGGCGGGTGCGGTGGGTGGAGTGCCGGAGATACTGTTGCGGGTCCCACGTTGGCGCTGCGTGCATCGTCGTACTCCCTGGCTTTTCATAGCCGGCTGCGCACAGCCGCTACCGAAACGGAGGGCGAGGTTCTGCCCTCTGGTCGGTGTCCAGGCTCCTCCGACATATCTCTTGAAGTCAAGAGGCTTCATATCAAGAGACTTCATATCGACAGACCTACTACACTGAGCGCATGGAGGACGAGGTCGACCGGCTGGTCGCTGCATGGCGCCGAGAGCGCCCCGACCTCGACGTGGAGCCGCTGGAGGTGCTCAGCCGGGTCAGCAGACTCGCCCGGCACCTCGACCGCGCGCGGCGGCTGGCCTTCGCCGAGCACAGTCTCGAACCGTGGGAGTTCGACGTGCTCACCTCGCTGCGCCGCGCCGGACCGCCGTACCAGCTCTCGCCGGGCCAGCTCCTGACCCAGACGCTGGTCACCTCCGGCACGATGACCAACCGGATCGACCGGCTCGCCCAGCGCGGGCTCGTCGAGCGGCTGCCCGACCCCAGCGACCGGCGCGGCGTGCTCGTCCGGCTCACCGTGGAGGGCCAGGAGCGCGCGGACCAGTCGCTGGCCGGACTGCTCGCGCAGGAACGCGCGATCCTGGGCGAGCTGTCCGCCCGGCAGCGCGGTGAACTGGCCGGGCTGCTACGACAGTTGACCGCGCCTTTCGACAACGTCCCCGGCTGACGGCACCAGCTCCACCGGCCCCACGCCCGCCCTGCGGGCCAGCGCGACCGCCGCCAGCGTCGAGTGCACGCCGAGCTTGCCCAGCACATTCTGCATATGGGTGCGGACGGTGTGCGGCGACAGGAACAGCCGCTCGGCGACGGCTTTGCGGCCCAGGCCCGCGACCATGCAGCGCAGCACCTCCTGCTCGCGCGGCGTCAGCGACTCCACCAGCCGTTCGCTCTCGGTGCGGTGCCTGCGGGCGGCCGTCAGCTCGCGCAGCACCCCGGTCAGCAGGGCGGGCGGCAGATGCGTCTCGTCGCGCAGCACGCCGCGTACGACCGCGAGCAGCCGTGACAGCGAGCAGTCCTTGGCGACCCACCCCGACGCCCCGGCCTGGAGCGCGCGGGCCGCCCTGCGGGCGTCGTCCCGCTCGGCCAGCACGACGGTACGGGTCCCCGGATACTCGGCCCTGACCCGTTCCACCAGCGCCAGGCCGTCCAGGACCGGTTCCTGCTCGACCGGGATGCGCGGCACCGCCGCGAGCGTCACCGGCGGTCGCGGACCGTCCCCCAGATCGGCGTCCACCAGCAGGACGTCGTAGCGCCGGTTGTCGGCCGCCGCGCGGTCCAGGCAGCGCTGAGCGGCCGGGCCGCTCCCCGCGGCCGAGACGTCGACGTCGGGTTCCGCCGCGAGCGCGGCGGCAAGCGACTCGGCGAAGATGCGATGATCATCGACGACGAGAACGCGGATTCGTCCCACGGGTACCACTCCCGGTGTTGGGCACTCCCCCAGTGGCGGGGCGGCATTCGCGCGGGATCCGGCACCCGGATCGGGACCGCCGCCCCTCCCCGGGTGCCGAACCCCTTGCGTCTCGCCCCCTGATGCACGCCGGCCCCCACCGGCGCTGTCTCAAAAGCGTAGGGCGTCGCGCCCCCGTTAACACCGTCTTGACGGAAGTTCTCCGTCGCGGAATTCCGGATTCCCTCGTCTTGTGGTACCGGAGTGACCACGGTGACGGGAGCGGCCCCGCACGCGCCGAACGGGCCGGTCCGCGCGTGCCGAGCTTCACACGGACCGACCCGTCCGACAGCGGGGAACGGGAGCGGGGAACGGGATTTGAGCACGGGGTGGGAGAACGGGGTCTGGAAACCGGGTCTGGGAACCGGGTATGGGAACCGGGTTTGAGATCCGGGCCCCGCTAAACCAGCCGGTGCGCTCCGGGGCCCGCCGTCGTCGGGAAGAGCCGGGCCGCCGGGAGGGCGGCCTGGATGGTCGCGGACAGCGCCGGGATGTCGGCGGCCTCCGCCAGGACGATGGCGGAGCCGCCGAAGCCGCCGCCGGTCATACGGGCGCCCAGGGCGCCGTTGGCGAGCGCGGTGTCGACCACGAGGTCGAGTTCCGCGCACGAGATCCGGAAGTCGTCGCGGAGCGAGACGTGCCCCGCGGTCAGGACAGGCCCGATCTCGCGGGTGCGCCCGGCGTCCAGAAGCGCGATGACCTCCTCGACGCGCCGGTTCTCGGTCACCACGTGCCGGGTGAGCCGCCGCAGCCGCTCGTCGGGGAGGGCGGCCAGCGCGGCGTCGAGCCCGTCGTAGGGGACGTCGCGCAGGGCGGGGACGCCGAGGGCCGCGGCGGCGGCCTCGCAGCCCGCGCGCAGTTCGCCGTACGCCCCGTCGGCGTGCGCGTGCTTGACGCGGGTGTCGACCACCAGCAGTTGCAGCCCCTGCGCGGCCAGGTCGAACGGCACCTGGCGCTGCGTGAGCCCGCGCACGTCGAGGTGGAGCGCGTGCCCCTGCGTACAGCAGGCGGACGCGGTCTGGTCCATGACGCCGACGGGCGCGCCGACGTAGGTGTTCTCCGAGGACTGGCAGAGCAGGGCCAACTCCTGGCGGGGCAGGTCCAAGCCGTGCAGTTCGGTGAGGGCCAGGGCGGTGACGACCTGGAGGGCGGCGGAGGACGAGAGCCCGCCGCCGACCGGCACATTGCTGTCGTAGTGGATGTCGGCGCCGCCGATGGCGTGGCCCGCCTGCCGCAGCGTCCACAGGACGGCCGCGGGGTAGACGGCCCAGCCGCCGGTCGTACCGGGAGCCAGTTCGTCGACGCGCAGTTCGACGACGCCGCCGTCCATGTCGGCGGAGTGCACGCGCAGCAGCCCGTCGTCGCGGCGGGCGACGGCCGCCCGGGTGCGGTGCGGGAGCGCGAACGGCATGACGTAGCCGTCGTTGTAGTCGGTGTGCTCGCCGATCAGATTGACCCGGCCGGGCGCCGCCCATATGCCCTCGGGCGCGCGCCCGAAGATGTTCTTGAACGCGATCTCGAACGCGGCTTCCGTCGTGGCTTCCGTCATCGTCCGTCCTCCCCCTGCGTCGGCGAGTGGTCCTGCGACAGCGACCGGGTGAAATTCCATGCGTCGCGGATGATCTCCGCGAGGTCGGTGCGGCTGGGCTGCCAGCCGAGCCGCTGCCTGGCGCGCTCCGCGGAGGCGACCAGTACGGCGGGGTCGCCCGCACGGCGCGGCTCGTCGGTGGCCGGGATGGGGTGGCCGGTGACCTGGCGGGCGGTCTCGATGACCTCGCGGACCGAGAAGCCGTTGCCGTTGCCGAGGTTGCAGATCAGGTGCTCGCCCGCGGGCGCCTTGTCGAGCGCCAGCAGATGCGCCTCGGCCAGGTCCGCGACGTGGATGTAGTCGCGCAGGCAGGTGCCGTCCGGCGTCGGGTAGTCGTCACCGAAGACCGAGACCGCGCGGCGGCGGCCCTGCGCGACCTGGAGGACCAGCGGGATCAGGTGCGACTCGGGGTCGTGCCGCTCGCCGTGGCCGCCGTACGCGCCCGCGACGTTGAAGTACCGCAGGGAGACGGCGGACAGGCCGTGTGCCGCGCACTCGCTGGTGATCATGTGGTCGACGGCGAGCTTCGTCGCGCCGTACGGGTTGGTGGGCGCGGTCGCCGCGTCCTCGGTGATGGGGATGGCGGTGGGCTCGCCGTAGGTGGCGGCGGTGGAGGAGAAGACGAGGGTGCGTACGCCGGAGTCCCGCATGGCGGCGAGCAGTTCGAGGGTGCCGCCGACGTTGTTGCGCCAGTACTTCTCGGGTACGGCGACGGATTCGCCGACCTGCGAGGAGGCGGCGAAGTGCAGCACCGCGTCATAGGTGCTGTCGAGCACCTTGTCCGCGTCCTGGACGCGGCCCTCGACGAAGTCGGCGCCCTTGGGCACGCCCGCGAGGAAGCCGGTCGACAGGTCGTCCAGCACCGTCACCCGGTGCCCGGCCTCCAGCAGATGGGCGGCGACGACCCCGCCGACGTATCCGGCGCCGCCGGTGACCAGGACCTTCTTGGGCCGGGCGGCCGTCTCCCGCTGGGCGGTCGTCGACTCGGTGCCCGCTCGCTCGGTGCTCACTGACTCGCTACCTCTCGCAGTCGCAACGCCGCGGACTCCGGCGGCACATCGTTGATGAAAGCGCCCATTCCGGACTCGGAGCCCGCGAGGAACTTCAGCTTGCCCGATGTGCGCCGGATAGTGAAAAGCTCCAGATGGAGCGCGAAATCGCGGCGGTCCGGCGCGTTGAACGGCGCCTGGTGCCAGCCGGAGATGTACGGGGTACGCGGCTGGCCCTCGCCGAAGATCCGGTCGAAGCGGCGCAGCAGCTCCAGATAGACCCGCGGGAACTCGGCGCGCGCGTCCTCGTCGAGGCCGAGCAGGTCGGGCACCCGGCGGTGGGGATACAGGTGCACTTCGTACGGCCAGTGCGCGGCGTACGGCACGAAGGCGGTCCAGTGTTCACCCGTGAGGACGATTCGGCGGCCGTCCGCGCGCTCGTCGGCGAGGACGTCGTCGAAGAGGTTGCGCCCGCCGGTGCGCTCGCGGTGCTCGGCGAGCGAGCGCAGCATCAGGGCGGTGCGCGGTGTGACGAACGGATAGGCGTAGATCTGGCCGTGCGGGTGGCCGAGGGTGACGCCGATCTCCGCGCCGCGGTTCTCGAACGGGAAGACCTGCTCCACGCCGGGCTGCTGGCCCAGGTCGCGGGTGCGGTCGGTCCAGGCGTCCAGCACCAGGCGGGCGGAGGCGGGGCTCAGGTCGGCGAAGGACGCGTCGTGGTCGGGGGTGAAGCAGACCACCTCGCAGCGGCCCGCGTCACCGGCCAGCGAGGGGAAGCGGTTCTCGAAGACGACCACCTCGTAGTCGCTGTCCGGGATCTCGCTCAGCCGACCCTCGCGCGAGGGGCACAGCGGGCACTCGTCGGCGGGCGGGTGGTACGTACGGCCCTGCCGGTGCGAGGCGACGGCGACGGTGTCGCCCAGCAGCCGGTCGGCGCGCAGCTCGGACTCGGTGGCGACGGGCTCCAGCGGACGGCGGTCCACGGCGTCGCGCACGACGTCGTCCCTGGAGTCGTAATAGATCAGCTCACGGCCGTCGGCGAGCCGGGTCGTCGTCTTCTTCACCCTTGAGGCCCCTCATCACAAGCACTCAACATAATCAAACACAAGGAACCACAAAATAACAGCCCGGTCAATGGGGACTCCGGGAAGATGCTTGAAACAGGTTGATTGTGGTGGTAAGTGTCCGCGCACGCGAGAGCGGGGCGGCACCTCCTGTCCGGAGGTGCCGCCCCGCGTGCGGAAGACGTGCGGAAAACGTGTGGGAAAAGGGGGGTGCTGGGGTCTGTGCGTCAGCCCGCCGCGCCGGGACCGGCCGCGGAGGACTGCGGGAACGGCGCGGACGCCGGGGCGCCTTCGGCCGCCGCGCGGTCCAGCAGGCCGGTACGGGCGGCCAGGGCGGCCGCCTCCAGCCGGGAGCCGACCCCCAGCTTCATCAGGACGCGCTGCACATGCGTCCGCGCGGTGCTCGGCGCGATCCGCATGCCCGCCGCGATCAGCCGGGTGTCCTCACCCTCCGCGACCCGCACCAGGACCTCGATCTCGCGCGGTGTCAGCATCTCCAGCAGCCGCGCGCCCTCGTCGTCCGGCTGCCGCGCGGGGTTGAGCAGTTCCGCGAAGGCGCCCTGGAGGAGCGTCTGCGCCACCGCGACCTCCCCGGCCCGCGCCTTGGCCATCGCGCGCTCCACGCCCTCGATGCGCTCGTCGTGGCGTACGTAACCGGAGGCGCCGGCCGCGAAGGCCGCCGCGATGCCGCGCGGGTCGGGCACCGGTCCGAGGACGACCACGGCGACCGCCGGGCGCTCCCGCTTGATCCTGGCCACCGCGTCGAAGGCGCCCGGCTCGGCCGGTGCGGCCGTGCCGTACAGGCACACCTCGGGAGACCTGCTCAGTACCAGTTCCGCCGCGCCCGCCGCGGGCGCCGCCGCCGCGAGCACCCGGTGCCCGCGCAGCTTCAGTGCCGAGGCCAGCGCCTCGGCGAGCAGGCGGTGGTCGTCAACGACCACGAGCCGTACGCCCATGTCGGGTATCCCCTATCCCCCCGGGGTCCGGACCAATGCCGACCCCGACCCCTACGCATACCGCCCTAGGCGGCGAAGCTACACGCATCCACCACCGGCCGCGCCCCCTATCGAACAGAAGGTTCCGGCGAATCCGGAATTACCGTAGCTCGTCAGCCGAAGGTCACCAGATAGGTCTGGTCGGACGAGGAGGCGTACACCGTGCGCGTCGCGATGATGAAATGACCGTCGTGCCAGACGGGGTAGCTGCGCATCGCCGACACGTTCAGCTTCTGTGAGGCGTCGGTGTCGAACTGCGCGTAGGTGGTGAGCGCGCCGCTGGCCGGGTCCAGGGTCACCAGACGGCCCTGCACGTCGTAGCCGGCGGGCTCGTACGCGAGCACCTTGCCGTCCTCGATCGCCAGGCCCTGGATGTCGTGCTTGCTGTCGGGCTTGGCGATCCACTTCTGCTTGCCGTCGCTCAGGTTGAACGCGACGATCCCGCTGAGCACCTGGCCGTTGCTGTCGTGCTTGCTCGTCAGCGACAGATAGAGGGTGTCACTGCTGACGATCACATTGTGCACGGCCTGCATCTCGGTGCCGTCCGTGCTGATGTCGTACTTGTCGGTGCCGAGCGAGACCCGCGACTGGAGACGGCCGTCGACGATCGTCGCCACGTCCGTCTGCCTCTCGCCCTCGGTGCCGAGCACCACCACCACCGGGTCGGTGGAGACGACGGCCGAGACCTTGGTGCCGACCGGCGCCGTCCACGACCATTTGGCGCTGCCGTTGTTGTCCGGATCGATGACCTGGACCTTGTACGTCTTGTAGCCGCAGTTGACGATCGCCACGAACTGCTTGCCGCCCGCGTAGCCGTCGTCCTCGCAGTCACCGTTGCCCGACCGCCACAGCACCTTCTGGGTGCTCAGCCGGTAGCCGATCGAGCCCTCCAGCCAGTCCACGCCGAGCGTGTCGCCGCTGATCGCCATCTCGCTGTAGTCGAAGTCCGCCTTCTCCGAACTGCCGACCGGCAGCTTCGCCGTCCACACCGCCCTGCCCGCCGCGAGATCGATCACCATGACCTGCTCGCAGTTGGCGCCGAACTGGACGGCCGTCAGGTTGTTGTTGGAGTCGCGCGCGGCCGTGCAGTCGCCGCTCGACGGTGTCGGTACGGTCCACGCCACCGCGCCGGTGCCCAGGTCGTAACCGACGACCTTGTCGATCTCGTTCTTCACCACGTACTTGTCGGTGAACCAGACGCCGAGGACGCTCTTCAGATTGTCCTTCGACGCCACCGGGTCCGCGGGCTTGTCCCACTTGTACGACAGTGTCGAATTGTGCGTCTTGGCGGTGTTCGTACCGCCGTTGGCGCCACCGGCGTTGGCCTGCGGCTTGGGCGCCGGGTCGTCGCCGCCGCCGCTCTTGGTCGCGAAGTACACACCGCCGCCGATCACCAGCACCGCGGCGACGACCGCCGCGACGATCACGATCAGCTTGTTGTTCGACGAACCGCCTGAGGGGGCGGGGTAGCCCGAGGGTCCGGGCCCGTACGGCGGCTGTTGCTGCTGCGGATAGCCGTACGCCTGCTGCTGCGGCGGGACCTGGCCGGGCTGCGGGTAGCCGTACTGCGGGGGCGGTGTCTGCCCCTGCGGCACCTGACCGGGCGGCGGGGGCGGGGGCGGCACCTGGCCGGGCGGCGGCGGAGGTCCCTGCCGGCCGCCGTACTGCTGCTGCGGGAAGGCCGGTTGGGTGGGCGCCTGCGCGTACGGGTTCTGGCCGGGGGGCACCGGCTGCGCGTACGGGTTCTCGTTACCGGGAACCGGGCCCGCCTGGCCCGGGTATCCGTAACCACCGCCGGGCGGCGGCGGGTTTCCGGGGGGCGGCGGGGGCGGCTGCGACATCAACAGGTCCTTCGGGCACAGGTGAATCAGGGACGGATGAACGGAAATTCTTTCTATCACCCGCCCCCACCACCCCCTCGGGGAGCGGCCCGACCGTTACCTGGCCGCTACACGTCTTCACACGTCGAGGGATTCTGCTTCACCTGCGAAGGGGTGTTACCCGCCCCAGGTGAAGGGGTCTTACCCGCCTCATGTGAAGGGGTGTTACGCGTCCTCCGCCAACTCCAGCCAGCGCATCTCCAGTTCCTCGCGCTCCTCGCGCAGCGCGCGCAATTCGGCGTCCAGGGAGGCGACTTTCTCGAAATCGGTCGCATTGTCGGCGATGCCGGTGTGCAGCTTCGCCTCGCGCTGGCCGAGTTTGTCGAGCTGCCGCTCGATGCGCTGGAGTTCCTTCTTCGCCGCGCGGGTGTCGCCCGTGGGCTTGTCCTTGGCGGGCGCCGGGGCGGGCGCCGCGGCCTCGGCGACCCGGCGGCGGCGCTCCAGGTAATCGTCCACCCCGCGCGGCAGCATGCGCAGACTGGCGTCGCCGAGCAGCGCGAAGACGCGGTCGGTGGTGCGCTCCAGGAAGTACCGGTCGTGGCTGATCACCAGCATCGAGCCGGGCCAGCCGTCCAGCAGGTCCTCCAGCTGGGTGAGCGTCTCGATGTCGAGGTCGTTGGTGGGCTCGTCCAGGAACAGCACATTGGGCTCGTCCATCAGCAGCCGCAGGATCTGGAGCCGACGGCGCTCACCGCCGGACAGGTCGCCGACCGGCGTCCACTGCTTCTCCTTGGTGAAGCCGAACTTCTCGCAGAGCTGCCCCGCGGTCATCTCCCGGCCCTTGCCGAGGTCGACGCGCTGCCGCACCGACTCCACGGCCTGGAGCACCCGCCAGTTCGGGTCCAGTTCGGCGACCTCCTGGGAGAGGTAAGCGAGCTTCACCGTCTTGCCGACGACCACTTTGCCGGCCGCCGGCTGCTGGTCGCCGCCGGTCGCCGCGGCCTCGGCGAGCGCCCGCAGGAGTGAGGTCTTGCCCGAGCCGTTGACGCCGACCAGGCCGACGCGGTCGCCGGGGCCGAGCTGCCACGTCAGGTGCTTCAGCAGCACCTTGGGGCCCGCTTGGACTGTCACATCCTCCAACTCGAAGACGGTCTTGCCGAGGCGGGAGTTGGCGAATTTCATCAGCTCCGCGGTGTCGCGCGGCGGCGGCACGTCGGCGATCAGCTCGTTCGCCGCCTCGATGCGGAAGCGCGGCTTGGAGGTGCGGGCCGGGGCGCCGCGGCGCAGCCAGGCCAGCTCCTTGCGCATCAGATTCTGCCGCTTGGTCTCCTCGGTGGCCGCGATCCGTTCCCGCTCGGCGCGCGCGAACACGTAGTCGCTGTAGCCGCCCTCGTACTCGTACACCGAGCCGCGCTGCACGTCCCACATGCGGGTGCAGACCTGGTCGAGGAACCAGCGGTCGTGGGTGACGCAGACGAGCGCGGAGCGGCGGGTGCCGAGGTGGCCCGCCAGCCAGGCGATGCCCTCGACGTCGAGGTGGTTGGTCGGCTCGTCCAGGACCAGCAGGTCCTGCTCCTCGATCAGCAGCTTCGCGAGCGCGATCCTGCGCCGCTCGCCGCCGGAGAGCGGGCCGATGACGGTGTCCAGGCCGAGCGGGAAGCCGGGCAGGTCCAGGCCGCCGAACAGGCCGGTCAGCACGTCGCGGATCTTCGCGTCGCCCGCCCACTGGTGGTCGGCGCGGTCGCCGATCACCTCGTGGCGCACGGTCGCGGCCGGGTCGAGGCTGTCGCTCTGCGTCAAGACGCCCAGTCGCAGCCCACCCTGGTGGGTGACGCGGCCGGTGTCCGGCTCCTCCAGCTTGGCGAGCAGCCGGATGAGGGTGGTCTTGCCGTCGCCGTTGCGGCCCACGACGCCGGTGCGGTCGCCTTCGGAGACGCCGAGGGACACGGATTCGAGCAGCGCTCGCGTGCCGTATGTCTTGCCGACGGCTTCGACGTTGACCAGGTTGACGGCCACTCTCGTACGCTCCAGGGGTTCGCGGGGGTTCTGCTTCAGCGTAGTGCGGCGCGGTGAGGTGCCGGTTCCGGGTGGTGCCCCGGCGGTCAGGGGGCGGGGACGACGGTCGCGCCGGGGGCCGGGGAGGCGGCCGGGCGGGCGGTGCGGCAGGTGCCGGACGCGGTGAGGGTGACCGCGATCTTGGCGGCGGTGTCGGCGTCCGGCGCGAGGAAGGCGCAGGTGGGTCCCGAGCCGGAGACCAGCGCGGCGAGCGCGCCCGCGTCCGTGCCGGTCGCCAGGGTGTCGGCCAGCGCGGGCCGCAGGGACAGGGCGGCGGCCTGGAGGTCGTTGACCAGGACGGCGGCGAGCGCGTACGGGTCGCCGGTGCGCAGCGCGTCGATCAGCGCGGGGTCGGCGACGGGCGCAGGTACGTCGTCGGTGGTGTCGCCCGCGCCGGACTCGCGGCGCAGGCGGTCGCACTCGCGGTAGACGGCCGGGGTGGACAGGCCGCCGTCGGCGACGGCGAAGACCCAGTGGAAGGGGCCCGCCACCTCCAGCGGCGTGAGGATCTCGCCCCTGCCCTCCCCCAGCGCAGCGCCGCCGACCAGGCTGAACGGCACGTCGCTGCCCAGCTCCGCGCAGATCGCGAGGAGGTCGGCGCGCGGGGTGTTCAGGCCCCACAGGGTGTCGCAGGCGAGCAGCGCCGCCGCCGCGTCCGCGCTGCCGCCCGCCATGCCGCCCGCCACAGGGATGTCCTTGGTGATGTGCAATCCCACAACGGGATCGACGCCATGGTGCGCGGCGAGCGCGACCGCCGCCTTGGCCGCCAGATTGGTGGCGTCCAGCGGGATGCTGTCGGTGTCCGGGCCGGACGCGGTGATCGTCAACGCGTCGGCGGGCACTGCTGTCACATGGTCGTACAGGCCGACCGCCAGAAAGACGTTCGCCAGGTCGTGGAAACCGTCGGGGCGGCGACCGCCGACCGCGAGCTGGACGTTGACCTTTGCGGGCACGCGGACGGTGACGGGTGCGGCGGTCACTGCTGGCTCCCTTGCGAGGGTGGTGCGTACGGAGGGCGGTCCGCCGGGCGCGGCGGATTCACGGGGTGGGGATTCACGGGCTGGGGATTCGCGGGCGGCGGGTACGGGCGGCGGCGGGTTTACGGTGCGGCGGCGTCAGACCGCGGGCTTGTGCTCGGCCGGGGGCTTGTGTTCGGCCGGGGGCTTGTGCTCGGCGACGGCGGCGAATTCCTCCACCGTCAGCTCCTCGCCCCTGGCCTGCGGGGAGACCCCTGCGGCCACCAGCGCGGCCTCGGCGGCCGGGGCCGAGCCCGCCCAGCCGGACAGCGCGGCGCGCAGCGTCTTGCGGCGCTGGGCGAAGGCCGCGTCGACGGCGGCGAAGACCTCTTCGCGGGTGGCGGTGGTCTTCGGCGGGTCACGCCGGGTCAGCGAGACGAGACCGGAGTCGACGTTGGGCGCGGGCCAGAAGACATTGCGGCCGATGGAACCGGCGCGCTTGACCTCCGCGTACCAGTTGGCCTTCACCGACGGCACTCCGTACACCTTGTTGCCCGGCCCCGCGGCCAGCCGGTCGGCGACCTCGGCCTGGACCATCACCAAGGTGCGCTCGATGCTCGGGAAGGCGGCGAGCATGTGCAGCAGGACGGGCACCGCCACGTTGTACGGCAGATTCGCCACCAGGGCGGTGGGCGGCGGCCCCGGCAGTTCCGTCACCCGCATCGCGTCGCTGTGCACCAGGGCGAAACGGTCCGCCCGGTCCGGCATGCGCGCGGCGACGGTCGCGGGCAGCGCTGCGGCCAGCACGTCGTCGATCTCGATCGCGGTGACCCGGTCGGCGGCCTCCAGCAGCGCGAGGGTGAGCGAGCCGAGTCCGGGACCGACCTCGACGACCGCGTCCTCGGGGCGTACCCCGGCGGTCCTGACGATCCGCCGCACCGTGTTCGCGTCGATGACGAAGTTCTGCCCGCGCTGCTTGGTGGGGCGCACCCCCAGTGCCGCGGCCAGTTCACGGATGTCGGCCGGTCCGAGGAGGGCGTCGGGATCTGTCGTACTCACACCCGCAAGAGTACGGGGCGGCCGGGGCCGCCCTCGCGGACCGGACCTAGGGCCTGTCCGGCGGAAGGCCCTAACCGCCCAGGTGCCGCCCGCAGACCGGCCAGGGGGCGGCGCCGCGCTGGACGTACAGCTTCTTGGCCCGGTAGGTCTGCTCGGCGGCGGGGGCGTCCTGGGGGCGGCCCTGGCCGCCGATGCTGTGCCAGGTGTGCACGTCGAACTGGTAGAGCCCGCCATAGGTGCCGGTCGCGTCCACCGCGTCGGGTCTGCCGCCCGCCTCGCACTGCGCGAGGCCGCCCCAGTTGAGGCCGTCGGCGCCCGTGACGGCGGTGGGCAGCGGTCTGGTGCCGACGCGTACGACCTCGGTGACCGGTTCGCGCGCGGTCACCGACTCCACGACGCGCGGGCGCTCCCGGACGCCGTTGACGGTGCGGTAGGCGTAGGTGACGCGGCGGACGCCGTCGCGGCCCGGCCGGTCCACGGCCTCGGTGCCCTGCGCGAGCGTCGCGTCGGGGTGCTTGCGGGTGCGGAAGGGGATCGGTTCTTCGCGGGTCTCCTGGTGGCCGGAGATCCGCAGCACCGAGACGGTCTGGCCGTCGCGGGGGAAGCTGTCGGCGTCCACGGAGGTGGCGTCCTGGCCGCCGAGGGTGACGCCCGCGTCCGCGACGGCCTGCCGGACGGTGGCGGCGTTGGTGCGCACGGTGTGCTCGCGGCCGTCGGCCAGGACGGTGACCGTACGTTCGGTGCGCACGTCGAGGAAGAGGCCGTGGCGGCCGATGGACGCGTCGCGGGAGGCGTTGAGATACGCGCCCTCGGCCCGTACGCCGAGCTGCCGCAGCGCTTCCGCGACGGTCTTGCCGGTCGTCCACACCCGCTGGTGACGGCCGTCCACGGTGAGCGTCAGCGGACGGCCGTAGCGGACCACCACGTCGTCGCCGTCGTGCAGCGCCTCGCCCGGCGCCGGCGCCACGATGTCGTGGTCGCCCACCTCGACGCCCTGCTCGTGCAGCACGTCGGTCACGTCGTCGGCGAAGGTGTGCAGCGTGCGCGGCCGGCCGTCCACGGTCAGCCGTACCGCCTTGTCGGCCAGCACGTACGCGCCGGTGCCGCCCGCCAGGACCGCCATCACCAGCGCCCGCGGCACGATCGCGCGGCCGGTCCGCCGGACGGCGGCCGCCGGATTGGCGGCGGCTCGGTGTGTGCCCTGCGTATTGCTCACGACGGCTCGCTCCACGGCTGCGGGGTTCCGGTGCGGGGAACCGGGAACGTAGCCGACTTGTCGCCACCGGCCAAGCCCTCGCCGTCACGTGGCGTCGTCACCTCCGGTCGCGCGAAGTCACCTGTCCGGGTGAGCGCGTGGAAACGTCAGTAGGCGAACGCCCTGGCGGTGTTGGCCGCGACGGCCGTCGCGAGGGTGTCCTCGTCGATGCCGCGGGCCGCGGCCATCGCACGCAGCGTGACCGGAATGAGGTATGGCGCATTCGGCCGTCCGCGGTAGGGCACCGGCGTGAGGAAAGGCGCGTCGGTCTCCACCAGGAGGCGGTCGAGCGGGGCGACGGCCACCGCGTCGCGCAGATTCTGCGCCGACTTGTAGCTGACGGTGCCGGCGAAGGAGAGGTAGAACCCTTGCGCCGCGCAGACTTCGGCCATCTCGGCGTCGCCGGAGTAGCAGTGGAAGACGACGGTGTCCGGGGCGCCCTCCTCGTCGAGGATGCGCAGCACGTCGGCGTGCGCCTCGCGGTCGTGGATGACCAGCGCCTTGCCGTGCCGCTTGGCGATGTCGATATGGCGACGGAACGAGTGCTGTTGGGCGGCGACACCGTCGGGCCCGGTGCGGAAGTAGTCCAGGCCGGTCTCGCCGACGCCGCGCACCTGGGGAAGGGCGGCGAGCGCGTCGATCTCGTCGATCTCCCGGTCGAGCCCCTCGATGCCGCGCGGCGCCTGCGGGCCCCCGTAGGAGCCCTCGGGCGCTCCGTGGACGATGCGGGGCGCCTCGTTCGGGTGCAGGGCCACGGTGGCCCAGATCGCGTCGTGGGCGGCGGCCGTCTTCGCCGCCCAGCGGGAACCCGCGAGATCGCACCCCACCTGGATGAGGGTGTCGACGCCGACCGCGGCGGCCTGGGCGAGGGCCTGGGGAACCGTGCCCGGCTGCATGTCGAGGTGGGTGTGGGAATCGGCGACCGCGACCCGCAGCGGCTCGGGCACCGGCGGGGCGGACTTCTTGTCGTCGGCCTTGGCGTTCTTGTCGGGCATGGCCCCGATCCTAAGGACGCGGGGCCGTCGTCCTGTCAGGCGGTGTCGGCTCCCCCGGACTGCTCATCGCACTGGAGGCCGGGCTGCGCTCCGGGCTGGGTGTCGGGCCGCCCGCCGTGCTTGCCGTGCTGCTTGGCGTGCTTGCCGCGCTCCCCGTGTTTGCCGCGCTCCCCGTGCGGCTTGCGGTGCAGGAAGTGCAGGACCGACCAGTGGTGCTCGCGGCGCACACCGCGGTCGCCCCGCGGGTGGGCCCATACGGAGGCGACGCCGGAGACCTGCCC
Source organism: Streptomyces sp. NPDC008317 (assembly GCF_042955955.1). Lineage (NCBI taxonomy): Bacteria > Bacillati > Actinomycetota > Actinomycetes > Kitasatosporales > Streptomycetaceae > Streptomyces > Streptomyces sp. NPDC008317. Next base: position 149,733 of record NZ_JBIBFQ010000006.1, read on the forward strand.
CGAGCGCATGATGCGTACGTGCGTACCGCCGCAGTTCAGGCACGCCGGGCGGGTGAGCGGTGACGGCACCCTCGCGCCGTCCGCGAGGTAGACGACGAAGGCGTGGCCGGACGCGTCCACATGGTGCTCGATCTCGTACGCCTGCTCCCAGCCGTGCCCGCAGTTCAGGCAGGCGAAGGCGTACGCCTCCGCCGCGTTCCGGCCCGACTCCTCGCGCGCGGCGGCCGCGCGGTCGGGTGCGGCGGCCGGGCCGTCGGGCGCGGGGCCGGTGACGGTCACCGTGACGGGTACGGCGGGCGTACCCGGTGCGGCGGCGGCGACGGGACGGGGATCGCTTCCGATGGTCTCGCTCATGGCAGCTCCTGCGTGCCCTCCGGACACGGTGTCCGGAGCGGGACTTTGCACCTACCAGCGAACGCCCGATTTGCCCGCTCCGCAGGAGATGCGCCCGACTCTTGAGCCAGATTTGGGCCCGTATGTGGCAGATGGCGGATATTGCTTTGCCATGCATACGGTTTAGGTTCTTACGGCGCCAAAAGGGCGGCCCGTCGGGATTGTGCGCCCGGGAATCAGGGCATCAGGCGACGGATTCCGCGAACGGCGGTCGCCAGGCCGTCAGAAAACGGTCCTCGGACCGCAGGCCGCCGCGCCGTCAGAAAACGGTCCTCGGGCCGCACGCCGCCGGGCCGTGCGGGGTCCCGGTCCTCAGGCGCCCGGGGGCAGTTCGCCGGTCCGCTTGGCGGCGACGACGGCGTCGAAGACCTCCCGCTTGGGCAGGCCCGCCTCGGCGGCGACCGCCGCGATGGCCTCCTTGCGCCGCTCGCCCGCCTCTTCCCTGGCCGCCACCCGGCGGACGAGTTCGGCCGGGTCGAGGTCGGCGGGGCCGGGTTCCGGCGCGCCTTCCACCACGATGGTGATCTCGCCGCGCACCCCCTGCGCCGCCCACAGCGCGAGCGCCTTCAGCGGCCCGCGCTTGACCTCCTCGTACGTCTTGGTCAGCTCCCGGCAGACCGCGGCCCTGCGCTCCTCGCCGAACGCCTCCGCCATCGCCGCCAAGGTGTCGTCGATCCGGTGCGGCGCCTCGAAATACACCAGGGTGCGGCGATCGGCGGCGACCTCGCGCAGCCGCGACAGCCGTTCGCCCGCCTTGCGCGGCAGGAAGCCCTCGAAACAGAAACGGTCCACCGGCAGCCCGGAGACCGCCAGCGCGGTCAGTACGGCCGACGGGCCCGGCACCGCGGTCACCTTGATGTCGCGCTCGACGGCCGCCGCCACCAGCCGGTAGCCGGGGTCGGACACCGACGGCATCCCCGCGTCCGTCACCAGCACGACCCGGGCGCCGCCCTCCAGCGCCTCGACCAGCTCCGGGGTGCGCCCGCTCTCGTTGCCCTCGAAGTACGAGACGACCCTGGCCGTCGGGTGCACGTCCAGCGCGTGTGTGAGACGGCGGAAGCGGCGGGTGTCCTCCGCGGCGATCACATCGGCGGCGAGCAGTTCCGCGCTGAGGCGGGGCGGGGCGTCGGCGGGGTCGCCGATGGGGGTTCCGGCCAGAACGAGGACGCCGACGGCTGAGGTGGTCACGCCCCCAGCCTCCCACCTGCCCGCCGTATCCCCTCAATCGCGCCCAGCGCCCAGCGTCCAACGCCCACCGCCCCGCGCCCCCGCCCCGCTCCTCGGAGCCGGCCGCACGGCGCGTGACCAGGATCACGCCGGGGCCCTCGCCCGCCCCCGCGGCCCCGCACGAACGGCATCGGCCCCGATCCCGGCCGCCCCACCGCCCGGAAACCGCCCGGAGACGGCCCGCGCACCCCTGGTTACCGGCCGGGATTGCGGACAAACCCGGGCGGTGAGCCCGGACCTCATCGCTTTCTCAGGGGGTTTCCCTACGATGGGCCGGTGACAAGTGAGACCGCGACGCAGGACCGGGCCGACGAGGGCTTTCGGGTGGAGGCGGAGTCGAGCGCGTGGGCGCGACGACTGCGCCGGTTCGGCTATGCGGAACGGACTCGGATCGACACCCGCGACCGCCTCGTACCGCCGTTCCCCGAGCCGGGCACCCGGATGTGGGAGGCGCTCGGCCTCGGCCCCGTCGCGGCCCACCGGGTGGCGAAGTGGAGCGGCTGGCTCGGCCCGCTGCTGGTCGCCGTCTTCGCCGGGGCGATCCGCTTCTGGCACCTGGGCAACCCGCGTGACGTCGTCTTCGACGAGACGTACTACGCCAAGGACGCCTGGTCGCTGCTGAAGCTCGGCTACGAGGGCACCTGGCCCGACGGCAAGGTCTCCAACCCGCAGATTCTGGCCCACCCCCAGGTGATCCCGCTCTCGGACGCGCCCGGCTATGTCGTGCACCCGCCGATGGGCAAGTGGGTGATCGCGGTCGGCGAGTGGATGTTCGGGCTCAACCCCTTCGGCTGGCGCTTCATGATGGCGCTGATCGGCACGCTGTCCGTGCTGATGCTGTGCCGGATAGGGCGACGGCTGTTCCGCTCCACGGCGCTCGGCTGCGTGGCGGGCACCCTGCTCGCGGTCGACGGCCTGCACTTCGTGATGAGCCGGATCGCGCTGCTCGACCTCGTCATCTCCTTCTTCGCGCTCGCCGCGTTCGGCTGCCTGCTGATCGACCGCGACTGGTCGCGGGCCCGCCTCGCGCGCGCCCTGCCCGTCGACGAGAGCGGTTACGCGGGACCCGACCGGCAGGTCGGCGACCGGACGGGCATGGGCTGGCGGCCCTGGCGGATCGCCGCCGCCGTCTGCCTCGGCCTGGCCTGCGCCAGCAAGTGGAACGGCCTGTACTTCCTGGCGGTCTTCGGCATCATGACCGTCGTCTGGGACATCGGCTCACGCCGCCTGGCCGGCGCCCGCCGCCCGTACCTCGCCGTCCTGCGCAAGGACCTGGGCTGGGCCGCGCTGACGATCCTGCCGGTCGCCCTGGTGACGTATCTGCTCTCCTGGTCCGGCTGGTTCCTGTCCGACAACGCCTACGGACGGCACTGGGCGGACGCCCGCGGCGGCACCTGGTCGTGGATCCCGGCCCCGATCCGCAGCCTGTGGCACTACGAGGTGCAGGTCTACGACTTCAACGTCAATCTCCAGACCCCGCACCCCTACCAGTCCAACCCCTGGAGCTGGCTCGTACTCGGCCGCCCGGTCTCGTACTTCTTCCAGTCCCCCAAGAACGGCGAGGACGGCTGCCACGCGGCGGCCGGCTGCTCCCGCGAGATCATCGCGCTGGGCACGCCCCTGCTGTGGTGGTCCGCCTGCTTCGCCCTCATCTACCTCGTCTACCGCTGGGCGATGCGCCGCGACTGGCGCGCGGGCGCCATCCTGTGCGCGGCGGGCGCCGGTTACCTCCCCTGGTTCCTCTACCAGGACCGTACGATCTTCTTCTTCTACGCCGTCGCCTTCGTCCCCTACCTCTGCCTCGCGGTCGCCATGATGATCGGCGCCTTCCTCGGCCCACCGAGTGCGAGTGAGGGCAGACGTATGTGGGGCGCGGTCGGCGCGGGCACGCTTGTCCTATTGATCATCTGGAATTTCATCTACTTCTTCCCGATCTATACCGGTATGACGATTCCGTACAGCAGTTGGCAGGCCAGGATGTGGTTCGACTCCTGGGTCTGACCGGGGTCCGGGGCCGGGGGCCGAGCGCGGGGGCCGAGCGCCGGGGGGCCGGACAGCGCTACGGGGCCGGGGGCGGACAGCGCTACGGGGCCGGGCTGAGTTTTCCTGGGACGGGTGAGGGTCCCGGGAGGGCTGTTTCCGTACGAACCCGTGCCCGGACTGAGACCTTCCTCCGCGCAGGGGTCCCGTAGGGTGCTACAGCGCGCGTTCCTTGAACGCGTTCAAAGGGGAGGGGGAGGTCTCGTGCCCATGTCACGGGGTGTCAAGTCGGGGATCATCGGCACGGTGTTCGTCGGAATGCTCGTGGTCGCCGGGTACGGCGCCTACAACGTCTACGACTCGCTGGAGGGCGGCGGCGGGGGCGGCGGCACGTCCGCGCGGCCCAAGCCGACGCCGGTCAACACCGCGCCGCCGAGCGCCGCCGAAGTCACCGACGTCGGGGACGACTTCCTGACCGCGTGGTCGTCGGGCGACATCACGCGGGCGGCGGCCCTGACCGACTCGGTGCGGACGACGACGGCCGCGCTCACCGCGTACAAGACGCAGGCCCATGTGACGTCCGTGCAGCTCACCCCCGGCACACCGGCGGCGACGACCACCACGACCATGCCGTTCACGGTGACCGCGCAGGTCACGTACGACGGCGTCACCACCCCCTGGAGCTACCGCTCGTCGCTGACCGTCGTACGCGGCGCGAGCGGGAAGCCGGTCGTGCGGTGGAAGCCGTCCGTGATCAGCCCGGAACTGGGTGACGGCGACCAGCTCGTCACCGGTCAGGCCAAGGTGCCCGAGGTGGATGTCGTGGACCGCAAGGGGCGGGTGATGGACCCGGCCGACTATCCGTCGCTGAGCCGCATCATCCCCGACCTGCGCACGCGGTACGCGGACAAGCTGGGCGACGGCACCCCCGGCATCGAGACGTACGTCCAGAAGGCGGACGACTCGGCCGGCAAGACGCTGAACGTGCTCAAGAAGGGCAAGCCCGTACGGTTGGACACCACGCTCGACGCCACGATCCAGAAGGCGGCCGAGAAGGCGGTGGCGGGCAAGGACAAGTCCGGGGTGACCGCCGTCGACACCACGAACGGCGCCATCCTGGCGGTCGCCTACGGGCCGGCGTCCGGCACCGACTACGCGTTGCAGGACAAGGCCGCGCCCGGCTCGACGTTCAAGATCGTCACGGCGGCGGCACTGCTCCAGCGCGGTCTGACGCCGTCCTCGCCCGCGAAGTGCATCAATGGTGCGAACTACGGTTACGGCAAGGCGTACAAGAACGACGGCGGCATGAACAACCCCGGCGCCTCGCTGCAATGGGACTTCATGAAGTCCTGCAACACCGGCTTCATCCTCCAGGCGAAGACGCTCGGCGCGACCGGACTCGTGGACACGGCCGAGCAGTTCGGCCTGACGCAGGGGTGGAACATCGGCACCGTGTCCCAGGACCCGGTGGTGCCGGGCGGCACGGGGGACGAGCTGACGTCGGAGATGATCGGACAGGGCACTCTTCAGATGAGCCCGCTCATCATGGCGTCCGTCGCCGCGACCGCCAGCACCGGTGACTTCCACCAGCCGCGGATCGTCGCCAAGAGCCTCATCGAGGGCCCCATCGCCACCGCCTCCGGCATCCCGTCGAAGACGACGCAGTATCTGCGGCAGATGATGCGCGCGACCATCACCAGCGGCACGGCCAGCGGTGTGATGAGCGGATTCGGCCCCAACTCCGGTGCCAAGACCGGTTCCGCCGAGACCGACACCTCCGCGGAGGCCAACGGCTGGTTCACCGCGTACGCGGGCCATGTCGCCGCCGCCGCCGTCGTCCACAGCGGCGGTCACGGCAACCAGTCCGCCGGCCCCATCGTGGCGGCCGTGCTGCGCGCCTCCTGACCCGCCGATGCGTCCGTCGCACCGGCCCAGCCGTCTGAGCGGTCCGCGCCGTACGAGCAGCCCCGGCCGTTCGAGCCGCGGATGACGCCGTTGGTCGTCGCCGTCGTCCTCACCGCCGCGATCACGCACGCCGCGTGGAACGCCATCGCGCACGGCATCAAGGACCAGGTCCTCGCCTTCACCCTCGTGGGCGGCGGCGGGGCCCTGTGCGCCCTGGCCCTGCTGCCCTTCGCGGCGGTGCCGCACGCGGGCGCGTGGCCGTATCTGATCGCGTCGGTGGTCATCCACCTCGCCTACCAGTACCTGTTGATGCGGTCCTTCCAGCTCGGCGAGTTCGGGCAGGTCTATCCGATAGCCCGCGGTATCGCGCCGCTCGCCGTCACCGTGCTGGCGGCCGTCTTCGTCGCCGAACGGCCGGGGCCCTGGCAGACCGCGGGCGTCATCACCTCCTGCGCCGGACTCGGCGGCGTCGCCCTGTGGGGCCTGCGCGGCAAGCGCCCCAACTGGCCCGCGCTGACGGCAGCCGCCGGTACGGGACTGACCATCGCCGGGTACACGGTCGTGGACGGCGTCGGCGTGCGCGCCTCCGGCAGCTCGCTCGGCTACATCGCCTGGCTCCTGCTGTTCCAGGGCCTGGTGATCCCGGCCGTCGCATTCTCTGCGCGCCGCAGAGAATTGGCCGCGCAGCTAAGACCCGTCGCCCTGCGCGGCCTCCTCGGCGGCGCCCTGTCCATCACCGCCTACGGCCTCGTCCTGTGGGCCCAGACCCGCGCGCCGCTGGCCCCGGTCGCCGCCCTGCGCGAGTCCTCGATCATCGCGGGCGCCGCCATAGGCGCGCTGTTCTTCAAGGAGCACTTCGGCCGTCCCCGTATGGTCGCCGCCGTGGTGGTCGTGACCGGCATAGGTCTGATGCTGCACGCGAGTTGACGCTCACCCGGACAGGCCGCGCAGCTTGTCGGGGTTGACCTGGAAACGCAGTTCGTGGATGCGGCCGCCGGCGGCGAGCTCGAAGGTGAGGGCGCCGGCGGGCGCGCCATGCAGGGTGAAAAGCACACCCGGCCGGCCGTTGACGGCGGCCGGTGCGGCGGTGATCGCGGCCAGTTCGGGCTTGCCCAGGACGCCGAGGACCCACCGGGCCACATGGTCGGCGCCGCGCAGCGGGCGGGTGGCGGCCGTCACCTTGCCGCCGCCGTCGGACCATGCGGTGACGTCCGGGGCGAGCAGCGCCAGCACCGCGTTGAGGTCGCCGCCCGCGCAGGCCGCGAGGAACTTCTCGGTCACCGCCGCGCGGGTGGCGTCGTCGGCGTCGTAACGGGAGCGGCGCGCCTGGATGTGCGCGCGGGCGCGGTGCGCGGTCTGCCGTACGGTCGGCTCCGCGCGCTCCACGGCCGCGGCGATCTCCGCGTACTCGTAGCCGAAGACCTCGCGCAGCACGAACACCGCGCGCTCCAGCGGGCTGAGCGTCTCCAGGACGACGAGCATGGCCATGGACACCGAGTGCGCCGTGTCGGTGCGGTCGGCGGCGTCGGGCCCGGTCAGCAGCGGTTCCGGCAGCCACGGGCCGATGTACGTCTCGCGGGTGGCGCGCGCCGAGGTGAGCCGGTTCAGGCAGAGCCGCGAGACCGTACGCACCAGGTAGGCGGTGGGGTGGCGGACGTCGGCGCGGTCGGCGCGCGCCCACCGCAGCCAGGTGTCCTGGAGTACGTCCTCGGCGTCGGCGACGCTGCCCAGGAGGTGGTAGGCGGTGGAGAACAGCAGCCGCCGGTCGCGCAGGAAGGCGTCGTGCTCGCGCGCGCCGCCGAGGTCGCCCTGTGGGCGCTCGTACGTGCCGCCCGTGCGCCGTTCCCCCGTGTCGTCCGTCATCCGCTCAGGCTGGCAGCAGCGGCCCGGCCCCGGCAACCGGCCCGGCGGCGATCGCCCGCACGCCCTGCGCGCTGTCGCGGTACGACGGCCGCCAGCCCAGTTCTGCCGCCGCCTTCGCGCTGTCCAGTTTCAGCCGGGTCCCCATGATCGCGCGCATCAGCGGGGTGGCGCGCAGCACCCAGGCCGGTACGGTCAGCGGGCGCGCCACTCCGTACGCGTCGGCGACCGCGCGGATGTGGGTGGCGAAGCCGAGCGGCCGGTCGTCGGCGATGTTGTACGCCTGCCCCGGCCGCCCCGAGGTGACGGCGAGCGCGACCGCGCGGGCGGCGTCGCCAGCCTCCACCCACGACACCTGGCGGTGGGTGTCGTCGACGACCGGCATGGTGCGCTTGCGGAGCAGCGGCAGCATCAGGGTGTCGGTGACCCCGGCGCCGTAGAAGAGGCCGAAGCGCAGGGCGACGCCCTCGACGCCGTCCGCGCCCAGGACCAGCTCCTCGTTGACGCGCATGGCCGCGACGTGCCGCTCCAGGTGCTTGTCGTCGCTGTGCGGCCCGAAGGGCGTGCCCGCCTCGGTGACCGGACCCTCACCGTGGTCGCCGTACCCGTAGCCGAACATCATCGACTCCGTGACGCAGCGCCACGCGCCGGTGGTGCGGGCCGCCTCCAAGAGGTGCCGGGTTCCGGCCGTACGCAGCGTATTGGTGCCGTCCATGTCCCGGTGCCTGGTCATGGACTTGCCGGACAGCGCGGTCGCCGCGTGCACGACGACGTCGAAGCGGAGCCCGTCGACCGCGCGCAGCAGCGCGTCACGGTCGAGGAGGTCGGCGCGGATGTCGTGGGCCGCGCCCCTGCCGAGCTGTACCACCTGGTGCCCGGCGGCTGTCAACTCCTTCGCGGCGGAACGTCCCAGGACGCCGCTGCCGCCCGCCAGCAGAATCCGCAGGCCCCCGCCGCCCGTGCGCCGGTCGCTTCCCGTGTCCTTCGCAGCGTCCATGCCGTCCGTCCCTCGTCCCGTGCCGGGGCCGGACCCACACAGGCCGGCCGCCTCGTCGATGCCCATAGGACAAACGGCCCGGCGCCTGCGTGACAGAAGCGGAGGTGACCTGCGTCACTCTTTCCCGGCGGCGCCGACGGCGGCTCCCGCCGCGGCTCCTACGGCGCCTCGTCGTCGTCGGTCCCGGCCGACAGCGCGTGGGTGAACCCCGGATTCGCGGAGAGGATGCCGCCTTCGACCGGCAGCGTGACGCCGGTGATCCAGGACGCGTCGGCGGAGGCCAGGAAGGTGACGGCGGCGGCGATGTCGGCGGGTTCGCCGACGCGGCCGAGCGGGTACAGCCCCGCGGCGGTCTCCAGCATGGACTCGCGGCCCGCCCACGCGGGCGTGCGGATGGTGCCGGGCGCGACGAGGTTGACGCGGACGCCGCTGGCCGCCGCGTGCACGGCGAGCGTGCGGGTCAGCGAGATCAGTCCCGCCTTGGCCGCACTGTAGGAGTGGTTGCCGAAGTACGACATGCCGTTGACCGAGCCGATGTTGACGATCGCGCCGCGCCCGCCGGTCGCGGCGGCCAGGTGCGGCAGCGCGGCGCGGGAACAGCGCATGGCGCCGGTCAGGGTGACGTCGAGGTCGCGCAGCCAGTTCTCGTCCGGCTCCTCGGTGAAGTCCTCGGAGTGATCGCTGCACGAATAGGCGTTGTTGACGAGGACGTCGAGGCCGCCGAAGGCCGCCACCGCGTGCGCGACCGCCGCGTCCACGGCCGTACGGTCGGCGACGTCGCACCCGACCGCCTCCGCCCGTCCGCCGTCCTCGCGGATCGAGGCGGCGGTGCGTTCGGCCGCTTCACCGTTGAGGTCCGCGAGGAGTACGGCGGCGCCTTCCGCGGCGAATCTGCGGGCCGTCGCCTCGCCGATGCCCCGCGCGCCGCCGGTCACCATGACGGTGTAGGTCGCGAATCGTTGCCCTGAATACGCCGCCGCAGCTGTCCCGTTACGCACCATCGGGTCAGCGTAGGCACTCCCGTACCGCCCTGACCAGGGCTTGGGCACGGGGATCCGCGGTGACGTTCTTCTGCATGCCGTTGGTGACGTAGCCGAAGCCGATTCCGCTCGCGGGGTCCGCGAAACCGAGGCAGCCGCCGCGGCCGGGATGCCCGAAGGAGCCGGGCGCCAGCAGCGGGGACGCCGGGCCGTGCAGCATGTATCCCAGGCCGAATCGAGTGTTGACGATCAATACTCGATCCGGCCCCTCGGACTCCACGGTCCGGGCGGCGGTGAGCGTGGCGGGCACGAACAGCCGCGGCCCGTCGGTCAGTTCCCCGATCAGGGCCGCGTAAAAGCGGGCCAGCGAGCGCGCGTCGGTGATGCCGTTGGCGGCGGGCAGCTCACCCGCGCGATAGGCGGGGTCGTTCTCGTCGGGCCGCGGCGAGATCGCCCCGAAGGCGCGCATGGTCAGCGACTCGGGGTCGGCGTACGCGTCCTGCACGGACCGCTTGGGCCGGGCCCGCAGCGCGCCGGAGACGGCCGGTTCGGGCGTGACGGTCTCGGCGGTCCCGCCCACCCGGTGCGCCTGCCCCGGCGGCAGCCCCACCCACAGGTCGAGGCCGAGCGGCCGGGCGATCTCCTCCGCGACGAAGCGGCCGACCGTCCGCCCCGACGCGCGCAGCACCAGCTCCGCGACCAGCCAGCCGTAGGTGTGCGCGTGGTATCCGTGCGCCGCGCCCGGCGGGAACTGCGGCTTCTGCGCGGCCACCGCGCGCGGCCCCGTCGTGCCGTCGAGCGCCTGCTCCGGCGTCAACGCCGTGTCCAGCGCGGGCACTCCTGCCCGGTGCGCCAGCACGTCCCTGACGGTCACCCGCTCCTTGCCGTGCGCCTTGAACTCCGACCAGTACGCGCCCACCGGCGCGTCCAGATCCAACTGGCCGCGCTGGTGGAGCAGCAGCAGACAGGCCGCGGCCACGCCCTTGGTAGCCGACCGGACGATCTGCACGGTGTCCTCGGCCCACGGCTTCCCCGAGGGCTCCCCGGCCGACGCGGCACCGCCCCACAGGTCGACCACCTTGCGGCCGTGCCTATAGAGCGTGAAAGCGGCGCCGACATCCCCCCGGCGGGTGAAATTCTGGGCGAAAGCGGTACGTACCGGCTCCCAGCCGTCCTCCGCCGTGCCGTGGACGTCCGTGAACGCGTCCATGAATGCCGCCTCCGCCTGCCGCTCCGCCGGTCCACCCGCTGCACCGAACTCTGCGGCACCCATGGTGCACGACGAAGATGCGCGTTCTGTAAACAGGCGGTGGGACGGGCCGTATACGCGGCCGAGCGCGGGCGGCGGCGGGGCGGCGCCAGTTCCCCGCGGGCGGCGGCGGGGCGGCACTCGTTCCATCGCGGGCGGCGGCTGGGCGGCGGCTGGGCGGCGCCCGTTCCCCGCGGCATGAGCCGGAAAACCACCCGGGCCCGCGGCGGGCCCGCGACCCCGGCCGGAGAGTGTCCGGCCGGAGCGCGGGACCCGTCACGGGCCCGGTGGGGGGTCCGCTACGGGAGCGGCGGGTACGCGTTCTGCACGAGCTGGTGGAACTGCGCCGAGAACCAGGCACCCGCGAGCGGGGCGTTGGCCAGGGCACCGGTCGGGTTGTTGCCGTTGCGGGCGTTACCGGTGTAGGTCGGGTCGCACATCCGGTCGAAGCCCTTGCCCTGGTCGTTCGGGATCTGGGTGCTCGAACCGTCGGACTCACCCGGAGGCTTCACCCACACGTAGGCGTCGATACCGGCGGCGGGCGCCGCGGTCGGGCGCTCACCGATGCCGGCCCCGGACTGGTTGCACCAGTTGCCGGCGTGGATGCGGCGGTCGATACGGCCACCGTCGACGTAGGTGTCAACGGTCGTGGTCGCCCCGGGACCGGCGGGACGCGAGGCGCCGCCCCAGCCGTTGCGGGAGGTGTCGATCAGCATGCCGATGTTGGAGTTGAAGCCGTCCGACACCAGGAGGTTGCGCAGGGCCTGCGCGTAGCTCTGCTCATCGACGTATTGATTCCAGTCAACCCACTTGGACTGACGAATGGTGGTGCCGTTCACGCTGTCCGTGACCTTGAAGTTCGGCTCCACGGTGGCGCTGTAGTTGGCCGTGTTGACGATGAAGCCCTGGACGTCGTTGACGGTGGCGCCACCGGTCTTCGCGGCCTTCAGGAACTCCTGCGCGGCGGGCGCCAGGTTGGTGTCCCAGCCGAGCCAGGCGTGGTGTCCGGCATCGATGTAGTTGTACGTGTTGCCGATCGCGCCGAGCTTGGCGAGCGCGTAACCGACGCCGTTCTCGTAGTTGCCGTTGGCCTTCATCGTGGCGCAGGCGTCCGTCGAACCGGCGGTGCCGCCCGCGTTGGTGACCAGGTTGGGCAGCGAGTCGGGCTCGATGATGTTGACGATCCGCAGGCCCGCGTACTTCGGGTCCGACATGATCGCGGCGATCGGGTCGATGTACTCGGTCTTGTAGCGGCCGATCTCCGTCGCGCCCAGTTCGCCGTTGGAGGCGAGCGCGGCGCAGTCACGGCCGGGCAGGTCGTAGATGACCAGTTCGATGGTGAGCGGCTGGCCTGCGGCCTGCTGCACCGCCGCGTCCAGGTGGGCCTTGAGCCCCATGGCACCGTTGGTGCCCGCGATCGCCGCGATCCGGTCCAGCCACACCGCGGTGGACTGGTTGGCGATCTTCGATCCCCCGTCGGCCGCGGCCTTCGCTGACCAGTCCGGGTTCACGTAGCCCTTGGCGCCCGCGTACGGGTTGTCGACCCTGGTGCCGGGCGGCGGCGAGGTGGGCGGGGTGGTCGGCGGCGTCGTGGGGGGCGTCGTCGGCGGAGTGGTGGGGGGTGTGGTCGGGGGCGTCGTCGGCGGGGTCGTACCGGTGCCGCCGCCGCACACGACGCCGTTCAGGGTGAACGACGACGGCTTGGTGTTGGTGCCGCTGTACGAGCCGTTGAAGCCGAAGGTCGCCGTACCGCCGGTCGCCACCGCGCCGTTGTACGACAGGCTCGCCGCGGTCACGGCCGCGCCCGTCTGGCTCACGGTGGCGTTCCAGCCCTGGGTGACCTTCTGATTGCCGGGGAAGTTCCAGCCGAGCTGCCAACTCGTGATGGCCGGGCCGGTGTTGGTGATCGTCACCTGCGCGGTGAAGCCGGAATCCCACTGGCTCACGTCGTAGGCGACCGAGCAACCGGCGGTGGCCGCCGAGGCGGATGTCGTACTCATCGCGGCGACCACGCCGCCTGAGGCGACGACCATCAGGCCGGCCGCGAGCGCGGCGGTTCTGCGTCGGACTGTCGGGACTGCCATGTGCGAACAACCTCCATAGGGGGGATGGACCCCTCGAAACGACTTCGCGGGGTCATGGGAGGTGGTGCGGTGAAGCATGGTTCGGTTACACGCTCTTAACGTGGGAGCGCTCCCATAGTGGGCAGGCGGTCCGCTCCTGTCAATGCTTGGCGCTACGTCCATGGAGTTGGTCCCGGACGGGGGCCGGGCGCCAACACCTCTGAAACGCATGACGGTTGGCGGACCCGCCCGGACGGGCGGCCGGGTGCCGGGGCACGGAGGGAGCGCCGGGGGCGGAACCCCCGGCGCCCGCTCGCGCGTTATGCCGTCGCGGCCGCGGCGGCCCGCCCCGCCGCGCGCCCGGAGAAGATGCAGCCGCCGAGGAACGTCCCTTCCAGCGACCGGTATCCGTGCATCCCGCCGCCGCCGAATCCCGCGGCCTCGCCCGCCGCGTAGAGCCCGCTGAGCACCTCGCCGCGACCGGCCGCGCCGCCGTCCTCCGCGCCTTCCGACCCGCCGCGCAGGACGCGCCCTTCGAGGTCGGTCTCCAGGCCGCCGAGCGACTTCCGGGTCAGGATGTTGAGCCGCACGGCGATCAGCGGCCCCGCCTTCGGGTCGAGCAGCCGGTGCGGCGACGCGGTGCGAATGAGCTTGTCGCCGAGGTAGTTGCGGGCCCCGCGAATGGCGGTGACCTGCAAGTCCTTGGTGTACGTGTTCGCGATCTCGCGGTCGCGCGCCTCGACTTCGCGCCGTACGACCGCCTCGTCGACCAGCCCCTCGCCCGTCACGGCGTTCATCCCCCGCACCAGGGCGCCGAGGTCCTTCTCCACCACGAAGTCGACGCCGTGCTGCTTGAACGCCTCGACCGGCCCCGGCGCCCCCGGCAGCGCGCGCTTGAGCACGTCGCGCACGCTCTTCCCGGTCAGGTCCGGATTCTGCTCGGAGCCCGACAGCGCGAATTCCTTCTCGATGATCTTCTGGGTGAGGACGAACCAGGTGTACTCGTGGCCCGTCCCCATGATGTGCTCCAGGGTGCCGAGCGTGTCGAAACCGGGGAAGTACGGGACCGGCAGCCGCTTGCCGGTGGCGTCCAGCCACAGCGACGAAGGGCCGGGCAGGATACGGATGCCGTGGCGGGCCCAGATCGGGTTCCAGTTCTCGATGCCCTCGGTGTAGTGCCACATCCGGTCACCATTGATCAACCTTCCGCCCGCCGCCTCTGTGATGCCGAGCATCAGGCCGTCCACGTGCGCGGGAACGCCGGAGAGCAGTTTGCCGGGCGGGGTGCCGAGCCGCTTGGGCCAGGCGGCCCGTACGAGATCGTGGTTGCCGCCGATGCCTCCGCTTGTGACGACCACGGCCTGCGCGCGCAGTTCGAACGCGCCCGCCGTCTCCCGCGAACTGGCCTCGCCGCGCGCCACGTCGCTGGCCACCAGGACCTCGCCGGTCACACCGTCCACGGCGTCGCCGGTACGGGTCAGGCCGGTCACCCGGTGCCGGAAGCGCAGTTCGACCCGCCCGCGCGCGACCTCGTCGCGCACCCGCTGCGCGAAGGGCGCGACGACGCCGGGCCCGGTGCCCCAGGTGATGTGGAAGCGCGGCACGGAGTTGCCGGGGCCGGTGGCCAGGAAGCCGCCGCGCTCGGCCCAGCCGACCACCGGGAAGAAGCGCATGCCGCGCTGGTGCAGCCAGGCCCGCTTCTCGCCCGCGGCGAAGTGCACGTACGCCTCGGCCCAGCGGCGCGGCCAGTAGTCCTCGGGCCGGTCGAAGCCGGCCGTGCCGAGCCAGTCCTGGAGCGCGAGGTCGGGCGTGTCCTTGATCCGCATCCGGCGCTGCTCGGGCGAGTCGACGAAGAAGAGCCCGCCGAAGGACCAGAACGCCTGGCCCCCGAGGGACGCCTCGGGCTCCTGGTCGACCAGGATCACCTTCCGTCCGGCCTCCGCCAGCTCGACCGTGGCCACCAGACCGGCCAGCCCCGCGCCCACCACCACGACATCCGCGTCCAGCGCCATCCGACCGCTCCTTACTCGCCAGTAGTCAACGTAGTGACGAGCACGTTACGCGAGCGGCGGGCGCGGGTCAGCGGCATCGGGACCCCGCATAATCCGAGGCGCGGGGCGCCGACCCGGCTCGGTAGGATTCACGCCATGTCTGATGCCCCGCTCCGCGTCCGTTTCGCCCCCTCCCCGACCGGTATGTTCCATGTCGGCGGCGCCCGTTCCGCCCTCTACAACTGGGCGGTCGCCCGACAGTCGGGCGGCACCTTCGTCCTGCGCATCGAGGACACCGACGCGGCGCGCAACAAGCCCGAATGGATCGACGGCATCATCAGCGCGCTCGCCGCCATCGGCATCAGCGGCGCCGACCCCGCCTTCGAGGGCCCGTACTTCCAGTCGCACAACGCCGACCGGCACCGCGAAGCCGCCTCCCGGCTCCAGATCGAGGGGCGCGCGTACTACTGCGACTGCACGCGCGACATGCTCAAGGAGCGCACCGGCTCCGAACACCTCGGCTACGACGGCTTCTGCCGCGAGCGCGGGCTGGCGTACGAGCCGGGGCGGGCGATGCGCTTCCGCACGCCGGACGAGGGCGAGACGGTCGTGGTCGACCTGATCCGCGGCGAACCCGCCTTCCCCAACAGCTCCATCGAGGACTTCGTCATCGCCCGCGGCGACGGCTCCCCGGTCTTCCTGCTCGCCAACGTCGTGGACGACCTCGACGAGCGCGTCACGCAGGTCATCCGCGGCGAGGAGCACCTGTCCAACACGCCCAAGCAGCAGCTCCTCTGGGAGGCGCTGGGCGCCACCCCGCCCACCTGGGCGCACCTGCCGGTGATCGTCAACGAGAAGCGGCAGAAGCTCTCCAAGCGCCGCGACAAGGTCGCCCTCGAGGACTACCTCGCCGAGGGCTACCTGCCCGAGGCCATGGTCAACTACCTGATGCTGCTGGGCTGGGGCCCCGGCGACGACCGCGAGATCCTGCCCTACGAGGAGCTGGAGCGGCTCTTCCGCATCGAGGACGTCATCGGCTCGTCGGCCTTCTTCGACGTCAAGAAGCTCACCGCCTTCAACGGCGAGTACATCCGCGCCCTGTCCCCCGCCGCCTTCGTCAGCGCGTGCGCGCCGTGGCTGACCGCCCCGCACGCCACCTGGGACCCGCTGTCGTACGACGAGGCCGTCTTCGAGACCGTCGCGCCGCTCGCCCAGACCCGGATCGCCCTGCTGTCCGAGATCACGTCGTACGTCGACTTCCTCTTCCTCGACGAGCCGGTGCGCGACGACGCGTCGTGGTCCAAGGCGATGAAGGCGGGCGCGGCGGATCTTCTGCGCGACGCAACCAATGAACTGGGCGCGCTTCCCGACTGGTCGGCCGAGCCCCTGAAGGCGGCCCTGGAGTCCATCGCCGCCGCCCACGGCCTCAAGCTCGGCAAGGCCCAGGCGCCCGTCCGCGTCGCCGTCATGGGCCGCACCGTCGGGCTGCCGCTCTTCGAGTCGCTCGAAGCCCTCGGCCGCGAGCGCGCGCTGGCCCGCCTGGAGGCCGCCCGCACCCGGCTGGAGTCGGAGACGCCCGCCGAGTCGTAAGACCCGCCACCCTGGCGCGGCGGGTCTTACACCGCCGCGCCGGACCCGGCATCGGGACCGGCCGCCGGACGGCGTACGGTCGCCGCCGTGACCGTTTACGACACCGCCCGGCGGCTCCCCGCCATCCCCGTGCTCCGTGACCACTGCCGCGCGCTGGCCATGCTGGAGGCGATACTCAGCCCGTCGTGGGAGAGCCGCTTCTACTCCTTCGACGCGCACTGGTCGGACGTCGAGGAGATGGCCTCCATGAGCAACGGCTCGGGCGACGAATACTCCATCGTCTTCTCCCCCCTCGGCGCCTACGTCCGCGGCTTCGCCCACGAGTCCCGGATGAGCCCCTACGTCGAGGACGGCCCCTGGCCCGGTGTCCTCGACGACGTGCCCGCCGTCTTCCGCCCCTGCGTCGAAGAGCCCGCCTTCAGCGACGAGGACGGCATGCCCGTCGTCACCGCCTGCCTCTGGCGGCAGGCCGCCGACACCGCGTGGCGGACCGGCGGCGCCATCGAGTTCCCCGACGCGCCCGACGGCGACCCCGACGGCGCCGGGCTCCTCTTCCCGCTGCTCACCGACCGCGACGCCGACGCCTACCGCGCCTTCGCCGAGGACTACTACGAGGTCCCGGTCGCCGCCGCTCCCGTCCACCACGTCCTCGCCCTGCGCCCGCTGACCGCCGAGGTCGTCACCACGCTCAACCCCGACCTCACGCTCCCCGAACTGGCCGACGACATCGCGGCCATCGGCTACCCGCGGCCGTAGCCGTAGCCATTGCCCCACCACCTGACTACGTACGGCCGTCCGCGCCGCTCTCCGGGGCGGCGTGGGCCACGCCCGCGCGGTAGGCGATGCCGACGAACTGCGCCCGGCCTCGACGGGGTCTTCCCGCATCACCCCTCCCCGCCCGCGGGCCCCGAAGCCACCCCCTTGAACCGCGCCCACACCACCTTCCCGAACGGCTCCCGCCCCTCGACCCCCCACCCGTCCGCGACCGCCGCGACGATCAACAGCCCCCGCCCCCGTACATCCGCCGCACCGGGCTCGCACACCCGCGGCCTCCGCTCCCCCTCCTCGTCACGACTGTCATGCACCTCCAGCCGTACGCACCCGTCCTCCACCACCACCCGCACCAAAAACCCGTGCCCCCGCCGCGTCCCGTGCGCCAACGCGTTCGACGCCAACTCCGATACGCACAACCGCACGTCGTCAACGACAGGCGACAACCCCCATGCCCTCAGGGCCCCTGCGGCGAATTCGCGCGCCAGCCCGACCGATTCGCGTTTCGCGTCGAAGAACTTCTGTGCTGACTCGGCCATGGCGGACCTCACGGTTCAGGTGGTGACGGGAAGTACGGTCGACGCGTGGACCGGGAGGCCGCGCCGTATCCGATCCTGGGCGGGCCGCGATCTCCGCGAAATGTCTTCCTGTTGCACTTCCGTCGTACTTCCGTCCCCCTGTACACCTGCGCCGTGCTTCCATGGCGGGAAGAAGGGAGTGACGTGTGGCGACGGTGCACCACTGGACCGGGCTTGAGGCCCGAGCCCTGCGTAGCGCTTTACGGTTGAGCGTCCGCGCTTTCGCCGAACATCTGGGCGTCGGGATTCGCACGGTCTCCAAGTGGGAGAAGCTGCTCACCGAGACGGAACCTCGCCCCGACACCCAGGCCATTCTCGACACCGCCCTTGCCCGCGCGAGCGCCGACGCCCATGCGCGCTTCGCGAGGAATCTCTCGGATGCCGTGACGACACGTTCACAACGGCACACACCGCCCGCCGTGCCGCAAGCGTGGGAGTACGAGTCGTGGGCCGATGATCTCGACCGGGTCATCATCGCGTTGTCGCATCAGGATTTCGCCGTCGCCGGGAATCTGCTCCATCGCCGGCTGGACCACTTCGTGGAAGGTGAGGCGAATGACCGAGGGCTGTATCTGTTTGCCCGGTCCACCGCCCTGCTCGGCGACCTGCGACGCGACCGGGGAGTTCTGTGGGGACCGCTGTCGGCCCGTCACGCGTACAGCATCGCGAACGGTCTGTTCTCCGGGCTCGATATCCCACGACGTCTGGCACAGACCGAGTTGTCGCTCGCGCTCGTGGACGAGATGTCGGGGAAGGTCGAGCAGGCCAGCCGGACGTACGAGCGGCTGACGTGCGACGGGCGCCTCAGCGGACGCGACCGGTCCCGGTCCCGGCTGTGGCTGGGCAGGTCGGCCAGCAAACTCGGTGACAACGACCGCGCCGTGAAGGTCATGACGGAGGCCGCCCGTGAATTCGAGGACCTCGCTGAACCCGGCGACTGGTCGGTGGCCCACCAGAAGATCGCACTCGCCCACCGCGCGAAGGGCGGTCTCACGAAGGCGCTGCGGCACATCGACATCGCGCGATCCGGCGGAAGCGGTGACTCCCCCTTGCAGCGCGTGCGGTTGAGCACCGCGCACGGGCACGTCCTCATGTCCGACCCGAACACCCGCGACAGCGGTCTGGCCATACTCAACGAGGCGGCGGAGGTGGCCGGCCGTTACGGCTTGGGACACCAACTACGTAGCATCGAGGGAATCCGGCGGTCGGAGGACGTCGTGCCGAACGTTGTGCCGCCACGGTCCCCGTGGCAATGAAACCGGGAGTACGTGTGCCGGAGCGCGAGCCGCGCGCCATCACCGATGGGCAGTGGAGCGACGCCAAGCTGATGTGGGACTTCCATCTGCTGAGGCACGAACCCCGTCCGTGCGACGCGGCGATCGGTCTCGGCAGTCATGACCTCGGGGTGGCGACACGCGCGGCCGAGCTCTACGGGGAAGGGCTGTTTCCCGTCGTCGTATTCAGCGGCGGGAACAGCCCCACGACAGTCGCACGTTTCCCGCGCGGGGAGGCCGTCCACTACCGGGAGCACGCCGTCGGCCTCGGTGTACCGGACGACGCGATCCTCGTGGAGCCCAGGGCCGGGAACACCGGCCAGAACATCACCTTTTCGCGTGAGGTACTGGCAGCCGCCGGATTCAGCCCAAAGACGGTTCTGCTGATCTGCAAGCCGTACGCGGAACGCCGCTCGTATGCCACGACCAGGAAACTCTGGCCCGAGGTGGACGTGCTGTGCGCCTCGGAACGTCTGGAATTCGACGACTATCTGAAGAGCATCGGCGACGACAAACTCGTCGTCGACATGATCGTCGGAGACATGCAGCGGGTGATCGAATACCCGAAGCTCGGATTCGCTGTCGCCCAGCACGTCCCGCGGAACGTACGCACCGCATACGAACGACTGATCGCCGCCGGATTCGTCAGCCGCCTGGCGCGCGTCTGAGCGGACGGAGAGGACGCGCGGCGACCGGACCGCACGTGGGGTCCGGGATCCTGGATGTCCACGGCGCGGTATTCGACGAGTCGACGCCGGAGCTGCTGTCCGCCGCATCGCACCTGCTGGCGGTGGGGACCGCCTGACGCCGC
Source organism: Streptomyces sp. NPDC008317 (assembly GCF_042955955.1). NCBI lineage: Bacteria > Bacillati > Actinomycetota > Actinomycetes > Kitasatosporales > Streptomycetaceae > Streptomyces > Streptomyces sp. NPDC008317. The sequence continues at coordinate 169,402 of NZ_JBIBFQ010000006.1, forward strand.
CGTCTGGCCAAGGTCTGTGGGACGGGGTCCCCCGGGGCTCCCGGGGCGGGGCGCATGGGCGGCGGACGGGGGCGAGGCGGGGGCGCAAGGTGGCGAAAAGTTGCCGGGGGTTTCCGGGGGCCGAACCATGGGAGGGGTGAGCGACGGCGCGTACCTCCGATTCCCGCATCTCCACGGCGACCTGCTCAGCTTCGCCGCCGAGGACGACATCTGGGTGGCCCCGCTGGGGGCGGCCGGGGGGTCGCCCGGGCGGGCGTGGCGGGTGACGGCGGACCGGACGCGGGTGGGGCCGCCGCGGCTGTCGCCCGACGGTTCGACCATCGCGTTCACGACCTGGCGGAGCCTGGACCCCGAGGTGTATCTGGTCCCGACGGACGGCGGGGAGTCGCGGCGGCTGACGTATTGGGGCAGCTCCGACACGCGGGTGTGCTCGTGGACGCCGGACGGCCAGGTGCTGGCGGTGTCGTCGCACGGGCAGCCGTTCGCGTACCACACGTGGGCGCACAGCGTGCCGGTGGACGGCGGGCCCGGCGGGCCGCTGCCGTGGGGGCCGGTGTCGGACATCGCGGTGTGCGACGAGAACGGGGAGCCGGGTGAGCGCCGCACCCTGCTGTTGACGGGGACGCCGCCGCACGAGCCGCACGCGTGGAAGCGGTACCGCGGCGGCGCGACGGGGCGGCTGTGGCTGCACGGCGAGCGGCTGGTTCCGGACATCGACGGTCACCTGGCGTCGCCGATGTTCGTGTCGGGCCGGATCGCCTTCCTCTCCGACCACGAGGGCATCGGCAATCTGTACTCGTGCCACCCGGACGGTACGGATCTGCGGCGGCACACCGACCACGCCGAGTTCTACGCCCGCAGCGCCGCCACCGACGGCCGGCGGGTGGTGTACCAGTGCGCGGGCGAGCTGTGGCTGGTGGAGGACCTGGCGGCGCCCGACGCCCGGCCGCGCCGCCTGGACATCCGGCTGGGCGGCGCGAGGAGCGGGCAGCGCCCGTACCAGGTGCCCGCGGCCTCGAATCTGGACAGCCTGGCCATGGACGGTACGGGCCGGGCCAGCGCCGTCTGCGTACGCGGCAGCCTCTACTGGCTCACGCACCGCGACGGCCCGGCCCGGACGATCGCCGACGAGCCCGGCGCGCGGGTCCGGCTGCCGGAGATGCTCGGCGACACCGGTCTGGTCGCCTTCGTCACGGACGCGGAGGGCGAGGACGGGATCGAGCTGGCGCACCTGCCGGGGCGGGCGTCGCGGACGGCGATCCGCGGCGGCGCGCGGGATTCCGCAGCGGCGGACGCGAAGGCGCAGGTGACGGAGGCGGAGGACGTCACCGAGGTGACGGAGGAGCTGACCGATGTGGTGCCGGTCGCGGGTGGCGGCAAGGCGGACGGCGGGGCAGGCGGTGGGGCAGGCGACGGCGGCACAGCAAGCGGAGGCAAGGCCGGTGGCGGGGTGGGCGGCGGGAGCAAGGCCGGTGGCGGCAAGGGCGGCGCGGACGTCAGCCGTTCGAGCACGGTCTACACGGACCCCGCGGCCGGCCGCGGCAAGGGCGAAGGCCCCACCCGTACCCCCGGCTCGGACGGCCAATCGCCCGACACCGATGTGTACACGGACGACGACGTCACCGGCGGCGGCCACGAGCCGGACCGCCCCACCCGCCTCGCCGTCGGCAAGCTCGGCCGCGTCCTGGAGCTGGTCTCCTCCCCCGACGGCGGCACGCTGGCCGTCGCCACGAACGACGGCCGCCTGCTGCTGGTGACGACCGGCGAGGCGGAGGACGACTCGGACGGTGACGAGGGCGATGACCCGTACGGCCTAGGCGACGACGTACGGGCCGACGTACGCGACGTGCGCGAGATGGGCAATGCGGGCGACGAGCCCGGCGGGGCGGGTGACGGCACGCGAAACGGCGTGCGCCGCGTACCGCTGGACGATCACACAACCGACGGCCGCACCATGGCGGGCGCTGTCGACGAGCTGATCCGTTCCACCAACGGCCCCGTCCGCGACCTGGCCTTCTCCCCCGACTCGGCGTGGCTGACCTGGTCGCACCCCGGTATCGGCCGCAGTCTGCGCTCGGTGAAGATCGCCCGCTTGTCGGACCAGTCGATCATCGACGTCACCAACGGCCGCTTCGAGGACGAGCAGCCCGTCTTCACCCGCGACGGCCGCTACCTCGCGTTCCTGTCGTGGCGCGGCTTCGACCCGGTGTACGACGTTCATACCGGCGACCTGTCGTTCCCGCTCGGCTGCCGCCCGTATCTGGTGCCGCTGAACTCGGCGACGCCGTCACCCTTCGCGCTGCCGGTCGACGGCCGTCCCATCGGCGGCGGTCTCGACCCGGGCGAGAGCGGCGGCGGCGACGGCCCGGTGGTCGTCGAGGTGGAGGGCCTGGCGAACCGGGTGACGCCCTTCCCCGTCCCCGCGTCGAAGTACTCGGCGCTGGAGCCCGTGCACAACGGCCTGGTCTGGCTGCGCTGGCCGATCTCCGGCGCGCTCGGCGAGACCTTCGCCAACCCCACCGACCCCTCCGCCCGCCCGACGCTGGAGTACTACAACCTGACCAAGTCCAAGCGGACCGAATTGGTCCACCACATGGACTGGTACGCGGTCAGCGGCGACGGCCAGCGCCTGGCGGTCTTCGACGAGGGCGAGTTGGCCGTCCTGCCCGCCACCGAACGCGGCGACGACGACTCGACGGTCTATGTCGACATGCGCCGCATCCTGCACGAGGTGGACCCGACGGCCGAGTGGCGGCAGTCGTACGCGGAGGCCGGGCGGCTGATCCGCGACTACTTCTGGGCGCCCGACATGTGCGGCGTCGACTGGCCCGCGATCCTCGACCAGTACCGCCCGCTGGTCGAACGCGTCGCCACGCCCGACGAGTTCGCCGACCTGCTGCGCGAAGTCCTCGGCGAACTGGGCACGTCGCACGCGTACGTCGCCCCCGCCCGCCGCAACGAGGGCCCGCCGCACTACCAGCGCCCCATCGGCCTGCTCGGCGCCGACTTCCAGCACGGCAAGGACGGCACGTGGTCTGTCGTACGGATCCTGCCGGGCGAGTCGTCGGACTCCAAGGCCCGTTCGCCGCTGGCCGGTACGGGCATCCGCGAGGGCGCGGTGCTCACCCACATCGACGGGCGGCCGGTCGACCCGGACGCGGGACCGTATCCGCTGCTGGCCGGCGCGGGCGGCACCACCGTCGAGCTGACCTTCGTCGGACCGGGCCGCCGCGGCGCGCCCCGCCGCGTCGCCGTCGTCCCGCTGATCGACGAACGCCCGCTGCGCTACCAGCACTGGGTGGCCAAACGCCGTTCGGTCGTACGGCAGTTGAGCGGCGGCCGGTGCGGTTATCTGCACATCCCCGACATGGGCGGCTCCGGCTGGGCGCAGTTCAACCGCGACCTGCGGATGGAAGTCGCCTACGACGCCCTGCTCGTGGACGTCCGCGGCAACGCGGGCGGTCACATCAGCGAACTGGTCATCGAGAAGCTGACCCGCACCATCCTCGGCTGGGACCTCACCCGCAACGCGCAGCCGGTCTCCTACACCGGCAACGCCCCGCGCGGCCCGGTCGTCGCCATCGCCGACGAAGCGACGTCGTCCGACGGCGACATGATCACCGCCGCCTTCAAACTCCTCGGCATAGGACCGGTCGTCGGCTCCCGCACCTGGGGCGGCGTCGTCGGCATGACCGGCCGCCACCGCCTCGGCGACGGCACCGTCATCACCGTCCCCATGAACGCCGCCTGGTTCGACGCGTACGGCTGGTCCGTCGAGAACCACGGCGTCGACCCCGACATCGACGCCCTCCGCACCCCGCTGGACTGGGCCGAGGGCCGCCACGGCCAGATGGACGTCGCGGTCCGCACCGCCCTCGCCCTCCTGGCCGAACACCCCGCCGCCACCCCGCCCGACCTCACCACCCGCCCCAACCGCCAACGCCCCCCACTCCCCCCGCGCTGAACACACCGCGAAACGGGCGGGGCGGACAGAAACGGGCGCGGCGGACAGGAGAACGGGCCGCGGGCACAAGGGAGAAGGGGCACCCCCGAGGGGGTGCCCCTTCTTTGTCACGGTGTTCGCGTGACGTCAGGCCCAGTCGTCCTGGTCCGCGTCGCTCGACTCGGAGCCGAGGCGGTCCTGCGACGGGTCCTCGACGTCGGAGCGACGGTCCCGCTGCCCCTGGTCCTGCTGGGTGCCGCGCTGCATGTTGTCGCGCGCGTCGTCCGCGGACTCGGCCGCCTTGTCGCGCTGGTCGCCGGCCGCGCCCTTGGCCTTGTCGGCGAACTCGCTGGCCTTGTCCTTGAACTGGTCGAAAGCGCCCATGATCACTCCTCCTGGAGTCTGTGGGGATGGGGCCTCGACCAGACTTACACGGGTGCGCGAAGTGCGCATCTCGGGACGAAAAGCCCAGCGCGGCAAGGGCTTTGGGATCACGGAGCGTGAGGCTCAGGCGTTCGGTCCCGTGGTCGCGCCGGCCGAGCGGGCCGTCTCGTCGGCGGCGCCGCCCCGGCCGACGAGGCCGCGGTGGATACCGGCCGCGCGGGCGAGGGCGGGTTCGACCTGCCGCATCTGCCGCTGCCCGAGGGCGCCGCCGATGACGGACGGGAGATAGCCGCGGATGGACTGCATGCCGCGCAGCCACGCCTGCCCGTAGACGTGCGGGGAGCGGCGCACGATCCCGGCGGCGATACGGTCGACGGCGGGTTCGAGCGGATAGGTGCGGTTGGTGGGCCAGGGCAGCTTGGAGCGCAGGCCGCGCAGGACGTCGTCCTCGTCGGCGCCGCGCACCATGTCGGTGTCGGTCCAGCTCAGGTAGCCGACGCCGACCTTGACACCCTTGTGGCCCACCTCCCCGCGCAGGCAGTGCGCGAAGGCCTCGACGCCCGACTTGCTCGCGCAGTACGCGGCCATCAGCGGCGCCGGGGTCAGCGCGGCCAGCGAGGCGATCTGGAGGAGATAGCCGCGCGACCGCAGCAGCGCGGGCAGGAAGGCGCGGGCGGTGGTGATGCTGCCCAGCAGATTGACCTGGATGACGCGGTCGAACGCCTCGGGGTCGGAGTCGAGGAAGGGGCCGCCGGTGGCCACCCCGGCGTTGGCGACGACGACGTCGACCCGGCCGAAGCGCTCGGCGACCTCCTCGGCCACCGCCGCCATCGCGGCCCGGTCGGTGACATCGGCGGTCCACCAGCCCGCCCGCGCCCCGATCGACTCGGCGACCTTCTTCAGCTCGTCCGGCTCCAGGCCGACCAGCGCCAGCGTCGCCCCGCGCGCGGCGAGCTTGCGCGCCAGCAGCGCCCCCACCCCGCGCGCGGCCCCCGTGACCACCACGACCTGCCCGTCGAGCGAGCTGTCCGTACGGCTGCTCATGCGCTCTTCTCCTCTGTCCGTGTGTCGGTGACCGGGTCAGTAAGTGTGCCGGTACCTGTGCCGGTACGCGTGTCGGTGCGCGGGTCGGTGCGCGGGTCGTCCACCGCGCGCGCGTCGCCGGACGCGGCGCCCACCCGCAGATGGGCCGCGGCCAGCTTCCGTACCACCGCGACCACCGCGTCCGCGTCCTCGATCGGGGTCATGTGGCCGAGCCCGGGCAGCTCGATCAGGTCGGTGCAGTTCGGCAGGGCGGCGGCCATGCCGCGCGCGTGCACCGGAGGGGTGAGCTTGTCGGCGGTGCCGACCAGCACGGCCGTGGGCGCGGTGAGCGCGGCCAGTTCCGCGTCGAGGTCGAGCGCGGCGAGCACCCGTCCCCACTCGGAGCGCTGCCGCGCACCGCAGGCGTGCACGATACGGGCGGAGAAGGCCACCTGCTCGCGGGTCGAACCGGACGCCAGCACGCCGTACTTGAGCGCCGCGCGCGAGACCGGGGTGACCGGTCCAAGCGGCAGCCGGGATACGAGGAGCTGCCGGTGGAAGGCCCGCCGGACGCGCCGGGAGCTGAAGCGGGGCGGCAGCACCTGGGTCGAGCCGAGCAGGCGGGCGCTGCCGGTGCTGGTCATGAGGACGGCGGCCGTACGCTCCTGGACGGCGGTACGCCCGGAGGCCGCCATGATCGTCATACTGCCCATGGAGTGGCCGACCAGCACGGCCTTCTCACCGTCGTAGCCGTCACCGGTGCCGTCGCCAGCGCCAATTCGGTCACCAGCGCCGCCGCCGTCTCCGTCAGCGGCTCCGAGAGCGCCGGCTCCCGAAGCGCCCCCCGGCAGCACAGCCGTCACCACCGCCTCCAGATCGTCGGCGAGCTGCGTCGTCCCGTACCCCGCCCGCGACCGCGGCGACGCGCTGCGCCCGTGCCCGCGCTGGTCGTACGCGATGACCCGGAAGTCGGCGGCGAGCGCACGGACGACCGGGGCCCAGAAGAGGGTGGAGCAGGTCCAGCCGTGGGCGAGGACGAGCGGCGGGCCGTCCGCGCGGCCGTACTCCTCGACGTGGATCCGGGTGCCGTCGGCGGAGACGACGGTCAGCTCGCGGCGGGCGCGTACCACCTCGTAGGGCACCGTCATGACACGGCCTCCACAGCCTCGCGCCGGCCCGCGACCGGGGCCAGCACCTCGTATTCGGAGAGCTTCAACTGCCGGGTGGCGCGCCGGAATTCGGCGGTGGTGCCGGGCCAGGCGGTGGTGTTGCGCCCGTTCGCGTCGAGATACCAGCTCTTGCAGCCGCCGGTGTTCCAGACCGTACGGGCGGCGCGGCGCTGCATCTCCTCGTTCCAGGCGGTGACGGCCTCGGGCCTGGCCTGGAGGGCGGCGGCGCCGGTGGCGTCGAGGGTGCGCATGAAGTCGGCGACGTAGTTCAGCGACGACTCGATCATCAGGATCATCGAGCTGTTACCGAGGCCGGTGTTGGGGCCGATGATGAACAGGAGGTTGGGGAAGCCGTCGACCGCGCAGCCGCGCAGCGCGGCCATGCCGTCCTTCCAGTGCTCGGCGAGCGTGCGGCCGTCCGCGCCGATCACCCGGTCGCCGATCGGCATGTCGGTGACGTGGAAGCCGGTGCCGAAGACGATCGCGTCCACCTCGCGCTCGGTGCCGTCGGCGGTGACGATCGTCGAGCCGCGGACCTCGCTGAGCGCGGAGGTGACGACCTCGGTGTTGGGCTGCGCGAGCGCCGGATAGTAGGTGTTGGACAGCAGGATGCGCTTGCAGCCGATGGTGTAGTCGGGGGTGAGGCGGGCGCGCAGCTCCGGGTCCTTCACCGACCGCTTCAGGTGGTTGGCCGCGATCCGCTCGGCGGCCTTGAGCAGCTTCGGGTGCCGTACGAAGGCGCCGACCTGGAACTCCCTGATCAGCCAGAGCAGGCCGCGGCGCGCCTTGGCGGTGGCCGGGACCTTGCCGTGCAGCCAGCGCTCGGCGGCGCTGACCCCGCGGTCGACGCGCGGCATCACCCACGGCGGGGTGCGCTGCACGACGGTCAGCCGCGCGACCTCCGGCTGGATGGACGGCACGATCTGGATCGCGGACGCGCCCGTGCCGACCATGGCGACGCGCTTGCCCTTGAGGTCGAAGTCGTGGTCCCAGCGCGAGGAGTGGAAGACGCGCCCGGGGAAGTCCTCGATCCCGGGGATGTCGGGGATCTTCGGGTCGGACAGCGGCCCGGTCGCGGAGACGACGACATCGGCGGTCAGCTCGCCCGCCGCGGTCGTCAGGTGCCAGCGGTTGGCCTCGCCGTCCCAGCGGGCCTGCCGCACCTCGGCGCCGAACCGCAGGTGCGGGCGGAGCCCGAAGGTGTCGGTGACCCGCTCCAGATACGCCCGGATGTGCTCCTGCCCGGAGAAGGCGCGCGGCCAGTCGGGGTTGGGCGCGAAGGAGAACGAGTACAGGTGCGACGGCACGTCGCAGGCGCAGCCCGGATAGCTGTTGTCGCGCCAGGTCCCGCCGACCGAGTCCGCGCGCTCCAGAATCACGAAGTCCGTGATGCCCTCGCGCCGCAGCCGTACCGCGGCCCCCAGCCCGCCGAACCCGGACCCGATCACCGCCACCCGCACGTGTTCGAGCTCGTCCATGGCACCGCCTTCCGCCGAATTGTGCCCCCGTCGATCATGCCAGCAATCACTGGCACGGTTCGGACTGTAGACCATGCCGGGTTACCTCCGGTAGGGGTAGGGGCGGAAGTCGTCCGTACGTGGAGCGCGGAGTGGGGCGTGGGGTCCCGGACGACGGGGCGCGCGGTGGCGGACGACGGGCGCGCGGTGGGGCGTACGGGCCAGGACACGGGGCGTACGGCGGGGGCGTACGCGTCCGGGCGGCGGGGCGCGCGACGGAGCGTACGGGTCCGGACACGGGGGCGTACGGCCGGGCGCGCGGCGGCGGATGTCACGACGGAATACCTGCCCAGGGGCGGGGTCGGACAGCCCCGAACAGCACATAGGCTGGCCGCGTGGACGACAACGGAAGCGGCGGCGCGGGGGACCACGGCGCGGGCGACGGCTCCGGCAGCGGCTCAGCGGCCGAGCGCGAGTACCGCGTGGAGGAGCTGGCCAAGGCGGCCGGTATCCCCGTCAGGACGCTGCGGTTCTACCGTGAGCGGCGGCTGCTCCCGCCACCGCGCCGGGACGGCCGGATCGCCTGGTACTCCGAGGCCCACCTCGCCCGGCTGCGGACCATCGCGGGGCTGCTGGAGCGCGGCCACACCCTCGGCGGCATCGCCGAACTGATCGGCGCGTGGGAGAACGGCCGCACGCTCGGCGGCGTCGCCGAACTGCTCGGCCTGGAGGGCGCGCTCACCGCGCCTTGGTCCGAGGAGACCCCGGTCCGCCTCACCCCCGAGGAGCTGGCCGACTACTTCGGCGAGGACGTCACCCCGGAGAATCTGACGACGGCCCTCGACATCGGCTACATCGGCGTCGACGGCGAGAACGTCATCCACATCAGCCGCCGCCTGCTCGACGCCTCCGCCGCCCTCGTCCACGAGGGCGTGCCGCTGGCCGCCGTCCTCGCCGCCGGACGCGGCGTACGCGCCCACACCGACGCGCTCGCCGACCTCTTCACCCAGGTCATCCGCACCCACGTCATCGGGCCCATGGACGACCTCCCGGCCGCCGAGGCCCACCGCATAGCCGAGTCCCTGCAACGCCTGCGGCCCCTCGCCAAGAACATCGTCGACGCCGAGATGGGGCTCGCGATGGAGCGGCGGGTACGGGCCGAGATCGACGCCTGGCTGCGGCAGCAGGCGGAGCGGGCGGAGGGCGGCGCGGACTGCGGTACGGACGGCGGTACGGACGGCGGGACGGAAGCCGGTACGGACGGCGGTACGGAAGCCGACGCGGAAGCCGGTGTGGACGGCAGTACGGACGGCGGTACGAAAATCGGTACGGACCCGGCCGAACCCACCGCCGACGCCTGACGTACGCACCGCGCCCGACGTACCGGCCGCGTCTGACCCGTCACATCACCCCGCACATCGCGAGCGCGCCGCCGCACGACCTGCGAGAGTGGACCACAAGGCCGTACCGACCCGGGAGGCGCCCCGTGCAACAGCCCAACGACTCCTCGGCAGACCAGGCCATTCTGGGCCGGATCAGCGCGATGGTCGCGGACGAGAAGGCGCTGCGCGATCTGCTCGCCGCAGGCAGCATCGACGGCGCGACGGAACAGGAGCGGCTCGCCGCCCTGGAGCGCGAGCTCGACCAGTGCTGGGACCTGCTGCGGCAGCGCCGCGCCCTGACCGACGCGGGCGAGGACCCCGGCGACGCGAAGGTCCGCCCGGCCTCCACCGTCGAGAACTACCGCTCATGAGCGACGGCGCCGCCTCCGTCCACGGTGACGTCACGGTCACCGACGCGCCCGAGAGCAAGCGGTACGAGGCACGTATCGGCGACGACATCGCCGGGGTGGCCGCGTATCTGCGGACCCCGGACATGATCGCGTTCATCCACACCGAGGTGAAGGACGCCTACGAGGGCCGCGGCGTCGGCTCCGCGCTCGCCCGCACCGCCCTGGACGCCGCCCGCGCGCAGGGCCTGCGGGTCCTGGCGATCTGCCCGTTCTTCGAGGGCTGGCTCGGCAAGCACCCGGAGTACGCGGATCTGCTCTACGTACCGGCGAGCAACGTCTCCGACTGAGCCCCCGTACGTACGGGCGTCCCCAACCCGCCCGCACCGACCGCCCCCGCACCGCACGCGCCTCGACGTCCATGTCGGATTTCCGCCAGACCGGAAGCCTGACGACGGGCGATGCTGGTGGGGTGGACACGGATACGGACAGGGATACGGACAGGGCTACGGCTACGGCTGGGGCTGCGGCTGCGGCTGCGGGCAGGGCCGCGAGCGGGAACGCCGCCGGGGGAACGGTCCGGGACTCCGGGTCGGCCGCGGCCGTCCCGGACTTCGACACCTGCGTACGCGCCGTCCGGTCGAAGGACGCCCGCTTCGACGGATGGTTCTACACCGCGGTGCGGACCACCGGCATCTACTGCCGCCCGAGCTGCCCCGTGGTGCCGCCGAAGGCCGAGAACATGACCTTCCACCCGAGCGCCGCCGCCGCGCAGCAGGCCGGTTTCCGGGCCTGCAAGCGGTGCCGCCCGGACGCCAGCCCCGGCTCGCCGCAGTGGAACGAGCGGGCCGACCTGGTGGCGCGCGCGATGCGGCTGATCGCCGACGGGGTGGTGGACCGCGACGGGGTGCCGGGCCTCGCGGCGCGGCTCGGCTACAGCGCCCGGCAGGTCGAGCGGCAGCTGCTGGCGGAGCTGGGCGCCGGGCCGCTGGCCCTGGCGCGTGCCCAGCGCGCGCAGACCGCGCGGCTGCTGATCGAGACGAGCGCGATGCCGATGGGCGAAGTGGCCTTCGCGGCGGGCTTCGCCAGCATCCGCGCCTTCAACGACACCGTGCGCGAGGTCTTCGCGCTGTCGCCGAGCGAGCTGCGGGCGCGGGTCGCCAAGGGGCGTCCGGCCGCGGGGACCGGCACCTTGTCACTGCGGCTGCCGTTCCGCCGCCCGCTCACCCCGGACAATCTCTTCGGGCACCTGGCCGCGACCGCGGTACCGGGCGTCGAGGAGTGGCGGGCGGGCGCGTACCGGCGCACGCTGCGGCTGCCGCACGGCACCGGGATCGTGGCGCTGCGGCCCCAACCCGACCACATCGCCTGCCAGTTGTGGCTCACCGACTGGCGTGACCTGGCGCAGGCGATCAGCCGCTGCCGCCGGTTGCTCGACTTGGACGCGGACCCGCAAGCGGTGGACGCGCTGCTGTCCGCGGACCCGGTGCTCGCGCCGCTGGTGGCGAAGGCGCCGGGGCGGCGGGTGCCGCGAGTCACGGACGGGCCGGAGTTCGCGGTCCGCGCCGTCCTCGGGCAGCAGATCTCGACGGCGGCGGCCCGTACGCACGCCGCCCGTCTGGTGCTCGCGCACGGCGAGCCGGTCACCGACCCCGGCGGCGGCCTCACCCACCTCTTCCCCGCTCCCGCCGCGCTCGCCGGACTCGACCCCGCCGCCCTCGCGATGCCGCAGACCCGCAGGAACACCCTCGCCGCGCTCGTACGGGCCCTGGAGAGCGGCGAGTTGGACCTCGACGTCGGCAGCGACTGGATACGGACCCGCGCCCAGCTCTCGGCGCTGCCCGGATTCGGGCCGTGGACGGTCGAGACGATCGCGATGCGGGCGCTCGGCGACCCCGACGCCTTCCTGGCCACCGACCTCGGCGTGCGGTACGCCGCCCGCGACCTCGGCCTGCCGACGACTCCGGCGGCGCTGGTACGGCACTCCGCCGCCTGGTCGCCGTGGCGGGCCTACGCCACGCAGTACTTGTGGGCGACGGGTGACCACCCGATCAACGTCCTGCCCCCCAACACCAGCGATGAGAAAGGGACTTCACCCTCATGACCGCCACCCGCCCCGCCCCCTCGGCGGAGCACCCGGTCCACACCGTCGTGGACAGCCCCTGCGGCGAACTGACCCTCGTCGCCCGCGGCTGCGCCCTCACCGGCCTCTACATGACCGAGCAGCGGCACCGCCCCGCGCAGGAGACCTTCGGCCCGCGCGGCGACAGCCCCGTCTTCGCCGCCGCCCGCGCCCAGCTCGACGCCTACTTCGCGGGCGAACTCACCCGCTTCGACCTGCCGTTGGCGATGTCGGGCACGCCCTTCCAGCAGCGCGTCTGGTCGGCGCTGCGCGACATCCCGTACGGCGAGACCGTCTCGTACGGCGAACTCGCCGCGATCCTCGGCCATCCCACCGCCTCCCGCGCGGTGGGCCTGGCCAACGGCAGGAATCCGATCGGCGTCATCGTGCCGTGCCATCGCGTCGTCGGCGCGGGCGGCGACCTGACGGGCTACGGCGGCGGGCTGCCGCGCAAGCGGTGGCTGCTGGCGATGGAGAACGGCGTCCAGCAGCCGGTGCTGCTCTGAGGCGCGGGAGCCGCCGGTGCCGCTCTGAGGCGCGGGAGCCTCCGGTGCCGCTCTGAGGTGCGGGAGCCTCCGGTGCCGCTCTGAGGTGCGGGAGCCGCCTCAGCTCTCGACCAGCGCCGCGGGCACCGGCCGTACCGGTTCGCTGTCGCCGTCCTCCTCGGGGCGGCGGCGCCCGCGCCACCAGCCGAACGCCGCGAGGGCCGCGACGCCGAGCAGTGAGGCGCCGCCGATCGCCTCGCCGAGGTGCAGGCCGGGCGGGGTGAAGGAGCAGGAGACCGAGGTGGCGCCCGCGGTGACGGGCACGGAGATCAGCCCGAGGTAGGAGCGCGCGGGGTGCCTGGAGCCGTTGTCGGTGGCGCAGCTCCAGCCCGTGATGGCCGGGGCCGCGACGACCGCGAATCCGTGCGCGCCTGAGGGGAGTTGGGCGCTGATGCCGTCGTCGGTCACCTGGACGCGGGTGGCGGCGCCCGCCGCCAGCTTCCGCTCGGCGGCGGCGAGCCTGCCCCGGTCGAGGCAGCCGACGCCGTCCGAGGAGAGGGTGCCGGGTTCCAGGGCCCGTACCTTCAGGGCGAACTTCCCGCCGCCGCGCGGCACTTCGCCCAGGCGCTCGACGGCGGCGCGGTGGGTGGGCATCCGGCCGAGGAAGTCGACCGGCGCGGCGCCCGGGAGCGTGACCTGACCCTTGAAGTCCGGTGACCAGAAGTACACTTCGCTGCCCGCGGGGCAGGACGTCCGCAGCGAGTACGTACTGGTCCGCGGATGCCGCACGTACCCGGTGACCCGGTACCCCTTCGGGGTGCGCGGCATCAACCGGCCCTTGCTGTCGCGCAGTTCGGCGCTGGTCGGGGTGTAGACGGCGGAGCCGAGCAGCAACTCCTGGTTCCGGTACGGCGAGAGGCCGTAGCGCCCTGCCGGTGCGGCGTCGCGCATCGTCACCAGCGGCGGCACCTCCTGCCGGGTGACGGTCGGCGGCACGTTCGGCGGCGGGTTCACATGCACCTGGTGCGGGTCGCGGCGCGAGTGGACGCGCGCGCCGACCGAGAAGATGACGTCGGTGACGGGGTTGTCGAGGCTCTGCAACGACCGGCCGCGCGAGGTCCAGCCGCCGCCGAGCGCCATCAGGGTCTTCGTCCACACATCGGCGGTGAGGCTGCTGTAGTACTGCGCGCCCTGGCCGTCGACCATCAACGGGTCGTTGCCGACGGTCTGTTCGCGTCCGGGATCGGTGCGGTAGTCCGGCCAGCCGTCGGCCTTCGCGACGGCGTCGTACTGGTACGTCTCGCGCTGGCCCCACTGCCCGTAATCGTCCATGGTCGCCAGCCGCTTCCTGACGTCCCAGGCGTTGGTGAACGCCGACTGCCCGATCTGGGCGCCGATCAGCAGCGTGGCGGCCAGCACCACGGGCAGCGTGGCGGGCGCGGAAGCCTTGGCGGGCGCGGAAGCCCCGGTGGCCGCGGTAGCCCCGGTGGGCGCGGCACCGCCTTGCGACCGTTCCGCCGCCCAGCGCAGCAGCAACAGGGCGCCGATCGTGACCACCAGGCCGAGCGCGAGCAGCGGATACGTGCCCTGCCCGGTGACGCCCTTCTCCGCACCGAAGCGCGTGACGGCCACCAGCGCCGCCATCACGCCCGTGGCCCACGCGAGTTGACGCCGGCCGGGCAGACCGTGCGCGAAGGCGAACCACCCGGCGATCACCATCATCCCGCTGAGCACGAACGTCTCGCGGTACGCGCTGCCGTTGGGCGTGGTGAAGGCGTGCCACAGCAGATGCGTCGGCTTCCACTGGAACGACGCGGTGACCACCAGCACCAGCACCGTCCACACCGTGCGCGTGCGGCGCGGCACCGCCGGGTGGAAGGGCAGCGCGAAGGCCAGCAGCAGCGCCGCGGTGTCGATGTACGTGGACGGCGTCGTGAAGCCGTACGTGCCGGGGAGCATCCGGCCGAGCAGGTCCGACCACGGCTTGGGCTCGAACTCCTGCACCAGGCCGGGGTAGGCGAGCTTCGTCCCCTTGAAGATGGTCAGCACCAGCGGCGCGGACAGGCCGATGCCGAGCACCATGCTGCGCGCGGCCCTGCCGAGCGCGCGCAGCCACTCGCGCGGCTCACGCGTACCGCCGGGGCCGCCGACGCCCGGTGCGGTCCCGTCCTGTGCGGTCCCGTCCTGTGCGGTCCGGTCCGGCGCGGTCGTGTCACCGCGGTCGGGCTCGGTCAGCAGCCGGGCGATGAGGACGAGCCCGGCGCCGATCGTCGCCATATACGCGGTGTAGAAATTCGCGATCCAGCACAGGGCGACCACGAGGACGCTCAGATACGGCCGCCGCGCGGTCCGCGCCCACTCCCCCACCAGGCACAGCAGCGGGAACGCGATCAGGCCGTCCAGCCACATCGGGTTGTACGACGCGAGCATCACCGTCCAGCCGCACAGCGCGTACGACGCGCCGAGCGCGCCCGCCGCCCACCAGCGGCCTGGGCGCAGCGCCAGCAGCAGTACGGCCATCGCCGCGGCGGCGGCGCCGATCTTCAGCACGGTCACGGCGTAGACGGCGAGGTCGATCCGGTCGCGCGGGAAGAAGGCGACCAGCAGCGCGAAGGGGCTGGAGACATACGTGCCGAGGTCCGGCAGGAAGCTGCTGCCGTAGCCGGACTGCCAGTTGAGCAGGAGCCCGCCGTCGGCCCTGCCGTGCAGCAGGTCCCACAGGTGCGCGTGGTACGGGACGAACTGGTTGCCCAGGTCATTGACGCTGCGCGTGCGCGAGCCGAACGGGTAGCTGCCCGCGACCGCGTCACCGATACAGAAGGCGACCGCCGCGACGCCCGCGGCGAGCAGCGCCGCTCGTGTGCGCGCGGCGAGGAACCAGGACCTCACGCGCCCGACGGCTTCCGGAGGGACTTCTTGAGGTGCCATCGGTTCCCCCGGTACGCATGTTCTGTGAATGTCGCCAGATATTAGGCATCCCCGACAGACAGGAACGCGACATTCCACCGACTCCGAGGTGAACGTCAAACACCCGCCCGGTGCCCGAAGGCAACCGGACGGGTGGAGGATCACACAACGGACGGCGTCACCTGGTGCCGCGTCCGACTGGACGAAGCCACAACCGACGGCGTCACATGATCAGACGCGTACGGGTTCGTGCTCCTCCTCCGAAGCACCGGTCCCCGAGGCGCCGCCGCCGGTAGTCACCGTGTCACCGAGGCTCTTGCGGAGCTGCTCACCCTCGACGTCCACATTGGGCAGCGCGCGGTCGAGCCAGCGCGGCAGCCACCAGGCGGAGCGCCCGAGCAGCGCCAGCACGGCGGGGACGATGGTCATACGAACGATGAACGCGTCGAAGGCGACCGCGATCGCGAGGCCGAAGCCCATCATCTTGATCATCGACTCGGAGGAGCCGATGAAGCCCGCGAAGACGCTGATCATGATGACCGCCGCGGCGGACACCACCCGCGCACCGTGGTTGAAGCCGGTGACGACGGCCTGGCTCGGCGACTCCCCGTGGACGTACGCCTCCCGCATCCGGGTGACGAGGAAGACCTCGTAGTCCATCGCGAGACCGAACACCACACCGATCATGAAGATCGGCATCATGCTCATGATCGGCCCGGTCTGCTCCACGCCCATCAGGCCGGACAGCCAGCCCCACTGGAAGACCGCCACGACCGCGCCCAGTGCCGCGAGCACCGACAGCAGGAAGCCGAGCGCCGCCTTGAGCGGCACCAGCACCGACCGGAACACGAGCATCAGCAGCAGGAACGCCAGACCGACGACCAGCGCCAGATACGGCACCAGCGCGTCGTTCAGCTTCTGCGACACGTCGATGTTCATCGCCGTGGTGCCGGTGACCAGGACGTGCGCGCCGGTCGTACCGGTGAACTCACCCTGATGCCCGCGGATCGCGTGCACCAGGTCCTCGGTCTGCGCGCTGCTCGGCTTGGAGTCCGGCACCACCGAAAGGGTGGCCGTGTCGCCCTTGGTGTTGAAGGCGGGCGAGTTGACCGTCTTCACATCGGGGAAGCCGGTGATGGTCGTCTTGATCCGGTCGACCGCCGCCTTCGGGTCGTCGCTCGCCGCGGCGTCGACCACCACCATCAGCGGCCCGTTGAAGCCCGGCCCGTAACCGTCGGACAGCAGGTCGTACGCCTTGCGCTGGGTCGTGCTGACCGGCTGCGAACCGTCGTCGGGCAGGCCCAGTTGCATGCTCGTCATCGGGATCGCGGCCAGGCCCAGCGCCACGACGCCCGCGACCAGGATCGGCACCCGGCGGCGTACCACCATGCGCGCCCAGCGGGTGCCCATGTTCGGCTTGCCGGTGTCGACCGCGCGCCCCTTGCGGACCTTGCGGCTGAGCGCCTTCGGTCCCGCGAAGCCGAGCAGCGCGGGAATCAGGGTGAGCGCGATCAGTACGGCGATGGCGACGGTGGCCGCCGCGGCCAGCCCCATCTTGGTCAGCATCGGGATGTTGACCACGGCCAGGCCCGCCAGCGCGATCAGCACGGTCAGACCGGCGAAGACCACCGCGGAGCCCGCCGTGCCGACCGCCCGGCCGGCCGCGTCCTCACCCTCTCGGCCCTCCATCAGCTCATGCCGGTGCCGCGACACGATGAACAGCGCGTAGTCGATACCGACCGCCAGTCCGATCATCGACGCGAGCGTGGACGACGTGCTGGACAGACCGAGCGTGCTGGCCAGCGCGGTGATCGACGCGATACCGATACCCACACCCATGATCGCGGTCAGCAGCGGGAGCCCCGCCGCGACCAGCGAACTGAACGTGATCAGCAGCACGACCGCCGCGATGCCGACACCGATGATCTCGCTGTTCCCGGTCTCCACCGACGCCTGGAGCGCCGTACCGCCGGTCTCCACCGTCAGCCCGGCGTCCCTGCCGTGCTGCGCCGCGTCCTCCAGCGCCGTGTGCGTGGCGTCGGTGATGTCGGAGGACTTGGCCGTGTAACTGACCGACGCGTAAGCGGTGGTGCC
This sequence comes from Streptomyces sp. NPDC008317, assembly GCF_042955955.1. Lineage (NCBI taxonomy): Bacteria > Bacillati > Actinomycetota > Actinomycetes > Kitasatosporales > Streptomycetaceae > Streptomyces > Streptomyces sp. NPDC008317. Next base: position 186,715 of record NZ_JBIBFQ010000006.1, read on the forward strand.
GTCCTTGCTGATCGCGTCACCGCCGGCGGCGAACGGATCGGCGACCGTCGCCTTCTGCGGTGTGCTCTTCAGCTCGTCGACGACCTTCTCGACCGCCGCCTTGTTCGGTCCCGCGGTGATCTTCTGACCGTCGGGTGCCTGGAAGACCATGCGCGCGCTCGCGCCGTCGGCGTTCGTGCCGGGGAAACGCTCATGCAGCAGGTCGAACGCCTGCTGCGCCTCGGTGCCGGGCACCGTGAAGTTGTCGCTCGGCGCGGACGGCGCGGTCGCCGCGCCGACACCGGCGAGCGCCAGCAGCGCCACCCATATCAGTACGACGAACCGCCGTCGCCGGAAAGCGAGCCGGCCCAGCTTGTAGAGGAATGTGGCCATGGGGGCATGGGCTCCCGTCAGGAGGATGGAAATGTGGGCGTGAGGAACCAGCCCGACGACGAGAGCGGCGTGTCAGGTGGAGCGGTGGTGCGGGGAATGTCGTGCTGAGGAAGTCGTGCTGAGTCGCGCCGGGGCGCCGAGTCGTGCTGAGGGGCGCGGGGAAAGGTCAGATCACATCAGTGGTCACTGCGCTTCGTCACGACAGACGCAGGGCGGGGACGACCACCGCGTCGATGTATCTGTGTGAGAAGTCGGGGTCGGGGTCGAGACCTTCGATGATGGGCCGCGCCAATGCGGCCCCGAACAGCAGGTGCGGGACGAAGTCGCGTGCCGGATTGTCGGCGGCCAGCTCACCGCGGTCCACGGCGCGCTGCACAAGAGCCCGGAAGCTGACCAGCTCCGGCTCGATGAGCAGCTCCCGCAGGGCGCGGAACAGGTCCTCGTTCCTGAAGGCCGCGTGGGCGAGCCCGCGCATGAGTTCCTGGTCCCGCTTGGTCTCGTCCTGGTCGTGACAGCGGATGAGTTCGTGCAGGTCACCGCTGAGCGAGCCCGTATCGATGTCCGCCGTGGACACCGACTTGGAGTGCCGCAGCGCGGTGGCCACGAGTTCCGGCTTGCCCTTCCACTGGCGGTAGAGGGTCGCCTTGCTGGAACGCGTACGGGACGCGACCGCGTCCATCGTCAGCGCCTCGTAGCCGACCTCACGCAGCAGCTCGACCACCGCCGCGTAGAGCTCGTGCTCGCGCTCGGGGGTCAGGCGCGTACGACGCGTGGCGGAAACCTCAGCCGTCATGTCGCCCTGCCCTCCGAGTCGAAACGATGTCGTACACATAACCATAGACGGCCCGCGATCGAAACGCCACCGTTTCGATCGTGGGTCGAATCACGTTCACGACGCTCAACCGTGCCCGCGCCCTCGCGCGTACGGATCCGCACCGCCCAGGCGCGGCGCCGCGGTCGACGTCGCGTCCCGGCTCAGGCGGGAAGCGCCAGCGTGTGACCGGTGTGCTCGACCTTCGCCCGCAGGTAGCTGACATTCGCCGCCGACACGTGGACGGCGGTCGGAATCTGCTCGACCACGGCCGTCCCGAGCGCGGTGAGCTGCCGCGCCTTGTCCGGGTTGTTGCTCAGCAGCCGTATGCCGTCGACCCCGAGCGCCGCCAGCATCTGGGCCGCCGCGGTGTAGTCCCGCTCGTCCTCGCCGCGCCCGAGCGCGCGATTCGCCTCGTACGTGTCGAGGCCGTCGTCCTGGAGCGCGTACGCGTCGAGCTTCGCGTACAGACCGATCCCCCGGCCCTCCTGCCGCAGATACAGCAGATACCCGCCGGTCTCCGCGATCCGCTCGACCGCCTCGCGCAACTGCGGCCCGCAGTCGCACCGCTGCGACCCGAACACGTCCCCCGTCAGGCACTCCGAATGCGGTCTGACCAACGGCGACTCGGCGCCCTCGTAGTCCCCGAGGCCCAGCGCCAAGTGCTCCTTGCCGTCCACCAGACCGGTGAACGTGAACACGTCCGCCGTCGTCCCCCACCCGTCCGAGAACCGCAGCGGCACCCGCACCTTCGTCCGTATCCCGGCGGCCGGCAGCGGATTCTCCCCGCCCCGCGCCGCGTTGACCGCCGTGCCCGACGCACTGGTCGACACCTTCGACGCCATGCTGACCCCCTCATAAGATCTTGAAACATCAAGCTCTTTCGGCGGTCGGATTATTTCCCCCACCCCAAGATGTGACCCAGGCCACACGTATGAGTCGCCGTCCCCGCTCCCTCCTCGACCCGCCCGATACGGCCGCCCCCGGGTCCGCCACGCGCACTGACCGTCAGCCGCAAGCTGTTCCGGCACCGCCAGGCCGACCAGGCGATCGGCGCGATGTGCGCGTCCTACGTCAACTCCGCCAACCTCGGCATCCCGGTCGCCGTCCACGTCCTGCACGACACGTCCTTCATCGTGGCCGCCGCGCTCTTCCAGATGCTCTTCGTCACCCCGCTGATCCTCGTCCTGATCGACCTCGACACCCTCCGCGGCGTCGGCGCGCTGTGGCGGCGCATGCTCCGACTCCCCTTCCGCAACCCGGTGATCGCCGCCTCCGCCACGGCCCTGGCGGCGGCCGCCACCGGACTGCCCCTGCCGAAGTGGTCTCCCCCGTCCAACTGCTCGGCGGCGCGGGCGTTCCCTCCGCGCTCTTCGCCCTCGGCATGTCGCTGCACGCCCGTTCCCGCCCCACCCCGGCCGCGCGCACCGAACGCCGCCTGCTGGCCAGCCTCAAGACCGTCGTCCGCCCCCTCCTGGCCTATCTGCTGGCCCGCTACGCCTTCGCCCTCTCCGGCCACGCCCTCTTCGCCGTCGTCCTGTGCGCCGGACTTCCCACCGCGCAGAACGCCTTCATCTTCGCCTCCGAATACCGGCTCCCCACCGACCTCCCCCGCGACACCGTCCTGCTCACCACCCTGCTCTCGATGGTCACCCTCACCCTGATCGCCTACGCGCTCGGCTGACCCCCGCCCCCACCGGCGGACGGCGTCACCGGCTGCCCCACCTCGTACGTGAGATAGGCGAATTGGCCGACCCGCTCCACGTCCGTCAACCGCAGCCGCCCCCCGTCCAGCCGTCTGGGCAGCAGCGGCGCCCCCGCTCCCAGCGTCACCGGCGCGACGCCGAGGATGATGTCGTCCAACAGCCCGGCGTCGGCGAAGTTCCCGACCAACTCGCCGCCGCCGAGCAGCCACACGTTCTCCCCGTAGCCGCGGCTGCCACCGCTCCCCTCTCGCGCCGCGGCCACCATCTCCGCGTGCACCGGCCGTACGTCGCCCTGGACGAAGCGGATGTCCGCCCCCGGCACGGCGGGCAGATCGTCCCGGTGCGTGAAGACCCAGCACGGCCGGTCCCCGTACCAGCGCCGCCACTCCTCCGGCCGGTCCACCACCTTCTCGTGCTCCAGCACCCAGCGGTACGTCGTCGCACCCATCGCCAGCACCCCGACGCCCGCCATGAAGCGCTCGAACGGCTCTCCGGGTTCGGTGTCCACCTCGAAGAGCCAGTCGAGCGAATTCGCCTCATCGGCGAGGAATCCGTCGAGCGTGGTCGCTGTGTAGTACTGAGTCCTGGTCACGGTCACAGCCTGCCACCCACCACTGACAATTGCCCCTCAAGCGGACATCGGCGCAGGTCGGCCGCGCTCAACACCGCGGCAACGGCGGCCCGTCCCGGTCCCGGGCCCTTACACCCCGAGCTGGCGTGCGGCGGCGTCCACCGTCTGCGCCAGCAGCACGGCGATCGTCATCGGCCCGACCCCGCCCGGCACCGGCGTGATCAGCCGCGCACGACCGCGGGCCGTCTCGAAGTCCACGTCGCCGACATTGCCCGCGTTGTACCCGGCGTCGATCACCACCGCGCCCGGCTTGATGTCCTGACCCCGGATCAGCCGGGCCCGCCCCACCGCCGCCACCACGACGTCCGCCTCCGCGACCACCGCGGCCAGGTCCTCGGTACGCGAGTGGCAGTACGTCACCGTCGCGTCCTTCGCGAGCAGCAGCATCCCGACCGGCTTGCCCAGGATCGCGCTGCGGCCCACCACGACCGCGCGCTTCCCCGCGAGCCCGACCTCGTACTCCTCCAGCAGCCGCATGATGCCGCCCGGCGTGCACGACACGAACCCCGGCAGACCGAAGCTCATCGCGCCGAACGAGCTGACCGTGACGCCGTCGACGTCCTTCTCCGGCGCGATGGCCTCGAACGCCGCCCGCTCGTCGATGTGCGGGCCCACCGGATGCTGCAACAAGATGCCGTGCACCTCGGGGTCGGCCGACAGCGCGCCGAGCGTCTCCACGAGTTCCGCCGTACTGGTCCGCGCGGGAAGCGCCACATGGCGCGACAGGATTCCGGCCTTCGCGCTGCGCGACTGCTTCATCCGCACATACGTCACCGACGCGGGATCCTCACCCACCAGCACCGTCGCCAGGCACGGTGCGAATCCTGTGCGCCGTGCAAGGATCGACGCCTTGGCGGCGGTCTCCCCCATGATGCGCCGGGCCAGACCGGCCCCGTCCATGAGCCGCGCGGTATGTGTCGATGCCACCGTTGCCTCCAGGCGTGTTCAGTCCACTCGCCCAGGCGCACGGCACCGACGTATGCGTCAGGCCGCTCCCCGGTGGTACTCCACCTCAGCGCCAGTCACGGCCCACCCGCACTCTATCCGCCCCCGCCGCCCCCGCCCCGTATCGCCGGTGCCGGGCCGGGACCGCAAGCCGCCCTGAAAAACTCCGCCGCCCTGAACCATCTCGAACGGACCCCGTAAAACGACAGAAATCCCGTCCGATCATGAAGATCGGCGGGATTCCGTCAAACGTTCCCGAAATCGCCCAGGAACGGCCCTGTTGTGGGGTGTTGACGAATACCTCTGATCAGGCACACGTGGCGCCCGTGAAGATCGCTTCCCGCGGCAAGGTTGATCGTTTCCCGCGCAAGGTGTCAGCGAGGGGCCTCAGTCCCACCAGAAGTCCCAGTTGTGGACACCGGTGAGCCGCTCAGCGTACGCGCCCAGTGTGTACGGGCGTCTGCCCTGCCAGATGTTGTCAGGGCAGAAGGCGAAGTGCTCCGCAGCGACCAGGAGGGCGTCCTCCTCAGTTGTGGGTGGGGCTGCGACGCTGAGATGCAGGGTGGAGAAGCCGACAGCGACGACACGGGCGCCGAACCGGTTCTCCCAGTCGCCGACGATCGCGGAGAACTTCGCCGTGTCGTTGTCGTAGTTGGCGGGACCGGACCATCCTGCCGTTGTGAGGGCTTCTGCGCCGGATGCGGCGGTGACCAGCCCGAGACGCGACTTGGGGTGGTCGGAAAGGAACACCTCGGCGTACTCGGCGGCCAGTTGGTCAGCGCTCAACACGGCTTCTCGGCTGGGTGCGCGTCCGGGCCAGCTTTGCTCGAAGGGGGCGGTGACGGCGAGGCGCCGATCGGCCGACAGCATGTCGTCGTCTTCATCGACGGCGGTATACGTCGCCCACCACTTCGCGAGAAGGGCGGTTGGGTCGTGGCCCGTGGCAGCGGACATCTGCTCTGGAAACACCTCGCCCGATCCCCAGGGGCGGAATTCGGCATCCTCGGGGTCGAGCGCGTCCAGCAGCAGGGGCCACTGGCCGGAGCCTCTGTGTTCGGCGTGCATCCGAGCCCACAGCCCGGCTGCGGCCGGCTCGTCGCTGAGCCATAGGGGTTGGGAATCCCCATCGCCTTCACTGGACGTGATCATCCGGCCGGGCGGCATCACTGAGCGGATCCGAGCACACCGTCACGGAACTGTTGGAAGGTGTGCCAGCCCGACGTCTGTCCCGGATTGATCAGGTCCCCTTCGGCGAGATCGAGCACCTTGCACCGCAGAGCCTCTGCAAGGCGGAAGACGGGTGCCAGCACGTCGTCGCCGGAGCCCCGAATGTGAAGCATGATCGAGTCCACCGGGTCTTCTGAGCCGATGCTGAGTTCGATGGACCAAGTGGGGCCGGACAGGTCGCCCCACGTGGGGTCCGAGAGATCAACTTCGGGAACGGCCCGGGTGACAGCCGCGAGCACGTCGCATTGCCGGCCGAGCGGTTCCGACGAGTAGTCGTCGGGAAGCTCGTGCATCGAGGTGACCTCGTCGGGCAAGCGGAGGAGGAGCACATCCCAGCTCATGGTGGCCTTTCAGGCAGGACTCAAGTAGCGGTCGCGGTCGGTCAGATCAGGCTGAACTGCTCTCCAGGAGGCTGTGGCAGGAGCACGTTCTGCAACTGGCGGACGTTCGCGCGCCAGGAGGCGCCACTCGGCTCGGCCCACAGCTCCATCAGATCGGACGGCTCGGTCATGACACGGCCGAGGGCCTGACGTGCCAGATCGCGCAGGCCGGTGAGATCAGGAAGGAGCTCTTCCGGCCCATAAACGGGATCAGCAGGCTCACCCCCGGGACACTGCGCCGCGACGATGGCGGCCGCGGCCACGGCTACCTCTGATTCTGGCGCTTCGTGGTAGTCCACGGTGTCGATCACACGGGTGAGAGCGCCGCGGACGAGGCCCTCGCGTTCGCCTGCGGCAGCCTCGTCAAGGTCGCCACAGAAGTCCGCTGCGGTGTCGTTGTCGAAGGGGCCGACGTCCCAAGTGCCCATAGCTCTCTCCCGATCACGGTGCTGATCGAGGAATCCTGACAGAGGCCACTGACAGCGGCCGCACGGACCGGACCAGCGTGAAAGTACGCCGGGGTCGGGAACGGCTGCCAGACGTGGGTCTGACCAGCACATCCAACGCCTTTGGAGATCGCTTCCCGAGTGGTGATCGCTTCCCGGGAGAAGCGTGGGCCGCCTATGGGGCGGAAATGTCGTGCAGGTTGCCGCATGCGTCCTCTCGGATGTGCAGCCGACGCAGGTCTTGCAGTGCTGCGGCTGGGAAGGGGTGTTGCACCCACTTTGCTCGGTAGCCCTCTTCGCCGTGAAGCCGCAACACTGACTGCGCGGCCTCGATGACAGCGTGACTCAGGGCGCTACGGCTTTGCGTCGAGGTCCATACGAGCGTGCCGGCCTCGTCGTTCGCGTCGAAGCTCGCGGACATGTCTGGGAAGCGGTAGATCGTTATGTCCACGTCCGGCCCCAGACGTCGGAGGACCCACCTGACTTCGGCCGGTTCGAGGTCGAAGGAGAACCGGTGGACGGAGTTCAGGCTGTAGAGGCCGGCAACGCTGTGAAGCAGGTCGGCAAGGGCATCGGTGAGGTAGCTGACGATGTCCTTGCGCTCCGACGAACCGTCTGCGATGCGGCAGGTTGCCCAGCCGGACCCGCTGAGTTCCCAGCTGAACTGGAGATCAGGCACCGGCCTCGTCCTCCCACCTTCGGCGTCCGACTTGGCGAAATTGGGCCAGCAGCCGGAAGAACTCCTCGACCGGTGTGGAGTCCGCTGGTGTCGCATGCTCGATGCCTGCTGCCCAGCTGAGGGAACCGGAGATGCCCTGCTGCTCACGAAGCCAGTAGGTGAAGTCCCCGTCGGGCCAGAAATCGAAGGGTTCGTTGATGTCGTGCACGCCCAGGGCGACTCGGTAGCCGATGAGGATGGAGTGCAGGTGCTGGAGTGAGCCGCCGGGAAGCCGCATGCCAGGTCGCAGAAGGACCTGCTCCAGGAAGTCGTAGACGCTGGTGCGCTCCTGCCAGTGCTTGACGCTGTTCTGGGGGCTGTCCTCTGCCGGCACGAGATGAGCTTACGGCGCGGACGGGAGTTGTCGTGGGGCGACGCGGCGCGGGCGGAAGGCAGGCGTGTGTGGTCGTTTGGCGGCATGAGCGGTCACCTTCTGCGATCTTGGTGCGCTCCCTTCTACGGTTGCCTGGAGCTTCGGAGGCCGTGGAAGCCGGCTGTCGGCTGCGGGCGATTGGCGGGACGAGATGACATCGCTGTTTCAGCGTCTCGATGAGGAAGAAGCCATCGTGCGCGGCGAGTTGTCCGCGTTGCGGGAGAAGATCACCGTCGCCGAGGAACGGCTGGCGCGGTTGACTATCACCCGGGAGACGGCGGAATCGCTTCTGGGCGGCGGTGCTTCCACCGAGGGTCCTCAGGCAGCGTCGGAAGAGGCCGGGCAGGCGCCGCCCGCCAGCAGTTCGCCCCGCGGTTCGGCCGAGGTCTCAGCTTCGGCTGATGGCGATAGCTCAGGTGCTTCTGCTGCGTCCGGGACCCAGTTGGACTGGGAGGTGGCACGCGAGCAGATGCTGGTGCTTCTGGCTGGGGCTGGGCGGGCGATGAAGGTGCAGGACATCTGCGCGACGATCGGCGAGGACGTCACGAGCACGCGGTGGGTGGAGACGACCCGTTCCCGGCTGAAGCGGATGGCGAAAGAGGGCCGGGTGGTTGAAGGCCCGACGGCGTATTTCGCGATCGCGCCCACGGCTGGCGGACACCGTCAGGAAGGAGTGGGCATGAGGTGACGCGACGGCCGCCGGTGCGGCCGGGGAGGGTGGCACCACCGAGGGTTCAGCTCGGCGGTGCCGAATGTGCGTGAGCGCCCAAGTGAACGGTGGCTCCCGCGTTTCCGAGCGTAGTAGATGCCTTTCCCCCCTCAAAGCGTGGAGCCGCGAAGTCGTCATGCCCGGTCGCCGTTGTGCGGTTCCGGGCGCGAATCGAGGCTCAATGCGTCCCAGTTCGATCGGTCGTGGAATTTCGCGGCCACAGCCGCCCTCCGGTGAACGCGCCCAGTCGGGCGACAGTGGCCACGTCGGGCCAGGACCGGCCCGGCGAGCAGATCCGCGATGGCCTGCCGGTTGACTCCGGAACCGGCCGCCGCCGCCCGCAGACTCAGTCCCTGATCGGCCAGCGCCCGGGTGAGGGCGTCAGCGATCTGTCGAACCGCCTCGGCCGCGGGGTCGGGGCTGGTCTGTTCGGGCCAGGCTTCCGGATCGCGGGTCATCTGCCGGGGGGAGCGTGCGCGGGCGCGTCCGCCGACCATGCGCGCACCATCCTGTCCGTCGAAGTCGATCACGCTTGGAATGGCTGCTTGTCCAGCCGGTATGTATGGCCGTGGTCGTTGATCCCGATACGTCTGCGAAGATCGCCCGCTACCGCCCCCGGCAGGCTCCACCGCTCTGGGACGAGGTCGCGCCACTCGTCAGCTCGGTGGCCGCTGCCACGGTGAGCTCGGTTCCCTACGAGGTGGAGAGGCTGCTGCACGTCCTCGGGCGCCTGGCGTTGTGGGCCGAGCCGGCGGGGCTGGAACGCGATCCGGATACGTGGTTGCGCAATGAGGTGATCGACGCGTTCGTCCTGTCGCGGGCAGGAGACATCGAAACGTCGTCGGTGCGGACCTACCGGACGTGGCTCCTGCGGGTGCGGGATGCTCTGGCCTTCAGCGAGCGCGGAGAGGCAGCCCCGTCGCGGATGCACGCGGAAGCGTCTCCGCACCAGCCCTACACGGCAGCCGAGTTGGCGGGTCTGCGGCACTGGGCCGATCACCTGCCGGGCCAGCAGCGGACCGATGCCCTGGCACTTCTGGGCCTGGGCGCGGGGCTGGGGCTCACGCCCAGGGAGGTGGCGGCCAGTCGCGGCGTCGATCTGCGGCGTCCTCGCCAAGGCGGGCCGCTGCTGCACAAGGGCGTCAAGCGTGTGGTCCCGCTCGTCGCCCGAGCCGGCTGGGATGCCCTGCTGGGCGAACTGGCGGAACGGGCGGGCAGCGGGTACGTGTTCCGGCCCGCGCGGACCGTCGAATACTCCAAGAACCTGATCGGCTCCTGGTCCCTGATGCACCGGCCGCCGGGGAATACGCCCGCGGTGTCCGTGGGCCGGCTGCGAGCGACGTGGATCGTCGAGTGATGCGCGCGCATATTGATCACCACCTGATCGCCCAAGCGGCCGGACTGGCTTCCGCCGCCTCCCTGGCCCGCTGGCAGCATCTGGTGCCGCCCGTGGACGAGGCGACCGCAGCCCGGCTGTTGCGGGGCCGGAGCAGCGGTGACCAAGCCCCGGGCCTGGCGGAACCCGGAGAAGATCAAGCACTGCCGACCCCGGCCGGTGACCGACGCCCCCTTCGAGATCCCCGATTCCAAGGTCGGCCAGCTCGATGCCGTCCTGCACCAGTCCGGGGTGCTGGAGCTGATTGACGCCGAGTTGGCGGGCCGCCCGGGACCGAAGGGGCTGCCAGTGCGGACCGTGCTGGTGGGATTGCTGCTGGCGCTGCCCTACCACCGCAGCGCGAGCCTCGCGGACGTCTGCCGGTTCTGCTCGATGAGCTGCGGGCCCCTACCCGCTCCTGGCTCGGCATCCCGGACAACAGCAGGGCTGACGGCCACGCCAGGATCGCGTTCTCCCGCCGCGTCTACCGGTCCTTCGACCGCCTGACCACCGCCCTGGACGCGCAGCGCTGCGACCGGCGCCGCCAGCTTCCCGCCGAAGAGGCCGGGATCGTGGCCGACGCCTGGGAGGACACGGACGCCGAGCACAAACGGCGCCTGGAGCTGCTGCAGGAGATCAGCGATCGTCTGATCCTGATCACCGTCCGCCTCGTTCACCGCCGGGGCCTGCTCAAGGGCTGGCGGGGCGACATCGGCGCCGACACCACACCGATTCCCGACTGGCACCAGCCGCCCCGCGAACGACGGGGCCTGGCCTCCGTCGAGCTCACCGCGGGCTGGCACTACTGCGGAGGCTCCGAGGAAGGAATCTTCGGGCGCTCCGCCAGCCTCCTGGTCGCCGCCAGCCGACGGCACCCCGCAGGTCATCCGCAGGCCGGTGAACGTGTCAGCCGGCATCCGCAACTCGCCCTCGGCCTCGTCCTGGACACCACGGGCAAGCGCATCGGCCCGAACGCCGTTCACTCCCTGGCCCAGCTCGCCCCGTTCGGTTTCCCGACGGGACTGCTGGCAGCCGACCGCGCCTACACCGACCAGACCACCGAGAACTTCGCACAGCCGGTCCGCACCATGGGCTACCAGTTGGTCCTCGACTACAAACAGCAGTACCGCGGCGTCCAGGGCACCTACCAGGGCGCCCTCCTCGTCGGCGGGTCCCTCGCCTGCCGTAACCTGCCCCCGCTTCAACCACTCCCACCGCGTCCCCGCGCCGCAGTCGGCCGTCGTCGACCTCACCAACAAGCGAGCCACCGCCGCACACACCGCTGCCAAGCCCACCGTCCCGATCCCGCAAGGCGAACGGCTGCGGCCCTTGCCCATGAACGAACTGCCGCGGATCTGCCTGAAGCCGACGATCACCGTCCGGCCAGGTGGCCTCGGCAAACTCGACAAATTCCGCCAGGACCGCCATTACCTCCACCCCACCTGGCAGGACGTCTACCGGCCCGAGCGGGCGAACATCGAAGGTCTCAAAGGCAGAGCCAAGAGCCACGGCCTCGACATCTCCGACCCCGCCAAACGGCTCGCCCACGGGCAAGTCGCGCAGACCATCCTGCTCGCGCTGATGATCTGCAGCATCAACATGCACATCCTGTTCACCTGGCAGCAGACCACCGGCACCGAGCGAGCCCTCACCACCCTCTGCGAAGCCGGCGCACCCAGCAATCCAGCACTCTCGCCTCCCGCCGCGACCAGGGTTCCTCCGCCCGCACGACCGCAGATCCGCACCGTCACCTGAGAGCTCAGCACCACACGCGATCACGCACGCCCGGCTAAGGCCCCGGAACACCTTCCGCACCCGACCCACCCCGGCCCCACAGGCTGACGACCACCGGACAGATGTCACGACGCCTGCCGCGTTCGGACAGCACATCGAACAGACTCCAGAAACGACGAGATCCCGCCCGATCAATCAGATCGGACGGGATCTCGTCAACCGCTCACCAGACAACTCGTGAACAGTTGGTTGTGGACCTGAGGGGATTCGAACCCCTGACCCCCTCGATGCGAACGAGGTGCGCTACCGGACTGCGCCACAGGCCCTTGCAACGAGGAAAACTCTAGCATCCCGAGACGGGTGGTCGTGAACGCGATTCACGCTGGTCCGGATGGCCGGGAAGCCTGGCGGCACTACTCGTTGGCGGCGCGGGGGCGGTCGGAGGGGTCGGCGTACTGGTCGAAGAGCGGGGTGCGGGGGGTGCGGGGGCGCGGGCGGCGCGGCTGGGGGGCGGCCGGGGTGGACTCCTGCGCGGCAGCCGCCGGGGCGGATTCCGCGGCGGCGGTGCCGGACCTGGCGGCGCTCCACGTGTCGGGCGCGCCGGGGTCGACGCCGCCCGGCGTACGGGGGGCGACCGGAGCCGTCACATAGGTGGGCAGCGGGACCGGTACGGGCTCCCAGCCGTCGTCGTTGTTCTGCTGCGCGCGCTGCTGGTCGACCCACTCGGCGTGGTCGGTCTGCTCGACGAGGGCGCGCCGGTCGGCCGTACGCGGCGAGGGCGCGGGGCGTTCGGCGGGCGCCGCCTTGTGCTGGTGCTGGTGGTCCTCGGCGGCCGGTTCGGGGCGGGCGCGCAGACGTCGGGCGGCCTCGGCGGCGTACCGCTGGTCGATGCGCACCTCGAAGCGACGCCGCTCCTGGCGACGCATCTGGCCGATGTAGACCGTCAGCAGAACGGCCGGGATGGCAGGCGCCCAGAGCAGCGCGACGCCGCCGACGGCCGCCGCGACGGCGCCGACGGTGAAGCCGAGGAAGAGCAGTGTCGTGGTGCGGCGACGGCGCGCGAGCACCTTGGCACGCGGGTTGGGCACGCCGGGGCGGGCACCATGCGCGGTGTGCGCACCATGGACGCCGGCCGCGCCCTGAGTACCGCGTGCTCCGTGGACGCCGTGGGCGCCCTGCGGGATGCCCGGCCGCACCTCGGTCGCGGGCACGGCGAGTCCGCGGACGTCCACCGCTCCGGCGAGGTCGTCCTCGGATACGTCGTCGGCTGCGTCTTCCGCGGGTTCGACGCTCTCACCTCGCGCCTTCGCGACACGCCGCTCCATCGCCGCGCGCCCGGACAGAAGCCGGATGGCGGTGCTGAAGCGTTCCGTCGGACGCGCTTCGTTGAGCTCATCCTGCCTACGGAGCCACATGGGCACCAAGTAGGCAGCCCAGGCCCCGACGATGACTGCGTAGATGAGGCCACTACTGCTCACGCGTTACACGGTAGGGGTGATCGAGACACGCCATACGCAATTTGGCCCGGTGTGTCGCACGATCTGGCTGATATGCCAAGATTTTTTTGCGATTGGCTTCATTTTCGAACAATTGTTTTATTTCTGGTGCGTCCCGGGCCTGGCCTGCCGCCAGCGGTTCAGCAACCCCTCGGGGACTTCCTCCGCCGTCAGCGCGTAGACCAGATGGTCCCGCCATCCACCGTCGATATGCAGATAGCGCGGACGCAGCCCCTCCTCCCGGAAACCGAGCTTTTCGGCCACCCTGCGGCTGGGACCGTTCTCCGGGCGAATGCACACCTCGATGCGGTGCAGTCCGACGCGCCGGAAACAGTGGTCGACGGCGAGCGCCACCGATGTCGGCATCACACCGCGTCCGGCGACCGCCTCGTCCACCCAGTAACCGACGTGCGCCGAGCACATCGACCCCCAGGTGATGCCCGCGACGGTGAGCTGCCCCGCGAGCCGCCCCTGGTACTCGATCACGAACGGCAGCATCCTGCCCGCGCTCGCCTCCGAGCGCAGGTGCCGCACCATCTGACGGTACGTGGGGCGCTGCGCGACATGGCCGGGCGGGGCGGGCGGCACGGTGGCCTCCCACGGACGCAGCCAGTCGCGGTTGCGCCGGTTGACCTCGCGCCAGGCGCGCTGGTCACGCATCCGGATCGGGCGGAGGGTGATGTCACCGTCCACCAACTCAACCGGCCAGGACCCGTTCAGCTCGGTCTCCCAGGGACTGAAGTCGTTTGGTCATTCACGTGATCGCCGCCATGGATCTGGTCGACGGCGTGCACCAGGAGCGGGGCGAGTACGGCGAGGCCGTCCTTGACCCCGCCGCTCGAACCGGGAAGGTTCACCACCAGCGTGCGTCCGCACACCCCCGCCACGCCACGGGAGAGCGCGGCGGTCGGCACCTTCTCCCGTCCCGCCGCGCGGATCGCCTCGGCGATACCGGGGATCTCGTAGTCGAGCAGTTCCCGGGTGACCTCGGGGGTACGGTCCGTCGGCGAGATACCGGTGCCGCCGGTGGTCACCACCACGTCGTACGCGGCCTCGGCCGCCTCCCGCAGCGCCTCGCCGACGGGCACGCCGTCGGGTACGACCCGCGGGCCGTCCACGGTGAAACCCCACTCCTGGAGCGCGGCGACGATCAGCGGGCCGCCGCGGTCCTCGTACACCCCCGCGGAGGCGCGGTTGGACGCGGTGACGGCGAGCGCGCGCAGGGTGCGGCCCGGCGCGGCCTGCGGTACGGCGGGCCCGGTCATGCGCGGTGCCAGTCGCCGGACTTGCCGCCGGTCTTCTCCTCGACCCGCACATCGGTGATGACCGCCGCCTTGTCGACGGCCTTCACCATGTCGATGACCGTGAGCGCGGCGACGGTGACCGCGGTCAGCGCCTCCATCTCCACCCCGGTGCGGTCGGTGGTCTTCACGGTGGCGGTGATCTCCACGGCGTCGTCGGCGACCACCAGGTCGACTGTCACACCGGACACCGCCAACGGGTGACAGAGCGGGATCAGGTCAGGGGTGCGCTTGGCGCCCATGATCCCGGCGATCCGCGCGGTGGCGATGGCGTCGCCCTTCGGAACGCCTGCGCCGCGCAGAAGTTTGATGACGCCGGGATCGACCAGGACCCGTCCTGTCGCCCTGGCCGTGCGCGCGGTGACGTCCTTGGCGGAGACGTCGACCATTCGGGCCGCGCCTGCCTCGTCGAGGTGGGTGAGGTGCTGCTGCGCGCTGCTCATCGTTCTCCCGGTGCGGTCTCTTGGGCAGACACCGTACCGGCAGGGACCTCCGCGCGGCCCGCGGGTCCGCGCCGGTGTGCGCGCGGACCGCCCGGCCGCCGATCGCCTACGGCTCCAGCACCACCACTTCGACGTCCGCTCCGGCCTCGACCGAGGTGTCGGCTTCCGGTACGACAATCAGCGCGTCGGCGTGCGCGAGCGCCCTGACCAGGTGCGACCCGGAACCGCCGACCGCCGTGACCGTACCGGACGCCCGGTCGTAGTGACCGCGCAGGAACTGCCGCCTGCCTTCCGGCGACCTCTCGATCGCGGTGACGCACACCGCGCGCACGACCTCCCGGTGCACCGACCCGGCACCCATCAGCGTGCGGATCGCGGGGCGGACGAACAGCTCGAAGGACACGTACGCGCTCACCGGATTGCCGGGCAGCGCGAGCAGCGGTGTGCGGTCGGGGCCGATCCGCCCGAAGCCCTGCGGCTTGCCCGGTTGCATCGCGAGCTTGCGGAAGTCGACATGTCCACTTGGCGCGGAGATGTCACCCTCACCGTCGTCGCCGTTGACGTTCATCTCACTGCCGTCCGCGATCGACGACAGCGCTTCTTTGACGACGTCGTACGCGCCGACGCTCACCCCGCCGCTGGTGACGATGATGTCGGCGCGGATGAGCTGGTCCTCGATGGTGGCGCGAAGCGTCTCCACCTCGTCGGCGACGGCGCCGACGCGATACGCGATGGCGCCCGCCGCCCGCGCGGCGGCGGTGAGCGCGAAACTATTGGAGTCGTAAATCTGACCGGGTCCGAGGTCCTCACCCGGCTGCACCAACTCGCTGCCGGTGGACACCACGACCACCCGCGGCCGGGGCCGCACCTTGACGGCGCCGCGCCCGATCGCCGCGAGCAGCCCGATCTGCGCCGGACCGAGAATCGTACCGGCGGCCAACGCCAACTCCCCCGCGGCGACATCACTGCCGCGAGCCCGCACGAACTGCCCGTGCTCCACCGGCCGGTGCACCCGCACCTCACCCGCCGCGCCGGCCGGATCGGTGCTGTGCGCGCTCATGCTCGCCGCCGGGCCGCCACCGGTGCCGCCGTCGGTCCACTCCACCGGCACAACACCCTCAGCACCGGGCGGCAGCGGGGCGCCTGTCATGATCCTGGCGGCCTGGCCCGGTCCCACCGTGGGCAGTTCACCGCTCCCCGCCGCCACATCGCCGACCACGTCGAGCACCGCCGGGTGCTCCTCGGTCGCCGCCTTGGTGTCGGCGACCCGCACCGCGTAGCCGTCCATGGAACTGTTCTCGAACGGCGGCAGCGCCACCGGCACCGTGACGTCCTCGACCAGCACACACCCCTGCGCGTCGAGGATCTGCAACTCGATCGGTTCCAGCGGGGTCAGTTGACCCAGGATGCTGTCGAGATGTTCGGAGACGGACCACACCCGGTCGGCGTCATGACTCACTCTTGCATCTCCTCGGTGACGTACGAACGCAGCCAGGTCCGGAAATCTGGCCCCAGGTCATCACGTTCGCATGCCAGTCGGACAATCGCACGCAGATAGTCACCGCGGTCACCGGTGTCGTAACGCCGCCCGGTGAACACCACACCGTGCACCGGCCCGCCGGTGTGGTCCCGGTGCGACAACTCACGCAACGCGTCGGTGAGCTGGATCTCGCCTCCACGCCCCGGCTCGGTCTTCTTCAGCACGTCGAAGACGGCGGCGTCGAGCACATAGCGGCCGATGACCGCATACGACGACGGTGCCTGGTCGGGGCTCGGCTTCTCCACCATGTCGGTGACGCGCACGACATCGTCGTCGCTCGTCGGCACCACGGCGGCTGCACCATAGAGGTGGATCTGCGAGCGATCGACCCGCATCAAGGCGACGACACTGCCGCCGTGCCGTTCCTGCACCTCCACCATGCGCGCCAGCAACGGGTCGCGGGGGTCGATGAGGTCGTCACCGAGCAGCACGGCGAACGGCTGGTCACCGACGTGCGGTTCAGCGCACAGCACCGCGTGACCGAGGCCCTTCGGGTCACCCTGGCGCACATAGTGCATGGTCGCCAGACCGCTGGATTCGCGTACCCGCGCGAGCCGGGACTCGTCACCCTTGCGGGTGAGTGCTTCCTCCAGCTCGTAGTTGCGGTCGAAATGGTCCTCCAGGGCGCGCTTGTTGCGTCCTGTGATCATGAGCACATCGGAGAGCTGTGCGGACACGGCTTCCTCGACCACGTATTGAATGGCCGGCTTGTCGACCACGGGAAGCATTTCCTTGGGCGTCGCCTTGGTCGCCGGCAGGAAGCGGGTACCAAGACCGGCGGCAGGGATCACAGCCTTGCTGATCCGGGTACGAGGATGTGATTGCGTCATGCCGTGCACCATAGCGGGCAAGTATTTGCCCGAAGACGAAGGTACGACTGGTTGTGACGGATTGGTGACGGATGTGTGTGGTATGAGCGACGCCCGCGAGCGAAAAGCAGCACTGCGGACCCGGCTCCTGCGCACCCGCCGCGACCTTACCGCCGCCGAGCGTGCCGCCGCAGCGACAGCGCTCTCGCAGACCGTACGCGGCCTGCCCGAACTGGCCGCCCCCGGACCGGTGGCCGCCTATGTGTCGATCGGCGCGGAGCCCGGCACCCGGGAGTTGATCGACACCCTGCGGAACGCCGGTACGCGCGTCCTACTGCCCGTCCTGCTCCCCGACAACGACTTGGACTGGGCCGCATACGACGGCCCCGACGCCCTGCACCGCACCGGACGCGGCCTGTTCGAGCCGACCGGCGAACACCTCGGCCCCGAAGCCGTCACCACGGCGCGGGCCGTTCTGCTGCCTGGCCTCGCCGTGGACGCGCGCGGTGTACGTCTTGGCCGCGGCGGCGGCTCGTACGACCGGGTCCTCGCCCGGCTGAGGGAGGCCGCGGTCGATCCGCTTCTCATGGTGCTGCTCTACGCGCACGAGGTGGTCGACCGGGTCCCGCAGGAACCGCACGACCACCTCGTAGACCTGGCGGTGACACCGGAAGGAGTGCACCGCTTCACCAGGTGACGTCATTCGCGCGTGACGTTTTCCGTCACCAGGTGCGCGATTACCGGTGTGATTTACGGAGTGAGTGCCATCTTCGCCTTGGTGGCCTTGTCCACCTGCTCGGCGGAGAACGCCCAGGGGAGAAGTTCGCCGTTCGCCCACATATTGGTCTGGTCGGTGTAATGCGCGTTGTAGACGTGACCTGACGCACCGGTCAGATTGATCCACCGGGACTTGTCGAGGTCCTGGAGATTGACGATCATCCGCATGGACGGGACCCAGACGACGTCGTAACCGCCCGCCGCGTTCCAGCCGGTCGCGTTCACGGCCGCCTCACCGCCGCCGAGCTGCCAGGGGCCGCGGTTGAGCAGCCACTTGAGCACGGCAGGGCCTTCGGTTCCCAGCGTCTGGTTCTTCAGCTCCAGCTTGTGGAGGCGGCCCCAGCTCCAGGTGTCGATGTCCTTGCCGAGCTTGGCGGTCAGTTCGTAGCGGGCGTCCTTCATGGCCTGCCCAAGGAGCTGGTCACGATCGCTGTGGTGCTTCTTGTCGGGGTCTCCGCTGAAGAACGCCGTTGTCGACATCGTCCACCAGGGGCTGTTCTGCTGCGGCAGCATCTTGCGAACGACCTCGAACCACCGGTCGCCGCCGTCCGGCTGCGCCTCGTCGGCATCCCGCTCGCCGCACTCGTGGACCGTGCCGCTGCTGCCGTCGAGATTGTCGACCGGCCCGGTCTGCCCGGCCGGGGGCACCCGCAGGCACTGACCCTCGGGACGCAATTCCTTGGGCAGCTTGTTGCCGAAGGCCAGCTTCAGGACATTGCGCCACACCGCGTTGAAGTAAGCGGCGGCGGCAGAATCGGCGTCCTGGTTGAAGTCCCAGCCCTCCAGAAGTTGCTGCGCCTTGCGTACGTAGTCGCCCTTGTCGTTCGTGATGTTGATCTTCAGAAGATATGGAACGAGGAGCTTGGCGATCTCACTGCTGCTGTCGCCCTGCATCGACTGCATGTCGTCCATGGAGACCTTGCCGCCGTCCTTGATCTTGGACGCGATGAGGTCGTTGATGCGCTGGCTCCTGGTGCCGTATCCCCAGTCCTCGGTCAGCAGGTACGGGTACTTGCTCTGATCGATGACGGCCTGGTTGGCGGTCACGATGTATCCGCGGGAGGGGTTGTACTCGTACGGCATCGACTTGAACGGGATCGTGCCCGTCCAATCGTAGTGCGAGTCCCAGCCAGGCACCGGGTACGTACCGTCCACACCGTCGGCGCGCGTCGGCACCTGACCCGGCGCCTGGTAGCCGATATTGCCCTTGGTGTCGGCGTAGATCAGATTCTGCGACGGGACCGCGAAGTCGGCGGCGGCGGCCCGGAACTGGTCGAAGTCCGTCGCCTTGTCGAGTTCGAAGACGGCGTCCATGGTCTTCGAGGGCTCAAGCGCCGTCCATCGCAGAGCGACGGCATAACCACTGTTGACGCCGCCCGGTGGATCGGTGACGGGTGCGGTTTGTCCGACGGTGCGGATCTCGTCGCTGCGGTCGGAGATCACGGGGCCGTTGTTGGTTTCGCGCACCGTAATGGTGCGGCTTTTACCACCCGCGACCTTGATGGTCTCCTGGCGCGTCTTGAAGGGCAGTTGCTTGCCGTCGTAAAGGTAGGTGCCCGCCGTGACCTTCTCCAGATAGAGGTCGGTGACGTCCGCCCCCAGGTTGGTCATTCCCCAGGCGATGCTCTGGTTGTGGCCGATGACGACCCCTGGCATTCCTGAGAAGGTGTAACCGGCGACGTCGTACGGGCAGGCGGCGTTCACCACCCGGCAGTGCAGGCCCATCTGGTACCAGAGCGAGGGAAGCTGCGGCGCCAGATGCGGGTCATTGGCCAGCAACGGCTTGCCAGTGGTGGTGTAGGTGCCGGACACCACCCATGAGTTGGAGCCGATGCCGTCACCCGACGGACCGAGCAGCGCGGGCATCTGGTCGATGATCTGCGAGATACCCGAAAGCTGTGTGTTGACCGAACTGCTGAGTCCCTGCGGGCCGCCGGACGACGCGGGCTCGTACGCGCCGGTGATCTTGTTGACGGAACCGCCCTCCACGATCGGCCGGTTGCGGTCGTACGGATACGCCGGGTAGAGCTGCTTGATCTGCGCCTGGCTGAGGCGGCTGGTCATCAGGGCGCGGTCGATCTCGTCCTGCATGTTGCCGCGCAGGTCCCAGGCCATCGCCTTGAGCCAGGCGACGGAGTCGACCGGCGTCCAGGGTGCGGGTTTGTAGTCGTTGCTGAACGACAGCGCCGCGTACTCGACCGACAGTCCGGCGCCGCTGTGGTCCTTGAGGTAGGCGTTGACCCCGTCGGAGTACGCCTGGAGGTACTTCTTGGTGGTGGCGTCGAGCTTGGTGTCGTATTCCTTCTGCGCGACGCCGCGCCAGTTCAGGGTGCGCAGGAAGGCGTCGGTCTCGACCTGGCCCTTGCCGAACATCTCGGACAGCCGTCCCGAGGTGAGATGGCGGCGTACGTCCATCTCGTAGAACCGATCCTGCGCCTGGACGAAGCCCTGGGCGCGGAAAAGGTCCTCGGGGCTGTCGGCGTAGACCTGGGGGATCCCGTTCGCGTCGCGCATGACGTCGACGGGCCCTGACAGGCCCTTGAGCTTCAGCGAGCCCGATGTCTGCGGGAAGGAGGCGCGGACGGTGCTCACGCTCCAGTAGGACCCGAATCCGATGCCCGCTACGAGCAGCAGCACGAACGCGATCACGATGAAGCGTACGCGGCGGGATTTCTTCCGTGCGGGCATCGCTGTCCTTCGAGGGGCAGGGCGGACCGGTGATCAAGGTGCTCGTTGTGCAAGGGCAACCATAGGGGCAGCCCAGCGGTCGGCGGCCGGTGGGCCGTGGAATGTCAAGAGAGCGTAAAATGTTAGGTAAGGCAACGAAGTTGAAAGGACCGGCACCCTGACTGTCCACCATCTCAACGAGATCCTGCTGGTCGGCGCCTCAGTACTGCTGGTCGCGGTCGTGGCCGTGCGCCTCGCCTCACGCAGTGGCCTTCCCACTCTGCTCATCTACCTGGGCATTGGCGTCATCATGGGCCAGGACGGCGTCTTCGGCTTCACCTTCAACGACGTCCAGCTCACCCAAGTCCTGGGTTATGCCGCACTGGTGGTGATCCTCGCCGAAGGCGGACTTGGTACGAAATGGCAGGAAATCAAACCGGTACTGCCTGCCGCCGCGGTGTTGTCGACATTCGGCCTGATGCTGAGCGTCTTCGTCACGGCCGGCGCCGCGCACTATCTGGTGGGCCTCGACTGGCGGCAGGCGCTGATCATCGGCGCGGTGGTGTCATCAACGGACGCGGCCGCCGTCTTCTCCGTGCTGCGCAATGTGGCGCTTCCCAAGCGCGTGACCGGCGTCCTGGAGGCCGAGTCCGGCTTCAACGACGCCCCTGTCGTGATCCTGGTGGTCGCCTTCTCGGCGGCGGGTCCCGTCGACCACTGGTACCACCTGGTGGGCGAGATAGCGCTGGAGTTGGTCATCGGTGCCGCGATCGGGCTCGCGGTCGGCTGGTGCGGCGCCTACGGCCTCAGACACGTCGCCCTGCCCGCCTCCGGCCTCTACCCGATTGCCGTCATGGCGATCGCCGTCACCGCCTACGCGGCAGGTGCCATGGCGCACGGTTCCGGCTTCCTCGCCGTCTACATCGCCTCGCTCATCCTCGGCAACGCCAAACTTCCACACCGCCCCGCGACTCGCGGTTTCGCCGAAGGGCTCGGCTGGATCGCTCAGATCGGCCTGTTCGTCCTACTTGGTCTGCTCATCACACCGCATGAACTGGGTGACGATGTCGTCCCCGCGCTGATCATCGGACTGTTCCTGACCGCGGTCGCCCGGCCCGCCTCCGTGATCGCGAGCCTGCTCCCCTTCCGCATCCCCTGGCGCGAACAGGCGCTGATGTCCTGGGCGGGGCTGCGCGGCGCGGTGCCGATCGTGCTCGCCACCATCCCCATGGTGGCGGGAATCACCGACAGCAAGCGGATCTTCAACATCGTCTTCGTCCTGGTGATCGTCTACACCGTGGTGCAGGGCCCGACCCTGCCATGGGTCGCCCGCCGACTGCGGCTGTCCGGCGACAGCAACGGCGACGCCGCCGACCTCGGCATCGAATCCGCGCCGCTGGAACGGCTCCAGGGCCACCTGCTGTCCGTCGCCATCCCCAACGGCTCGCGCATGCACGGCGTCGAGGTGGACGAGCTGCGGCTGCCCACCGGCGCCGCCGTCACCCTGGTGGTACGCGAGGGCGCCAGTTTCGTACCGCTGCCGTCGACCGTGCTGCGGCGCGGCGACGAACTGCTCGTGGTGACCACCGATCCGGTACGGGATGCGGCCGAGGCCCGGCTGCGGGCCGTCGGGCGCGGCGGCAAGCTCGCCGGGTGGCTCGGAGAGAAGCCGCCTGGTCGGCAACGCGGCCGACCAGGCGACCGGTAAATCCGATCAACGTCCGGACCGCACCAGGTGCGCGAAAACGGCTCCGGTCTCCGCGTATCATGGTGAGGTATTTGTCGAGTTCAACCTCTGTCTGACGCAGAGCCGGCGCGGATTCCCGCGCTGAGCGGACGGCTCTCGGCGCGATCATCCGCGGACCTGGATCCGCGCACGCGCTACCAGGCGGCAGAAAGACCAGGCTGTGGCATCCAAGGTGCCCACCTCCCCGTCCACGTCCCCACCCGGGACAACGCCCACGCCCGTCGGCGTCGATGCAAAGACCGGCTACCGGCAACTGCTGAGCACCCCCGGCGCCTGGGCCTTCCTGCTCCCCGGTTTCGCCGCCCGGCAGCCGTTCGCGATGCTCACCATCGGCATGGTGCTGCTCGTCGAGCACACCACCGGCTCCTACGGCACAGCGGGAGCCGCTGCGGCCGTCACCGGGGTCTCGATGGCCCTGTGCGCCCCGAGGAGCGGCCGACTGGCCGACCGCTTCGGGCAACGTGCCGTCCTGGTACCAGGCGTCGCCCTGCACACCGTCTCCGTCATCGGACTGGTGACGCTCGCGCTGACCCATGCGCCTACCTGGACGCTGTTCGCGGCGGCCGTGCCCGCTGGTGCCACCGTGCCGCAGATCGGGCCCATGGTGCGCGCGCGCTGGGCGGTGGCGTTGAACGGCTCGGCAACCGCCCCGTCCAGCGCCGCCTCCCCCTTGATGACAACGGCCGCAGCCTTCGAGTCGGTGACCGACGAGTTCACCTTCGTCATCGGCCCTGTGCTCGCCACCGCGCTGTGCACCGCGGTGCACCCGGCGGCTGGGCTGATCACCGAGGCAGCGCTGACCCTTGCGGGAGGAATCCTCTTCGCCGCGCAGAGAAGTACCGCGCCCGTTCCGCACCCCACCATGGTGGGTGTCAGCGGAAAACCCGCCTCAGCCTTGTCCGTACCCGGAGTGCGCGCGCTCGCCGTCGCCTTCCTCGGCATCGGCGCCGTCTTTGGCGGCATGCAGGTGTCGCTGACCGCCTTCACCCAGGAAATCGGCCGGCCCGGCATCAGCGGCCTGTTGTACGGGACCTTCGCCGCCGGAAACATGCTGGCGGGCGTCGTCTACGGCGCGGTCGCCTGGCACCGCAGCCCCCGCGCCAGGCTGCTCGCGGCGTACGCGGCCCTGACACTCGCCTGCGCCCCGTTGTGGGCCGTGCACGCCGTGCCGGTGCTGGCACCGCTCGGGCTGCTGGTGGGCCTGTGCATCGCCCCCACGCTCATCACGGGCTACACGATGGTGGACGCCCTCGTACCGGGCGAGTCCCGGACCGAGGCGTTCACGTGGCTGACGGGGGCGGTCGCGCTCGGGCAGGCGGCCGCCGTGACGACAGCCGGGCTGCTGGCCGACCACGCCGGCTCGCACGCCGGTTTCACGGTGCCGTTGGCCGGTACGGCGCTGGCGCTCACGGTGCTGGTGGGGCTGCGCGAGAGGTTGGTGCCACAATCGCGAGGAGTGGTCGCGTCGGGTGTGATCGGTCACCGTGCGGCGGTCCCGGTGGACTGACGCCGGGAAATACTGCACTATTGAGCGTCGTTAGCACTCAATGAGTGAGAGTGCCAGGAGGAGCAAGTGCCGACGTACCAGTACCAGTGCACCGAGTGCGGCGAGGGCCTCGAGGCGGTGCAGAAGTTCAGCGATGACGCGCTGACCGAGTGCCCCAACTGCGGCGGACGCCTGCGCAAGGTCTTCTCCGCCGTGGGCGTGGTCTTCAAGGGCTCCGGTTTCTACCGGACCGACAGCCGCGGCTCGTCCACGAGCAGCGCGCCTGCCGCCAAGAGCAGCAACTCGGACAGCAAGTCCGACAGCAAGCCGTCCTCCGGCTCGTCGTCGGGTTCATCGTCCGGCTCCTCTTCGGGTTCCGGCACGGGCTCCTCGTCCTCGAACAGCACGTCGGCGGCCTGAGCCCTTCCGAGGCTTTCGCGGATCTTACGAACCCCCGCCGTTTTCACGGTGGGGTTTCGTCGTGTACGCGGCGTCGCAATAGGGTGATCGACATGGTGCAGAGCAGCAGTGCGACGGACGCGCAGGCCGAGATCGGCGTCATCGGTGGATCCGGTTTCTACTCCTTCCTCGACGATGTGAGCGAAATCACGGTCGAGACTCCCTACGGCCCGCCGAGCGACTCGCTGTTCGTCGGTGAGGTAGCGGGGCGCCGGGTGGCGTTCCTGCCCCGGCACGGTCGCAAGCACCATCTGCCACCGCACAAGATCAATTACCGCGCCAATCTGTGGGCGTTGCGGTCTGTCGGCGCGCGCCAGGTGCTCGGTCCGTGCGCGGTGGGCGGTCTGCGCACCGAGTTCGGCCCCGGAACGCTGCTGGTGCCCGACCAACTCGTGGACCGTACGAAGTCGCGCGCCCAGTCGTACTTCGACGGCGAGACGCGAGCCGACGGTCAGGTGCCGAACGTGGTCCATGTGACCTTTGCCGACCCGTACTGCCCGGTGGGCCGGAGGGCCGCCGTCGGCACGGCACGGTCGGGTGGCTGGGAGGCGGTCGACGGCGGGACGCTGGTGGTGGTCGAGGGTCCTCGCTTCTCGACGCGCGCGGAATCGCTCTGGCACGCGGCGCAGGGCTGGTCCGTGGTCGGGATGACCGGCCACCCCGAGGCCGTGCTCGCCCGCGAACTGGGGCTTTGCTACACGTCGTTGACGCTGGTCACCGATCTGGACGCGGGCGCCGACACCGGAGAGGGCGTCTCCCACGAGGAGGTGCTGGAGGTCTTCGCGGCCAATGTCGGCCGGATGCGGGACGTGCTCTTCGACCTGATCGGCGAGCTGCCGGACAACGACGCGCGGGACTGCCTGTGCGTGGACTCGCTGGGGGGCCAGGACCCGGGGATCATTTTCCCCTAGCACGCGGACTCCCGTATCCCTTGGCTCCTGCCTTTCGCGAAGCGGTAATTCACGCCTCCGGGTGGCCGAGTTATCCACAAGTCGGGAGTTGTCCACAGGGATCGGAGCGCTGTCGGCGCCGTGCGCGATGGTGGATGCATCGACCGGACATACCGGTATCGAGCACCTCACGTCAGGCGGTGGTCCGTCATGTCCTGCTCCCCCACTCCCTATTCGGCTCCGGCGTGCCCCGAGCCGTACACGCCGCCGCGTTGCGCGGTGCCGGACTTCCCGCCGATCCGAGCGGGCGGCCGACGGCAGCTCCTGCGGCGGTCGCCGGGGCGCCGACGGCGCTCATTGGCCTTCGGTCTGGCGCTGACGGCCGCCGCGCTGGCGGCGTCCGCGGCGCACGGGACCGGCCCGCGTCATGACGCGGCGGCCCCACGCGGACCCGCGCCGGCCAGCGACACCACCCACGCAGCGACCGTACGGGCGCCCCATGACGTGGCCGAGGTGCTGGTCAGGGCGCCGGTGCGGATCGCCGACGCGGCGGCCGTCGCGCTGCTGCGCCCTGGCGACCGGATCGATGTGCTGGCCAGTTCGCGGGTGGTGGCGTCGAACGCGACCGTTGTGGCCGTGCCGGGCCGCGCGGACGACTCGAAGCCCGCAGGAGAGTCCGCCCCACCCGATGTCAGTGGCGGTGGAGGCGGCGGGGCGCTGGTCGTGCTCGCCGTGCCACGCCGTACGGCGGCGGCGCTCTCCGGAGCGGCCGTCTCGTCACCGTTGGCGGTGACATTGTGCTGAATCACCCGTTCGTGGACGGCGATTGGACACGCCGAACCCGCATTGCCTTCTATGGCGGAACCCATCATTCCGCCACATCGGCGTCACGGAAGAGGCATAGCGGTGACCGACAAGAACAAGCCGGGCGTGCTGGCAGGCTTCAAGGAATTCATCACGCGCGGGAACGTGATCGACCTCGCGGTCGCGGTCGTCATCGGTGCCGCGTTCACCAACATCGTGAACTCCGTGGTGAACGGCGTGATCAATCCTCTGGTCGGTGCCTTCGGTACGAAGGATCTCGTTGGGTACTCGTCCTGTCTGAAAGGCCCGTGCGTCGTCAACGAAAAGGGCGAGACGATCAGCGGGATCCACATCTTGTGGGGCTCGGTGCTGAGCGCCGTCCTGACGTTCCTGATCACCGCGGCGGTCGTGTACTTCCTGATGGTCGTACCGATGTCCCGCTACCTGGCGCGGCAGGCGAGCAAGCGCAAGCACGACGAGGTGGTGGAGAAGGCGGCCGAGGTCGAGGAGATCACACTGCTGCGCGACATCCGCGACGCGCTGGTCTCGCCGCGCAGCGGGGGCGGGAACTGATCGTCCGCTCGGCTCAGAGGTGGTGCGGCGGCTTCTCGTTGAGGAAGCGCGTGAAGTCGTCGTCATCGGCCGCCGAGCCGGAGGGCCGGTCGCCCCAGCCCCGGTCGGTGTCGTCGGCCGAGGGACGGTCGAGCGGATCGTCGAAGACGAGGCCCGAGGGTCCCACCGGGGGTACGACGGCCGGGGTGGGCTCGTCGCCGGGGTTCTCGGCCGGGGTGCGATCGGGGGCGCTGCTCATGCCTCCAGGGTACGGCGGGGCGTCGGTGGCCGGGCTGTCGTCCCTGCTCAAGCGGCCGGAGGGAGATACCCCAAGTGTCCGTTTGAGGCAGTCGGCCGGATATACCTGGCCGCATGCAGACACCGGACCCGACGCCCTCGCCCACACCGGCAGCCGTACGCCCGGACCCGGAGAGCGGGGAACAGCGACGCGCACAGGCACACGTACCGGAGCGGGAGCACGTAGAGGCGCGGGCGCGGGAACAGGATCTCGACCGAAGCGACCTCGCGTACCGTCGCTGGTTGAGCGAGGCTGTGGGGAAGGTCCATGCCGACGCCAACCGGTCCGCCGATACCCATTTGCTGTCAGTTCCGCTCCCGGCGGACTGGGGCGTCGACCTCTATCTGAAGGACGAGTCCACGCATCCCACGGGCTCGCTGAAGCACCGCCTGGCGCGCTCGCTGTTCCTGTACGCCCTGTGCAACGGCTGGATCCGGCCGGGGCGGCCGGTGATCGAGGCGTCCAGCGGGTCGACGGCGGTCTCGGAGGCGTACTTCGCCCGGCTGATCGGTGTCCCCTTTGTGGCCGTGATGGCGCGCGGGACAGTGCGGTCGAAGATCGAGCTGATCGAGTTCCACGGGGGCCGATGTCATCTGGTCGACGACCCGTGCGAGGTGTACGGGACGGCGGCACGGCTGGCGCAGGAGACCGGCGGCCACTACATGGATCAGTTCACGTACGCGGAGCGGGCGACGGACTGGCGGGGCAACAACAACATCGCCGAGTCGATCTTCCGGCAGATGGCGGTCGAGCGGTTCCCGGTCCCGACGTGGATCGTGGCGACGGCCGGCACCGGGGGGACGTCGGCGACGCTGGCCAGGTACGTGCGGTACGCCCAGGCGACGACGGGGATCTGCGTCGCGGATCCGGAGAATTCGGCGTTCTTTCCGGGCTGGCGGGATCACGATCCGGCGGTGACGACCGGAGCGGGGTCCCGTATCGAGGGGATCGGCCGCCAGCGGGTGGAGCCGAGTTTCGTGCCGGGCGCGATCGACCGCATGATGCGGGTCCCGGACGCCGCTTCCATCGCGTGCGTGCGCGTCCTGGAGCGCCTGCTCGGCCGCCGGGCGGGCGCGTCAACCGGCACCGGGCTGTGGGCCGCCTTCCGGATCATCTCCGAGATGCGCGAACGCGGTGAACAGGGCAGCGTGGTGGGTTTGTTGTGTGATCCGGGTGAGCGGTATCTGGAGAAGTACTATTCGGATGGCTGGCTGGCAGAGCAGGGCATCCGGATCGGCCCTTACGTGGAGCGCGTCGAACGCTTCCTGACCACGGGGGAGCTGGCGCGGGCGGATTCGCCGCGCGGGCAGGCGAGTCGGGGCTGAGCGGCCTGGAATTCCGCGCGGCGCGCTGCGCGTAGTGCCTGCCGTACTCCATGGTGTCCTCCATGACTGAACCGACGACTCCGGCGGGTCCCGTGGCCAGGACCAGCGGCGCGTTGCGCCGGATGACGGCACGCAGCCGCGACGAGGAAGACCGCGCGTCCACGCCGCTTGAGCTGTTCTTCGACTTGTGTTTCGTGGTGGCGGTCGCGCAGGCGGGCGTCCGGCTGGTGCATGCTGCCGTGGAGGGGCATCCGGGGCACGGCGTGACCGGTTACCTGTTGGTCTTCTTCGCCATCTGGTGGGCGTGGGTCAACTTTTCATGGTTCGCCTCCGCATACGACACGGATGATGTGCCGTACCGGATCACCACGCTGGTGCAGATCGTCGGTGTGCTGATGCTGGCAGCGGGTGTGCCGCGCGCCTTCGACAGCGGCGACTTCCGGTTGGCGGTGTGCGGATACGCGGTGATGCGGCTGGCGTTGGTGACGCAGTGGCTGCGGGCGGCCGGGGCGGAGACGGGCGCGGCTCGGGGGACGGCTCTGCGGTACGCGTTCGGGGTGACGTTGTGCCAAGTGGGCTGGATGGCGTTGCTGTTGCCGCACGGTGCGCCGCCGGTGTGGGCGTTCGTGTTGTTGGCGGTGGCGGAGATGTCGGTGCCTGTGCTGGCGGAGCGGGCGGCACCGACGACGTGGCATCCGCGTCACATCGCGGAGCGGTACGGGTTGTTCACGATCATCGTGCTCGGGGAGTCGGTGTCCTCGGCGACCATCGCCGTGCAGTCGGCGGCCGACGAGCACGACGCGCTCGGTGAGTTGTTGCCGATCGCCATCGGCGGGTTGCTGATTGTCTTCGCCGCGTGGTGGATCTACTTCGCGGTGCCGATCCATGACCACCTGGTGTCGAACAGGCAGGCGTTCCTTTGGGGTTACGGCCACTTCGCGGTGTTCGGTTCGGCGGCGGCGATCGGGGCGGGGATGGAGATCGCGGTCGAGCAGGCGGTCGGGAAGGCGGAGATCTCGACGCGGGTGGCGGCGGCCTGGGTCACGGTTCCCGCCGCGGTGTTTCTCATCACTGTCTGGTTGTTGCACTCACGGCACTACAAGCGGGGTCTCGCGCAGCAGCTCACGCTGCCGGTCTCGGGGGTGGTGGTGTTGGCGTGCACCTTCACGGGGTCGCACGCCGTGTTGTGGGCCGGGTTGGTGTGTGCGGTCACGGTGGCGGTGGGGGTGACGTTGCAGGCGCGGGGCGGTGGTCAGACGGCGCCGGTCGCGCCGAGGAGCTCGCCGACGGCGTAGGTGATGGCCATCGCGATGGCGCCGCCCGCGGCGTTGCGGAGGATGGCGGGGCCGGTCGGTGCGCTGCCGAGGCGGGCGCTCGCCCAGCCGCAGCCGACGAGGGCCAGCAGGACGGAGACGACGGTGACGGCCAGGCGCCACGAGGTGGGTGGCAGGACGATGGCCAGGAGCGGGAGCAGGGCGCCGATGGTGAAGGAGACGAAGCTCGCGCCGGCCGCGTGCCAGGGGTTGGCGAGTTCGTCGGGGTTGATGCCGAGTTCGACGCGGGCGTGGGCGCCGAGGGCGTCGCGCTCGGTGAGTTGCTCGGCGACTTCGCGGGCGAGTTCCTGGCTGATGCCGCGGTCTTCGAGGAGGCCGGTGAGTTCGTCGAGTTCGGCTTGGGGGGTGGTGGCGAGTTCTTCGCGTTCCAGGGCGAGGGCGGCCTGTTCGGAGTCGCGTTGTGTGCTGACGGAGACGTATTCGCCCGCCGCCATCGACAGGGAGCCCGCGAGGAGTCCGGCCATGCCCGCGGTCAGGAGTGTGGAGCGGGAGTCGGTGGCTCCCGCGACGCCGACGACCAGGCCCGCGGTGGACACGATGCCGTCGTTGGCGCCGAGTACGGCGGCGCGCAGCCAGTTGAGCCGGGTGCCGAGTCCGTCGTGGTGGGGCTCGTTCTTGTGGGGCCCGGCTTGGGCGTCGGTCTGGTCGTCCATAGGCGGAAGCGTCTCACCTGGGGCGGTCGTGCCCGATCAGGTGGTTGTGGGTGTCGCGGACAGGCCGAACCCCGGTGCGGGGGGGAATGCACCGGGGTTCGGGTCTGTGGGGAAGCGCGCCGGTCAGGCGGCTTCGTATTGGTCGAGGCCGGTCGCGCGGGCCATCCGCTTGAGGTCGGCCAGTGCGTGCTTCTCGATCTGCCGGATGCGCTCGCGCGTCAGTCCGTGCTGCTTGCCGACCTCGGTGAGGGTGCGCTCGCGGCCGTCGACGATGCCGTAGCGGGCCCGGATGATGGAGGCGGTGCGGTCGTCGAGGCGGTCGATCAGCCCGTCCAGTTCCTCGCGGCGGAGCATCACGAGCACGGAGTCCTCGGGGGACGGCGCGGCGCCGTCTTCCACCAGGTCACCGAATTCGGTCTCGCCCTCGGCGTCGACGGACATGTTGAGCGACACCGGGTCGCGGGCCCAGTCGAGGACGTCGGTGACGCGCTCGGGGGTCGAGGCCAGTTCGGTGGCGATCTCGGCGGGCTCCGCGTCGCGGCCGTGCTCGCGGTTGAACTCGCGCTGCACGCGGCGGATGCGGCCCAGTTCCTCGACGAGGTGGACGGGCAGCCGGATCGTGCGGGACTGGTCGGCGATGGAGCGGGTGATGGCCTGGCGGATCCACCAGGTCGCGTAGGTGGAGAACTTGAAGCCCTTGGCGTAGTCGAACTTCTCGACGGCGCGTACCAGGCCGGCGTTCCCCTCCTGGATCAGGTCGAGGAGCGGCAGTCCGCTGCGCGGGTAGCGGCGGGCCACGGCCACGACGAGCCGGAGGTTGGAACGGATGAAGACGTCCTTGGCCTGCTCGCCCGCGGCGACGATGGCCTCGAGCTCCTCGCGGCGGGCGTCGCCGCCGGCCTTTGCGGGCAGTCCGGGATCGGCTGCGAGTATGCGTTCTGCGTAGACGCCCGCTTCGATGTCGCGGGACAGTTCCACTTCCCTGGCGGCGTCGAGCAGCGGGGTGCGCGCGATCTCGTCCAGGTACATGCCGACGAGGTCGCGGTCGGCGACTTCCCCGCCTGCGGCGCGAACGCTACTGGTCCCGCCAGCGTGACGACGGGCGACGGCACGGGTTGCCATGCGTGCTCCCTTACGAAGGTGCGGTCGGGTCTCGGTCGGACCGGGCGGTCGGGCCGCTTGCCGGATGGTTCCGTCAGGTGCGGCTCTTGCCTTGCGGTTGCCCCGTCCTGATCGGGATAACGATTGGAATCCGGACACAATTCCCATCTCGTGACCTGAATTTTGTGATCATGCAGTACCCTGTCTCGCCACACAGGGAGGCCAAAGGGTGCCGGAACGTCCAGAAGTCCAGGTCAGACCAGGTAGTGAGGGCGATCTGGCCGCTCTTACCGACATCTACAACCACTACATCCGTGAAACGTCGGTCACGTTCGACGTAGTTCCCTTCACCGTCGAACAACGTCGTCCGTGGTTGCTCTCCCACCCGAAAGACGGCCCGCACCGGCTCTTGGTTGCTCACTTTCCCGGCCCGTCGGGACGAATCCTGGGTTATGCGACCAGCAGCCCCTTCCGACCGAAGGCCGCGTACGCGACGTCGGTGGAGACGACGATCTATCTCGCGCACGACGCGGGCGGGCGCGGCATCGGCACGCTGCTCTATACGGCGCTCTTCGAGGCCCTGGCGGAGGAGAACCTGCATCGCGCGTACGCGGGCGTCACGCTGCCGAACGCGGCGTCGCTGCGGCTGCATGAGCGTTTCGGCTTCCGGCCGGTCGGGGTGTACGAGGAGGTCGGCCACAAATTCGGCGCGTACCACGATGTGGCGTGGTTCGAGAAGCGCCTGGGCTGACGCCGGCCTCGCACGCTGAGACGCGCGGACAGCGCGACACGTGCGGACACGTGCGGCTTATTTGAAGGTTCAAGCATATGGGGTTACCGTGGTGCTCCCGTACGCTTGAAACTTCAAGGAGGGTGCGCGATGACCACGGCAACCCCGGAGCGCATGCCCGCGCTCTACCTCTCGCACGGCGCCCCGCCGCTCGCCGACGACCCGGTGTGGCCCGCAGAGCTGGCGGCCTGGTCGGCCGACCTGCCGCGTCCCAAGGCGATCCTGATGGTCTCGGCGCACTGGGAGGAGGCCCCGCTGGCGATCGGCGCGACCACCACCGTCCCCCTGGTGTACGACTTCTGGGGCTTCCCCGAGCACTACTACCAGGTGCGGTACGCGGCGCCCGGCGCGCCCGCGCTCGCCGACTCCGTACGGAAACTGCTGCGCGGCGCAGGTAATCCCGTGCAGGACGTGCCCGACCGCGGTCTCGACCACGGCGCGTACGTACCGCTGGTGGAGATGTTCCCCGCCGCCGACATTCCGGTGCTCCAGGTGTCGATGCCGACGCTCGACCCGGAGAAGCTGCTGGACATCGGACGCAAGTTGGCGCCGTTGCGCGACGAGGGCGTGCTGATCGTGGGCAGCGGATTCTTCACGCACAATCTGGCGGCGCTGCGCAACGCGGGTCCGCAGCCGCCGAGCTGGTCGGCGGAGTTCGACGACTGGGGTCACCGGGCGTTGGAAGCCCAGGACGTGGACGCGCTGCTGGACTTTGAACACACCTCGCCCGCCGGGCGGTTGGCGCACCCGCGGACCGAGCACTTCGCCCCGCTGTTCGTTACGCTCGGCGCCGCCGAGTCCGAGCTCGGCAGCCAGCGCAGCATCATCGACGGTTTCTGGATGGGGCTCGCCAAGCGTTCCGTCCAGTTCGGCTGAACAAGGAGACCCCACGCTCATGCAGAAACGACGCATCGGGATCGGCGTGGCCGTAGTGGTTAGCGCCGTGACGCTGGCCGCCTGCGGCTCCGGCTCCAGCTCCGCCAGCGGCAAGGGAGCGAGCGACACGGCGACGACTACCGCGGGCGGTGGTGACAGCAAGCCCGCGGCCAGTTCCGTCTCGTGGCCCGCGCCCGCCGACGCCTCCGCGCAGGTCAAGGCGGCGGGGCTGCCGATGCTCGGGCAGGAGGGGCAGGTGCTGCACATCCACAGTCACCTCGATGTGTTCGTGGACGGCAAGGCCGTCGTCGTGCCCGCCCTGATCGGCATCGACGAGGCCAAGCAGTCGATCAGCCCGCTCCACACGCACGACACCAGTGGCGTCGTGCACATCGAGTCGCCGGTGCAGGCCGACTTCACGCTCGGCGAGTTCATGACCGAGTGGAACGTGCCGCTCACGAAGGACACGCTCGGTTCGCTCAAGACCGGCGGCGGCAAGGAGCTGCACGTGTACGTGAACGGCAAGGAGCAGACCGGCGACCCGGCGGCGATCAAGCTGGGCGCGCACGAGGAGATCGCGCTCGTGTACGGCGCGCCTTCGGACAAGGTGACGGTACCCAGCTCGTACAAGTGGCCCGAGGGGCTCTGACGGTCGCCACGCGGGGCTGCGTATGGAATGACGAATGACCAACGGCAGGGCCCCGCCTCGTGCTTCACGAGGCGGGGCCCTGCCGTCTTCACGCGCTCACCCCATCGGGTGAGTGCCGTGCCGGGTCAGTGTGCGATGACCGGGATCGGGATGTCCTCGAAGTCGCCTTCGGCGACCCTCTCTCCGGTGTTCTGGACGCCCGCGTCGACCAGGACGAAGGCCAGGACGGCGGAGAGCACCAGGAT
Organism: Streptomyces sp. NPDC008317; assembly: GCF_042955955.1. Classification (NCBI taxonomy): domain Bacteria; kingdom Bacillati; phylum Actinomycetota; class Actinomycetes; order Kitasatosporales; family Streptomycetaceae; genus Streptomyces; species Streptomyces sp. NPDC008317. Next base: position 220,384 of record NZ_JBIBFQ010000006.1, read on the forward strand.
GGCGGTGGCCCAGTAGATGGCGACCGAGTAGCCGTGGACGGCGGCCTGGTTGACGAACAACTGGTTCTTCAGGTCGGCCGGGCTCTTGGCGTGCGAGCCGATCCACGTGGTGGTGGCGCTGGCCGCGAGGGTGTTCAGCAGGGCGGTGCCGATGGAGCCGCCGACCTGCTGCGAGGTGTTGACCATGGCGGACGCGACGCCCGCGTCCTCGGGGCGCACACCGTGCGCGGACAGGCTCATGGCGGGCATGAACGCCGTACCCATGCCGAGGCCCATCAGGACCAGGCCGGGCAGCAGGATTTCGGCGTAGTTGGAGTCGACCTTGATCTGGGCGAGGATGCCCATGCCGACGGCGGCGACCAGGAAGCCGGGCGCCATCAGGAAGCGCGGCCGGACCCGCAGCATCAGCCGCGTGCCGATCTGCGTGGAGCCGATGACCATACCGCCGACCATGGGCAGGAACGCGAAGCCCGACTTGAGCGCCGAGTAGCCCATGACCTGCTGGAGGTAGTAGGTCAGGAACAGGAACAGGCCGAACATGCCGATGATGGCGAGGCCCAGCGACAGGTAGACGCCGCCCCGGTTCCGCTCGGTGATGACGCGCAGCGGCAGCAGCGGGGCCTTGACGCGGCCTTCCACGGCCACGAACGAGGCGAGCAGCACCACGGAGGCGACGAACAGGCTGATGGTCACACCGGACGACCAGCCGTCGGACTCGGCGCGGCTGAAGCCGTAGACGAGCGCGACCAGACCGGTGCTGGCGAGGACCACGCCGGGGATGTCCAGGCGGTTGCGGTTGCGGCCTTCGGCGGGTTCGCGGATGAAGGCGATGGCGCCGAGGACGGCGGCGACGGCGAAGAAGATGTTGACGAACAGTGCCCAGCGCCAGTTCAGGTACTCGGTGAGGACACCGCCGAGGATGAGGCCGACCGCGGCGCCGGCGCCGGCGATGGCGCCGTAGATGCCGAACGCCTTGGCGCGTTCCTTGGCGTCGGTGAACATCACCGAGATCAGGGACAGCGCGGCGGGCGCGAGCAGGGCGCCGAAGACACCCTGGAGGGCGCGGGCGCCGAGCAGCATCGCCGTGTTGACGGCGGCGCCGCCGAGCGCGGAGGCCGCGGCGAAGCCGAGCAGACCGACGATGAAGGTGTTCCTGCGTCCCCACAGGTCCGCGATCCGGCCGCCGAAGAGCAGCAGGCCACCGAAGGCGAGGGTGTAGGCCGTGACGACCCACTGGCGGTTGCCGTCCGAGATGCCGAGGTCGGCCTGGGCGGAGGGAAGTGCGATGTTCACCACGGTCGCGTCGAGCACGACCATGAGCTGAGCGATGGCGATAAATATCAGCGCTGTCCAGCGCTTCGGATCGGGCAAGCGTGTTTCAGGCATAACTGATCTCACTAATGGATGCGGAGTGACAGGACGTGGGGACGTGTGTCATCGAGCTGGCGCCGGACGATGCGGATCGTGGTCCGGGATCCGGTCGCGGTGTTCATCGGTCGAGCGGCCGAGAACTGCGCTTCGGTAAGTCGGCGAACTTCCCTACGTTATCGCCCGGTTCATGGGCGTTGCGAACTATTTGTTTCCGGCTTTGAGGTCCTCCAGGGTGGCCGCCGTCCCGACGAGTACGGATCCGGCGGGGGCGCGCAGCCCGTCGAGGAAGAGTTGCAGGTGGCGGTGGACGAAGCGGTCGAAGCCCATGCAGCCGGTGCCCGGCAGCGGCCGGGTGAGCTGCGTCAGGGCGACCATCAGGTCACCGACGGCGATGTCGGTACGGAGCAGGCCCGCGCTCTGCGCGCGTTCCATGATGGCGTTGACCGACCGCTCCAGCCGTTCCATCTGCTGGGTGACGGCGGGGTCCTGGCGGTCGAAGGCGTCCGACAGCATCGGGCACAGCGCCCCGATCCGCTCTTCGGCCGCTTCGAAGACGAAGCGGCGCAGCGCGGCGAAGGCGTCGGGCTCCTGAGCGAGGGCGTCTTCGGCCCGCTCGGCGGTCGTGGCCATGACGGTGAGCGTGACCTGGCGGATCAGTTCGGCGCGGTCGGTGAAGTGCCGGTAGAGCGTGGCGTTGCCCACTCCCGCGCGGCGCGCCACGTCGTCGAGCGGCACGTCCGGGCCGAACTCCACGATGGCCTCGCGGGCGGCGGCGACGATGCGCTCGCGGTTGCGTGTGGCGTCCGCGCGCAGCCGCACGGCGCGCGGCCTGGTGCTGCTGGTGGTTGCGGTGGCGCTGGTCGTACCAACAGTGTCGAGGCTCACGGCGGGCGGCTCCTTCCGATCGATCCAGCGGTCGTTCACGGGGGTACGGGCCCCGTCGTTGAAACGGACAGGCACTCCCCGTTTCGCGGTCACCTGGTCTAAACGGGGAGCGCGTCCCCGGATATTTCCCGTCACGCTTGTGACCTGCGTCACGCGATTGGCGGGGTTGGCGGGGTTGGCGGGAGGCTTCACCAAAGAGGCGTCCGGTCGTACGAGCCGGACGCGCCCGGTCGCGGACCGACGGCGGGACACGCCATTTTATTGAAGCTTCAAGAAGTGCACGTACCATGAACGCCATGACATGGCTGACCGAAGACGAGCAGGCGACCTGGCGGGCGTTCCTGCACGCCACGACGTTGCTGGAAGACCACCTCGACCGTCAGCTCCAGCGTGACGCGGGCATGCCGCACATGTACTACGCGTTGCTCAGCACGCTCTCCGAGACGCCCGGCCGCAGTATGCGCATGACGGAGCTCGCCGAGCGCGCCAAGATCACCCGTTCCCGGCTGTCGCACGCCGTCGCCCGCCTGGAGGGGAACGGGTGGCTGCGCCGCGAGAACTGCCCCTCCGACCGCCGCGGGCAGATCGCGGTCCTCACCGACGCCGGTTACGACGAGGTGGTGCGTACGGCGCCCGGTCACGTCGCCGCCGTCCGCTCCGCGATCTTCGACCGGCTCACCCCCGAGCAGACGGCGCAGCTCGGGGAGATCTCCCGCATCATCGCCGAGGGCCTGCACCAGCCGGACCGCGCGGACCTGCCCTGGCTGCGCTGAAACGGTCGGTCACCGACCGCGGGAGCGTCAACCTCGCGCCCGTGAAGTCACCCCATACGGTCAGCGCCGCCCGGAGCGGGCGAGCCACCGTCCCTCGTGCCTGCTGACCTCGATCGGCCGCCCGAAGCATTGGGTCATCGACTCGGCCGTGAGCACCTGCCGCGCGGTCCCCGACGTCAGCACCCGTCCTTCCTTGAGCAGCAGTACGTGCCCGATCGCGGGCGACAGCTCCTCCAGGTGGTGGGTGACGGTGATGGTCGCCAGAGCCGTACGGGTGAGCGCGAGGCGGTGCATGGCGTCGATCAGGTCCTCGCGGGAGGGCAGGTCGAGCGCGTTGAAGGGCTCGTCGAGGAGCATCAGTGCCGGGTCGGCCATCAGCGCCCGCGCGACCAGAACGCGGGCCCGCTGACCGCCGGAGCAGACCCCGTACGCCCGGTCCGCCAGATCCTTGATCTCCAGCTCCGCCAGCAGCTCGTGCGCGCGCTCGCGGACCTCGTCGTCGTACTTGCGCCACAGCGGCTGCACGGTGCCCGTGTGGCCGGTCAGGACGACGGTGTGGGCGGTGGCGTCGAGCGGCACCTTCTGTGAGGACGACACCAGGCCGATGTGCGCGCGCAATTCGCGCATGTCGACACGGCCGAGGCGGTGGCCGAGCACGTCGACCGTGCCGGAGGTGGGATGCATGAGGGCGCCGATGAGGCGCAGCATCGTCGTCTTGCCCGCGCCGTTGGCGCCGAGCAGCGCCCAGTGCTCGCCGGACCGTACGGTCCAGTTGACGTCGTCGAGGATGACCTGGCCGGTGGTGAAGCGGCGGACGCTGACGGCGTCGAGAGCGGCCACGACGGTGTTGGCTGTCATGACGGCACGGTAGCTGTATCCGCCACCTTCACGCCCCGGGATTCCACGATGTGAGCGGCCGTGCGCGAGAGGGAGGCGTCACATATGTGCGGCGGGCGGGGCGTCGGGTTCGGCGTCACCTGGTGCGGGCGAATCGTCGGGCAGCGTGCTGGGCTGCGCCAGGGCACGCGGCTTGCCGCGCCGGTAGAGGAAGGCCGTCACCACGGTGCCGACGGCGAAGAAGCCCGCCGCCCACCAATAGGCGGTCGAATAGCTGTGCAACTGGGCCTGCGCGGCGACGGCGGGAGTGTTCTGCCTGCCGACCACGTAGCTGGCGGCGGCGCTGGTGGCGAGGGTGTTCAGCAGCGAGGTGCCGACGGAGCCGCCGACCTGCTGCGAGGTGTTCACCATGGCGGACGCGACACCCGCGTCACGCGCTTGTACGCCCGCAGTGGCGAGGTTCATCGCCGTGGCGAAGATCGAGCCGAGGCCGAGGCCGAGGATCAGCAGCGGCGGCAGTACGTGCGCGGGATAGGTGCTGTGCAGGTCGAGCGCGGTCAGCCACGCCATGGCGACGCCGGCCAGGGCCATGCCGGTCGGCACGATCGGCTTGGCGCCGAAGCGCGGCACCAGCACATTGGTGGTGGTCACCGACGTCACCACCATCACGGCGATCATCGGAAGAAAGGCGAGTCCGGTGGAGACCGGCGAGTAGTGCAGGCTCTGCTGGAGGTAGTACGTCAGGAACAGGAAGACGCCGAACATCCCGCCGCCGGAGATGAACATCGCCAGGAACGACGCGCCCCGGTCCCGGTCGGTCACCACCCGAAGCGGCAGCAGGGGATGCGCCGCACGGCGCTGCCAGGTGACGAAGGCGAGCAGCAGGACGACGCTCGCCACCAGGAAGCCCCAGGTCTGCGGCGAGCTCCAAGGGTGCTTCTCGGCGTTGGAGAAGCCGTAGACGATGCAGAACAGGCCGGCCGACACCAGGGCGGTGCCGGGGATGTCCAGCTGGGGACGGTCGGGCAGGGTGCCGCCTTGCAGCAGTCGTACGCCGCCGATGAACGCGATCGTGGCGAAGATCAGATTGACGTACAGGCACCAGCGCCAGTCGAGGTATTCGGTCAGCACACCGCCGAGCAGCAGACCGACGGCGCCGCCCGCGCCCGCGATGGCGCCGTAGATGCCGAACGCCTTGGCGCGCTCCTTGGGGATGGTGAAGGTCGTGGTGAGCAAGGAGAGGGCGGCGGGGGCGAGCAGGGCGCCGAACATGCCCTGGAGGGCGCGGGCGGTGACCAGTACGCCGAAGTTGGGGGCGGCGCCGCCGATCGCGGAGGCGAGCGCGAAGCCGGTCAGGCCGATCAGGAAGACCCTCTTGCGGCCGACCAGGTCGGCGAGACGGCCGCCGAGCAGCAGCAGCGAGCCGAAGGCGAGGGCGTACGCCGTCACGATCCACTGACGGTTGCCGTCGGTGAAGCCGAGGGCCGTCTGGGCGGAGGGCAGCGCGATGTTCACGATGGTGGCGTCGAGGACCACCATGAGCTGCGCCAGGCCGATCACGCCGAGCACCCACCAGCGGTGGGAGGGGGTGCCGACGACACTGCTGCGGCCCGGCTTCCCGTCGGGCTGTGGGCCGCCGCCGAGGCCGGCGGCGGAAGCGGAGGTGTCCGGGCTGCTACGGGCCATGACGGAGTTCTCCCTTGGCGCGACCACCCCCCGGGAACTCCACGCTAGGCGCAGCTCAGCGGCCTCGCCACGCGGGAAGCCGTCGCCCGGACGGCGCAAGGGCCCTGGACAGTGCCGAGGAGCCGCCGCGGTCCGGTCCCCGTACCGGAACCGCGGCGGCTCCTCCGTCTTCGGTGTCGGTCGTCGCGTCCGCGGCGGTGGTCGCCCGCAAGGCCCTGGAGTCCACCGCGACCGCCATCGGACGACCGTCCCGGGTGGCGATGACGGTCACGGAGTGGTCGGCCGCTCCGCGGTCCGCGGTGGCGGCGTGGGCGGGCGTCGTCCGCGCGGCCGGGAACCGCACGGCGGTGGCCATGCCTGTCCTGTCCAGCAGCAGACGGGTGGTGATCACGCGGTGCGCCCTTCACGAACCTGACCGCCGCGCGACCCGCGCTTCACCGGGTCTGCGGCACCGACACAACGATCAGTAACCGCCCATCCCATAGGACTAACGCGTCGTCACCCGAATGGCGCGACCCAATGAGCGCGACCGCGTGCGCTGAGGTAGCGCCGCACACCGTCACACACCGTGCGAAAGGCGATTTGGCGACAACCCTGACGTACCAACTCCGCGCGCGCACCCGCCCGGCAGCACGTTCCCTGAGAGGAACGGGCCCGGTCGGGCGGCACTCGCACAGGCAGGGGGTACGTGGATGGCGGCGACCGCCGACGGACCCGCTGCCGGGGACGGCGCGTCAGGGTCGGGACCGTTGGGTGACGACGAGCGCGCGGAGTTGACGGCGCTGCGGGCGCGGTTGGCGGTGACGCGGTCGCGGCACCGGGTGCGGTCGTTCTTCTCCGCGCTGCTCATCACACTGGCCGCGGTACTGGCTCCGCTCGGTGCGGTGGCGGTGTGGGCCGCCGACATCGTCGGCAACACCGACCGGTATGTGGCGACGATGGCGCCGCTCGCCGACAACCCGCAGGTGCGGAGGGCCGTCACCGATCAGGTGACGGCGGCCGTCATGGACCGGATCGACCTCGACTCGCTGCTGTCGAGCGTGGCGCCCTCGGATCTGCCGGGGGTGAAGGCGGCGCTGGGCGGGATCAGCGGCCCGATCACGTCGGGGGTGACGGATTTCGTGCACGGCACGGTGGCGACGTTCGTGTCGAGCAGTGCCTTCTCGACGATCTGGGAGGAGCTGAACCGGAGGGCGCACGCGACGGTCGTCGACGCGCTGACCGGCAGTAACGATTCGGCGGTGCAGGTCGAGCACAACACGGTGACGCTCGACCTCGCGCCCGTGGTGGCCGGGGTGAAGCAGCAGTTGGTGGACCGCGGGTTGAAGGTCGCCGGGCGGCTGCCCGACGTGCACACCGACTTCACGTTGCTGAAGTCGGACGAGATCGGGCGGGTGAAGACCGGTTTCCGGGCGCTGCAACTGGCCGGGGACTGGCTGCCGGTGGTCACCGTCGTCATCGCGGGCGCCGGGGTGTTGCTGGCCGTACGGCGTCGCCGCGCGTTGGTCGCCGCCGCGCTGGGTGTCGCGGCGGGGGTGGCCGTGCTCGGCGTCGCGCTCGCTCTCTTCCGCACCTTCTACCTCGACCACTTGTCCCCCGATGTGCACCATGCGGCCGCCGCGGCGATCTACGACCAGGTGGTGCGGTTTCTGCGGGCGAGCGTTCGGATGGTGATCACCCTGGGGGTCGTGGTGGCGCTGGGGGCGTGGCTGAGCGGTTCGGGGCAGTGGGCGGTACGGGTGCGGACGATGTGGGAGTCGGGGATCGCGGCGGTGCGGGAGGCGGCGGGGGTGCGGTCGACCGGGCCGGTGGGGCCGTGGGTGGACCGTTTCCGCGTCTGGCTGCGGTGGGTCGTCGTCGCGGTCGCCTCGGTGGTCCTGGCGCTGTGGCCGTATCCGACCGGCATGGTGATCTTCTGGATCGCGTTGGTGGCGGTGGCGGGGCTCGCGGTCATCGAGTTCCTGGACGAGCGTCCGGCCGTTGATACGACCGGCGGGGGTGAGCGCGGAGCCGGGGCGTTGACGTCGTAGTTGACGCCGTCGTCGTATCCCTCGCCCCGGCTCCGTCGCACGGTCACTCTTGTGGCGCCGTCACCCTCGCGCGCCGAGCGCCGCCAACTGCTCGGCGAACGGCACGACCTCGTCGTCGGCACCGGCGCCCATACCGGCGTCCGTCGTCGCGCCCCCGCCCGGCGCCGGGCGGGACGGTCGGGAGGTCATCAGGGCGGCGAGTTCGGCTCCCGCGCGGTCGATGCGGGCGGCGAGGGTGCCGTCGACAGCGCTGGTCCCGTTGCCGTTGCCACCACCACTGCCTGCCGTGCCCCAGTCCTCGGAGGCCGCGTATACGGCGGTCGGTACGACGATCGCGCGCAGGTAGGCGAACAGCGGGCGCATGGCGTGTTCGAGGACCAGGGAGTGGCGGGCGGTGCCGCCGGTGGCGGCGGCCAGCACCGGGGTGCCCGCCAGTGCGTCTTTGTCGACAATGTCGAAGAACGACTTGAACAGGCCGCTGTACGAGCCGGTGAACACCGGGGTCACGGCGATCAGGCCGTCGGCGCCGGTCACCGAATCGATTGCGTCGCGCAGATGATGCGCCGGGAAGCCAGTGAGCATGTTGTGCGCGATGTCGTTGGCCAGGCCCCGCAGCTCGATGACCCGTACGTCCACGTCCACGTCACCGTCGATGTGGCGGCGTACCGCCTCCGTCAGCCGGTCGGCCAGCAGCCGGGTGGACGACGGCTGGCTGAGACCGGCGGTGACGACGGCGAGCCGGCGTCGCTCGATCGGGTGGTGCGTCATGCCCGGGCCTCCAGGACTTCGTCGGCGGTGTCGGCGTCGCGGCGGGCGAGCAGCGAGGCGTGGGTGGGGGCGTCGGGCACCTCGGCCGGGCGGCCCTTGGCGAATTCGGCGCGCAGGACGGGGACGACCTCCTCGCCGAGCAGGTCGAGCTGTTCGAGGACGGTCTTGAGGGGCAGACCGGCGTGGTCCATGAGGAAGAGCTGGCGCTGGTAGTCGCCGACGGCGTCGCGGAAGGTCAGGGTGCGTTCGATGACCTGCTGCGGGGAGCCGACGGTCAGCGGCGTCTGCTCGGCGAAGTCCTCCAGCGACGGCCCGTGCCCGTAGACCGGGGCGTTGTCGAAGTACGGCCGGAATTCCCGTACCGCGGCCTGCGAGTCGCGGCGCATGAACACCTGGCCGCCGAGGCCGACGATGGCCTGCTGCTCGGTGCCGTGGCCGTAGTGCGCGAAGCGGCGACGGTAGAGGTCGACCATCTTCTTGGTGTGTTCCATGGGCCAGAAGATGTTGTTGTGAAAGAAGCCGTCGCCGTAGTACGCGGCCTGCTCGGCGATCTCCGGGCTGCGGATGGATCCGTGCCAGACGAACGGGGGCACGCCGTCCAGCGGGCGGGGCGTCGAGGTGAACGACTGGAGCGGCGTACGGAACTTGCCCGCCCAGTCGACGACGTCCTCGCGCCACAGCTTGTGCAGCAGCGCGTAGTTCTCGACGGCGAGCGGGATGCCCTGCCGGATGTCCTTGCCGAACCACGGGTAGACCGGCCCGGTGTTGCCGCGGCCCATCATCAGGTCGACGCGGCCGTCCGCCAGGTGCTGGAGCATCGCGTAGTCCTCGGCGATCTTCACCGGGTCGTTCGTGGTGATCAGCGTGGTGGAGGTGGACAGCACGATGCGCTCGGTGCGGGCCGCGATGTACCCGAGCATGGTGGTGGGCGAGGACGGCACGAAGGGCGGATTGTGGTGCTCGCCGGTCGCGAAGACGTCCAGGCCGACCTCCTCGGCCTTCCGCGCGATGGTGACCATCGCCTTGATCCGCTCGTGCTCGCTCGGCGTCCGTCCGTTGGTCGGGTCCGTCGTGACGTCGCCGACCGTGAAGATCCCGAACTGCATCACACCCACCGTCCTGTCGCACTCACCCTGTTTGGTTGAGCATTCAACATCCCGAACATTCCGGCCACCCTACCTATTCCCCTGACCCGGCCGCACCCGGCCCCCGGCCGCACCCCGACCCGGCCGCACCCGACCCCCCGCCGCACCCGGCGCGAGCCCCCGCCTCGGCGTACGTTGGAAACGCCCGCCCCACCCGCCCCCAGCGACACGGAAGAGAGAGCCACCTCCATGGCAAGGATCCTGTTTGTCCTGACCGGAGCCACCCACTGGACGCTCGCCGACGGCAGCGCGCACCCGACCGGCTTCTGGGCCGAGGAGGCCGTGGTCCCGTACCGCGTCTTCACCGAGGCGGGCCACGAGGTCGTCGCCGCGACGCCGGGCGGGGTCGTACCGACGGTGGACCGGGGAAGCCTCGCGCCCGAGTTCAACGGCGGCGAGGAGGGCGCGGCGGCGATGGCGGCCGAGCTGGCCGGGATCGCCGCCTTCCAGCACCCCGTGAAGCTGTCCGACGTCTCGCTCGACGACTACGACGCGGTCTTCTACCCCGGCGGCCACGGCCCGATGGAGGACCTGTCGGCCGACGCCGTGTCCGGCGCCCTGCTCAACGCGGCCCTCGCCTCGGGCAAGCCGCTCGGCATCGTGTGCCACGCGCCCGCCGCGCTGCTCGCCACCGCCACGGGACCCGGCGGCGCCTCCCCCTTCGCCGGTTACCGGCTGACCGGCTTCACCAACGTCGAGGAGACCCAGGCGGGCTTCGCCGACAAGGCCCGCTGGCTCCTCCAGGACCGGCTCGTGCAGCTCGGCGCCGACTTCCAGGAAGGCGCGCCCTGGGCGCCGCACACCGTCACCGACCGCAATCTGCACACCGGTCAGAACCCGGCCTCCGCCGGTCCCCTGGCCGCCGAGATCCTCAAGACCCTCGGCTGACGAACCGGCCTTCCGCCCCGCCCCCGGGCCCCCGACCGGCCACCGCCAACCCGCTACACTGACGCCTGTCCCCGCCCCAGTAGCTCAGGGGATAGAGCACAGCTCTCCTAAAGCTGGTGTCGCAGGTTCGAATCCTGCCTGGGGCACACCGGAAGTAGCAGGTCACAGCCATGAGAGGCCCTCCCGTTGTCGAACGGGAGGGCCTCTTTGGCCGTGGAAGTCGGCACGGGGGCCGCTCGGAGACGGCACCGGTGCCCCACGGAGACCGCACGCCCCCGAGGGGACCCGGCCGGTCAGCTCATGTTGTTATACGCGTTGCCCGTGTGGGCGTCGGAGATCGCGCGGGGGGCGAAGGGGCGGGCGGGGTCGCCGGTGCCGGAGTAGAGGTAGACGGTCTTGGTGGCGGCCTGGTAGGCGAAGAGGTCGGCCTTGCCGTCGTGGTCGACGTCGCCGGCGCTGGTGAGCTGGGAGTACGTCTGCCAGCCGGAGCCGATCCGGGTGCGGCGCTCGAAGGTGCCGTCGGACTTGCCGAGGTAGAGCCACAGCACGCCGTCCTTGTCGCGGGCGACGAGGTCGCCCGCGGGTCCGCCCGCGAGGTCGCCGACGGCGGTGAGCTGGTCGTAGCCGGTCCAGCCCGTGCCGACGCGCACACGGGGCTCGAAGGGGCGGCCCGTGCTGCCGGTGCTGCGGTAGAGCCAGAGGGCACCGGTCGTGTCGACCGCGACGAGATCCGGGCGGCCGTCACCGGTGAGGTCGCTGCCGCCGGTGAGATGGGTGTACGTCTGCCAGCCGCCGCCGACGCGGACGCGCGGGGTGAGACCGCCGTCCTCGCGGCCCGAGTAGAGCCACAGGACCCCGTCCTTGTCGCGGGCGACGAGTTCGGGAAGGTAGTCGGGGCTGTTCGTCCCCGCGATGTCGCCGACGGTCTCGAGCTTGTCGTAGATCTGCCAGCCGCCGCCGATCCGCGCCCGCTGGCGCCCGTCGGCGGCGCTGTCCCGCCACAACCCGCCCGAGGCGTCGCGGCCCAGCAGGTCGGGCAGGCCGTCGTTGTCGAAGTCGTGCAGGGCGGAGGTCGGGGTGCCCGCGTGCGCGAGGAGCCGCGCGAACGGCCGGCCGTTCGGGTCGAGGGCGACGCGGAAGACGCCCGCGCCCTGGGCGGAGTCGCTGCCCTGGACGATTCGCGCGGTGCCGTCGGGGACGGCGTACGAGGCGTCGGCGCGGTCGAGGAAGGTGACCTTCTCGCCGGTCCCGACACGCAGGGCCGTCGTCCCGTACGTCACCCAGTCGCCGAGCAGGCCGATGGTCAGGTCCGTACCGGCTTTCACGCCCGGCACGGGCACCGCGGTGTCCGCGCCGGTGGTCCGGTTGCGGACGACCACCCGGAGCGTGTTCGCGGCGGTGTCGTCCTCGATCCAGGCGAGGCGGTTGCCGGAGATCACCGGATTCCGCGCCTGCCGCGGGTAGGGGAAGGTGAGGGTGGCGGTGGCCAGGTCGATCAGGCCGAAGCGCCGGTCGCTCTCCCCGGTCCCGGTGGGGACCAGGCCGTGGGTCGCGTCGCCCGGCCGCACCCGCCCGTAGTCGGTCCCCTCGGGCAGGCCCTGCACGGCGCGGTTCGCCCCGTCCGCGGTCTCGACCCACAGCTTCGTGGCGCCCCGGACGAACAGCGCGCGGCCCGCGACGCCCCCGTAGAGGCTGTCCAGCCCGTCGTCGACCGTCCGCAGCGCGAAGGAGGTGCCGGTGGGCATGTCCAGCACGCGGCTCCCGGACGTGTCGCTCGTGGTGGTGACGGTGTCCCCCGAGATCTCGGCGATCCCGTTGGCGGTGTCGAAGCGCAGGTCGCGGACCGGGCCGGGCCGGTACGGGGTCCAGCGGAGCTTGCCGTCGTCGCCGTCGTGCGGGACGTACGTCCAGAAGCCCTGGGTGCCCGCGGACGCCAGCGTGGCGCCGGGCGTCATCGGGAGCAGGCCGCTCACCCCGGATGTCGTGGCGGACGCCCGCGTCGCACCCGCGGAGGCGGAGGTGGTGGCGGTGGCCGTGGTGGTCAGCGAAACCGCGCCCAGAGTGACGGCCAGGACGGTGGCGGTCGCGGCGACGAGACGGCGGCGCCCGGTGCGGAGGGAGAGCGGGGAGACCAAGGAACGTTCCTCCTGTGCGAAACGGGGTGGGACACCGCCCTTGGTGTCCCACCCCGTCCGACAGCCGACCCGTCGGGTTGGTTGTGCTCTGCGGTCAGATGATCAGAGGAAGTCAATACGGCGTCGTGCGGGTGAAGTTGGGGACACCCCGGTCTCCGTGAGCCGTTCTCAGGTCGCGAGGTGGGCGAAGACCACGGTGTTTCCCTCGTAGGAGTGAGTGCGCGCGTTCCAGTCGGAGCAGGTGATGAGCCGGAGTTCGGCGTCCGCGGTGTTGCCGTAGACGTCGAGGGTCGGGAACCGGGCCTTCTCGTAGGAGCGGACGGCGTCGACGGTGAAGACGGCGACTTTGTGGTCGGCGCGGGTGACGCGGATCTGCTGCTCGGGCTTCATCGCGCCGAGCCGGTAGAAGACGGCGGGGCCGGTCTCCTTGGAGTCGACGTGGCCGAGGATGACGGAGGGTCCGGTCTGGCCGGGGGCGGGCGAGTTGCGGTACCAGCCGGCGCGCAGCGGCTTGGAGGGGACCTCCAGGCTGCCGTCCTTGTTGAGGCCCAGGTCCAGCAGGTCGGAGTGGACGCCGATGGCCGGGATGTCGAGGGCGACCGGCTTGGACGCGGGCAGGGTGCCGGGCCGGGTGGGCGTCGGACCGGCCGCTTCGGCCGAGGCGCCGCCGCTCGGCGGGGCGGGCATCGCGGCCATGTCGTGGCCGGACATCTCATGACCCGACATGTCGTCGCGCGGTGTGCTTCCCGCGACGGCCGGGCCCGGCTGCGGCGGCGGGTTGCCGCCGCCCCCGGTGGTCCCGGCGAGTACGGCGGTGACCCCCGCGGCGACGCAAGCCACCGCGAGGACGACGAGCATGACCGCCGTACGTCGCGTGCGGCCCACGCGGCCGGTGCGGCTGGCGCGGAGGGTACGGCCGGTGCGGCCGTCGCCGGTCGTACGTACGGTGTCGTCCGTACGGCCGGTCTCGTCCGTACGGCCGGTCTCGTCGTCCGGGCCGTCCTCGTGCGCGGCGGCGGCGTCGTCACTCATCGGGTCGTGACGCCCCTGCGGCGCAGGGCGAATCCGCCGATGCCGAGGCCGACCAGGGCGGCGGCGCTGCCGCCCGCGACCATGCCGGTGTGGATGCCGCTTCCGGTCTGCGTGGCGCCGTCACCGGTGTCCGCGCCGCCGCCGGGCATCGAGGTCATCTGGGAGACGTTGAAGGCGCCGCAGAGGGCGGGGTCGGTGGCCTCGGCGGGCAGGGTCTTGTCGAGTTCGCTCGCGCCGAGCACGTTGTCGTACGTGCCGTTGCCGTTGTAGTCGATGCCGTGCACGACCAGGACGGCCTTGCCGGACTTGAGGTTCGCGGCCACGTTGTCGGTGACTTCGAGGGTGCGGCTGTACTTGACGCTCGAACCGGCCGGGAAGCGGTCGACGGCCAGGGCGCTCTTGGGGGTGCTGTCGCCGCTGGTGGTGAGCGAGGTGCCGATCATGCCGTAGTCCTTCATGGCGTCGGCGACGTTGATCGAGCTGTGGCCGTTGTGGTCCTTGGCCTCGGACGGCTTGGGACACACACCGGCGCCGTCGACGTGGATGTGCATGGCGTGCGGGGAGCCGCCGCCGACCAGGCCCGACGCGGTGACGGTGATCTTCGCGGTGTTGCCGGAGAGCTGGATCATCGCCGTACCGCGGCCCGTGACGTGGTTGGCGGTGATCGGGTCCAGCGACGCCTGGTACGTGGTCCAGGGGACGTCGGTGTCCGTCGGTGCCGCCCACGCCGCTGCCGGGAAGGCCAACGGGACTGCGGCGACTGCTATCGCGGTCACGACACGTGCGCTGGTGGATCGCATGGTGGTGCTGCCCTTCACTCGCGGATTCGCGGAGTCGGCATGGCGTCGGCTCCGCGACCGGAGGCGGGTGCCTCCGCACTGGCATTCGGAGCGGTGGGGGGCGCGGATTGGTACGGGTGTGCCCTTGACCTCTTTACGGCGGTACCTCCGCGTCCGGGCATACGGACATATCGCATACGTATGTCCGTATGCCCGGGGAGAGCCGGAGCGCCTTGCGCCGCGCACGACATGACGCGCCGTCAACATCGGCACCACCGCCAAGCCGGACGGCGCACCCCTGGCATCCGTATCCGCATATTCGCCCGATCGGGGACAAAAACCTCTTTCGGGCAATCCGGCACCTCCCCTGGAGACGAACGGGGTGCAGGGACCGGTCCCGAGGCCGGACTCTTCACCCCCACAGAAAGACCACCCATGAGTTCACGCAGAACACCGGGCATCGTCGGCCGGTGGAAGTCGGCAGCGCTGCTGCTGACGCTCGGCACGGCGATCGCGGGAGCGGCGCTCGCCGGTCCCGGTACGGGCGTCGGCCAGGCGTCCAGCCACCGCGAGGCGCCGCTGATCGCGGCGGACCCACAGGTCGACAACACCGACCTCTACGCGTTCTCCAGTCCTGACAAGTCGGACACGGTGACGCTGGTCGCGAACTGGTACCCGTTCCAGGAGCCCAACGGGGGGCCGAACTTCTACCCGTTCGCCACCGACGCCCAGTACGACATCAATATCGACAGCCAGGGCACCGGCAAGGCGGACCTCACGTACCGCTGGACCTTCCGCAACGAGGACCGGCGCGGAGACAAGACATTCCTGTACAACAACGGCGTGGTGAACAACCTCAACGACAAGACGCTGCTGTTCCGCCAGCACTACACGCTCCAGGAATTGCGCGCGGGCAAGCGCCCGGTCACGCTGGTGAAGGACGGCATCGCGACGCCGTCGAACGTCGGCAAGGCGTCGATGCCGAACTACGGGCGGCTGCGCGGCCAGGCGACGCGGAAGCTGCCCGGCGGCGGTCAGACGGTGGCCTCGCAGGCCGCCGACCCGTTCTTCCTCGACCTGCGCGTCTTCGACCTGCTCTACGGCGGGAATCTGTCGGAGACCGGGCACAACACGCTCAAGGGCTACAACGTCAACACCCTGGCGATCCAGGTCCCGAAGTCGGCGCTGGCGCTCAACTGCAACCCCAAGCGCAACCCGGTGATCGGCGTGTGGAGCACCACCTCGCGCCGCACCATGAACCTCTCCCCGGGCAAGCAGACGGCCAGCGGCCCGTACGTGCAGGTCTCGCGGCTGGGCAACCCGCTGGTGAACGAGGCGGTGGTGCCCGCGGGTCTGAAGAACGCGTTCAACGCGCTGCCGCCGTCGCAGGACCACAACCAGCCCAAGGTCGTGGCGAAGGTGCTCAACCCCGAGCTGCCGATGCTGATCCAGTCGATCTACGGGATCCCGGCGCCCGCGACGCCGCGCAAGGACCTTCAGGAGATCTTCCTGACCGGTATCGCGAAGGCGGCGAACGGCCCGCTGGCCGTGGACCTCAACTCGCAGCTCATGAACCAGGACGCCGACAAGAAGCGGTTCGTCCCCGCCGAGGAGCTGCGGCTGAACATGTCCACCCCGGTCACCGCGAAGCCGGACCGTCTCGGCGTGCTGAACGGCGACTTCCAGGGCTACCCCAACGGCCGCCGCCTCGGTGACGACGTCGTGGACATCGCGATCCAGGCGCTGGAGGGCGCGACCCCCGGCCACCTGATCCAGGCGCTCGCCGCGGGTGACGGCGTGAACGGACCCGGCGTCCCCTTCGCCGGCACCTTCCCGTACGTCGCGCTGCCCTACACCGGCTCGGTCAACCAGGCCGGCTGAGCAAGCCACCCGGCGTGGGCACCTGACAGGCCCACGCCGGGTCCCTCTCCTCCGGTCCGACCGCCCCACCCGTCCGACCGGCCGGAGCCCCTGTTCGCCCCGAGCGGAGAAAACAGACCCCCATGCGCCGCCTCGCCCTGATCGCCACCACCGCCGTGCTCTGTGCGGGCCTGACCGGCTTCGCAGCGCTGGAGCGCTCGGGCGGCGCCTCGTCCCCGCCGCCGTCCGACGCGGTCCCGGGCCAGAGTTCCGATACGGGTTCCGGAACAGGTTCCGGTACGGGTCCCGGCCCGGACTCCGGCACGCAGGCGGCGCCGTTGAGCGTGGACGCCATCGTCGCCAAGCTCCAGAGCACGCTGCGCGCACAGCCGAACGACGCCTCCTCCTGGGCCCAGCTCGGCTCCGAATACGTCGAACAGGCCCGGCTCGACGTCGATCCGACGCTGTACCCGAAGTCGGAGGCGGCGCTGCGCAAGTCGCTCGCGCTCCAGCCGCGGCACAACACCGCCGCGCTCACCGGAATGGCCGGACTGGCCAACGCGCGGCACCAGTTCGCGCAGGCCAGGACGTGGGCGGACAAGGCGATCAGCGACGACCCGTACGCCTGGGCGCCCTACGGCGCGCTCAACGACGCGCTCACCCAGTTGGGTGAGGACAGCGCCGCGCAGGACGCCGTGCAGCGGATGCTCGATCTGCACCCGTCGACGGCGTCGTTCACCCGGGCGTCGTACACCTTCGAGCTGCACGGGCGCACCGCGGACGCGGAGCAGGCGCTGCGGCGGGCGCTCCAGGACGCGACGACGGCGGCCGACCAGGCGTTCTGCCACCACTACTTGGGCGAGCTGGCCTTCAACACCGGCAAGACGCGCGAGGCGCTGCGGGAGTACCGGACGGCGCTCGCGCTGGATCCGACGTACACCGCGTCGCTGGCGGGCGCGGCCAGGGCGGAGGCGGCGCTCGGGCGGACGGACCAGGCGGTCGCGGACTACCGGACGGCGATCGACCGGGTGCCGCAGCCGCAATATGTGTTGGAATTCGGCGAATTGCTGGAGTCGCTGGGCCGGGCGCCGGAAGCCAGGGCGCAGTACGGGGTGCTGGAGGCGGAGCAGAGGCTGTTCGCGGCCAACGGCGTGGTGGACGACCTCAACCTCGGCCAATATCAGGCCGATCACGGCGACGCGGACCTCGCGGTGAAGCTGCTGAGCGCCGAGTGGGACCGGCGGCACAGTGTGCTGGTCGCGGACGCGCTGAGCTGGGCGCTGCACCGGGCGGGCCGTGACGGCGACGCGCTGCCGCTGGCCGAGCAGGCGAACCGGCTCGGCTGGCGCGACGCGCTGCTGCGCTACCACCGGGGCGTGATCGAGCAGTCGCTCGGCGACGACGAGGCGGCGCGTACGGACCTGGCCGGGGCCCTGGCCGCCAATCCGGCCTTCTCGCCGCTGTACGCGCCGGACGCGCGCGCCCGGCTGACCGCCCTTCAGAAGGATCAGAAGGAACCGGCGGCACAACCACCGCAAGGACGGCGAGGACAGCGATGACGACCCCGATCCGTGCCCGGCGCGGCGCGGCCCTGCTGCTGGTGGCGGTGCCCTCGCTGCTGTGGCTGGCCGCCCCGGCCGTCTCCGCCCACCCGCTGGGCAACTTCACCGTCAACCGGTACGACGGTCTGACCGTACGCCCCGACCGGATCGACGACCTCGCCGTCGTGGACACCGCCGAGATTCCCACGCTCCAGGCCAAGGCCGCCATGGACACCGACCACGACGGGGCCCTGAGCCCGGCGGAGGCCGCGGCCCACGCGCACACCGCCTGCACCGACCTGGCGCGCGGTATCGACGCGACGCTCGGCGGCGACACGGGCGCGGCCGGCGGTTCGGGGACCGCGGGCGGCGCCGGGGGCGCGCGGCGGTCCAGGGCCCTGCGGTTCGGGCTGACGGACGCGTCCTTCCGGCTGGTGCCCGGGCAGGCCGGGCTCGACACCGGACGGCTGGAGTGCCGGCTGTCCGCGCCCGCCTCTCCCGGCCGCGGCGACACGATCGCGCTGGCCACGGGCGTGGACAGCAGCCGGATCGGCTGGCACGAGATCACCGCGCACGGGGACGGCGTACGCATCGGCTCCTCGGACGTCCCTGCCGTCTCGGTCTCGCGCGAGCTGCGCGCGTATCCGGCGGACCTGCTCGCCGACCCGCTGGACCAGCGCCGTACGCGGCTCGTCCTGGGCTCGGGTCCCGGGGCCGTCGCGGCCGTCGCGCCCGGCACCGGCTGGCCCTCCTCCTGGTACGCCGCCCTGGACCGGCGGCTGGGCGCGCTCACCGACCACGACCGGCTCACCCTTCCCGTCGGGCTGCTCGCCGTGCTGATGGCCATGGTGCTGGGCGCGGGGCACGCGGCGCTGCCCGGTCACGGCAAGACGATCATGGCCGCGTATCTGGCGGGCCGTCAGGGGCGTCCGCGCGACGCCGTCACGGTCGCGGGCACGGTGACGCTGACCCACACCGCCTCCGTCCTCGTCCTCGGCATCGCGCTCAGCGTGTCCTCCGCGCTCGTCGGCGAGGACGTCCTGGCCTGGCTCGGTACGGTCAGCGGCATCGTCATCACCGCGGCCGGTCTGTGGCTGCTGCCGTCGGCCGTCCGGGTCTTCCGGGCGCGGCAGGCGGAGCACGGGCACGCGGGGGGCGCGGCTCACGGTTCGCACGGCCACGGCCACGAGCCCGGACACGAGCACGGACCGGGACACGGGCACGGACACGGACACGCGCAAGGACACGGGGCTGAGCACCAGCACCCGCACCCGTCGTCCGGCCCGCTCGTCGAGGTCCCCGAGGGCGCCGAGGGCATCACCCAGCAGAGCGCGGCCACGACCGTCGCCACCACGCGGGTCGCGGTCCTGGACGAACGGGAGGCCCCCGAACACGAACACGACCGCGAGCACGGCCTTGAGCACGGCCTTGAGCACGACCACGGCCACGACGGTCACCACTCGCACCACACCGACGATCACACCGCCCACGAACACCCGCACCGCCACGGCCTCTTCGGCCACGGCCACCATCACCACTCCCACTCCGCGGGCGGCACCCGCAAGCGCGGCGGTCTCATCGGCATCGGCATCGCGGGCGGCCTGGTCCCCAGTCCCTCGGCGCTGGTCGTCCTGCTGGGCTCGATCGCCCTCGGCCGTACGGCGTTCGGCGTGCTGCTCGTCGTCTGCTACGGCCTCGGCATGGCCGCCACCCTCGCCGCCGCGGGCCTGCTCCTGCTGACGCTCAGGGACCGCTTCCCCGCACTGAGCGGCGGGAGATGGCACGCCGTCGGCGCGTGGAGCGGTCGCCTCACCCCTCTGGGCACCGCGCTGCTCATTCTCGCCGTGGGCGTGGGAACCGCCCTGCGTGCGATGCCCCTCTGACGGATCGACAACACCCGCACCCGTTGTCCCACGGACGCCACAAGGACAGAACCATGCGCACACCCTCGCGTACGACGCCTCGCACGACTGATATGACCCGCACGACAACGCGCACGGCCACACGTACGGCCACACGTATGACACCGCCTACGTCACCGCGTACGGCCTCCCGCCCGGCCGCCCTCCTCGGCGCCGCCCTGACCGCCGCCGTCCTCGCGCTCGCGCTCACCTCCTGCGCCGCCGACCGGCACACGGGAGCGCTGGTCACCGGCCCCGCGAGCCCGCGTCCGACCTGCCGCGTCCACCAGGCGACGCTGCCCGACCGCGACTACACGGCGGGCAAGAACAGCGACCCGATGGCCGTACTGTCGATGCTCCGCTACTACACGGCCCAGCACGCGCTGCCCTATTGCGACGGAAAACCGGCCAGCCGTCAGGACGACGCCTGGGACACCCTCTACGGCGACCTCACCCGGCGCTGAGCGCGCCACCGGCCCCCGACTCCGCCCATGACCCCGGCGGACGGCCGACGGGCGCCACGTCAGGGCGCCCGCACATCCGTACGTCCGTACCCCCTTTCCAGGTGGCCATCGGGCGGAGCGGCCATACCTGAGGACCGGGGCCACGAACTCCCCTTGGTCCGCACGGCACCCGGTTCAGCACCGGGCGCTGAGGAGGTGAGCCGAATGCCGGACGCAGGTCCGACGCGTCTCCCGTCGCCGCCGGAGGCGGAGTGCTGGGAGAGCGACGGCCTCGAACAGCACATGCTGGCGGCGGGACGCGGCGACCAGGAGGCGTTCACCGCGCTGTACACGCTGCTCTTTCCCATGGTCAGGTCGCTGGTCCAGCGGCGGGTGCGGCTGCGCGCCGAAGCCGAGGACATCGCCCAGGACGTCATGGCCGAGGTGTGGGCGAAGGCGTCGCTGTACCGGCCGGAGCAGGGGAGCGTACGCGGCTGGGTCGTCACCATCGCGCACCGCCGTGCCGTCGACTGGATCCGGCGCAACGCCGTACTGCTGCGCAGTGAGGACCTGGCGGCCCGCAGGACGCGGCTGCCGGCCGGCGACAACGTCCTGGACATCGTCGAGCGGCGCATGAGGCAGGCGGCGGTGCGGCGCGGGGTGAGCGTGCTGACCGATCTGCAACGGGAGGCGATCCACCTGGCGTTCTACGCCGAGCGCAGCCACCAGGAGGTCGCGGAGACGCTCGGCATCCCGCTGGGCACGGCCAAGTCCCGTGTCCGCAGCGCCCTGACGCGTCTGCGCCGCGACCTCGGTCTCGACCTGGACCTGAACCTGAACCTGAACCTGGATCTGAACCTCGACCCGGACCGCAAGTGACGGCGCGGGACGGCGGACACGGGACGGCGGACACGGGACGGCAAGGGCGGGGGGCGTTACGGGCGGCGGGCCGCGTTCCACTCGCGGTAGACCGCCCACGCGTCCCCGACCGGGCCCAGGTGCCCGAGCTTGTCGGGGTTGCTGACGGAGTTGATCATCTGGATCCGGCCGTCGAGCACGTCCAGCGTCCACACGTTGAGCACCTTGCGGTCGCGGTCGCGGAAGATCATGCCGGGCTGGCCGTTGATCTCGTGGGACTCGACGGTCACGTCGATGCGGAAGAACCAGGGGAAGGTGGTGGCGAGCAGGCGCGTCACGTTCTCGACGCCGCTGATGGCGCGGGCGAACTGCGGGGTCTTGCCGCCGCCGTCGCCGACGACCTGGACGTCCGCGGCGAGCACGTCGCGCAGGGCCTCGACGTCGCCCTCGCGCAGCGCGTCGAAGAACCGTCCCGCCAGCCTCTCCCGCTCCCGCCGGTCGGCCTCGAAGCGCGGGCGGCCCTCGTCCATGTGCCGCCTGGCGCGTACCGCGAGCTGACGGCAGGCGGCCTCGGAGCGGCCGACGGCGGAGGCGACCTCGGGGAAGCCGAAACCGAAGACCTCGCGCAGCACGAAGACGGCGCGCTCCAGCGGGCTGAGCCGCTCCAGCAGCAACAGGGCGGCCGTCGAGACGGAGTCGGCCAGTTCCGCCGAGCGCGCCGGGTCGTCGTAGGGGTCGGCGAGCAGCGGCTCCGGCAGCCACTCCCCCACGTACTCCTCGCGCCGGAAGCGGGCGGAGCGCAGCACGTCGATGGAGACGCGGGTGACGGCGGCCGACAGGTACGCCTTGGGCGAGGCGGGCGAGGTCCCGGCGGCCTCGTAGCGCAGCCAGGTGTCCTGGACCGCGTCCTCCGCCTCGCTCACGCTGCCCAGGATCCGGTACGCGATCGAGAACAGCAGGGGCCGCAGGTCCTCGAACTCCCCCGCCCGCGCCGCACCGGACCGTGCCCCGTCAGACCGTGCCGAACCCTGCCCCTGCCGCGCATCCGCCCGCGTCACTTCAGCCCCTTCTCGAACCCCTCGCGCCACGACGAGTAGCGCGGCTCCCAGCCCAGTTCCCGCCGGGCCTTGGCATTGGAGAAGCCGCGGCCCTCGGTCATCATCGTCACCGCCACCTCCCCGGCCAGCAAACGGGCCAGCCACGCGGGCACCCGCATCGGCCGTTTCGCGCCCGCGCACCGGGCCAGATACGGCAGCCACTCGGCGGCCGGCGCCGGTTCGTCGTCGACGACGTTGAACAGGCCGGTCGCGCGCCGCTCGACGGCCAGGGCGGTGGCGCTCGCCGCGTCGTCCAGGTGGATCCACGAGGTGTGGCCCGCGCCGGCGCCGACGAGCGGGAGCTGCCGCTTGCGCAGGAGTTCGACCATGTCGTCGGTGACGCCGGGGCCGTAGAAACTGCCGTAGCGCATGACCGCGCCGCCGAAGTCCGCCACCACGTCCTCGACGTGCCGGATCGCCCGCATCCCCGCCTGCGCCGCCGTCCCCTCCATCAGGTCGAGCGGGTCCTGTTCCGTCTTGACCCAGCCGCCCTCGCGGACGCCGTTCCAGGAGGCGTAGCCCTGGGCGACGACGTGGCGCACGCCGGTCGCCTGGGCCGCCGCCAGCAGGTGGTCGGTGCCTTCGGTGCGGAGCCGGATGGTGGGGGCGAACCAGCGGTCCATGTGCTTGAGGTCGGGCTTGCCCGCGTGCGCGGTGGCGATCGCCGTCATCTGGTGCACGATGACGTCCGGCCGCGCCGTGGCCACCGCCTCGCCGACCGACGCCGCGTCAAGGCCGTCCATCACGACGCCGTCGGCGCCCAGCGCCTTCAGCGAGTCCAGTTTGGCCGCGCTCGTCGTGGTGGCCGTCACCTGGTGGCCCCCGTCCACGAGCAGCGGCACCAGCCGCCGCCCCAGTACCCCGCTCCCGCCTGCCACGAACACCCGCATGACCGCCACCGTCCTCGCGTTCCGGTCGTCCCCGGCTCATCGCGGGGCTCTCCCTCACGGGACGGGACAGCGCGGGCGCCTGTGACACGCGAGGGACGGTGCGGGTGTGCGAGGTGTGCGGGGGAATGTCAGTGCGGCTTGATAGGGATCTTGATAGGGATGGGGCATGACTGAGCGTGTGACGATCCATGACGTCGATCGAGGGCTGCCGTCGATCGCGGGGCTGCGGGATGTGTGCCGGGCGTCGGCCGCGTTGGAGGTCGTGCGGTATCCGGGGGCGGGGGAGGTTCAGGGGGCCGGCCGGGGGGAGCTGGAGCGGATCGGCTACCCGGTCGCGCGCTGACGGGGGGGCGGGGAGGGCGGGGACATGGCACGCAGGGGCGGGCGCAAGGCGCCGCCGTCGCCGTTGGCGCAGCGGGACGGCGTGGACCCGGTGCGGTTGCGGCTGCCCGGCGGGGGCGGGGAGCCGCCGACGGTGGCGGCGTATCTGCTGGAGCGGTACGCGGGGGCGGTGGGCGCGGAGCGCGTCGGGGCGATGCTGGCCGAGGGGCGTTTCGTGACCGCGGACGGCGGTCCGGTGACGGCGGGGACGGCGTACGAGGCGGGCGCGTACGTATGGTTCCACCGCGATGTGGCACCGGAGACGGCCGTGCCGTTCGAGGTGAGGGTGGTGTACCGCGACGAGCGGATCGTGGTGGCGGACAAGCCGCACTTCCTGGCGACGACTCCGCGCGGGCGGCACGTGACGGACACCGCCCTGGCGCGGCTGCGGCGCGACTGCGGGCTGCCCGAACTGTCGCCCGCGCACCGGCTCGACCGGCTGACGGCGGGCCTGGTGCTGTTCGTGGTCCGCCCCGGGGACCGGGGCGCGTACCAGACGCTCTTCCGGGACCGCCGGGTGCGCAAGGAGTACGAGGCGGTCGCCGCGTACGACCCGCGGGTGGAGCTGCCCAGGACGGTACGGAGCCGGATCGTGAAGGAGCGCGGGCGGATCGCGGCGTGGGAGGAGCCGGGGCCGCCGAACGCGGAGAGCCGGGTCGAACTGCTGGAGCGGCGCGGTGCGCGGGGCCGCTACCGGCTGCTGCCCGCGACGGGCCGTACCCACCAGTTGCGGCTGCACATGAGCGCGCTCGGCCTGCCGCTGCTGTACGACCCGGTGTATCCGCGGGTGCTGCCGGAGCCCGAATCGGAGGGCGGCCGGGAGGACTTCACCCGGCCGCTGCAACTGCTCGCGCGGGCGCTGGAATTCACCGATCCGGTGACCGGACGGGCGCTGCGGTTCGACAGCGCGCGGGAGCTGGCGGCGTGGCGCGAGGCCCTGTGACCGGTCGGCCACGCTCCGGTGGGCTGGTTGCGGGGCCGCGGGGAAGTACGGGATGGTTGCTGGACGGCAACGGTCTTCTGGTCGCCGTACGCAACTGTCCCCTAGTCGATGAGGTGAGGGATTCGCTCAGCGGATCCTGAATGTGTGGTTGGTTCCGTCACGACGGCAGCCGGTGCGGACGCACCGGTGAGCGTTTCGAGGAGCGACACTCCGTACCCCCTGCTGGCGCCCTACCCGGTGCTCGTGGTCGAGGCCGACGGCAGGCTGATACTCGCGAACGAGGCGGCGGGGGTTCTGCTGCCGGGGGCCGGGAAAGGGGTGGCGCTCGCGGACGTGGCGCCACCGTGGCTGTCGCGGGCACACGAAACGCTGCACGCGCCGACGGAGGAATCCCCGGGCACGGACGTGGCCGCCACCGCTGACGTGGACGTTGCCGCGACCGCTGACGTCGACGTGGCCTGGGGTGCGGTCGGCGGGCGCACCTTCGAGGCGCATCCGACGGTGCTGGCCGACGGAAGCGCCGTGTGGTGGCTGGTCGAGGACACCGACCGGCGGCTGGCGCGCGAGGCGTTGCGCATGGAACGCGAGCGCACCGAATTCCTCAGCCGTTCGTCCAACCTGCTGCTCTCCTCGCTCAACCTGGACCGGTGCATGGACGTCACCGCGCAGATGGCCGCCGAGCACCTGGCCGACGCCGCCATGGTCATCGCCCCGTCGCGGGCGAACCGGCTGCCGGTGGTCTTCTGTGTGCGCGGCGGCAGCCCCTCGCAGTCGCACCTGGGCGTCGATCCGGACGAAGTGCCGGGGCTCGGCGAGGCGTTGCGCGGCTTCCCGCCGGTGCCCTCGCGCTGGCTCGACCCGGCGACGGCCCCCTCCTGGCTGGTGCCCGAGGGCTTCGGGCCGGTCGGTTCGATAGTGATCACCCCGCTGCCGGGGCACGGGGTGTCGGCGGGCGCCCTCGTCCTGCTGCGGCGCTCGGAGACCGACGCCTTCACCGAACGCGAAGAGGTCTTCGCCCGGCTGTTCGCCGCGCGCGCGGGCGCCGCCATGTCGGCGGCCCGGCTGTACGCGGAGCAGTCGGCGATCACCGAGGTCCTGATGCGGGAACTGCTGCCGCCGTCGCTGCACCAGGTCGGCGGGGTGGACTTCGCCGGCGGCTACCGGCCCTCGCAGGACCATGAGCGGATCGGCGGGGACTTCTACGACGTGCACCCGTCGGTGACCGAGGGCGAGGCGTCGCTGGCGGTGCTGGGCGATGTGTGCGGCAAGGGCCTCGAGGCGGCCGTGCTGACCGGCAAGATCCGCAACACCCTGCACGCGCTGCTGCCCATGGCCGACGACCACCAGCGGATGCTCAGCCTGCTGAACACGGCGCTGCTGAACTCCCACCACACCCGCTTCGCGACGCTGATCCTTGCCTCCGCGCTCCGCGACGGGCACCAGGTGCGGCTGCGGCTGACCAGCGCGGGACACCTCGCGCCGCTGATCGTGCGGGCCGACGGCGAGGTGGAGCAGGCCGACACCAAGGGCACCCTGGTCGGCGCGATCCCCGACGCCGTCTCCCGTACCGTCACGCTGTCCCTGGCGCCCGGCGAGACCTGCGTGCTGTACACGGACGGGATCACCGAGGCGCGCGGCGGCCCCCTGGGCGGTGCGCTGTTCGGCGAGAAGCGGCTGCGGCGCGTGTTGTCGGAGTGCGCGGGCATGCCCGCGGAAGGAATCGTGGAGCGGGTCCAGATGCTCGCCGCCGAATGGGTCGGCACGGGGCGTCACGACGACATGGCCGTCGTCGTGATCTCCGCGCCCCGGACGCACCACCTGAGTGCGGTGAACGGCCGTACTCGGGGCAGGTACACAGCGTGAGCACCGACACCGAGCCGACCGCACCCTCGTCGCACTCCGCGTCCTCGCCGCCCGCCCCGCCGTCCGGAGCCCGCTCCGGACCTGATCAGGGGCTCGGGCGGCGCGTGACGGAGCTGTGGGAGGCCGTCGCGCACGGCGACGAGCACGCGGCGGCCGGTGTGGTGCTCGGCGCGCTGGACACGGGGGTGGACGCGGAGAGCGTGCTGCTCGACCTCATCGCGCCCGTGCAGGGCAAGGTGGGCGAGGAGTGGGCGGCCAACCGGCTGAGCGTCGCCGAGGAGCACGCCGCCACCGCGATCAACGACCGGGCGGTGGCGGCGCTGTCCCTGCACCCCGCCGCCCGTACCGAACCCTGGCGGGGCAGGATCACGGTGGCCTGCGTCGAGGGCGAGTGGCACGCGCTGCCCGCCCGGATCCTGGCCGAGGTGCTGAAGCTGCGCGGCTGGCGCGTCGACTTCCTCGGCGCCCAGGTGCCCACCCCGCACCTCATCACCCACCTGCACCGCACCGCGTGCGACGCGGTGGCGCTCTCCAGTTCGCTGGCCACCCGGCTGCCGACCGCGCACGCGGCGATCACCGCCTGCCAGGCCGTCGGGGTGCCGGTCCTCGTCGGCGGCGCCGCCTTCGGCCCGGACGGCCGGCACGCGCGGCTGCTGGGCGCCGACGCCTGGGCCCCCGACGCGCGTACGGCCGCGGAGCGCCTCGCGCGCGGCCCACTGCCGCGCCCGCAGCCCGAGCACCAGCCGATAGACGATCTGCCGCACCTGGCCGACCAGGAGTACACGATGGTCGCGCGCGCCCGTACGGCCCTGGTGCGGACCGTCTTCGGCGGGCTGGAGGCCGCCTTCCCCGCGATGCGCGCGTACAGCGAGCTCCAGCGCGAGCACACCGCGCAAGACCTCGCGCACATCGTGGACTTCCTCACCATCGCCCTCTACACGGGCGACGAGGACCTCTTCGCGGACTTCCTCACCTGGACCGCCGGGATTCTCGCCGCCCGCGGCGTTCCCGCGCACAGCCTGCCGCCCGCGCTGCGGATCCTGTCCGACGAGCTGAAGGACTTCCCGCGCGCGGTCCGGATACTCCGGCTCGGCACCGACTGTCTGACCTCGTCCGCACTCACCACCGCCAGGACCACCGCATGACCACGATTCCCCCGAGCCATCTGCGGCTGACGGCCGTCGACACCGAGACCACCGTGCGGATCGAACTGCACGGCGACCTCGACTACGACAACGCCGACCGGCTGCTGGCCGTCGTCAGCGACAAGATCGCCGACAATCCGCGCCTGGCGGACCTGCACCTGCACTGCGCCGGGCTCGGCAGCACGGACTCCAGCGGGCTCTCGGCGCTGCTGATGATCCGCCGCCGCACCGACGAGGCCGGTGTCCGGCTCCACCTGGACGACCGGTCCTCCGCGCTGGAGCGGCTGCTGACGATCACCGGCACGCTCGCCCATCTGACGGCGCTCCCCGCGACCGGGGCCGGTGCAGCGGAGCCGTCCGCCGCCGATCAGGCCGCCCCTTCCACGGGCCAGGACCCGCGGGCCTGAGAGCCGCGCGGGCCGGGCATGCTGTGTGGCGGCTTTGCGGGAGGCTGTAAGGGCTTCGCGGGCTCTACGGGCCGTACGGGCTCAGGACGTCATCGAGGCCGCCGGGGTGAGCACGGCGAAGAACGCGCCCTCGGGGTCGGTCAGCAGGGCGAGGCGGCCGACGCCCGCCATGTCGGTGGGGGGCAGGAGGGCCGTGCCGCCGCCCTCGGTGGCCCTGGCGACGACGGCGTCGCAGTCGTCGACGCCGAAGTAGGGCTGCCAGTAGGCCGTACCGGTGGGGAGCAGGTCGGGGCCGAGCTGGAGGATGCCGCCGTGCGAGCCGTCCTGGCCGCCGCCGGAGCGGGACACCACGGTGTAGACGTCGGCGGACGCGTCGCCTGGCAGCGGCATGTCCTCGTAGTCCCAGGCCAGGACCGCGGCGTAGAAGTCCTTGGCGCGCTGGGCCCGCGGTGTGTACAGCTCCGTCCAGCACAGGCCCCAGGGGCCGACGTGGTCCAGGCCCTTGTTGGTGCCGGGCTGCCAGACGCCGAATTCGCCGCCGGTCGGGTCGGTGTAGGAGGCGAGGCGGCCCTGGTCGAAGACGTCCATCGGCGGCACCCGTACGGTGCCGCCGTTCTCCTCGACGGCCGCCGTGGTGGCGTCGGCGTCGGCGGTCTCGAAGTAGACCGTCCAGGCCGGGTGGGCGCCGGTGTCCTGGAGCGGGCCCAGCGCGGCGACCGTCGCGCCGTCCCGCACGAAGGTGCCGTACCCGCCGGACGCGGGGCCGCCCGGTTCGAATTCCCAGCCGAAGAGCGAGCCGTAGTACGCGGCGGCGGCCGTGGTGTCGCGGCTGCCCAGGTCGATCCAGTCGGGCGCGCCGGGCACGTAGTCGTTGGTGAGCATGGGTGCCTTCCTCCTGGAGCTGTCGTGCGGTGGCCGGGCGGATCGGAGCCGTCCGGGCGGATCGGAGGCGTCGGGCGGATCAGGGATGCCGGGCGGATCGCAGGCGCGGGGCGGATCGGGCGGGTGCCGGGCGGATCGGGCGGGTGCCGGGCTTTTTGTCCGATTGGGACGCAGTGTCCTCTCTCACACCCAGCATGGCAGCCGGTCCCGACAATCGCCGTTCGTGCGCAGGTCACCGCCTTGGCGGGTGAAACGGAAGGCGCCGTGCCGCATCGACACGGTCACGCGCGGTGTTTAACGGATTCGGGATTGTCAGTGCCGCCGTCTACTGTGGTTCACATGTACGGGGGAAGTCTCGATCAAGCGAACGCGGCCCTGCGCGCTTATGTGCAGGAGCACGGCGACCGGCCTTGGACGGCCGAAGAGCTCACGGAGCTGGCGCGGCTGCGCGCCGAGTGGACCGCCGCCGCGCGGGGTACCCAGATGCCGATACGCCCGGTCCAGGGCCCGGCCGTCGGCCCGGTGAGCGGCGCGGCGGTCGTCACCGCCGCGTAACGCTCACCGTCGGACACACGGGGCGCGACGCGCCACGAGCGGTCCGCGAACATTCCGCGAACATTCCGCGATCAGCGAGCGGGCCCCGGCACATCAGTGATCCGGCTTCGGCCGTCAGACCCGCGCCACGGCGTGCGGGGGGCGGAGCGTGTCCGCGCCGGGGGTGGGCTCCGACGGGTCGCCGCCGACCGTGATGATCCGGTTGCCGGCGTCCACATGGACGACGGCCGGGCGCAGCGCCCTGGCCTCGGCGTCCTCGACCTGCGCGTAGCTGATCAGGATGACCAGGTCTCCGGGGTGCACGAGGTGGGCGGCGGCGCCGTTGATGCCGATGACGCCGGAGCCGCGCTCGCCCTCGATGACATAGGTCTCCAGCCGGGCGCCGTTGGTGATGTCGACGATGTGGACGAGTTCGCCGGGCAGCAGGTCCGCGGCGTCCATCAGATCGGCGTCGACGGTCACGGAGCCCACATAGTGCAGATCCGCCTGGGTCACGGTGGCCCGGTGGATCTTCGACTTGAACATGGTGCGCAGCACGCTGCCGCCTCCTGGTGAAAGAGCTGGTCGCGTCCCTGCCACGGGTACGCGCCGACGCGTCCAGCCTAGGCGAGCGCCCGGCGCGCCGGGACCGGCGGGGCGCCCGGAGTGCCGAAGATCTCAGCTTCGTGGAATACCCCTAGGGGGTATATGGTTGTTCCCGGCGGACGGAGAAGCACGTCCGCACAAGCAGGCACGCACGCACGTATCGAGGAGAACACCATGAGCGAGGCCGTCTACTCCGTGTCCGGGATGAGCTGCGGTCACTGCGAGTCCGCGATCACCAAGGAGGTCACCGCGATTCCCGGTGTCACCTCCGTCAAGGCGGTCGCCTCGACCGGTCTGCTGACCGTCGCGTCCGAGCAGCCGGTGGACGACGAGTCGGTGCGCGCCGCCGTGGACGAGGCGGGTTACGAACTGGTCGGCCGCGCCTGACCGGCGCTTCGCGGCCTCCACGGCGGGGGCCGGGGGCAGGGGCCGGACGGCGGGAAAGGTACGACGGGGACACGAGGGGAGCGGGAGTGGCCATGACCACGGCGGCGAAGGACGGCGGGACGGCGGCGGCCGAGCAGGCGGTCGAGCTGGAGATCGGCGGCATGACGTGCGCGTCCTGCGCCGCGCGGATCGAGAAGAAGCTCAACCGGATGGACGGCGTCAGCGCCACCGTCAACTACGCGACCGAGAAGGCCAAGGTGGCGTACGCCGAGGGAGTCGCGGTCGGCGATCTCATCGCGACCGTCGAGGCCACCGGGTACACCGCCGCGCTCCCCCCGCCCCCGCTCGCGCCCCCGGCCGACGCCGACGGGACCGCCGCCGGCCCGGCGCGCGACCCCGAATCGGCCTCCCTGCGGGAGCGGTTGATCACCGCCGTCGTCCTCGCCGTGCCGGTCGTCGCGCTGTCGATGGTCCCGGCGCTCCAGTTCGACAACTGGCAGTGGCTGGCGCTGACGCTCGCCTCACCGGTCGTGGTCTACGCGGGCTGGCCCTTCCACCGCGCCGCCTGGACGAATCTGCGGCACGGCGCCGCCACCATGGACACCCTGGTGTCGGTCGGCACCCTCGCCGCGTACGGCTGGTCCCTGTGGGCGCTGTTCTTCGGCGACGCGGGCATGTCCGGCATGAAGGACTCCTTCGACCTCACCGTCTCGCGCGGCGGCGGCAGCGGCCACATCTATCTGGAGGCGGCGGCCGGGGTCACCGCGTTCATCCTGGCCGGGCGGTACTTCGAGGCCCGCGCCAAGCGGAAGGCGGGGGCGGCGCTGCGCGCGCTGCTCGAACTGGGCGCCAGGGACGTCGCGGTGCTCCGCGACGGGCGGGAAGTGCGTATCCCCGTCGGCGAGTTGGCGGTCGGCGACCGCTTCGTCGTACGCCCCGGCGAGAAGATCGCCACCGACGGCGTCGTCCGCGACGGGGGCTCCGCCGTCGACGCGTCGATGCTCACCGGGGAGTCCGTACCGGTCGAGGTCGGGCCCGGCTCGCGGGTCACCGGCGCCACCGTCAACGCGGGCGGGCGCATCGTCGTCGAGGCCGAGCGGATCGGCGCCGACACCCAACTCGCCCGTATGGCACGGCTGGTGGAGGACGCGCAGAACGGCAAGGCCGCCGCGCAGCGGCTCGCCGACCGGATCTCGGCCGTCTTCGTGCCCGTGGTGATCGTGCTGGCGCTCGGCACGCTCGCCTTCTGGCTGCTGACCGGGGAGGGCGCAACCGCCGCCTTCACCGCGGCCGTCTCCGTCCTCATCATCGCCTGCCCGTGCGCGCTCGGGCTCGCCACGCCGACCGCGCTCATGGTCGGCACCGGGCGTGGCGCGCAACTCGGCATCCTCATCAAGGGGCCCGAGGTGCTGGAGTCGACGCGGGCCGTCGACACGGTCGTACTGGACAAGACCGGGACGGTCACGACCGGGTCGATGACGCTGACCGGGGTGCGTGTGTCGGGAGCCGAGGAGGCCGACGTCCTGCGGCTGGCGGGCGCGCTGGAGGACGCCTCCGAGCACCCGATCGCGCGGGCCGTCGCCGCCGGGGCGCGCGAGGCGGCCGGTGAACTGCCGCCGGTCACGGACTTCGAGAACGTCCCCGGCCTCGGTGTGCGCGGTGTCGTCGAGGGCCACGAGGTGCTGGTCGGCCGCGAGCGGCTGCTGAGCGGGCGCGGGCTCGTCCTGCCCGCCGACCTCGCCGAGGCCAAGGCGGCGGCCGAGGCGCACGGCGGCACGGCGGTGATCGTGGGCTGGGACGGGCGGGCGCGGGCCGTGCTCGTCGTCGCCGACGCCGTCAAGCCGACGAGCGCGGAGGCCGTACGGCGGCTGCGGGCGCTCGGCCTGCGGCCGATGCTGCTCACCGGGGACAACGCGGCCGTCGCGGCGGCCGTCGCCGCCGAGGTCGGCATCGACGCCGCCGACGTCTTCGCGGACGTCCTCCCCGAGGACAAGGTCGCCGTCGTCCGGCGCCTCCAGGCCGAGGGGCGCAGCGTCGCCATGGTCGGCGACGGTGTGAACGACGCCGCCGCGCTCGCCCAGGCCGACCTCGGGCTCGCCATGGGCACCGGCACCGACGCCGCCATCGAGGCCGGGGACCTCACCCTGGTCCGCGGTGACCTGCGCGTGGCCGCCGACGCCATCCGTCTCGCGCGGCGCACGCTCGGCACCATCAAGTCCAATCTCTTCTGGGCCTTCGGCTACAACGTCGCCGCTCTGCCGCTGGCGGCGGCGGGGCTGCTCAACCCGATGATCGCGGGCGCGGCCATGGCCTTCTCCTCCGTCTTCGTCGTGGCCAACAGCCTGCGCCTGCGCGGCTTCCGGCCGCTGAGCCGGTAGTGACGGCGGGGCGTGTGAGCATGAGGTCATGAGCGGAACGCGGCGGCGACAGGCCGGGAACGAGGAGCGGCGGGGGCGGCTGGTGCGGCGGCAGCTCCGGGCCGTGGGCACCTGCGAGGAGGTCGCCGACGCGCTCGTGGCGCTGCACGCGACCGATCCGGCGACGGTGTTCCTGACGGTGGCGGCGCGGCTGCGCGAGCCGGGCGACGGCGTCGGGGCGCTGGAGGAGGCGCTGTACGGGGAGACCGGGTCGCTGGTGCGGATGCTGGCGATGCGGCGCACGATGTTCGTCGTGGGCCGGGCGGCGGCGCCGGGGGTGTACGCGGCGGCCGGGCGGCAGATCGCGGCGAAGGAGCGCAAGGGGCTGCTGGCGTTCCTGGCGGAGGGCGGCGGCTGGGACGAGGCGTGGCTGGAAGGCGTCGAGGCGCGGGTGCGCGCGGCGCTCGACGCGCACGGCGAGACCAGCGGCGCGGGGCTGTCGAAGCTGGTGCCCGAGCTGCGCGAGCAGGTGCTGGTGGCGGCGGGCAAGCCGTACGAGGCGCGGCAGAACGTGGCGAGCCGGATCATCAGGACGATGGCCGCCGAGGGCCGGATCGAGCGGCGCAGGCCGGCCGGGTCGTGGACGAGCAGCCAGTTCCGGTGGGCGAACGCCGAGCCGCTGCCCGACGTGCCGGTGGCCGAGGCGCGCGCGGGGGTGGTGAAGGCGTGGCTGGGGGCGTACGGGCCGGGGACGGCGGCCGATCTGAAGTGGTGGACGGGCTGGTCGCTGACGGAGGTGCGCAAGGCGCTCGCGGCGGTCGGCGCCGAGGAAGTGCTGCTGGACGGGGACGCCGTCGGCCACGTACTGCCCGGTGACGCCGGGCCGTCGGCGGACGCGCCGCCGCCCGCCGCGACGCTGCTGCCCGCGCTGGACCCGACGCCCATGGGGTGGCAGGAGCGCGACTGGTTCCTGCCGCGCGAGCACCGCGCGTCCCTCTTCGACCGCTCGGGCAACGTCGGGCCCACCGTGTGGTGGGGCGGCGAGGTGATCGGCGGCTGGGCGCACCGCGCGGACGGCACTGTCGCCTGGCGGCTGCTGGCCGACCGGGGCGCGCGGGCGGCGGACGCGGTCGAGGCGGCGGCGGAGCGTCTCACCGCTTTTCTCGCGGGCGGCGGTGTGACGGTCACACCGCGATTCCGCACCCCTTTGGAGCGCGAACTGTCCGCGTGACCCGGCCGGGACCCGCGCACCCGGCCGGGACCCGCGCACCGGGCCGGGACCCGCGCACCCGCTGGACTCGGTAGGCCGCGCTTACGCGCGGCGCGGCCGTATAAACCTCGCTTTCCGGACAGAATCCGGAGCGTGCATCTCCCCTCACGCCTCTCGCGTGTCACCCGCGCCGTGGCCCGCGCCGTGTGGGCGTACATCCGCAGCGCCCCCGGCACGTACATCTGGCTGGCGATCCTGTTCTTCACCACGGTCGCGATCCACCGGATGGCGCCCGCCACGGTGGACGACTTCCTGCGGCTGCGGTCGACGAACATCCGCAATCTGTCGAGCCAGCCGGTCCGCGCCCTGGTGCGCAGCGCGCTGTGGACCGACGGCGGCGGATGGCTGCCGTACGTGCTGCTCTACACGGTCTTCCACGCCACCGCCGAACGCTGGCTGGGCACCTGGCGGTGGCTCGCGGTCGTGCTGATCGGGCACGTCGCGGCGACGTACATCAGTGAGGGCGTGCTGCTGTGGGCGATCCGGCACGGGCACGCGCCGCAGTCGGCCGCCGAGACCCTCGACGTGGGCGTCAGTTACGGGCTGGCGGCGGTCGAGGCGGTGCTGACCTGGGCGGTCACGATGCCCTGGCGGTACCTGTACGGCGCCTGCGTGCTGCTCTTCTACGGGCTCGCGCTGGGCGAGGGCCGCACCTTCACCGACGTCGGGCACTTCACGTCGGTGCTGCTCGGCCTGGCCTGCTACCCGCTGACACGCGGACGGCCGGGTCGGATCGACCCGGCCGCCGCGTACCGGAGCCTGCGCGGTGCCGCCCGCGGGCGGCTCGGGGTCAGCCGACCCGGGTGAGCTTCGTGCCGAACGACGGCTCGCTCAGGTCGGACTGGAGGACGACCGGCACCGTGGTGCGGGCCGAGCCGGTGCCGAAGCCGATCGTGCCCACCTCGGCGCCGGACGTCGCGGTGTGCGGCAGCCCGTCCTTGAGGGGGGTCAGCGACAGCGTCGTCCTCAGGCCCGGCCAGCCGACGGCCTTCAGGTCCTTGCTCGCCACGACCGGCGTGTGACCGCCGAGCCCGTCGTCCACATAGCCGACGACCTCGCCCTTCTTCACTATCGTCGACGACGTCAGGCCGCCCTGCACGGAGTTGATCAGCTTCTGCGAGTTGACCAGCGCCGCCTGGAGGCTGTCGTAGACGGTCGTGCCGCCGCGCTGCTGGAGGACGACGCCGAGGATCAACTGGTCCTTGCCGTCGACCTTCTTGTTCGCCGCCCACATCAGGGCGCCCCCCGCGGGGGTGCTCGAACCGGTCTTGATGCCGATCACACCCACGTTGACCAGGTCGTTGTTGTTGTTGTAGATCGTGCCGACGCCGGGGATGTCGATGTTCGGCTGCGCGACGACCGACCGGAACACGTCGTTCTTCATGACCTCGCGGGCCAGCTTCAACTGGTCGACGGCGGTGCTCCGCGTGGTCTCCTCGAAGCCGCTCGCGCCGGTGTACGTGGTGTTGGTCATGCCGAGGTCGGCGGCGGCCTTCGTCATCTTCGTGACGAACGCCTCCTGGGTGCCGGAGTCCCAACGCGCCAGCAGGCGGGCGATGTTGTTGCCCGAGGGGATCAGCAGCAGTTGCAGCATCTGCCGCTCGGTGAACTGCTGGCCCTTCTTGACCTGCGCGGTCGACTCGTCGCTCGAACTCGCCTCGTCGGCCGCCTGCGCGTCCACGGGGATCGTCGGACCGGTCTGCTTACCCGTCAGCGGGTGGTCGCGCAGGATCAGATACGCGGTCATCACCTTGGTGACGCTCGCGATCGGCACCGGGGTCTGCGCGCCGTGCACGCCGAGCGAGCCCAGGCCCTCGACCTCGGCCACCGACTGGCCCTGCGACGGCCACGGCATGGACTGCGGCAGCGGCGTGCCGTCGAAGGTGTACGACGAGGCCGCGGTCAGCGCCATCGACGGCGCCGGCAGCGGGCGCAGCGCCTGCACCACGACGAACACGATCGCCAGCAGCACCACCAGCGGGGTCCAGATCTTGAACCGGCGCGCGACCGTCCGCAGCACCGTCTGGCGCGGCGGCGGGGTGTTCGTCAGCTCCGCGAGCAGCTTCAGCGGCGCCTCGGGCTCCGGCGGCACGGGCATCGACCGCGTCCCGTCGGGCCCGGCCGCCGCGCCGTCCGGCGAGGCCGCTGTGGGGGTGCCGATCGCGGACGGGCTCCCGGCGTACGGGGGCAGCGGCGCGCCCCCGGCGGGCTTCGGCGGGGCGGACGGCTGCCCGATCGGGCCCCCGGCCGGACTCTCCGAGGGCTTCACGGGGCCCGTACGCGGCTTGGCGGACGCCGGGGGCGGCTGGGGCGCCTCATAGGGCGCGGAGGCGCCAGAGGGCGCGCTACGGGCTCCTGAGGCGCCTTCCGCGCCCTGCGCCGCCGGGCGCTCGGCGGGGAGATCGGACACAAGCGGGCGCAGGACGGAGGCGCTCCGGGCGCCGGGGCCCTTGGGGGCGTTGTTCTCGGGGGCGTCGTCCTCGGGGGCGCTTTCGGGGGCGTCCTGGGAGGTGTCCTCGGAGGTGTTCCTGGACGCGGAGCTGTCGGAGTCCTCCGGAGCGGCGTCCTCCGCGTCACCGGCAGAGGGCGCGGCGTCCGCCACGTCGTCGGCGGCGTCGGTCGAGGTCGCCGGGGCGGCGTCCTCGGGGTCCGCGGGGTCCGCGTCCTCGGATTCCTGGCCGTCACCGGAGGCCGGGGCCGCGTCCGATACGTCGCCCGGTACGTCGTCGGCGTCGGCCTCGGTCACGCCCTCGGCGTCGTCCACGCCGTCCCCGTCTGCGCCCTCAGCCGTACCGTCACCGGCCGCAGAGCCGCCGGCGGTGGCGCCGGCGCCCAGCAGGCCCCCGCGCCCCCCGACGCGCAGCACGGCGGTGTGCTCGTCGCGCTCCGCCGCGGGCGGCCCGGCCGGCGCGGAGTCTTCCGCTTCCGGACCCGTTTCGGGGTCCGGCCCGTCCTCGGGGGCTTCCCCGGCGGCGGAATCCGGGTCCTGGAGGTCACGATTCGGTTCCGCTTCCGGAGGCAGGACCTCCGGGGTGCGGGGCGCGGGCGGCGTCGTGGACGTAGCCGCGTCGGAGGATTCGTCTACGGCCGCTACGCCGTCCGGCGTATTCGCCGTGGAGGCGGCGGAGGAGGCGGCGGCCGGGTGGGGGCGTGCGCCGGAGCCCGCGGAGTCCGCCGATTCGGGGGGCGCGGAGGGGACGGCTCCGACCGCGGCGCCCGCGTGCTCCTCCCGTACGCCCTCCGCCACGCGTGTCCCGTGCCCCTCGGTGGGCGTCCGGAACACCACCAGCCTCGGATCAGCGGTCGACCGCTCGACCGCCTCCCCCGACGTGCTCTGCCGCTGTTCCCTGCCGGGGGACTCGCCCGCCACGCAGACCTCCTCCACACATCACGAAATGGCCGCACACATCGTGCGGGGGCGGATGCCGAATGGCACCCATACCCCTTCAAAGCTCACACTGGCAGTGTCCCGCCGACAGGCCCGCGACCCGTCCGCGACACCACCGCCCACCCCGTAGACGAGAACGACATACCACCCGGTTCCCGTCGATAAGGCAAAGGCGCTCTCGACAGGCCGGTGTGAGAGGCGTCACCCTGTCATTCATCCACGCGGGGAGGCATGGATGGGCAAGAGCCGCAGAACAATTCCGGAAGAGCTGTTGCTGCTCGCACTGGACCCGACGACCGGGACCACGGCGCAGCCTCAATCGCTCGACCTCGGCCTCGCCGGGGCGCAGCTCGTCGAGCTGGCCCTGGCCGGACGGATAGCCCCTGACGGGGATCGTATAGCCGTGGTGCACCCACGGCCGACTGGAGATCCGACCCTGGACTCCGCTCTCGAACTGCTGCGGCGACGCGGCAGTCCGGTGCGGGCCGTCCACTGGATCGGCGGACCCCGCCTCGGGCTCCGCCAGACGTATCTCGCGCACCTGGAGCGGTGCGGCATGGTGCACGCCGTGCCCGGCCAGATGTGCGGGGTGCTGCCGACGACGCGGTACCAGGCGTCCGACAGCGCGGTCAGCCGGGAGATCCGTACCCGGCTGGACAGTGCGATCCGTACCGGCGTGCCGCCGGACCCGCGGACCGCCGCGCTCGCCGCGCTCGCCCACGCCGTGGGACTCGGCAAGCACCTCTACCCGGGCAACGAGGGCCGGTCGTCGCGATCGCGCCTGCGTGACCTGATCAGGTACGACCCGATGGGCGGCCTCGTCGCGCATGCCGTGATGGATGTGCAGAACGGCGTGGCGGCGCAGCCGAAGCGGCCAGCCGCTCCGGCACCGCGAGCGGCGGGGCACAGCACCATGGCCCGCGCCGGCGCCCGTTGAGTCGGCGTGCGACAGCGAGTGGACACAGGCAGCACAGGCAGCACGGTCAGTACGTTCGGCACGCTCAGTACGTTCAGCACGT
Source organism: Streptomyces sp. NPDC008317 (assembly GCF_042955955.1). Lineage (NCBI taxonomy): Bacteria > Bacillati > Actinomycetota > Actinomycetes > Kitasatosporales > Streptomycetaceae > Streptomyces > Streptomyces sp. NPDC008317. The sequence goes on from NZ_JBIBFQ010000006.1 coordinate 258,485, forward strand.
TCAGCACGTGAGAGCGCGTGCGCAGGTGAGCACGTAGCGCTCGGCAACCCCCTCATCAGGGACGGCTGCGGCGCCCGTCGGCAGGGATGGGGCACCGCAATCCGCGACCATCGCGCCGTCCTCAGCGACCCGTTCCGGGAGCCGCTGTGACGCGCGGGGCGGCGGGACTCGGAACACGTTCCGGGATCCGTCGCACCGCGCGTCGCCGTATACACCCCCGTGTACCACCGCGTACACGCCCCTGCCGGGTTACCCTCATTCGCCAGCGCGCCGATGACCGCAAGTGGCAGGCTGCTGACCATCAGTAGGTTCAGCGTGGAGGTGCACTTCCAGTGGTCGCCAACGTCAATCCCACCGTCAGGCGCCGCCGGCTGGGTTCGGAACTGCGCAAGTTGCGGGAGCAGAAGGGCATGACGGCCGAGGAGGTCGCCGCCCGGCTCCTGGTGTCGCAGTCGAAGATCAGCCGGTTGGAGAACGGGCGCCGGAGCATCAGCCAGCGCGATGTGCGCGACCTGTGCGGTGTGTACGGCGTCGAGGACGTGCGGATCGTCGACTCGCTGATGCAGATGGCCAAGGAGTCGCGCCAGCAGGGCTGGTGGCATGCCTTCGGCGACATCCCGTACAGCGTGTACATCGGCCTGGAGACCGAGGCGGCCAGCCTGCGGGTCTTCGAACCCCAGGTAGTGCCTGGCCTGTTGCAGACCCCGGAGTACGCCGCCGCGATGATCGCGGGCAATCTGCCGGAGGCCACTCCCGAACAGGTCGACAAGCGCGTCAGCGTGAGAATGCGCCGGCAGGAGCGGATCACCGACCGGGACGGGCCGCTGCGGATGTGGGCCGTGGTGGACGAGGCGGCGCTGTGCCGCAAGGTCGGCGACGAGCACGTGATGCGTGACCAGCTTCTGCATTTGGTGGAATTGAGCCATCTGCCGCATGTGACCGTGCAGGTGCTGCCGTTCGAGGCGGGCGCGCACCCCGGTCTGAGCGGGCAGTTCGCGGTACTGGAGTTCACCGACGCGACCGATGCCACGGTGGTCTATCTCGAAGGCGTCAACAGCGACCTGTACTTGGAGAAGGACACCGATGTGCAGGCCTACAGCGTGATGTACGAGCATCTGCGGGCCCAGGCGCTCAGCGCCGAACAGACCCGGCAGTTCATCACCGAAGCGGCGGAACGATACACCCGCTGAAGTGCGGGCGATACGGTACACCCCCGCTCACTCCCATTGGAAGAGTTACTGGGAATATGCCATCCACTTGGGTGAAGTGGCTCACCGGTCCGTGATGTTGGCTAGTAGCGTCGAGCGCGTAGTCAGGCAATGGCGTACCTCGCCGCCGCCATCAGCACAGACCGGAGCAGAGATGGCAATCAAGCTGGGCAGTACTCCCGCGTGGATGAAGTCCTCGCGGTCCACCGGAAATGGCGCCTGTGTCGAAGTGAAGTCCCCGGCCGTCGAGTCGGTCGTGGTCCGCGACTCCAAGGACCCGCAGGGTCCGGTCCTCAGCTTTTCCCCTGAGGCGTGGACCGCGTTCGTCACGGACGTCGACCGAGGCGCGTTCACGATCAACTAGTACAGCGCGCGCACCTTCAGCAGTACCGCAGAAGAGCCCTCTCGTCTGGCCGCCGTCCTAGCCGAGGGGGCTCACTGCTGTCCTGATGTTCCGGGCCGGGTGATCAACGCGGCAAACGGGGTGATCAACGCGGCGGACCGGGTGATCAACCCAGCGGACCGGGTGATCACGTCAGCGGATCAACGGAGTTGATCAACGTAGGTGTCCGTGCCGGGAATGGTCGGAATGAAGGGAGCGATGAATTCCACTTTCGCCGAGCGCCCCGCCGAGTCGGTCCGGCCGGCGATCTCGGCGGCGTGACCGGCGAAATGCTCTTCCCACCCCTCGCGTGGATCTTGTTGCAGGAACCACAGGAGAGTGAGCCGGGTTTCGACGCCTTCGACCTGTTTCACATAAGACATCCGGTCGAGCGGCAGCGGAGTGGGCGTGAAGATCACCACCATCGCCGCCGGTGATCCGGCGAGCTTCTTCGGCAGGTGGCGGGCCCGCAGCCATTCCAGCAATTCGTCCCGGCCTTCCGCGGATTCCGCTTCCAGCACTTCGAGGACGAGTCCGCGGTACGGGTGGTCGAGCGCGTGGATGTCGCGCGGACCGGCGGCGCCGTCCCGGTAGACGCTCGCGGCGCGGTCCTGGAAGGCGGTGAAGACGTGGGTGCGGTCGTGGTAGACGCGGGCGTCGCGATTGAGCCGCTTGTTGATGCCGACCGTCCACCGCATGTGCGCGTCGTAGCGGCCCGCGGTGATCCAGTACAGCGACAGGTAGCAGCCCGCGGTGACCGGCCGCGCGACCGCGGAGTCCGCCGGGTACCGCAGGTCCAGCAGCGGCCGCGTGGCCACCCAGCGGCGCCCGGCGTACAGCCAGGGCATCGCCATCGCACCGGCGATGAAGTGGTCGTCCTCGTACCACCGGTTGTACGCGTATTCGTGCCCGGCGTGCGGCTCGACCATGGTGATCAGCGCGTGCCCGACGTCGACGCCGTACGGTCCGACGGCCGCGAGCCGTCCGTACGTCTCGACGTCCGTTCCGCCGTCCGGGCCCGTTCTCACGTCCTCAGCCATGAATCTGACGCTACGTCAGCTCCGGGGAGAAGTGAAGGTGCCCGGATGCTGGAAAGTACCTGGACATGGCAACGATTCTTCGTAGGCTGCCGGACATGACCTCGACCCGAGCCGCCGTGCCCGCCCTCGCTCAACGCGCCGTCTCGGTGGGCGCCTCGCCGGTACGGGAGATCCTGGCGCTGACCGCGCGGCCGGAGGTGATCTCCTTCGCCGGAGGGCTGCCCGCGCCCGAGCTGTTCGACGCGGCGGCCATCGCGGAGGCGTACGCCCGCGTCCTGGCCGAGCAGCCGCACAAGGTGCTCCAGTACTCGACGACCGAGGGCGATCCCGCGCTGCGCGCGGCCGTGGCGGCCCGGCTGAGCGGGCGCGACCTGGCGACGGGCATGGACGACATCCTGGTGACCGGCGGCTCGCAGCAGGGGCTCGCGCTGATCGCGACCGCGCTGATCGAGCCCGGCGATGTGGTGCTGGTGGAGAACCCGACGTATCTGGCGGCGCTCCAGTGCTTCGGCTTCGCGGGCGCCCGGGTGGTGCCGGTGCCGACCGACGCGCACGGGGTGATCCCGGAGGCGCTGGAGGAGGTGGCGCGCCGGGAACGGCCGAAACTGCTCTACCTGGTGCCCAACTTCCAGAATCCGACCGGGCGTACGCTCCCGCTCGAACGCCGCCGCGCGGTGGCCGAGGTGGCGGAGCGGCACGGGCTGTGGATCGCGGAGGACGACCCGTACGGGGATCTGCGGTTCGAGGGCGAGAGCGTGCCGTGGATCTCGGCGCTGCCCGAGGCCGCCGACCGGACGATCCTGCTCGGCAGCTTCTCCAAGATCATGTCGCCGGGGATGCGGCTGGGCTGGCTGCGGGCGCCCGCGGCGCTGCTGCGCGCCTGCGTGATCGCCAAGCAGGCCGCCGACCTGCACACCTCGACCGTCGACCAGGCCGCCGCCGCGCGCTACCTCGCCGACCACGACCTGGACGTCCATCTGGACCGGGTGCGTACCGCCTACCGCGCCCGGCGCGACGCGCTGCTCGCCGGGCTGCCGGCCGCGCTGCCCTCCGGCAGCACCTGGAACCGGCCCGAGGGCGGCATGTTCGTGTGGGTACGGCTGCCCGCGGGGTACGACGCGACGGCGCTGCTGCCGACCGCGGTCGGTCACGACGTGGCGTACGTACCGGGGTTGCCGTTCTTCGCGCAGGCGCCGGAGGCGGGGGCGCTGCGGATGTCCTTCACGACGCACACGCCGGAGGAGATCGGGGAAGGGCTGCGGCGGCTGGCGAAGGTCTTCGCCTGAGGCCGTTGACAGCAGGTAACGCGGCGGCCCGCACGCGGAACGGCGCGGCACCGTACGCACGGACGGCGCGGCGCCGTACGCGTCCAACGGCGCGCGTCACCGCATCAGTTCGCCCGCGTTGACGAGCAGGGACTGTCCGGTGATCGCGCGGGCGCGGTCGGAGGCGAGGAACACGGCGGCCTCCGCCACGTCGCCGTCGGTGGCCAGCTCGGGCAGTGCCATGCGGCGGGCGAGGCGGGCCAGCACCTCGTCCTCGCCGACGCCCTCGGCGCGTGCGGTGAGCGCGACGAAGGACCGCACGGGCGGCCCCCACATCCAGCCGGGCAGCACGGTGTTGACCCGGATCCGGTACGGGCCCAGCTCGCGCGCGAGTGAGTACATCGCGGAGGTGAGGGCGCCCTTGGAGGCCGCGTACGCCGCCTGGCGGACCTGGCTGGGCGCCGCGACCGCGGACTGGGTGCCGATGAACACGACGGAGCCGCCGCGCTCCTGGCGCTTGAGGGCGGGCAGGCACGCCTGGGCGAGCCTGAGCGACCCGAGCAGATTGACGTCGAGCACCCGCTGCCAGACGGCGAAGTCCGCGTCCTCCAGGCCGCCGAAGTAGTCGTCGAGCGCGGCGACCTGGACGACGGCGTCGATCCCGCCGAACCGCTCCTGTGCCAGCGCCGCCAGCGCCTCGCACTGCGCGCCGTCGGCGATGTCGGTGGGCAGCCAGGCCGTCGAGGTGCCCGCGGGGTCGATCTCGGCCGCCGTCTTCGCCAGCCGTTCTGCGGTCCGCGCGCCCAGCACCGCCCGTCCGCCGTCGCGTACGACGGCCGCCGCCACGCGCTGCCCGAGTCCGGCGCCGACGCCGGTCACGACCACGGTCTTCCCCTTCAGCAGCATGTCGGCCTCCGCAACCGTTGTCTGACGGAGCGTCAGAATAGGGCGGGCGCCCGCAGGAGGGAAGGCCGCGGCGGTCACGCTCGCGTCGGCGATCGGCCGCTCCCCTCTGCGTCCGCACGGGATCCCGTATCCCGGACGGCTGCCTCCTGTGTCCCGCGCGTCCCGCGGGCCTCGTGCGACGTCCAGCGAAGTGTCCGCTCATCGTGGGTGGGTGATCAGGGTCACGACAATGCCAAGGTAGGCAAAGAGCGAGTAAAATCGTTCGGCTTTCTGATCTGAGTTCAGACTCTTGAACGCAGAGACCCTTGACCGGTCCCCCGCGCGAGGGGTTCAATCCCGGAAGTCCCCACTCCCGCACGGGGGCGACCCGCCCGGACCGGCGCCACAGCGAAGTGCGCTCCTGTTCACAAGGCGGACCCCTCTGGAGGGGACATGAACAGTCTCGACTGGACCGTGCTGATCGCGTACTTCGGCGTGATGCTCGCGATCGGACTCTGGTCCCACAAGCGCGTCGACGACGTCGGCGACTACTTCACCGCGGGCGGCAAGATGCCGTGGTGGCTGTCCGGCATCTCGCACCACATGTCGGGCTACAGCGCGGTGATGTTCACCGGTTACGCGGGCATCGCCTACACCTACGGCATCACCTCGTACGTCACCTGGTCCTTCCCGATCGCGCTCGGCATCGCCATCGGCGCCAAGCTCTTCGCGCCCCGGCTCAACCGGCTGCGCTCACGGCTGCACGTGGCCTCGCCGCTCGAATACCTCAAGAACCGCTACAACCTGACGACCCAGCAGGCGCTCGCCTGGTCCGGCGTGCTGCTCAAGATCGTGGACGTCGGCGCCAAGTGGGCCGCCATCGCGACCCTGTTGTCCGTCTTCACCGGGGTCACCATCACCCAGGGCATCGTCATCACCGGCGCGATCACCGCCGTCTACTGCACGGTCGGCGGTCTGTGGGCGGACGCCCTCACCGAACTCGGCCAGTTCGTCATCCAGTTGATCGCCGGGCTCGCGATGCTGGTCGCCGCGCTCAACAAGGTCGGCGGGATCAGCGGCATCTGGAACGTGTGGGACGAGCCCGCGCTCAAGCACCACGCCGACCCGGTCGCGGGCCCGTACACCACCGTCTTCCTGCTGGCGTACCTGTTCATCAAGACCTTCGAGTACAACGGCGGCATGTGGAACCAGGCCCAGCGCTACATGGCCACCGGCTCCGCCCGCGAGGCCACCCGCAGCGCCTGGCTGTCGTCGGCCCTGTGGTTCGTCTGGCCGGTTATCCTCTTCTTCCCGATGTGGATCTCGCCGCTGCTGGTGCACGCCAAGAAGCCGGACGGCTCGGACTCGTACGGTCTGATGGTCGAACAGCTCCTGCCGCACGGGCTGCTGGGCCTGGTCGTGGTCGGCTTCTTCTCGCACACCATGGCCATGTGCTCCTCCGACGCGAACGCCATCGCCGCCGTCGTCACCCGCGACATCGCCCCGGCCTTCTCGAAGACCGCCCGCGAATGGTCGGCCCATGTCGGCCTGATCGCCGCCCGGTTGACCACGCTGACCTTCCTCGGCCTGTCCATGGCCGTGGCCACCCAGGTCAACTCCCCCACCTTCAAGGACATCATCACCGTCGTCATCAAGTGGGTGGCCGGTCTGATGGGGCCGATCGCGATCCCGTTCATGCTCGGACTGCTGCCGCGCTTCCGCACGTCCGGCCCGACCGCCGCCCTCACGAGCTGGGCGCTCGGCCTGTTCGCCTTCTACCTGCTCAACTACCCCGTCAACGACGCCGTCTCGGGCGGCGTCAACCTCGAATACCAGATCTCGCTCCCGCTGGCCGTCTCGCTCGTCCTCTACATCGTCATCGGCTGGATCAAGCCGGAGGACACGCCGGAGCGGGACGCGCTCCTCGCGAAGATCAACTCCGATGACGGGGGCGGCCCCGGACCGGCCTCCGTCTCCCTCCCCGAGCCCTCCTCCGAACCGACCCCCACCAAGGTCTCGGACTAGGTCCTGTCCGGCGGCTCCCCTTCCCGGGGGGAGCCCCGGCGGGGGCGGTGGTGATCCGCCGGACAGGCCCTAGGCGGCCGGGTAGCGGTCGAGCCACGCCGGGCTGGCGCCCGAAGGCCCGTGCAGGGCCGGCGCCTGCGTCATCTCCATGGCGAAGTCGTCGGCGAGCTGGAGCAGCGTGGCGCGCCCTTCCACCTCGGCGATCCACGCGGGCGGCAGCGCCGTCTCCCCGTGCTGGACGCCGAGCAGATTGCCGCAGACGGAGCCGGTGGAGTCGCTGTCGCCCGAGTGGTTGACGGCGAGCAGCAGCCCGTGGCGCACGTCCTCGGCGACCAGGGCGCAGTAGACGCCGATCGCCAGCGCCTCCTCGGCCGTCCAGCCCTCCCCCAGCGCCTCCACGCGCTGCGGCGACGGCATCCCCTGCCGTACGGCGCCCAGGGCGCCCTGGAGCGCGTCGGTCGTCTCCTGGTGGCCGGGGCGGGCGCCGAGGAGGGCGAGGGCGTGCTGGACGGAGCCGTCGAGGGCCTCGCCGCGCGCCAGGCCGTGCACGATGACGGCGAAGGCTCCGGCGGCGAGCTGCCCGGTGGGGTGGCCGTGGGTCTGGGCGGCGCACTCCACGGCGAGCTGGAAGACGAGCTGCGGCTCCCAGCCGACCAGCAGCCCGAAGGGCGCGGAGCGCATCACGGTGCCGCACCCCTTGGAGCCGGGGTTCTTCGGCTCCTCCAAGGTGCCCATCCGGTCGTCGGACAGGCCGCTCAGGCACGCCTCGCCCGGCGCTCGCCGCGCGTAGAGCCACTCCTCGCGGGCCAGCCAGCCGGTGTCCTTGCGGCGCTCGTCGGGCCCCCACTCGGTCTGGGTGGCCGACCAGCGGCGGTAGGCGCGGTGGATGTCGGTGGGCGGGTGCCAGGCGCCGGTGTCCCGGCGCACCTGGGCTCTGATCAGGCCCTCGACCGTGAACATCGTCATCTGCGTGTCGTCGGTGACCGCGCCGCGTCTGCCGTACGCCGGAACGTAGTCGGTGACGCCGTCCGTGCCGTGATTGCGCTGGATCGCCTCGAACGAGTCGAACTCGACGCCCGCGCCCAGCGCGTCCCCGATCGCCCCGCCCAGCAGGCAGCCCCGCACGCGGCTGCGGAAGTCCTGCTGCTGCGCGCGACCCCAGACAGCGGTCAAAGCGGTCCCCTTCGATCAACCCCGATCCGAACCCGTTCTGCGCCAGCACGATAGCCGACGTCACCAGGAGCGGAAGGGGGCCCTGGGGTTGGTGACGCCTGTCCGCGAACGGTGCCGGTCCGATCGGATACGACCGGACACCGGAAATGCTCTGACGCGCGACTCAGGGTGTCGGACTCGGGTGCGGGAGCCGGGTCCACGCGTCGGGCCGCGCGACTCGGGCGGAAGGCACACATACGCGGCTCACGTGCGCGAGAAGACGCCGATGGCGTTGGCGACCGGGCGCTCGACGCCGCCCGACGGGTGGTTGCGTACGGTCACCGCCGCCGCGCCGGGGTCGCGGGCGACCAGCGTCGTGGAACCGCCGCCGTCGAGGTTCACCGCCGAATCTGCACCCAATTCCCTCATGACGGACGCAAGTTCCGCGACGGTCAGGCCCGCGCCGGACTCGGCGGAGCCGTCCAGCGCCAGCAGGTACAGCGTGCTGCCCGACGCGTCGAAACCGGCGGCCGTACGCGTGGCCGCCGTCGTGGTGTCCAGGTCCGCGAGCGGCTGTCCGCCGCGCAGGACGGGGAAGCCGCCGACCGCGAAGACGTACGGCACGCGCGAGAGCGTCGGGGTGAGGCGGCTGTCGACCTCCGCGCGGTCGCCCACGCGCAGGGCGCGCAGTGTGTCGGCGCCCGCGTCCCGGCCGAGCAGTACGGTGCTGCCCGCGGGAATGGCTCCCGCGCCGGGCGCCTGCGCGACCGCCGCGACCCGCCCCTGACGTACCGTCACCTCGTAGGTGTCCGTGCTGCATCCGGCGCCGCGCGAGGTGTCCGTGCCGCAGACCGCCCGCTGCCGGGAGACCGTCCCCCAGTCCGCCGTGTACGCGCCGACGCCGCCGACGGGCAGCGCGTACTGGTTGTAGCCGCCCAGCGGGATGCTCCCCCGCGGGGTGCGGACCGACCCGCGCAGGTCCAGCCGGTCGAGCCGCAGCTTGCGGTCCTTGCCCATGCCGAGCACGTCGTGCGTGGTCTCCCCCGGCGGCATCGCGGGCCCGAAGCGCTGGCCGTCGGGCACGGCGGCCTTGAGGTCCCGGCCGGAACCGATCTCCGGGCCCACCGAGGAGCCGGTCGGCGCCACGCCGGGGTGCTGGTCCTCGGTGATGTTGAAGAAGTCGCCGTTCACCGCGCCCACCGCCTGCCGGTCGTCGGCGAGCCCGGACACCGCCTGCCGCGCCGCCACCGACCCCGGCGTCAACAGGTCGAGCCGCGTACGGGATTCGCGCAGATCCACCGCCAGCACATGCCCGTGCACGGTCCCCCGCGAGGCCGTTACCGAGAACTCCCGGTACTCCACGCCCGGAGCGAGCCGCTCCACCCGCTCGTACGGCGGCCCGCCGCCGGTGCCGCTGTCCGCCGCGACGGCCGACGCCCCCGCCAGTCCCCCGGCGAGCACCCCCGCCGCGACCGCCAGTGCCACGCTCGCCCGCCCGCTCCACGCCACTGCTCCCCCAAGGGTGTCTCAGGTCCCGTGTTTCCCACAGGACTCCACCACCCCCGCACTCCCCGCACCGGAACACGGTGAAACGCGGCCATGACGGTGGTGCGAATTCACCCCTCAGGTGCGCGGCGGGCGTCAGTCGCCCAGGACCGGGAGGAGGTCGGGGAGGTGGCCGTCGGAGGCGAGACCGGTGGTGATGCGCTCTTCGGGGACCTGACCGTAGAGGGTGGTGCGCTGGCGGGAGGGGCGGCCCGCGGCCTCGGCGATGGCGACGAGGTCGCGGATGGAGCGGTAGGAGCCGTAACTGGAGCCCGCCATACGGGAGATGGTCTCCTCCATCAGCGTGCCGCCGAGGTCGTTGGCACCGGAGCGGAGCATTTCGGCGGCGCCGTCCGCGCCGAGCTTGACCCAACTGGTCTGGATGTTGGTGATGTGCGGGTGGAGCAGCAGGCGGGCCATGGCGGTGACGGCCCGGTTGTCGCGGGCGGTCGGGCCGGGGCGGGCGATGCCCGCGAGGTAGACCGGGGCGTTGGTGTGGATGAAGGGGAGGGTGACGAATTCGGTGAAGCCGCCGGTCTCCTTCTGGATCTCCGCGAGCAGCCGGAGGTGGCCGAGCCAGTGGTGGGGCTGGTCGACGTGGCCGTACATCATGGTGGACGAGGACCGTATGCCCAGCGCGTGGGCGGCCTTGACGACCTCGATCCAGGTGGCGGTGGGCAGCTTGCCCTTGGTGAGGACCCAGCGGACCTCGTCGTCCAGGATCTCGGCGGCGGTGCCGGGGATGGAGTCCAGGCCCGCTTCCTTGGCGGCGGCCAGCCAGTCGCTGATCGACAGGCCGGTGCGCGTCGCGCCGTTGACGACCTCCATCGGCGAGAAGGCGTGCATGTGCATGCCGGGGACACGGGCCTTGACCGCGCGCGCGATGTCGAAATAGGCGGTGCCGGGCAGGTCGGGGTGGATGCCGCCCTGCATGCACACCTCGGTGGCGCCGACCTGCCAGGCCTGCTCGGCGCGGTCGGCGACCTGGTCGAGGGAGAGGGTGTACGCGTCGGCGTCGGTGCGGCGCTGCGCGAAGGCGCAGAAACGGCAGCCGGTGTAGCAGACGTTGGTGAAGTTGATGTTGCGGGTGACGATGTACGTCACCTCGTCGCCGACGACCGCGCGCCGCAGGTCGTCCGCGATCCGGCACAGCGCGTCCAGGGCGGGGCCGTCCGCGTGCAGCAGGGCCAGCGCCTCGGCGTCGGTGAGCCGGGTCGGGTCGTCGGCGGCCACCGACAGGGCCTGCTTGACGTCGGCGTCCACCCGGTCGGGGACCATGCCGGGCGCGGCCTGCTCGCGCAGTTCGGCCCAGTCGCCGTACACCTCGTCGAAGTCGTCGCGGCGGTCGGCCGTACGTCCTTCGGTGTCGATCGTGCGGTGCAGGTCGGTGCGGCCCGTGGCGGCCGAGGTGAAGCCCTCGTCCGGCTCCTGCCACGGGCGGCCCACGACCGGCGCGTCCTCGTCCGCCAGACCGGTGGCGGGGTCGGCGAGCGCCGTGACGTGCGGGATCAGGCGCGGGTCCAGCCAGGGCTCGCCGCGCTGGACGAACTCCGGGTAGATGGTGAGGCGTTCGCGCAGCGCGAAGCCCGACTCGGCCGTACGGGCGGCCAGTTCGTCGATCTGCGGCCACGGGCGCTCGGGGTTGACGTGGTCGGGGGTGAGCGGGGAGACGCCGCCCCAGTCGTCGATGCCGGCCTCGATGAAGCGCGCGTACTCGCCGTCCACCAGATTCGGCGGCGCCTGGATGCGGGCGGACGGGCCGAGCACGATCCTGGCCACCGCGATGGCCGCCGCCAGCTCCTCCAGCTCCGCGTCCGGCATGCCGCGCATGGCGGTGTCCGGCTTGGCGCGGAAGTTCTGGATGATCACTTCCTGGATGCCGTGGTAGCGGCGGGCGGTCCTGCGGATCGCGAAGAGCGACTCGGCGCGCTCCTCGTACGTCTCGCCGATGCCGATGAGGATGCCGGTGGTGAACGGCACGTTGGACCGGCCCGCGTCCTCCAGGACCCGCAGCCGTACGGCGGGCTCCTTGTCCGGCGAGCCGTAGTGCGGGGCGCCCGGTTCCGACCACAGGCGGGTGGCGGTCGTCTCCAGCATCATGCCCATGGACGGCGCGACCGGCTTGAGCCGCTGGAGGTCGGTCCAGCTCAGCACGCCCGGGTTGAGGTGCGGCAGCAGGCCCGTCTCCTCCAGCACCCGCACCGACATGGCCCGTACGTACGCCAGCGTGTCGTCGTAGCCGTGCGCGTCCAGCCACTCGCGCGCCTCGGGCCAGCGCTCCTCGGGGCGGTCGCCGAGGGTGAACAGCGCTTCTTTGCAGCCCATTTCGGCGCCGCGCCTGGCGATGTCCAGCACCTCGTCGGGCGACAAGTACATGCCGTGCCCTTCGCGGCGCAGCTTGCCGGGCACGGTCACGAATGTGCAGTAATGACATTTGTCCCGGCACAGCCGGGTCAGCGGAATGAAGACCTTCCGCGAATACGTGATGACGCCCGGCCGTCCCACCGCTTCGAGGCCGGCGTCCCGCAGCCGGGCCGCGGTGCCCGCGAGTCCGGCCAGGTCCTGGCCACGGGCTTGCAGCAGGACGGCGGCCTCGCCCGTGTCCAGGGCGACACCTTCGTCCGCGCGGTGCAGGGCGCGGCGCATGGCATTGGCGGTGGGCGTCGGCGAAGTCATTCTCCGAGGATAGGCGGCCCCGCCGACAATTCGCTGGGGGCTCAGGCCGTCTTCGGCCCGATCCCCCTGTCGGCAATATCACCCGGAGATCGGACCGTCCGAGGAATACTCCGGCTACAAATACTGCGCGTAGTCGTCGAGCGCCCGCAGCACCTCGTCGGTCCCGGCCGGCGGGAGCTGGACGACGATCTCCTCGATGCCGAGGTCGCGGTAGTACGCGAGCTTGCCCGCGTCCGGGCGTACGGCCGTCGGCACCACCTCCGGGCCCTTCTCCCCGCGGCCCGCTTCCCGCCACGCGGCCCGGAGTCGGGGCAGCGACTCACCCAGACCGCCGCCTCCGATCGGCATCCACCCGTCCGCGTAATCCGTCACATGGCTGAAGAGTTTCGGGCCCGCCGCGCCGCCCACCAGGGTGCGCACCCGGCCGCCCGCCGGTTTGGGATACGCCTGGCTGGCCTGCACGGACGCGAATTCGCCCGCATAGGCGACGGGTTCGGCCGCCCACAGCGCGCGCATCGCCGCCATCCGGTCCCGTACCAGCTCGCGGCGGCGCCGCCAGTCCACCCCGTGGTCGGCGGCCTCCTCCACATTCCACCCGAAGCCCACCCCCAGCGTGAACCGCCCGCCCGACAGGTGGTCGAGCGTCGCGATCTCCTTCGCCAGCACCACCGGGTCGCGCTGCGCCACCAGCGTGATCGCCGTCCCCACCTCCAGCCGCTCGGTGACCGCCGCGACCGCGCTGAGCGCCACGAACGGGTCCAGCGTCCGCCCGTACTCCTCCGGCAGCGGCTCCCCCGCCGGATACGGCGTCGCCCGCGACACCGGAATGTGCGTGTGCTCCGGCAGATAGAGCCCGGCGAACCCGCGCTGCTCCAACTCCCGCGCGAGCCGCACCGGCCCGATGGTCTGATCGGTCAGGAAGATCGTGACGGCGATCCGCACGGGCACCTCCGGTGGATTGTCGACGGATACCGGGTGTGAACGTACATCTCAGCCGTCCGAGGTGGCGGCCCTGAGACCGCGCCGGTCGGTGAGGACTTTCTCCCAGGCCGCGAGTGACCGGTCCCGGTCCGTCCAGAACTCCCGCCGGGGAACGGCGGCGTCGAGGCCGCGTACCTCCAGCCAGCGCTGGGCGATCTCCCCGAGGCCGGGGTGACAGTCCTGTTCCTCCACATGGCTGATCAGCTCCTGCCCCGCGGCGATGACCTCGGCGTCCGTGCCTTCGACGGCGGCGAGGAACAGCTTCACGGTCAGCACCATCCACCGGTCGGCGCCGCCACCGCTGCGCGCCAGCATCTCCTCACCGTTCGTCAGAAGTGTCAATACCTCCGCGGCCGGTTCGCGCCCGGTGCGTGCCGCCGCCCGCCAGATCAGCGTCTGCGCCACACCGACCGGCGTTCCGACGTCCTGGTTGACCTCATGGGCGTGCTCCAGCACCGTCTCGGCGTCCAGCGGACGGGCCAGCGACAGCACCATGCCCAGGTGGCGGTAGCTGGTGTCGCGGGACATGCCCGCGGCGGCCAGTTCGGCGTCGTCAGCCACCTTGCGGAGATATCTCTCGGCCGCCGCGAAGTCCCCCTGCAGAAAACTGAACTGGCCCAGGAGATCCTGGGACTGCGCGCGGCGGAAGCCCAGGGGGCTGTCGCAGTGGGGCAGCGCCCAGGTCTGGAGCCGCCGTCCGTCCCCCCGGAGCCATTGGATCCAGGCCAGGTCCTTCTCCGCGTTCTCCCGCAGGGGTCCGGGCTCGGCGGCGACCTCGGCGGTCAGCCGTTCCGCCTCGGCGTACCGGCCGAACTCCTCCAGCGTCTTGGCCAACCGGTGCGAGATGAAGAGGCGTGGGTACGGTCCGAGGCCCGGATGGGCCAGCGCCGCCTCGGTCAGCGACAGGGCCGCTGTGCGGTCGCCCGCGCTGCGCGCGGCCATCCCCTGGCAGGTGAGCGCCAACGCTCCGGCGGGGTGACTGCCGGACTGCACAGGCCAGTTCCGGGTCCCGGTGAGCACCGCCCCGAGGCCGCACAGGTCGACACCGTAGGCAAGGTCGTACAACCAGTCCGGGACACGGCTCGTGTTCAGTGTGAGGAGCCCGGCGGTGGTGAAGCCCTCGCCCAGTTCGCTCCTGTCGGTCGACGTCGGATTTCTGACCCCGCCGCGCAGCCGATCCCGGAGGTGTTCCAGGACTCGTTCGGCCGCGCCGCGCCACTCCTCCTGCGACCAGGCGTCGTCCGTGTTCCCGTCGTGGAGACGGACGGCGTTGCGGACGTACTCGTCCACGGTGTGTGTCAGCCATCTCGACGAATCGCTCTGCACCAGGGGGCGTTCGAGGAATCGCCGTACGACGGCGTCCGCCACGCTCGGGACCGCCGCCCTCAGCACGTCGGCGTCGAAGCGCTCGGCGAGAGAGGCGGCCCGCAGAAGCGCGCGCTCTTGCGCGGACAGATCACGCATCACACGGATCACCATCTCGGCGAAAGTCCCTCCGAATTGTTCCACCGCGGGGACGCGGCCTTCCGCGCTCAGTTGGTCGAAATACTCGGCCGACAACTCCAGATACAGCGGTACCCCGCCTGCCGCGTCGACAATCCGACGCCGCAACGGTGCCGGAATGGCGGGCTCCCCGTCCCTCGTCAGGCGAAGCCGCAGGTAGGTGTCGGCGTAGTCCTCCTCGAGCCCCGACAGCCGGTGCTGCATGGCCGGAAGCGTGCCGGGGTCGGTGACCAGACTCGGCCAGTAGTTGGGCCCCGAGTAGTGGATGGCCGGGTGATGACCGTCGCCCCAGGTCAGCCGGTTCCGCCCCGTGATGAGGAACAGGACGTTCGGCATCAGGTAGACCAGCCGGGTCAACCGGTCCTCGAGCCCACCCGCTTCCCGGCGCCTCCCGTCGACCCGCTCGAACGTGTCGAAGAAGATGACGACGTCCAGGGCTTTCCTACGGCGGTACTCGGCCAGATCCCAGGACAGGAGAGCCGGCAGGAACGGCAGCATGTCCGCAGGCGACTCGACATCCAGCAGTTCGGCGAATCCGGGACATTCCGCGAGCAGCCGGTCTTTGCGCAGATGCTCGCGGATCCTGCCCACCAGAATTCCCGCGGCCCGCCGGGCCACACCCGCGAGCGGTATCGGGCCGAGCAGCGCATCCAGTGTGCCGTCCAACTGTTCGGCCAGCGACAGGGATTCGCCGAGCCTGCCGAGCGAGGAATTCCGCGCTATCGCGGCCTCAAGAGGGACACCCGGATGGCAGCGCCGCCAGTACACGGCGAAGGCCAAGTCGAATGCGGGGCAGGAACGCATCACCTCACCGAGCGTGCCCCGCACGGCGATCACCGCGGTCTCCAGATCGGCCAGGGAGCTGTCCTCCAGGTCGATCCGGCAGGTCACGCGCTGTTCAGGACCGTCCGCCGACGCCCCGTCCAATTCCCCTTCGCGTAATCGCCGTTCCAACTGCCGGGACAGCGTCGACTTCCCGATTCCGCCCAACCCGTAGAGGACGAGGACATTGTGGCGAGGCGGCGCCGACGAACCGGCAGCGGCGGGATGGTCTCGCAGCCCCCGCAACGCCTCCTCGAACGCCGTCACATAACGGACACGATCGACGAATACGTCACCCACGGTAACGGGTGATGTTCTCCGCTGATCGAAGATTCGGTCGAGTTCCATCGCGTCGGCCCGTCCCTCCCCGGCCGAGCACTGCCCGGCCAAACGGTCGCAGTTCCCCCTCCCGGCAGCCTAGCTTCAGTGAACGGCTCAAATCCAGAGCGTTATCGGCGCATCACTGAGCGCGTCCGGTACGCGGTACGCCCTTACTGGCCGTCGGCCTCCCGAAACCCCGACGGCACCGTCACGCTCGGAGGACTACCAGGCGCCGTGGTGGGCGAGGCCCAGGGTCAGGGCGGCTGCCGCGGTGGCGAGGAAGACGATGCCGCCGAGGATGTCGCGGGAGCCGACGCGGAGGTGGGCGGTGACGGCGCCGATGAAGTAGAGGATGAGGCCGCAGGCGGCAAGGGTGCCGAGGACGGGGACGGCGAGCCCGGCCAGCAGGCCGACCGTGCCGGCGGCGAGCAACGCGCCGAGGACGGGCACCCACTTGCGGGGCAGGCCCTTCATGTCGGCCTGGGTCTTGGGGTATTCGTGGCCGATGAGGTAGGTGACGGCGGCGGCGCCGTTGAAGAGGGCGCCGAGGATGGTGACCGTCAGATAGGCGGCGAACACGGCAGCTCCGCTTCTGTGCGTGACACGTCGGGGTGACACCTCGTACGGGAAGGCTAAGGCGCCCCCGCCGAGCGGGAGTTGACCGTGAGTCGCACGCACTTGGCACGGCGTGAACCGCGCGGGCGGCTACGCGGCGTTGACCGTCAGCACGATCTTGCCCCGTACGTGGCCCTCCTCGCTGAGGCGGTGCGCCTGCGCGATGTCGGCGAGAGGGAACGTCCGGGCGACGGGCAGTGAGAAGCGGCCCGCTTCGATCAGCGGGCCGATCTCGGTGAGGACGTAGAGGGCCCGGCCGCTGTCACCGCGGCTGAAGGTGACGCCGTGCTCGCGGGCGCCGAGGAAGTCCGCGAGGGTGACGACGTGGTCGGGGCCGCCCGCGAGGGCGATGAGTTCGGGGAGGGCGCCGCTCCCGGCGACGTCGAGGGCGGTGTCCACGCCGTCGGGGGCGAGCGCGCGGACGCGGTCGGAGAGACCGTCGCCGTACGAGACGGGTTCGGCGCCGAGCGAGCGGAGGAAGTCGTGGTTGGCCGGGCTCGCGGTGCCGATGACGCGGGCGCCGCGCGCCACGGCGAGCTGCACGGCGGCGGCGCCGACGCTCCCGGAGGCGCCGTTGATCAGGACGGTGCCGCCGCGGACGCCGAGCTGGTCCAGGCCGCGCGCCGCTGTCTCGACGGCGGACGGCAGCGCGGCGGCCCCGGCGAAGTCGAGCGACGCCGGGATCGGCGCGTAGAAGGAGAGCACCGCCAGCTCGGCCTGCGCGGCGCCCTCGGCGCAGAGGCCGAACACGCGGTCGCCGACGGCCACATCGGTGACCCCTTCGCCGACCTCGTCGACGACGCCCGCCGCCTCGTATCCCAGGGTCTGCGGAAGCTCCTCGTCCATGAGGCCCTTCCGCTTCTTCCAGTCGCTCGCGTTGAGTCCCGCCGCGCGTACCGCGATACGGATCCGGCCGGGGCCCGGGTGCGGATCGGGAAGGTCCACGATCTCCAGGACCTCGGGTCCCCCGAACCGGCTGAAACGGGCCGCCTTCATCACTTCGCTCCGATCTCGGCGCACGGGGGGCAGGAGGGCGGGAGCCAGGGGTGCCGCGAATGCCGCGCGTACGCGCCAGTCTGTCAGTCCCGCCGGGCCCGGGACCCAGGACCGGAGTCCGACGCGACGACGGATGCGAAGACCGCCGGGACGACCGACGCGACGACCGACGCGGACCGGCGGCCGTACCTCATCGTCCGCCTCCAGCGGGGTGAGCGCGACGCCCCGCCCGCGCACCGCCCAGCACGGCACCGGCCGCGCGGCCCCCCGCCGGTCAGGGGGTGGTTCGGACGGTTGCCGTGTCGCGGCCGGATCTCAGGACGGTGCCGGGGACGGCGCCGGTGACGGTGTCGTCGCGGATCGTCTCGACGCCGTTGACGCGGACGCTGAGGATGCCGGTGGCGCGGGAGTCGAGGCGGGGGCTGTCGCCGGGGAGGTCGTGCAGGAGGGTGGCGGGGCCCGCGTCGATGCGTTCGGGGTCGAAGAGGACGAGGTCGGCGGCGTTGCCCGGGGCGATCACGCCGCGGCCGCGCAGGCCGAAGAGGCGGGCGGGGTCGGCGGTGAGCATGCGGACGGCGCGCTCCAGCGATAGGAGTTGGCGTCCGCGCAGGCAGTCGCCGAGGAAGCGGGTGGTGTACGGGGCGCCGCACATCCGGTCGAGGTGGGCGCCCGCGTCGGAGCCGCCGAGCATGACGTCCTCGTGGTCCCAGGTGCGGCGGCGCAGCGCCCAGGAGTCGGGGTCGTTGTCGGTGGGCATCGGCCAGAGCACCGTGCGCATGCGGTCGTTGGCGCAGATCTCGACGATCGTCTCAAAGGGTTCCTGCCCGCGTTCGGCCGCGATGTCGCGGACGACCCGCCCCGACACCCCCTGATTCGCGTCGCTGTACGTGTCGCCGATCACGTAGCGGCCGAAGTCGGCGAGGCGGCGGAAGACCCCGGCCTCGGGGCTGGCGGCGCGGCGCAGCATCTCGGCGCGTACGGCGGGCTGCCGCAGCCGCGCGATGCGTTCGGGGACGGGCAGGGCGAGGATGTCGCCCCAGCCGGGGATGAGGTTGAGGGCGCAGAAGGTGCCGAGCGACATGTTCATGGGGGTGAGGATCGGCATGGTGAGGGCGACGATCCGGCCGCCCGCCTTGCGGGCCCGCTCCGAGGCGAGGAGTTGGCGCGGGACGCGTTCGGGGACGGCGGCGTCGATGGTGAGGACGTTCCAGTTGAGCGGGCGCCCGGCGACGGCGCTCATCTCCACGAGCAGGTCGATCTCCTCGTCCGCGAACTGGTCGAGGCAGCCCGCCACGATGGCCTCGATCTGGGTGCCCTCGTGTTCGCCCACCGCCCGTGACAGGGCGAGGAGTTCGGCCGGCCGGGCGTGCCGGGACGCGACCGGCCGTCCGTCGCCGTCGGAGTGCGTACTGGACTGCGTGGTGGAAAGGCCCCAGCCGCCGGCTTCCATGGATTCGTGGAAGAGCCGCAGCATGGCGTCGAGTTGGTCCCGCGTGGGCTGTCCGCCGACCGCGTCGGCGCCCATCACGTGGCGGCGCAGGGCGCAGTGGCCCACCATGAAACCGGCGTTGACGGCGACCCGCCCCTCCAGGGCGTCGAGGTAGTCGCCGAAGGACGACCACGTCCAGTCGACGCCCTCTTCGAGCGCCGCCAGCGACATGCCCTCGACCTTGGACATCATCCGCCGGGTGTAGTCGGCGTCTTCGGGCCGGTCGGGGTGGAGCGGCGCGAGCGTGAAGCCGCAGTTGCCGCCCGCGACGGTGGTCACGCCGTGGCTCATCGAGGGCGTGGCGAAGGGGTCCCAGAAGAGCTGGGCGTCGTAGTGGGTGTGCGGGTCGACGAAGCCGGGGGTCAGGACGAGGCCGGTGGCGTCCTCCTGGGAGCGCCCGCTCTCGCCGAGGCCGCCGGGTTCGGCGACGGCCGCGATCCGGCCGCCGCGCAGCGCCACGTCGGCGGTACGGGAGGGCGCGCCCGTGCCGTCCACCACGGTGGCGCCCTTGATCACATGGTCGAACACGGGTGTGCTCCTCTCGTACGTCGCGCTGGTGCGTGCCGCCCGGTCGCGTTACGCCGCCGCCTGCCGGAACCGGGTCGTGCGGTGCACCGGGTCGGTGTCGATGACGGGTATGACGTGCTCGCCGATCAGCTTGATCGTGTTCATCGTGTCCTCGTAGCCGATGCCGATCGGCAGCCCGAAGGTCAACTGGTCGGCGCCCGCCTGCTCCCAGCGCTTGCACTGCGCCAGCACCTCGTCGGGGTTGCCGCAGATCATCAGCTCCTCGGAGATGAGCAGATCGATCAACTCCTCGGTGTAGTCCGGCAGAAGCTCGGGCCAGACCGGGATGCCGTCGGGGCGCGGGAAGGTGTCGTGGTAGCGGAAGAGCAGCGACTGGAGGTAGTTGAGGCCGCCGCCGACGGCGATCTGCCGCGCCTTCTCGGTGGTCTCTGCGCAGATCGCGGTCGAGGTCACCATCACGTTGTCGTTGACGAAGTCGCCGACCGGCTCAGCCTGCCCGATCGCCGACTTGTACGACTCGACGACCCACTCCATGTCGGAGACCTTCTGCACGCTGAAGCCGAGCACGCCCAGGCCCTTGCGGGCGGCCATCGCGTACGAGGGCGGCGAGCCGGCCGCGTACCACATCGCCGGGTGGGAGCGGCCGTACGGCTTGGGCAGGATCTTGCGCGGCGGCAGCGACCAGTGCTTGCCGCTGAAGCCGGGGTACTCGTCCTGGAGCCACATCTTGGGGAACTCCGCGATGGTCTCCTCCCAGATCTCCTTCGTGTGGTTCATGTCGGTGATGCCCGGCATGAACCCGAGGATCTCGTGGCTGCCCGCGCCGCGCCCCGAGCCGAACTCGAAGCGCCCGCCGGAGAGATGGTCGAGCATGGCGACCTTCTCGGCGACCTTCACCGGGTGGTTGACCGGCGCGAGCGGGTTGAAGATGCCGGAGCCGAGGTGGATGCGCTCGGTGGCGTGGGCGAGGTAGCCGAGGAAGACGTCGTTGGCCGACAGGTGCGAGTACTCCTCCAGGAAGTGGTGCTCGGAGGCCCAGGCGTACTTGAAGCCGGAGCGGTCCGCCTGGATGACGTACTCGGTCTCCTCGATCAGCGCGTGGTGCTCGGCCTCGGGGTCGGCCTTGGCCCGCGCGGCGGGCACATATCCCTGTACAAAGAGCCCGAATTCCAAGGGGTCACCATCCTCCGGTTTCTGACGCTCCGTCAGATCTGATCCGACTCTTCCACCGGCACGGTGGGGCGTCAATAGCTGATGGACCGTCAGATACGCTCGACGGCGGACTCAGAGCGCCGCGACTCCCGCCAGCCAGCCGCCGTCGATGACGAACGGCTGCCCGGTGACGTACGAGGAGTCCTCACTGGTCAAGAAGAGCGCGAGCCTGGCGATCTCGTCGGCCCGGCCCATCCGGCCCAGCGGCAGCAGCTTGCGGTAGAAGCGGGCGGTGGCCGCCGCCATCGCCTCCTGGTCGGCGGCCGGGTCGAGCACCGCGGGATTGGCCATCGGGGTGTCCACGGCGCCGGGGCACATCGCGTTCACCCTGATCCCGTGCGGCGCCAGCTCCAGCGCCGCCACCCGCGTCATGGCGACGATCGCCGCCTTCGTCGCCGCGTACGAGGTGAGCAGCGCCATGCCGCTGAGCGCCGTGTACGACGCGGTGTTGACGATCGTGCCGCCGCCTGCGGCGGTCAGCGCGGGCGCGCAGGCCCGCATGCCGAGGAAGGCGCCCACCTGGTTGACCCGGACGACTTGGAGGTACTCCTCCAGCGGGGTGTTCGCCAACGCGTTGAAGCGCAGGATCCCGGCGTTGTTGACCAGTCCGTCGAGGCCGCCGAACTGCTCGTCGGCGTACGCCAGCGCCGCCGTCCAGTCGTCCTCGCTGCCGACGTCGAGCCGGGTGTAGCGGGCCGCGTCGCCGATCTCCTCGGCCAGCGCCGCGCCTTGGTCGTCCAGCACGTCCGCGAGCAGCACGCGCGCGCCCTCCGCGGCGAAGAGCCGGGCCTCCTGCTCGCCCTGGCCGCGCGCGGCGCCGGTGATCAGGACGGTACGGCCGTCGAGCTTGCCCATCCGGGCCTCCGGGGGTGGTGGGACAACGGGGGGTCAACGGGGGGGTCAACGGGACTCACGTGTCGAGGTGCGGTGCCACATCGGCGGCGAACGCCGCCATCTGGTCGAGGAGTTCGGTCACGCCCCGGCTGCGGAAGCGCACCTGGATCTGGTCGACGCCCATGGCCCGGTAGGCGCGCAGGCTCTCCGTGAGCGCGTCCGGCTTGCCGTGCAGGGTGTACCGGCCGACGTGCCAGCCGGGCTCGCCGACGTAGAGCGGTTCCGCGATCGCGCCGATCTCGATCGGGTCGGCGATCCCGGCCTCGGCGCGCAGCCGCCGGACGCGGTCGATCTGGCCCGGCAGCCGGTCGCGCGGGTCGCCCTGCGGCAGCCAGCCGTCACCCCTGAGGGCGGCCCTGCGGACGGCGGCCGGTGACGAGCCGCCGATCCAGACCGGCGGCCGGGGCGTCTGCACCGGGCGTGGCCGCTGCCCGAGTCCGGCGAAGTCGTAGCGCTCGCCGTGGTGTTCGGGGAACTCGTCCTCGCCGAGCGCCGCCTTCAGCGCGTCGATGGTCTCGTCGAGTACGCCGCCGCGCCCGGCGAAGTCCGCGCCGACCGCGTCGAATTCCTCGACCACGTGCCCGGCCCCGACACCGAGGATCAGCCGCCCGCCGGAGAGCCGGTCGAGCGTCGCGTACTGCTTGGCGGTGGCCAGCGGGTGCCGCAGTCCGACGACCGCGACATGGCTGAGCAGCCGTACGCGTTCGGTGACGGCGGCGAGATAGCCGAGGGTGGCCACCGGGTCGTACCAGGTGGTGGACATCGCGGCGGCCAGCCTGCGCGGCACCGCGATGTGGTCGCAGACGGCCACGTACGCGAAGCCGTGCCGGTCGGCGGCGCGGGCGACGGCGGCGAGTTCGGCCGGGCCCGCGTCGGCCTCCCAGCCCTCGGCGTACATCGTGCTCTGCGACTGGACGGGGAGTTGCATGCCGTAGGAGAGCCGCCCTGGCGGCAGCACGCGCGGGACGCCCATGGCCTACGCCCCCGCGCCGGGTCCCGGGACCGGCCCGGCGCTCGAACCGGGCCCGGGCCACAGGCCGTCGGGGGTCAGGCCGAGCAGGTCGATGGCGTTGCCGCGCACGATCCGCTCCACCACGTCCTGGGAGAGGTGGCCCATCTGCGCCTCGCCGACCTCGCGCGACGTGGGCCACGTGGAGTCCGAGTGCGGGTAGTCCGTCTCGTAGAGGACGTTGCCGACGCCGACCGCGTCGAGATTGCGCAGGCCGACCGCGTCGTCGAAGAAGCAGCCGTAGACGTGCGAGGCGAAGGTCTCGGACGGCGGGCGCCGCACCTTGTCGGCGACCCCGCCCCAGCCGCGGTTCTCCTCCCAGACGACGTCGGCGCGCTCCAGGATGTACGGGATCCAGCCGATCTGCCCCTCGGCGTACATGATCTTGAGGTTCGGGAAGCGTTCGAGGGCGCCGGACATCAGCCAGTCGACCATCGAGAAGCAGCAGTTGGCAAAGGTGATGGTGGAGCCGACGGCGGGCGGCGCGTCGGCGGAGGTGGACGGCATCCGGCTGGAGGAGCCGATGTGCATGGCGATGACGGTGCCGGTCTCGTCGCAGGCGCGGAAGAAGGGGTCCCAGTAGTCGGTGTGCACCGACGGCAGTCCGAGGTGCGGCGGGATCTCGGAGAAGCAGACCGCGCGTACGCCGCGCGCCGCGTTGCGCCGTACCTCGGCGGCGGCCAACTCGGCGTCCCACAGCGGTATCAGGGTCAGCGGTATCAGCCGCCCGCCCGCCTGCGGGCCGCACCACTCCTCGACCATCCAGTCGTTGTACGCGCGCACGCACAGCAGCCCGAGGTCGTGGTCCTCGGCCTCGGTGAAGGTCTGCCCGCAAAAGCGCGGGAAGGTGGGGAAGCAGAGCGCGGACTGCACATGGTTGACGTCCATGTCGGCCAGCCGCTCGGGCACCGAGTACGAGCCGGGCCGCATCTGCTCGTACGTGATCGCTTCGAGCCTGATCTCGTCGCGCGAGTAGCCGACGGCGGTGTCGAGCCGGGTCAGCGGGCGGCGCAGGCCCTCGTAGAGCCACCAGTCGGCGAGCGGTCCCTCGTCCCCCGGCTCGCCCATCGTGGGCGCGAACCGGCCGCCGAGGAAGGTCATTTCCTTCAGGGGCGCGCGCACGATGCGCGGCGCGGTGTCGTGGTGTTTCGACGGGAGCCGGTCCCGCCAGACGTTGCCGGGCTCCACGGTGTGGTCGTCCACCGAGATGATCTTCGGGAAGGTCTCCATGGGCACAACGGTAGCGCCGATCTGACGATCCGTCAGCTAACGTGTCGTCACATCGTTGGCACTACGGGCCTCCGGGGCTCCCCGGCTGCGGCGGACGTCAGTCGGTCACCCGCACCGGCAGCAGAATCCGCCACACCGCGTCCTCCACGCCGTGCACGGCCGCGATCCAGCCGACGTTCTCCTCGTCGGTGCCCAGCCGTACCGCCTGCGCCAACTCCCCCATCACCTCGGTGAGATCGGCGTGCGCCATCGCGGGCTCCAGCCGCCCGCCGACCACGCCGTCGTCGTAGTAGCGGTGGTACGCGGGCGCGCTGCGCAGGACGCCGACCGGCCGCCAGTTCTGCGCCAGCCGCCACACGGGCTCGCCCGCGACGCGGACGCCGTCCGCCTCCATCACCTGGGTACGGGTGCGGTCGACGGCCAGCGCGGACCAGCCGTCGGAGCCGGTCAGCACCAGGTCGGGGTCGCAGCGGCGGACCGCGCGGGAGACCGCGTCGTTGGCGCCCGGTCCCGGCAGCACCAGCGGCACCGCGGCCATCCCCGCGTACAGGCAGCCGAAGAAGGCGCCCGCGAGGTCCGGGCCCTGCGGATAGGCGAGCAGCACGCGCGCGCCGGGAGCCAGCAGGCTGCCGAGCCGGGCGGCCACCGCGCGGGCCCGCCGGTCGAGTTCGGCGAAGCTGCACCCCGCGGTGCCGCTGACGGTCGTCCGCGGATACGGCAGCGCGGGCACGGCCTGCGGGGCGCGCTCGGCGCGGCGGCGCAGCAACTCGCCGGGCAGCCGTCCGGCGTCCCCGAGCCGCCGCGTGCCGCCGTTGCCGCCGCCCCCGCCGCCGGGCCGCTCGCGGCCCTCGCCGCTCATCGCGGGCCCCGCGGCCGGGGCCGGCATCCGTCGTACGGATCCGGCCGGGCGCACCGGGCGCACCTCGCGTACCGGAGCCCGGAACAGCTCGGAACCGGCGGCCGACGGTAGTTGCCCCGGCCTGACAGGCAGTGACCCGATCGACCCGTCCGGCTCACCGGCACCTGCCGCATGACTCGTGCACTCAGCACACATGAAACGCCCGCTACCTGTTCTTTCGCAGGACACACACCGGCATGGACCAGTCCCACACAGCACAACCTCCGCGCACGCACAGACGGAACCTCAAATTCCAGCCCAACTTTTGCTGCAAGTCCGGTTCGGGTCCTTGCACGGGGTGACCCCGGCGGCCCGACACGGCAAACTGGCACGGACGGTGCCGAACCCTCGGTCCCGTGCGCCATGCGGACAACTGTTCCGTCCGGCGATGAACGATTGATATACGTGCGGGCGACGGGCCGCGGGGGCGCCCGGCTTCGCGAATAATCGGGTCACGCACCAATCAGCGCCCGGCGGCCGACCACCGCCGGAGGCTGGCACAAGCAGTGCGCCGCTCCAGGCGCGGGTACACAATGAGCAGGTCCACGTTCAGGGGGCAGAGATGGAAAGCAGGACGGAACCGGGCAACAGCCTGCGGTTCGCGGTCCTCGGTCCGGTGCGCGCCTGGCGAGACGACGAGCCGATCGTCACCGGCGCACCACAGCAGCGCGCCTTGCTGGCCGCGCTGCTGCTGCGCGGCGGGCGCACGGCGACCGCGTCGGAACTGCTCGACGCCGTCTGGGGAGAGTCACCGCCCAACACCGCGCTCGCCGCGCTGCGTTCGTACGCCTTCCGGCTGCGCAAGGCGCTCGGCCCCGAGGCCCTGGTCACCGACTCCGGCGGCTACTCGCTGCGGGTCGCCGACGACGCGCTGGACTGCGCCGTCGTGGAGCGGCTGGCCGCCGAGGCCGACAAGCAGCGCGCCGTCGACCCGGTCCGCGCCCGCGAACTGCTGGGCACCGCGCTGGAGATGTGGCACGGCGAGCCGCTGGCCGGCCTTCCGGGGCCGCACGCCGAGACGCAGCGCAACCGGCTCGCCGAATGGCACCTCGGCCTGATCGAGACCCGTCTCGAACTGGACCTGGAGCTGGGCGCGCACGCCGAGGCCGTCTCCGAACTCACCGCGGTCTCGGCCGAACACCCGCTGCGCGAGCGGCTGCGCGCCCTGCTGATGCTGGCCCTCTACCGCAGCGGCCGGCAGGCCGAGGCGCTCGGCGTCTACGCCGACACCCGCCGTCTGCTCGCCGAAGAGCTGGGCATCGACCCGTCGGCCGAACTGAAGGACCTGCACCAGAAGATCCTGGAGGCCGACCCCTCGCTCGCCGCCCCGGCCGGTTCCGCCGCCGGACCGGCCGAGATCGTACGGCCCGCGCAACTGCCCGCGACCGTCGCAGACTTCACCGGCCGCCGCAATGTGGTCAGGGAACTGAGCGAGCAACTGGCCCAGGCGTCGCAGGGCAGCGGGGTGATGGCGGTCTCCGCCGTCGCGGGCATCGGCGGCGTCGGCAAGACCACGCTCGCCGTCCATGTCGCCCACGCGGCCCGCGACTCCTTCCCCGACGGGCAGTTGTACGTCGACCTCCAGGGCACCGACCCGCGCCCGGCCGAACCCGAGGCCGTACTCGGCTCGTTCCTGCGCGCGCTCGGCACCCCGGACTCCGCGATCCCCGAGTCGCTGGCCGACCGCGCCGCGCTCTACCGCTCCACCCTCGACGGCCGCCGCGTGCTCGCGCTGCTCGACAACGCCTACGACGCCGCGCAGATCCGCCAGTTGCTGCCGGGCACCCCCGGCTGCGCCGCCCTGGTCACCAGCCGGGTGCGGATGGTCGACCTGGCGGGCGCGCATCTGGTCGACCTCGACGTGATGTCGCCGGAGGAGGCGCTCCAGCTCTTCACCCGGATCGTCGGCGAGGAGCGCGTCACCAGCGAACGCCAGGCCGCCCTCGACGTCGTGGCGGCCTGCGGCTTCCTGCCGCTGGCCATCCGGATCGCCGCGTCCCGGCTGGCCGCCCGCCGCACCTGGACCGTCTCCGTACTCGCCCACAAACTGGCCGACCAGCGGCGCAGGCTGGACGAACTGCGGGCCGGGGACCTCGCGGTGAAGGCCACCTTCACCCTCGGCTACGGCCACCTGTCGGCGCCGCAGGCCCGCGCCTTCCGGCTGCTCTCGCTCGCCGACGGCCCGGACATCTCGCTGCACGCGGCGGCGGCCACCCTCGACCTGGACCCGTACGAGGCCGAGGAGCTGCTGGAGGCGCTGGTCGACATCAGCCTCATCGAGTCCGCCGCGCCCGCCCGTTACCGCTTCCACGACCTGCTGCGCCTGTACGCCCGCGAGTGCGCCGAGCGCGACGAGACACCGCGGGAGCGCTGCGCGGCGCTGTCGCGGGTGCTGGACTTCTACCTCGCCTCGGCCTCCTGCGCCTACGAGTTGGAGAACCCCGGCGACCGCGTCCTGGACCACCTCGCCCTCACCGCGCACTCCGGCCTGACCTTCGGCGCCCCGGACGAGGCCCTGGAATGGCTCTTCTCCGAGGCGCAGAATCTGCTGGCGGCCGTCCAGCAGGCCGCGGACGGCGGCTGCGAGGGCCCGATGCGCCGCGCCGTCGACCTGCTGCTGGTCGCCCAGGACCTGATGGAGTCCGGTGTCTACGCGCGGCAATACGAGCAGGCGACGCGGACACTGGTGACGACGGCGCACGACTGCGGGGACACGCTGGTGGAGGGGCGCGGGCGGATCTGGCTCGGCCAACTCCTGCGGATGTCGGGCCGGTTCGAGGAGGCCGAGACCGAGGCCAAGCGCGCCCTGGTGCTCGGCCTGGCCGCCGAGGACCCGATGACGTCGAGCTACGCGCCCAATCTGCGCGGCAGCATCGCCCATCAGGGCCAGCGCTTCGAGGCGTGCGCGGAGTACCACACCACCGCCCTTGAGGCTTTCCGCGCCGACGGCAACAAGCACGGCGAGGCGGCGGCGCTCAGCAATCTCTCCCGCGCGCAGATCGAACTGGGCGACATCGCCGCCGCGGTGGCGGCGACCGAACGGGTCGTCGCGATCTACCGCGAGTTGGGCGCCGGCTTCCGGCTCGGCAACGGCCTGTACGCGATGGGCATCGCGCTCACCGCGGAGGGCCGCCTCGACGACGCGTTGAGCTGCCTCACCGAGGCACTGGGCATCTTCCGGGAGGCGCGGCAGCAGTTCTGGGAGGGCATGACGCTCTTCCGGCTCTCCAAGGTTCACCTCGCGGGCGGCAGTTGGCGGCAGGCCGCCGCCCACACCGAGCAGTCGCTCGTCATCCTCCGCGAGGTCGGCGGCGAGTGGCGCACCGCCAACGCCCTGACCGTACTCGGCAGCGCGCTCGACGGCATGGGCCAGCCGGTCCGTGCCCACGCCTGCTGGCACGACGCCCTGGCCGTCTTCACCGCGCTCGGTTCGCCCGAAGCGGCCGATGTACGGCGCCTGTTGGGGGACGAATCATCCCCCTCTGTCGCGGTATAAGCCCAGGTCGATTCGCTCAACGCGCCCGTTTATCAGTTGATTATCGGTGGATGCCACGATTCCATCACTGCACGAGCTGCCCGCTCGGTGGTGTACGGGGGTCGCCACCGGGCGGGCTTTCACGACAGCACGTCCCCAAGCACACAGGGAGAGCACCATGAGCACCGAAGTTCCGAAGCTTCCGAAGACGGACCCGCCGGTCGACCCGGACAACTTCCACACCGACGGCACCGAGCAGACGGCTCCGGACGGGCTCCTCACGCCGAAGAAGCCCGTCGTCAAGCCGGACAACTTCCACACGGACGGCACCACCAAGTAGCTTCCGTACCCCGCTCTGGGGAGGGCGGGGCAGCGGAGGACCCCAAGGGGACCGCAGGGGGACCCACGGGGTTGATCAGGGGAAAACAGCACGGGGCAACAGGGGAACACGGGGGATCGGGGGACCGGGGAACCTCGGTGGGGGCCGAGGGGGACCGGTGAAAGCCGCCCAAGGGGGGGCCGGGTGACTGCGGGGGGTTCCACAGCACGCACCCGGGGGCGCACCAAAGACTGACCGCGGCGCGGAGGGGGCGCCGCGGTCAGTCCGCGTCCGGGTCCGGCGCCGGGCGCGGGATCAGTCCGCTTCCGCGGGCCGGGGCCGCTCGCAAATCAAGCCTCGTCAGGGGCCGGGCCGCGCGCAGGTCGGTCCGCGGCCGTACGCAGCTCGTTCTTCTTGACCTTCCCGCCCGCGTTGCGCGGGAGTTCGGGGACGAAGCGGACGCCGCGCGGGACCTTGTAGTTGGCCATTTCGCGGCGCGACCAGGCGATGAGGTCGTCGGCGGTGAGGGTGGAGCCGGGGCGGCGGACGACGTAGGCGCGGCCGACCTCGCCGAGGCGGGGGTCGGGGACACCGATGACGGCGGCGTCGCGGATGTCGGGGTGGCGCAGCAGCAGTTGCTCGATCTCCGCCGGGTAGGCGTTGAAGCCGCCGACGATGTACATGTCCTTGAGGCGGTCGGTGATCCGCAGATTCCCCTCGGGGTCCAGGACGCCGATGTCGCCGGTGTGCAGCCAGCCGTCGGGGTCGACGGCGCGGGCGGTGCCCTCGGGGTCCTCGAAGTAGCAGGACATGACGTGGTAGCCGCGGACCAGGACTTCACCGGGCGCGCCGGGCGCGGCGTCGACCCGTACCTCCGTGTCGGGGATGGCGCGCCCCGAGGTGACGGCGACGGTCGCGGCCGGGTCGCCCCTGCGGCACATGGTGACGGTGCCGGACGCCTCGGTGAGGCCGTACGCGGTCAGAACGGTGGCGATCCGCAGTTCGGCGCGCAGCCGTTCGACGAGTTCCAGCGGGATGACGGCGGCCCCGGTGACGACGAGCCGCAGCGCGGACAGGTCGTGGGCGGCGCGCGCCGGATGGTCGAGCAGCGACTGGTGCAGGGTGGGCGGGCCCGGCAGTACGGAGATCCGCTCGGCGGCGATGTTGGCGAGGACGGTGTCCACGTCGAAGACGGGCTGCGGCACGATCACGGCGCCGCGCATCAGGCAGGCGATGACGCCCGCCTTGTAGCCGAAGGTGTGGAAGAAGGGGTTGACCACCAAGTAGCGGTCCCCCGCGGTCAGTCCGGCCAGCGCGCTCCAGACGCCGTACACGCGCAGCGTCTGGGCGTGCGTGATGACGGCGCCCTTGGGGTGTCCGGTCGTGCCCGAGGTGAAGATGATGTCGGAAGGGTCGCCGGGCGCCACGGCGTCGGCGCGGGCGCGTACGGTCGCGGCGGGTACGTCGGCGCCGGCCGCCACGTAGCCGTGCCAGGACAGGAATCCGGGGGGCGGCGCGTCGTCGCCGAGGACGACGACGTCACGCAGGTGCGGCAGGCCGGGCAGCGGTCCCTCGCCGTCGCCCTCTCCCGCGGCGCGGCGCAGCGCGGCCACGTACGACGTACCGAGGAAGGTGCCGGTGACGAACAGCAGCCTGGCGCGGGTGCGTTGGAGTATCCAGGCCGCTTCGGCGCCTTTGAAGCGGGTGTTGAGCGGGACGAGGACGCCGCCCGCGCTGACCGCGCCGAGCGCGGCGACGATCCAGTTCAGCGAGTTGGGCGCCCAGATCGCGACCCGGTCGCCGGGGCGCAGTCCCGAGGCGACGGCCGCGGCGGCGGCACTTTCGACGCGGGCGCCGAGTTCGGCGTAGCTGACGCGGGTGCGGCCGTCCACGACGGCCTCGTGCTCGCCGTGGGCGCGGGCGGCGGCGCGCACCAGGCGGGGCAGGGTGCCCCAGCGGAGGTCGGCGCGGGGGTCGTCGGCGGGTGAACCGGCCGTGGATGAGCCGTCGTTGGAGGCACCGCCCTCGGATGAGGTGTCGCCGTACGAGGTGTCGCCGTACGAGGTGTCGCCGTACGAGGTGTCGCGCGGATCGTCGTCCCGCAGGTCCACATCCATGACGTCCTCTCCCGTAGCTGACTACCCGTCAGATTAACGGTAGCCTGACGACCTGTCAGCAGTTCGTCAGTGCATCCGGGGACCCGCGGAGGTGTGTGCCCATGGGCGGCGCTGCCCTGAAAGACGCGACGGCCATCGTCGGGATAGGCCAGACACCGTTCGCCAAGTCGCTCCCGGAGTCGGAGAAGACGCTCGCGTGCCGGGCGGTGCTCGCCGCGCTCGACGACGCGGGCATCGACCCCGGCGAGGTCGACGGCTTCGCCTCGTACACGATGGAGGACACCGACGAGGTCGAGCTGGCCAAGGCGATCGGCGCGGGTGATGTGACCTTCTTCGCCAAGTCCGGTTACGGCGGCGGCGGTTCGTGCGCGACCGTCGCGCACCTCGCGGCGGCCGTCGCCACCGGTCAGGCGTCGGTCGGCGTCGCCTGGCGGTCGCGCAAACGCGGCTCGGGGCCGCGCCCGTGGAGCAGCACCACCGTCCAGCTCCCCACCCCGGCGCAGTGGTCCCGGCCGTACGGTCTGCTCCGCCCGGCCGACGAGATCGGCATGCTCGCCCGCCGCTACATGCACGAATACGGCGCCACCCGCGACCACTTGTTCAATGTGGCGCTCGCCTGCCGCAACCGCGCCAACCAGAATCCGGCCGCCCTGATGTACGAGCGCCCGCTGACCCGCGAGATGTACATGACCGCGCGCTGGATCAGCGAACCGCTCTGCCTGTTCGACAACTGCATGGAGACCGACGGGGCCCTGGCCTGCGTCGTGGTCTCCGCCGAACGCGCCCGCGACTGCCGCCGCAAGCCCGTCTACGTGCACTCCGCCGCGCAGGGCCTGCCCGCCCAGCACCACGGCATGGTCAACTACTGGACCGACGACCCGCTCACCGGACCGTCCTGGACCGCCGCCCGACACCTGTGGAAACAGGCCGACTTCGGCCCGCAGGACGTCGATGTCGCCCAGATATACGACGCCTTCACCCCGCTGATCCCGCTCTCCCTCGAGGGCTACGGCTTCTGCGGACGCGGCGAGGGCGCCGCCTTCACCGAGGGCGGCGCCCTGGAGACCGGTGGACGGCTGCCGATCAACACCGGTGGCGGCGGCCTGTCCGAGGCGTACGTCCACGGCTTCAACCTCATCACCGAAGGCGTCAGGCAACTGCGCGGCACCTCCACCGCCCAAGTCCCCGACGCCGCCACCTGCCTGGTCACGGCGGGCGAGTGCGTCCCCACATCCGCTCTGCTGCTGAGGAGTTGACAGCCGCGATGCTGCTGCCGGTCATCGACGAGGACGGCGCGCCCTTCTGGGAGTACGCGCGCCAGGGCGAGTTGCGCGTCCAGGCGTGCGCCGACTGCGGACGGCGGCGCTTCCCGCCGCGCCCCTGCTGCCCGTACTGCCGGTCCTTCGGGTCCCGCTGGGAGCGGATGAGCGGACGCGGCCGGATCTGGTCGTACGTCGTCGCCCACCCCCCGCTGCTGCCCGATTACGCCGAGCAGGCCCCGTACAACGTGATCGTGGTGGAACTGGCCGAGGAGGCCACCCCCGAGGGCGGCCGGATCCGGCTGGTCGGCAACCTCGTCGCCCGCGCCGACGCGCGCCTCGACTCCGTGGACCCGGCGCGGCTGCGGATCGGCGCCGCCGTGAAGGTGGCCTTCCCCGACCCGGCCGCCACGGACGGCGTCGTCGTACCGCGCTGGCTGCTGGAGCGGCCATGAGCGTCCGGCGCACGGAGGCCGGTGACGGGGTCGCGCTCGTCACCCTCGACCGGCCCGAGCGGCACAACGCCCTGGACGGCGCGACCGTGGACGGGCTGCGCGAGGTGTGGCGCGACCTGCGCTTCAACGACGCGGTACGGGCGGTGGTCCTCACCGGCGCGGGCGACCGGGCGTTCTGCACCGGCGTCGACCGCGGCCTCGACGTACCGCAGCCGTCGTCCCCGTACTGCGTCGACGACCCCCTGCTCACCGCGGGCCCCAAGGCCAACGACCTGTGGAAGCCGGTCGTCGCCGCCGTCAACGGCATGGCCTGCGGCGGCGCCTTCTACCTCCTGGGCGAGGCCGAATTCCTCATCGCCGCCGAAGACGCCACCTTCTTCGACCCGCACACCGCCTACGGCATGGTCAGCGCCTACGAGTCCGTCCTCATGGCGCAGCGCATGCCCTACGGCGAGGCCATGCGCATGTCCCTCATGGGCACCGCCGAACGGGTGAGCGCGCGACGGGCCTACGAGACCGGTCTCGTCTCCGAGGTCGTGCCCGGCCCCGACCTCCTCGCCACCGCCCTGCGCGCCGCCGCCGTCCTCTCCTCCTACCCGACCGAGGCCGTCCAGGGCACCGTGCGCGCCGTGTGGTCGGCCCGGGAGGCGGCCCGCGCGCACGCCACCGCGCTCGCGCCGCACCTCATCGCCCTCGGCAATCTGCCGCCGGAGCGGCAGGCGGAGCTGTTCACCGGGCGCGCCCGGGGGCCCGCCGCCTTCCGGTTGAGGTGAGCGCGGCTCACGTGGCGGGTGCGACGGTCGCGGCGTAGCGTCGGCCCCGAGGGGGCTGAGCGAGCGAAGCGAGGCGACCACGAGATGTTCCGCACCGTCGTCGGGTCGCTTCTCGCCCTCATCGGAGCGGCGGGCGCCGTCTGGAGCCCCTTCCGTGCCTGGTACGGCGGCCGCCACGGCTCCGGCATCCGGGTCGACGACCTCTTCACCGGGGTCGGCGTGACGCCTGACAAGGCGGCCCTCCTCGGCTCCCTCTTCCTCCCCATGGCCTTCGCCGCCCTCCTCACCCTCCTGGGCGTCCTCCTCCGCTCCCGCCTCACCCTCGCCCTCGCCGCCCTCCTCGTCCTCGGCATCACCATCCTCTGGATGGTCCGCCAGGGCCAAGCCTCCGGCTCCCTCACCGCCGGCGGCAACGGCCTCGACTACGGCGTCGCCACCGCCTTCGCCTCCGGCCTCCTGCTCCTCCTCGCCGCCGCCGTCCTCCCCGGCCGCCACCGGCCGCGCCGCGCCACGCCGGTTTTCGAGGAGCCCCGGTACGACGAGCCGACGTACGGCCGGTACGACGAACCCCGCTACGAGGAGGAGGAGACGGGGCGGGGTGCCCCCGCAGAACTGCGTCGACAAGTGGACGACGCCTACGACACGACCAGGCAGACGCAGTTCGAGGAGGTGCCCCGGCCCGGCACCGACGACCTGCCCAGCGGCGCGCAACCCCCGCCTACCAGCCCGCCCGGCGCCTGAGGGCATCAGCCCGCCCGGCGTTTGAGGGCCCACGGGCTCACGCCCGACGCGAAGTCGCCCCGGTCCCCTTCGTCGCGTCGAGCGCGTACACGCACCGGTCCTTCGAGCACGCGTACACCACCCCCTCCGACGTCACCGGCGACCCGGTGATCTCCCCGCCGGTCTCGAGCCGCCACCGCAACTGCCCCCCGGCCGCGTCGACCGTGTACAGACAGTGGTCCTTGGACCCGAAGTGCACCCGCCCGGCCGCCACGGCGGGCGAGCCGACGATCTCGTTCTGCGCCGCGAAGCGCCACCGCGGCGCGCCACTGACGGCGTCCAGCGTGTAGAGCGCGCTCCCCGCGCCGAGGTGCAGCGCACCATTGGCGACGATGACGGGTTCCAGCGACTGCCGCGGCTCGGTGGCGACGCGCCAGCGCGCGTGCCCGTCGGCGGGATCGAGGGCGTAGACGGTGCCGAGGTGGTCGGCGACGTACACGCCGCCGCCCGAGACGCCGGGCCCCGGCACGTGCGCGGGCGGCGAGAACATGACGGCGGGGGCGTCGAAATGCCAGCGCTCGGCGCCACTGCGGGCGTCGAGCGCGACGACCCGCGTCCCGGCGGTGAGGTGCACGATGCCGTCCGCGACGACCGGCCGGGTGGGCACGGAGCCCGCGACGCCGGGTTCGCCGACCGGGTACGACCACATCTCGGCGCCGGTGAGGGAGTCGACGGCGTGCAGGTGGCCGCCGCCCTGGTAGTAGACGGCGCGGCCGAGGACGGTGGGCCCGGAGTCCGGGGACTCGAATTCGGTCTGGGCGCCCGACCGCTCCCAGCGCAGTCCGCCGCGCGCCGCGTCCCATGCCTGGATGCCGCCGCCGCGGGTGGCGGTCACGACCGTGCCGGAGTCGGCGCGCAGCGCGTACACCCAGCCGTCGATCGCCGTACGCCAGCGCTCGCCGCCGTCGACCGCGTCGAGCGCGAAGAGGCTGGGGCCGTCGGAGGCGTGGATACGGCCGCCGTCGACGGCCATCGTCCAGGCGACGTCGCGGGTCTTGAACTGG
The DNA here is from genome assembly GCF_042955955.1 of Streptomyces sp. NPDC008317. Taxonomy (NCBI): domain Bacteria; kingdom Bacillati; phylum Actinomycetota; class Actinomycetes; order Kitasatosporales; family Streptomycetaceae; genus Streptomyces; species Streptomyces sp. NPDC008317. The sequence goes on from NZ_JBIBFQ010000006.1 coordinate 293,343, forward strand.
CGGCGCCCGCTGGCCACATCGAGCGCGTGCACTTCGAAGGAGGTGACGTAGAGGAGTCCGCCGGAGACGACGGGGGTGCCCCACACATCGTTCGACATGCGGAAACGCCACGGCCGCCACTCGCCGGGAGCGGCGGCCTGGGACTGGAGGCCCGACTGGGCGCCGTGCTGGGCCTGCTGCGACTGCGGCTGTGATTGCTGCTGCTGTTGTGACTGCTGCTGTGACTGCGGAGCCTGCTGCGCTTGCTGGCCCTGCTGCGCCGGGAGGGCGGCGGGGGCCTGGGCCGCGCCGCCGTTCGCCACGGCACCGGCGTTGGCGCCCGCGTTGGCGTTCGCGCGGTGCGCGCCCGCGCGGCGGCGTACCCAGTCCGTACCGGGCGCGGCCCCCGCCTTGTGGTCCGCGGCGTCCGCGACCCGCATCCCGGGACCGATCGGCGCGGAACCGGCGAGCTGTACGGGAACGGCGGAGGCGGGACCGGATGTGGGACCGGAGCCGGGGCCCGCCGCGGGTCCGGCCGCGGGGCCGGATACGGGTACGGGCGCGCGGTGGTTGCCGCGGCCGTCGGGCGCGCCCGCGTGCGCCGGTGCGTTGTTCGGCGGCTGCTGCGGCCGGGGCGGGGAGTTCGGCGGGAGCGGCGGCGCGTTGCCGGGCAGTTGCGGGCCCGCGGCGTGCGCGCCCCGGCTGCCGCCCGCGGCGACGGCGGGCCGTCCGCTGCGGCGCTGCTCTATCAACGCGACCGCGCCGGGCGGCAGCCAGGCCGACGCCGTACCCGTGTCGTCGCCGCCGGTGGAGTACAGGTGCGGTGCGAGCTGCGCCTGGAGGTCGGCGGGGGTGGGCCGCCGGTCCGCCTCCATCCGCATGCAGGACTCGATGAGCGGGCGCAGCTCGGGCGGCAGGCCGTGGAGATTGGGGCCCTCGCGCAGCAGCATGAAGACGGTCTCGACGGGGTTGGCGCCGTGGAAGGGCGCGTGGCCGGTCGCGGCGAACACCAGGGTGGAGCCGAGCGAGAAGATGTCGCTCGCGCCGCGCACGCTGCGGGAGTCGCGGGCCTGCTCGGGCGACATGTAGGCGGGCGTGCCGACGGCCACGTTCGTCATGGTCAGGCGGGTGTTGGAGACGCCGGACGCGATGCCGAAGTCGATGACGCGCGGCCCGTCCTCCACGACGAGTACGTTCGACGGCTTCATGTCGCGGTGCACGAGACCGGCGGCGTGGATCGACTGCAACGCCTCCGCGATTCCGGCGGCCAGCCACCGTACGGCCTGCGCGGGCATCGGGCCCGCCTCGTTGACGATCTCCTCCAGCGACGGGGCCGGGACGTAGGCGGTGGCGAGCCACGGGACGGCGGCGCGGGGGTCGGCGTCGACGACGGCCGCGGTGTAGAAGCCGGAGACCGCGCGGGCGGCCTCCACCTCACGCGTGAAGCGGACCCGGAAGAGCTGGTCCTCGGCCAGTTCGGCGCGCACGGTTTTGATCGCCACGCGGCGGCCGGAAGCCGAGCGGGCGAGATAGACCAGCCCCATGCCGCCGGCGCCGAGCCGCGCCAGCACCTCGAAAGGGCCGATCCGTCTCGGGTCGTGCTGCGTAAGCTGCTCCACCACTGCCCTGCCACCTCCCCGTGCCCGCGTTGCCCGCGCTGTCGCGGCCTTACCCCGTGCTGCGCGCCGTACCGTCGTTCCGTTGTCGCCGTGCTCGTGCCGTGCTGTCGTGATCGAGCGCTTGCGCCCGCCTGTACTGCTTTGCCCGCTCTGCGCGCTCCGTACCCCGTTCGACCGGCCCAAGCGCCAGGGTACGGGCCTGATTCTTCCTGGGATGGGCGCCGGTTGCGAACCCGGGGCCGCCGCGACACGCCCGGAGAGCGAACTCGTTATCATCCGCCATTCGCACCGTCTCCGGCGCGCGGCGCGCCGAACGAGGCGTCCGGGAGGGAGGCATGGGACGCACGTGGCGCACCGGCGGCGTCCAAGTGCCTTACGGGGCGGCCGAGTCGGGGCAGGCGCCCGTGGACGGGGGCCGCGCGGGGCGGTCGCGGCTTGGTGCCAGGACGGTCCCGGGTCGGTCGCGGCTTGGTCCTGGGGCGGCGGGTTCAGCGCGGCGGGCAGGACCGGGACGGGCCGCCCGGCGCGAAGAGGTCGGCCGCCACGGCGGCGCGATGCCGGGTGGAATCGCCCCACGCGGCGGAGAGCGCCCACACCCGGCGCAGCCAGAGCGAGAGGTCGTACTCGTCGGTATAACCGATCGCACCGTGCACCTGGAGGCACCCGCGCGCCGCTTTCCCCGCCGCCTCGTTCGCGAAGACCTTCGCCATGGCCGCGTCCCGCGCCGCACTGGGCAGCCCGTGGTCGTACGCGTACGCCGCCCGCGCCACCACCGGCCGCGCGAATTCCACGGCCAGCAGGACGTCCGCCAGCCGGTGCTTCACCGCCTGCCGCTCGCCGATCGGCGACCCGAACTGCACGCGGCCCTTGGCGTACTCCACCGTCCGCTCCAGCATCGCCGCCGCCGCGCCCACCAGGTCGGCCGCCGCCCCGATCGCCCCGAGCCGCGCCGCCATCCCGGCCGCCTCCCCCCACTCCCGCGCGAGCACCCGCCCGCCTCCGTCCGCCACACGCGCCAGCCCCCGATTCGGGTCGACCCCGGCAACGGGCGTACGCGGCCCGGCCCCCGCCTCCCGCAGCTCACCGTCTTCCGTGACCACCAGCACGTGATCAGCGTGGGCGGCATGCGCGACAACGGGCTGACCTGCCGGTTCGGATACGGATACGGATACGGACGTGCGTACGGATGCGGGTACGGATGCGGACGTGGGTACGGGTCCCGGTGCCGGGTCCTGGGCGGGAAGGGACACGGCAACGGTCACCGCGCCCTCCGCCAGCCCGCGCAGCAGATCCGCCCCTTCCGACAGCCCCCCGAGCAGTTCCGCCGCGACCGCCGCCTCCAGCAAGGGCTCGGGCAGGCAGGCACGGCCCGCCTCCTCGGTGAGCGCGACGAGCGCCTGCGCGCCCAGGGGCGGCTCGTCGAGGCGCCGCCCTCCGAGGTGCTGCCTGCCGGAACCGTGGCCGCCGGGACCGTAGCTGTCGGGACCGTGCCCGCCGGGACCGTAGTCGTCGGCACCGGGACCGGAACCGAGACCGAGGCCGCCGTACTCCTCCGGGACCAGCAGCCCGGTCGCCCCGACCTCGGCGAGCGCCCGCCAGCGGTCCCGCGAGAACCCGGCGCGCACGTCGGCCGGTGTGCAGCGCGCCGCCAGCAGCTCGCGGGCGGTGCGGGCGAAGAGCTGTTCGTCGGGCGTGGTCGCAAGTCTCATCGGCGGGACTCCCGGGGGAGGCCGAGCAGCCGCTCGGCGATCACATTGCGCTGGATCTCGTTGGTGCCCGCGTAGATGGGTCCGGCGAGCGCGAAGAGGTAGCCGTCCAGCCACGGCCCGCACCGCTCCGCCTCCGCGCCGAGCACGCGCAGCGCGATGTCGTGCAGGTCGAGGTCCAGTTCCGACCAGAAGACCTTGTTCAGCGAGGACTCCGGCCCGCTCTCCTTGCCCTCCCGCATCCGCGTCACCGTCCGGTAGGTGTACAGCCGGTACGCCTCCGCCCGCATCCACACGTCCGCCACCGCGTCCCGGTGCGGCGCCGCCTGTTCCGGGCGCAGGCGGCACAGGTCGAGCAACCGGTCGGCCGCCGCCAGGAACCGTCCGGGGCTCCGCAGACTCAGCCCCCGCTCGCTCCCCGTGGTGGACATCGCGATCCGCCACCCCTCCCCCGCCTCCCCCAGGACGTCCCGGTCGGCCACGAACACGTCGTCCAGGAACACCTCAGCGAATCCGGCCTCCCCGTCGAGCTGCCGGATCGGCCGTACCGTCACCCCCGGCGCCGCCAGGTCGACCATGAAGTACGTCAGGCCGTGGTGCCGCCGCGAGTCGGGGTCGCTCCGGAAGAGGCCGAAGAGCCGGTGCGCGTAGGCCGCCCGCGAACTCCACGTCTTCTGCCCGCTCAGCCGCCACCCGCCGCGCGCCTCGTCCCGTACCGCCCGCGCCCGCAGATTCGCCAGGTCGGAACCCGCCTCCGGCTCCGACCAGCCCTGCGCCCACACCTCCTCCCCGCTGGCCATCGGCGGCAGCACCCGCGCCCGCTGCTCCTCCGTACCGAAGGCGAAGACGGTGGGCGCGAACAGGAAGATGCCGTTCTGCCCGACGCGCCCCGGCGCGCCCGCCCGCCAGTACTCCTCCTCGAAGATCAGCCACTCGTCCAGGCCGAGGCCCCTTCCCCCGTACTCCTCCGGCCATCCGACGACCGCCCACCCGGCCTCGTACAGCGTCCGCTCCCACTCCTGGTGCGCGCGGAAACCGTCCGCCGTGTCCATCGACGGCAGCGGCTCACGCGGCACCCGACGGGCGAGCCAGTCCCGTATCTCCCGCCGGAACGCGTCCTGTTGAGCACTGAAGGAAAGGTCCGTCACCGCGCTAGGATAACCGACTATCTGACGGATCGTCAGATCCCGGTACGGCCAGGACGCACCTCATCGCACGCCACCGCGCCCTCACCTCAAGGCACGTCACCTCACATCGCCTCACCTCTCTCATCACCCTCACGTCACCTCTCGTCACCTCCCAGCCCTGCGAGAACGGAGCCCCCCGATGCCCGAGGCCTACATCGTCGAAGCGGTACGCACCCCCGTCGGCCGCAAGAACGGCGCGCTCGCCCCCGTCCACCCCGCCGACCTCGGCGCCCATGTGCTGACCGCCCTGGTCGAACGCGGCGGCTTCGACCCCGGCGCCGTCGAGGACGTCGTCTTCGGCTGCGTGGACGCCATCGGCGGCCAGGCCGGTGACATCGCCCGCACCTGCTGGCTGGCGGCCGGACTGCCCGAGCACGTACCGGGCGTGACCGTCGACCGGCAGTGCGGCTCCTCCCAGCAGGCCGTGCACTTCGCGGCGCAGGCCGTGCTGTCCGGCACCAGCGACCTGGTCGTGGCGGGCGGCGTCCAGAGCATGTCCCGGATACCGATCGGCGCGGCCATGGTGGTGGGCCGCGAGTACGGCTTCACCGATCCGTTCTCCGGGTCCACCGGCTGGCGCGCCCGCTACGGCGACCAGCCCGTCAGCCAGTTCGGCGGGGCCGAACTCATCGCCCGCGACTGGGACATCAGCCGCGAGGACATGGAGCGCTTCGCCCTGGAGAGCCACCGTCGCGCCCTGCACGCGCTCGACAGCGGCTGGTTCGCCCGCGAAACGGCCGCCCTCCCCGAACTCGCCACCGACGAGGGCCCCCGCCGCGACACCTCGGCGGAGCGGATGGCCGCCCTGCCGTCGATCGTGCCCGGCGGCCGGCTCACCGCGGCCCTGTCCTCACAGATCTCCGACGGCGCCGCCGCACTGCTCGTCGCGAGCGAACAGGCGGTGCGCGACCACGGCCTGACCCCCCGCGCGCGGATCCACCATCTGTCCGCCCGCGGCTCCGACCCGATCCGCATGCTGACCGGGCCGATCCCCGCGACCGAACACGCCCTGTCCAGGACGGGCATGTCCATCGGCGACTTCGACGCGGTGGAGATCAACGAGGCGTTCGCGTCCGTGGTGCTGGCCTGGCTGAAGGAGACCGGCGCCGACCCCGACGTGGTCAACCCGTGCGGCGGCGCCATCGCCCTCGGCCACCCGCTGGGCGCGACCGGCGCCCGGCTCATGACCACCCTGCTGCACCACCTGGAGCGCACCGGTGGCCGCTACGGCCTCCAGACCATGTGCGAGGGCGGCGGCCAGGCCAACGTCACCGTCATCGAACGGCTCTGATCCGGCTCACGCGCCGGGTATCGAACCGCTCCTCCGCGTCACGTCGATGATCGCGAACCTCGCGCCCTGGTCGTCGGCGACGACGGCCATCCGTCCGAACGGCGAGTCCTCCGGTCCCATGACGACCCGTCCGCCGAGCCGTCCCACGGTGTCGGCGGCGGCGTCGCAGTCCGCGACCACGAAGTAGACCTGGAAGGCGGGCGGCTCGTCCCCGCCGCCGGACGCGCTGTTCATCCGGCCGGCGAGCTGGCCCTCGGGGTCGCCGGGGCGGGACCACACCTTGTAGTCGAAGTGGACGCCGTCACCGACCTGCACGCCGTCGTAGCCGAACACCGTCTCGTAGAAGGCGTCGACCGCCGCCGCGTCCCGCGTGTGGTTCTCGGTCCAGCAGTAGGCACCGGGCACGTTGACCACGTCGAAGCCGGGGTGGCCGCGGAGCTGGAAGGCGCCGAAGAAGGAGCCGCCCGGGTCGACGGCGCCGACCAGCACACCGGTGTCGCCGATCTCGTCGGGGCCGAAGACGACGTGCCCGCCCGCCTCGGTGATCTTGGCCGCGGTCTTCGCGGCGTCCGCGGTGGCCAGGTGTATGCCCCAGGCCGTGGGCATCGACTCGTCCATCTTGCCCATCAGGGCCGCCGCGTTCTTCCCGTCGAGCTTGGCCAGCGTGTAGTGCCCGAACTGCTCGCCCTGGTCCTCGAACGTCCAGCCGAACAGCTCGCCGTAGAAACGCCGCCCGGCCGCGAGGTCGGGAAGCGAGACGTCGGCCCAACAGGGAGCGCCTTCACCGAATGCGGACATGAGCTGGTTCCTCTCGCGAATGTCTGGAATGCCACCGTAACCAGTGATCTTCCCGCCCGCACGAGAGAGAATTCGAACATATGGTCAATTCTTGAGACGGCCCAGGACTTCCTCGGTTTCGGCCATGATCCGGTCCACCAGCTCCGCGCACGAGGGCAGGTCGGCGATCACTCCCGCCACCTGCCCCGAGGCCATGACGCCCAGGTCAGCGCGCCCTTCGACCATCGCGGCGCGGAGCAGCACCGGGGTGTTCGCGGCCATCAGGACCTGCGGCCAGCTCAGCTCGCGGGCGCCGCGCATCGCCCGTCCCTCCCGGAGCATCGCGCGCAGCGGCGTCCCGGACAGCCGGGAGAAGCGGACGGCGTTGCGCAGCGCGCGCGGGTAGCGGACGAGGGGGCCGCCGCGTTCCAGCGAGCGGACGAAGTCGGTGGCGAGGACGCGGTGCGGCACCCCGTCGACCTCGGTGGTGACGAGGGTGCCGGTGACGTCGGCGGCCAGGTAGCGGTCCTGGACGGCGCGCGGCACGGGCGCGTCGGAGGTCAGCAGGAAGCGGGTGCCCATCGCGATGCCGTCGGCGCCGTAGGCGAGGGCCGCGACGAGGCCGCGCCCGTCGAAGAAGCCGCCCGCGCCGACCACGGCCACCCCGCTGCCCCGCAGCGCGTCCACCACCTGCGGCAGCAGCAGCGTGGTCGGCACCCGGCCGGTGTGCCCGCCGCCCTCGCCGCCCTGCACGATCACCGCGTCCGCGCCCCACTCGGCGACCTTCTCCGCGTGCCGCCGCGCCCCGACCGACGGCACCGCGACCATCCCCTCGTCGTGCGCGGCGCGGATCAGCTCCCTGGTCGGCGCCTGGGCGAAGGACGCCACCCGTACGCCCTCGCGGCCCATCAGCGCGATCCGCCGTGCCGCGTCCGGCGCGTCGGCCCTGAGGTTGACCCCGAAGGGCCGTCCGGGGGCCGCCGCCTTGACCTCGGCGACGGCCGCGGTCAGTTCGTCGTACGACAAGGTGGCGGCGGCCAGTACGCCGAGGGCCCCGGCGTTGGCCGCGGCGGCGACGAGGCGGGGGCGGGCGACGTATCCCATACCGGTCTGCACGATGGGGTGGCGGATGCCGGTGAGGTCGGTGAGGCGGGTGCTCAACGGACCGCCGGCGGTCATGCGGGGACCTCGCGGTCGCGGGCGGAGCGCGGGTCGAGGACGTCGCGCAGGACGCGCAGTTCGGCGTCGGTGGGCTGTCGGGTGGTGGGGACGCGGGCCGGGACGGTGAGGCGGAAGCGGGTCGCCGCTACGACCTGCTCCAGGGTGACGCCGGGGTGCAGCGAGGCGAGCCGCATGTGGTGGCCGGGTCCGCCGAAGTCCAGGACGCACAGATTGGTGACGACCGTGCGCAGACCGTGGAAGCGCGCGGCGCGGCCGACGGCGGCGGCGCGGTCGTAGCCGATGCCGCAGACGACGTCGACGCGCTCGACGAAGGCGCGCGGAGCGTGCCGGGGCACCCAGTAGCTGGTGGTGTGGTTGACGGTGTTGCCGGGGGCGCCGCGCGCGCCGAGGAGCTGCCGGGTGGGGCGGGCCCAGGGGCCGATGCAGGAGATGTTGGCGTTGCCGTACGCGTCGATCTGGCTGGGGCCCATCATGACGTGGCGCCGCCCGCGCGCGGCCAGGTCGAGGACCGCGCGGTAGGGCAGCCAGCCCTCGACGGTGAGCGCGTCGGGTGCCGCCCCGAGGGGGATGTCGCCGGCCAGCAGATAGGCCAGCCCGTCGCTGAGCACCAGGTCGGGGGCGAAGGTGGCGCGGGCGAGGCGGGCGCCGAGGGTGGGCACGACGCCCATGGGGCTGGCCAGGATCTCGCCGTCGCCGCGCCAGGCGTCGGCGCAGGCGGTGACGCAGATCTCGGCCCTGGTGGCGGGGGCGGTCGCCGCGGCGGTCGAGTCGTTCGGGGGCGCGGTCGGGCCGTTCGGGGGCGCGGTCATCGGGTCGCCTCCTCGCGGAAGTTATCCACAGCCTGTTGATAAGACGATTCATCCATATGGCTGAGGAAGCGCTCGGCGAAGGCGGCCCAGGCCGCCGGGTCGGCCGCGGCGGTCGCGTAGGCGCGCTGGAACGGCTCGTCGCGGCCGTATTCGGGCGGGCACTCGGTGAAGTGCGCGCCGCGCGGCGCCTCGATCACGCCGTGGGTGAGGTAGCGGTGCAGGACGAGGGCGTGCACGCACCCCGCCTCCTTGCGCAGGTCCGCGGTGGGCACGACGCGTTCGGCCGACACATAGGCGGCGTCCGCGGCCTGGCAGAACAGGTCGTCGAAGAACTGGTCGGGCCCGGTGAGTGCGGCGCTGCCCGCGGGGTCGGCGAGGTTGGCGTGCACCAGGGCGGCGTCCAGCCGCAGCGGCGGTACGGCGACCACCTCGTCCCCGGTGCCGTAGGGGTCGGGGAGCACCCGCAGCTCGGGCGCGTACCGCAGCACGTCGGCGCCGAGCCCGGCGCGTACCGGCATGAAGGGCAGCCGGAGGGCTGCGGCGCGCAGCCCCGCCAGGAACATGCCCTCGTCCATTTCGAGCGCCTTGACGGTGCCGTTCTCGCGGGCGGCACGGAAATGCGGCTCCAGGGGGACGGAATCGAGGGTGACGAAGCCGTAGACGACCTTGCGGACCTTGCCCGCCGCGCACAGCAGGCCGACGTCGGGGCCGCCGTAGGAGACCAGGGTGAGGTCGGTGAGCGGGGAGCGGAGGATCGCGCGCACCAGGGCCATCGGTTTGCGGCGCGAGCCCCAGCCGCCGATGCCGACGGTCATGCCGTCGGCGAGGTGCGCTATCGCCTCGTCGGCGGTCATGCGCTTGTCCGTCATCCGGCGCCTCCCTCGGTGAAGGCGTCGCGCAGCCGGTCGCCGACGCCCGCCAGGTTGAGTTCGAAGGTGAAGCCCTGTTCGTAGCGGTAGGAGCGCTTGACGTCGACCGGGTCGATGCCGTTGAGCGACTGTTTCGCGGCCCTGACCACCTGCGGGTCCTTGGCGGCGACCGCGGTGGCGATCTCGACGGCTGCGTCGCGCAGACGATCCCTGGGGGTGAGCGCGAGGACCGTGCCGTAGCCGTGCAGCTCGGCGGCCGTGGCGTTCTGCGACGTGTAGACCATGTGCCGCATGCGCTGCTGCGGTACGAGCCTGGCCAGGTGCGTGGCGGCGCCGAGTGCGCCCCTGTCGACCTCGGGCAGGCCGAAGTACGCGTCATGGGAGGCGATGACCAGATCGGCGTTCCCGGCCAGGCCGACGCCGCCGCCGAGGCAGAAGCCGTGCACGGCGGCGATCACGGGGACCGGACAGTCGTAGACGGCGGAGAAGGCGGCGGCGCATCCGGCGTTGGCGCCGAGCAGCGCGTCGAATCCGGCGGTGCTCTGCATCTCCTTGAGGTCGACCCCCGCGCAGAATCCGCGGCCCTCCGCGCGCAGGACCACGGCCCGCACCTCCGGGTCCGCGCCCTGCGCGGTGAGCGCGTCGGCGAGTGCGAACCAGCCCTTCACGTCGATCGCGTTGACCGGCGGCGCGTCGATCACCACTTCCGCGACGCCGGTCCCGGGGCGTGCCACCTGTATCGCCATGCGCCGTCCTCCGCCCGCTCGTTGGCCTTTTACGGATGTACGGATCCGGATCCCGACCGATGTCCGGCACAGATCTGACGGATCGTCAGTTCCTCTGGCACGATAGCCCACGTGACGGACGACCTGGAAGGGCGAGTGGCGGTCGTGACCGGCGGCACGCGCGGCATCGGCCGGGGCATCGCCGAGGCGCTGGCGGCGGCCGGCGCCCGGGTGCTGGTGTGCGGGCGCACACCGCCCGCGGACCTGCCGCCCGGTGTCGCCTTCCGGGCCGCGGACGTCCGCGACCCCGAGGCGGTGCGGGCGCTCTTCGCGCACGTCGCCGAGGCGTACGGGCGACTCGACCTGCTGGTGAACAACGCGGGCGGCTCCCCCGCCGCCGACGCCGCCACCGCCTCGCCGCGCTTCTCGCGGGCGGTCGTCGAGCTGAATCTGCTGGCGCCGCTGTACTGCGCGCAGGCCGCGTACGCCCTGATGGCCCGCCAGCCGGACGGCGGCTCCATCGTCAACATCGGCAGCGTCAGCGGCAGCCGCCCCTCGCCGGGAACCGCCGCATATGGCGCCGCCAAAGCGGGCCTGGCCTCTCTCACTCGCTCGCTGGCCGCCGAGTGGGGCCCCGCGATCCGGGTGAACTGCCTGGTCGTGGGCCTGGTGCTGACGGACCGCTCGGCGGCGCACTACGGGGAGGGCGACCCCGCCGTACAGCGCGCGGTGGCCGCCGCCATACCGCTGGGGAGATTCGCGGAACCGGCCGACATCGCCGGTCCCGTCCTCTTTCTGGCCTCCCCGTCAGCACGCTATGTAACCGGCGCTGAGCTGCATGTTCATGGTGGCGGTGAGCTGCCTCCCCATTTGCAGGCGGCCGAATCGCGCGCTGATCACCCGTCGGTAAACTGACGGCATGACAGGACAAGTTCGCACCGTCGACGGCCGTGTTGCCGGTCGCCGCGGGCAGGCGACGCGGCAGAAGCTGCTCGACTGCCTGGGCGAGATGCTCAGCACGTCGCCGTACCGGGACGTCAAGGTCATCGACGTCGCCCGGATGGCGGGCACCTCCCCCGCAACGTTCTACCAGTACTTCCCCGACGTCGAAGGCGCCGTTCTCGAACTCGCCGACGAGATGGCCAAGGAGGGGGCGGGCCTGACCGAATTGGTCGCGGGCCGCTCCTGGGTCGGCAAATCAGGCGCCCAGGCGGCCGAGGAACTCGTCGACGGTTTCCTCTCCTTCTGGCGGAAGCACGACGCCATTTTGCGCGTCGTCGACCTCGGAGCAGCGGAAGGGGACAAGCGGTTCTACAAGATCCGCATGAAGATCCTCAACGCCGTCACCAATTCCCTGACCGACTCCATCAAGGACCTTCAGAGCAAGGGCAAGGTCGACAAGGAGGTCAGCCCGGCGGCCGTCGCCGGATCGCTGGTCGCCATGCTGGCCGCTGTCGCCGCTCACCAGAAGGGCTTCACGAGCTGGGGCGTCAAGCAGGCCGAGCTGAAGCCGAATCTCGCGCTGCTGGTCCACCTCGGTGTGACCGGAAAGAAGCCCGCCAAGTAGCGGACGCGGCACGCACCGCTTTGCGCGTTGACGTTTCGCCGTCCTGCCAGAAAGTCACGCCCTGACGCGGGCGCCGCACAGTCCTCGGGGGAGGTACGCGGCGCCCGCGTCTTCGTGTGGGTGGCGGCACGGATTGCCGGCTTCGTGTACGCGCTCCCGCGTGCACGCCTCCGTGCGCGCGACTTCTGCCCGCGTCTTCGTGTGGGTGACGCCCCCTATCCGCGTCTTCGTGCGGGTGACCCTTCACCCCCGCCTCACTCGCGCGGCGTCAGCCGGAACACCCGGATCTCGCGCGTCACGCGGGAGGCGTAGACCGCGTAGGGCGGCCAGAAGGCGACCAGCGCCTTCCACGCGGCGGCGCGGTCGTCGCCGGTCAGCAGGCTCGCGGTGACCTGGAGGTCGCGGCCCCGGCCGCTGACCACGGCGTCGGGATGCGCCAGCAGATTGGCCGACCAGGCCGGATGCCCCGGACGGCCGAAGTTGCTGCCCACGAGAACGAGGGTGCCGCCGTCCTCCGGCATGCACGCCAGCGGCGTACGCCGCGGAAGTCCGCTGCGGGCGCCGGTCGCGGTGAGGACGACGCCGGGCAGCAGGCTCGCGCTGACCAGGAACCTTCCGCCGGTCAGCCGGTGGACCGCGCTGTCCATGACCGGCACCACATGCGGCGCGATCTTGGCGAAGGCCCGGGTGGCCGACACCTTCTGCACGGATCTGCCGAGGACGCCGGTCCTGCTGACCACACCACGCCCGCTGACGGCGCCCTTCACGTCGGCGTCGGCCGCGCCGCTCACGCCGCGCTCCTGACCACCGAGGGCGCGAAGAGCCCTGCCCGGTCCGCGGCGTGCGCGCGCAGGGCGTCGACCGGTCCGAAGAGCAGTTCGTCGGCGGTGGCCCGCTTGAAGTACAGATGCGCGTGGTGCTCCCAGGTGAAGCCGAGGCCGCCATGCAATTGGATCGCCGCGCCCGCCACCATGCGCAGCGTTTCCAGCGCCTGGGCGAGGGCTACGGGCGCGGCCAGCTCGAATTCGGCGCTCGCCTCGGTGTCGTCCGCCCCGGAGGAGGCCCCGGCCGCCCAGGCGGCGTAATAGGCGGCGGAGCGCGCCGCCTGAAGCTGTACGTACAGGTCGGCGAGCCGGTGCTTGACCGCCTGGAAGGAGCCGATCGGGCGCCCGAACTGCTCCCTGACCTTCACGTACTCCACCGTCGAGGTGAGCGCGTGATCGGCGGCGCCCACGGCTTCCGCGGCGAGCGCGGCGGCGGCGAGGCGGCCGGCGTCGGCCAGGGCGGCGGCGGGGGCGTCGCCGAGCGCTTCGGCGGGAGTGTCGCGCAGCTCGACGCGGGCCAGGGGCCGGGTCTCGTCGAGCGCGGTCAGGCGGGTGCGTACGAGCCCCGGTGCGGTGGATTCGACGAGGAAGAGCCGGGTACGGGTGGCCGCGTATCCGCCGGTGTGGGCCGCCACGATCAGCAGGTCCGCGCTGTGCGCGCCGAGCGCGCGGTCCGCCTGCCCGTAGAGCAGGTGCCGTCCTGGCGGCCCGTCGGCCGCCGCGCGGGCCTGGACACCGCCCGCCCGGCCGCCACCCGCCCAGTCGCCGTCATTGGGCCCGGTGAGGGCCAGCGCGGTGGCCGGCGGGCCAGCGGTGACCAGCGCGGCGGTCAGGGTGCCGTCGGCGATCCGCGGCAGCAGGCGAGCCCGCTGCTCCTGATTGCCGAGGGCCGCGATCAGGGGCGCGGCCAGGACGGAGGTGCCGAGCAGCGGGGACGGCAGCAGCGCCCGGCCGGTCTCCTCGCAGGCGAGGACCAGTTCGGTGGGGCCGCAGCCGACGCCGCCGACCGCTGCGGGCAGCGCGAGCCCCGGCAGGCCGAGCGTCTGCGCGAGATGGCGCCACAGCGCCTCGTCGTGCCCCGCCGCCGTGGCGACGGCGGCCCGCGCATCGTCGGGACCACAGCGTTTGTGCAGCAGGTCCCGCAATGTGCGCCGGATTTCGGCCTGCTCGTCGGTGAACGCGGCGTCCATCGGCCGCTCCTCCCTGCCGCGACTGCGATCTGACGGGCCGTCATCTTAGGTGCCCCCCGCCACGATGCCCAGGCCCGTGCACCGCCGATACGCGAGCCGGCGCCAAGGCCGCACCTGGTGGCGGCCACCCGGCGAGGACCCGGGCGGATACACCAAGCCGCGGCACCCCACGGCCGCCACCCGTGCGCGGCCCCACAAGAGCACCCGCCTGGGACCGTAAAGCCGACCCACCCCGGACCCCGCGCACCGACGCACACGCCCCGGCGGGGCATCATGTCCCGCATGACCAGCAGCAGCCAGCCGCCGGGGGCGCCGCGGCGCAGCGCCCTCCGCCGCTTCCTCTCCCCCGGCCCCGACTCCTCGACGACCCAGCTCAGGGCATACGCGTGGACGTGGGCGATCTTGCTGGTGGTGTGGATCAGCGCGCAGTTCTGGGCGCATCCGGACGGGCTGCGCAGGGCGCTGTACATCCTGCTGTCGCTGGTCTCGATCACACAGGCGCTGAGCGCGCTCGCACTGCTGAGCAAGCGGTCGGACAGGCGGCGCTGAACCCGTACCGGGGCCGTATCGCCGCCACCCGAATCTGATGTACCGTCAGATTCATGGCTCAACGCCCCCGTGGACAACGTGCTGTGGCGGTCGTCGGTGTCGCCCTGTCGGACTGCGGACGGGTGGACGACGCCACCGCGTACGCGCTGCACGCGCAGGCGGCCAGGCGTGCGCTCGCCGACTCCGGTCTCGACCGGGCCGTGGTGGACGGCCTGGCCTCCGCCGGGCTCGGCACGCTGGCGCCGGTCGAGGTGGCCGAGTATCTGGGGCTGCGGCCGACCTGGGTGGACTCCACGGCCGTGGGCGGCTCGACGTGGGAGGTGATGGCCGCGCACGCGGCGGACGCCATAGCCGCGGGCCACGCCAACGCCGTGCTGCTCGTCTACGGCTCCACCGCCCGCGCCGATCTCAAGGCGGGCCGCCGTACCGCCAATCTGTCCTTCGGCGCGGGCGGCCCGCTCCAGTTCGAGGTCCCGTACGGCCACACGCTGATCTCCAAGTACGCGATGGCCGCGCGGCGCCATATGCACGAGTACGGCACCACCTTGGAGCAGCTCGCCGAAGTCGCCGTCCAGGCGCGGTCGAACGCGGCCCGCAATCCCGAGGCCATGTACCGCGCGCCCATCACCGTGGACGAGGTCCTGTCGGGGCCAATGATCGCGGACCCGTTCACCAAGCTGCACTGCTGCCTGCGCTCCGACGGCGGCGGCGCCGTATTGCTGGCGGCCGAGGAATATGTGCCGGATTGCGCCAAGCCGCCGGTATGGGTGCTGGGCAGCGGCACGTCGGTGTCGCACACGTCGATGGCCCAGTGGCCGGACTTCACCGTCTCCCCCGCCGCGGCCTCGGGACGGCTGGCCTTCGAGCGCGCGGGGGTGACGCCCGCGGAGATCGACCTGGCGGAGATCTACGACGCCTTCACCTATATGACGCTGGTAACGCTGGAGGATCTGGGGTTCTGCGCCAAGGGCGAGGGCGGCGCCTTTGTGGCGGACGGGCGGCTGACAGTGGACGGCGCGCTGCCGGTGAACACCGACGGCGGCGGCCTGTCCGCCTGCCACCCCGGTATGCGCGGTCTTTTCCTGCTGGTCGAGGCCGTACGGCAGTTGCGCGGCGATGCGGGTGAGCGGCAAGTGCGCAAGGCGGGCGGGCGGCTGCCGGAGCTGGCCGTCGCCTCGGGGACGGGCGGCTGGTTCTGCTCCTCCGGCACGATGGTGCTCGGCCGGGGCTGAGACCGGGCGATCCGCACCGGTCAGCGCCGGTGTCCCGGCCGTACGCGGCCGGGTGCGCCCGATACCCTTCCCGCGTGCTGCGACGCCTCCTGCTGCCCGCCGTGTGCACCGCCGCGCTGGTCCTGGTGTCGGTGCTGCTGCCCGGTGCCGGACGCCCGCGTACGGCGCCGCACTGGACGAACAGGGCCGCCGCGCGCTTCTGGACCCCCGAGCGGATGGCCGACTCCATGCCGTCGTCGGTCCGCCAGCTCGGCCCGGCGGCGGAACCGGGCACCGTGCCGGGACCGTTCACCCGCTCCGAGACCGCGACGCACTTCGGGGGCGTCCCGACCGTCGGCATGCTCTTCTCGGTCGACGGCGACATGACCGCGCACTTCTGCACCGCGAGCGTCGTGCACAGCCCCGGCCGCGACCTGATCCTGACCGCCGCGCACTGCCGACCGGGCGCGAACATCGGCTTCGTACCGCAGTTCCGCGCGGGTGCGGCCCGGCAGCCGTACGGGATCTGGGCCGTCTCGCAGGTCTTCACCGACGCGCGCTGGGCACCCGCGGACGACGCCGAGTCCGCCTACGACTTCGCCTTCGCCCGGGTCGCGCCGGACGCGGACGGGCGGCGGATCGAGCAGGTGACGGGCGGCAACCGCCTGATCCGTACGCCCGGCTTCCACAACCGCGTCACCGTCATCGGCTACCCGCGCACCTCCGACGACCCGTCCGACGAGGCGATCACCTGCACGACGACCACCTCGCGGCTCGAAGGGCTGCGCCAATTGCAGCTGGTGTGCGCGGGGTACTTCGCCGGCACCTCCGGCAGCCCGTGGCTGCTCGACTACAACACCCGCACCAAGAGCGGCAGCGTCATCGGCCTGATCGGCGGCGAGGACGAGGGCGGGCTGTCCGACCGGATCTCGTACAGCCCGTTCTTCGACGACGCGATCCAGGCGCTGTACCGGAAGGCGGTACGGGCCCGGTCGCATACGCCGCACATGGTGACGGCCAAGCACTGACGTCCGCCTCACGCGGGCGGCAGGGGCTCAGGCCGGGCGGAAGACGGGGATCGCGGGCTCGTCCTCGGGCGGGGTTCCCGCGTCCGCGCCACGGCGGAAATCCACCCTCAACGGCATGCCGATCCGTAATCCCTGCGCCGCGCAGTCGATGACTTCCGTCATCATGCGCGGCCCTTCGGCGAGATCGACGACGGCCGCCGCGTAGGGGAGCCGGTCGCGGAACGGCGGCAGGTCGTTGAGGTGGACGACCGACCAGGTGTAGAGGGTGGCGAGGCCGGAGGCGGTCTCCCAGACCACGTCCTCGCTCCAGCAGTGCGGGCAGAATTCGCGCGGGTAGTGGTGCGCGGCGCCGCATCCGCCGGCCCGGCAGCGCCGGATGAGCAGCCGCCCCTCGGCCGCCGCGTCCCAATAGGTCCGGGTGAAGGCGTCGGTTCGCGGCAGGTCGAACCGCGCCGCGCCGCTCACCGGAACAGCCCGAAGGCGTCGTCCAGAGACCATGTCTGCCAGCTCACGGCGAAGAACGCCACGACCGAGATCAGCGCCATCATCGCGTTCTGTCCCTGCTCGGCCCAGTCGTGGATCATCAGGACGAGGTAGAGCAGGTTCAGCAGCAGGCCGCCGACGAGGGCGACGGGGGTGAGCAGGCCGGTGATCAGCCCGAGCCCGAGGGCGAGTTCGGCGTAGACGACGACGTACGCCATCAGGCGAGGGCGCGGGGCGACGACCGCCGCGAAGCCGGTGCGCACGAAGGGCCAGCGGTGCCGCTCGGCCACGTCGGCGGCCCAGGCGATGCCCGTACCGCGCGCGAACCACGCCTTCTTGTCCTTGTGCCGCCAACTCTCCAGCCACCACAGCCCCAGCCCTATGCGCAGTACGGCCAGCCATTCCGGGCCGCTGAGCCAGATCGCGCGCATGCCGGACCTCCTCCAAATCTGACGGTACGTCAGTTCAGCGGACGGCGGGCGGTATGCGCAAGAGGCCGGACCGAACCTCGCCGACCGATCCGTTCCGGGCTACGCTCACACGCGCGCGAGCAGTTACCTTCCGGTACCGCCGCAACTCGTTTCTCGTACGACTTTCAGGCCCCGGGAGTTCTCCATGTCCCACCCCAGCAACGCCGGTTCGGGCACACCCGCGAGCAGCGCGACCGCCGAGCCGGACACCATCGTCATCGGCGCGGGACCCGGCGGCCTGGCCGCCGCTGCCGCGCTCAGAGCGCGAGGGGTGCGCCCCCTGGTACTGGAGCGCTCGGAGCACCTCGGCGCCTCCTGGCGCGCCCACTACGACCGGCTGCGCCTGCACACCACGCGCCGGCTGTCCGCGCTTCCCGGCCTGCAGATCCCGCGCGCGTACGGCCGTTGGGTCGCCCGCGACGACGTGGTGCGCTACCTGGAGCAGTACGCCGAGCACCACGACCTGGACATCACCACCGGCATAGCGGTGGAGCGCGTCGACCGCGCGGCGTCGGGCGCGGGCTGGGAGCTGCCCGCCAACGGCGGCCGGGTGCTCACCTCCCCCGTGGTCGTCGTCGCCACCGGCCACAACCACGCGCCGCACATACCGGACTGGGAGGGCCGCGACACCTTCCCCGGCGAACTCCTGCACTCCGCCGCCTACCGCAACGCCGCGCCCTACGCCGGGCGCGACGTGCTCGTCGTCGGCGTCGGCAACAGCGGCGCCGAGATCGCCGTCGACCTCGTCGAAGGCGGCGCCGCCCGGGTACGGCTCGCCGTCCGCACCCCGCCGCACATCATGCGCCGGTCCACGGCGGGCTGGCCCGCGCAGGCCAGCGGCATCCTGTGCCGACGGCTGCCGACCCGCGTCGTCGACCGCGTCGCCCCGTACATCGAGCGGGCCAGCGTGCCCGACCTGTCGGCGTACGGCCTGCCCCGCCCGGAGACCGGCCTGTACGCGCGCGTGCTCGACGGCTCCATCCCCGTCCAGGACGTGGGCCTGATCGAGGCCGTACGCGCCCGGCGGGTCGAACCCGTCGCCGCCGTCGAGCGCTTCGACGGGGACAAGGTGCACCTGGCCGACGGCTCGCAGATCAGCCCCGAGGTCGTCATCGCCGCCACCGGGTACCGGCGCGGCCTCGAACCGCTCGTCGGCCACCTCGGCGTACTCGACGGGCGCGGGCGCCCGGTCGTGCACGGCGCCCGCTCGCCCAAGGGCGCCCCCGGCCTGTACTTCACCGGCTTCACCAACCCCATCAGCGGCATGTTCCGCGAAATGGCCATCGACGCCCGCCGGATCGCCCGGAAGGTGTCCCACACCCGCTGACCCGTACGCGCCCGCTTCGTACGTACCGCCGCGGCACCCGGCCGTGCGCGCGCTGACGCACGCCCGCTCCCACACCCCCGCTCCCACATCCCCCTCTCTCCATACGCAGGCCGCCGACCCGCTCGCGGGGACGCCGGAACCCCGCGTCCCCGCGAGCGAACCGGACGCCGCGCGTCCGCACCCCGCACAGGGCCGCACATTTCTTTTCCGTGACCCGACTGTTCCTGACAGGTCGTCAGTTCAGTAATCTGACTATGCGTCAGTTCTGTAGACCCAGCAGCAGGAGGGGGCGAGACCGATGCTCGGATCCACGTTCAGCACCCGCAGTCCCGGCCCGGGGCCCGTCGCGCGCGGCGGGTCGGACACCGATGTCGGCGGCCGTCCGCTGCACGCCCCCGTACCCGACCTCGACAGGTTCTTCCGGCCACGGACGGTAGCGGTGGTCGGCGCGTCCGACACCGAGGGGCGGCCCAACACCGGCATCACGCGACAGCTCCTGACCTGGTCGCAGCGGGTCGGCGCCCAGTTGCTGCCGGTCAACCCCGGCCGGGAGACCGTCTTCGGCCTGCCCTGCCACGCCTCGGTGGCCGATCTCCCGGAGGACGTGGACCTGGCGGTGCTGCTGGTCGCCGACCCGCTGCCGGTGATCGAGCAACTGGGCGAGGCGAAGGTCTCCTTCGCCGTGGCCTTCGCTTCCGGCTTCGCCGAGACCGGCGCCGAGGGCGCGGCGGCCCAGACCCGGCTGGCCGAGGTCGTCGCCCGCTCCGGTCTGCGGCTGCTCGGACCGAACACCAACCTCAACGCCTTCGAGGAGTTCCGCGAGGACCTCACGGGACCCGCCATCGCGCTGATCACCCAGTCCGGCCACCAGGGCCGCCCCCTGCACTCCCTCCAGCAACTCGGCATCCGGCTCAGCCACTGGGCGCCCACCGGCAACGAAGCGGACCTGGAGACCGCCGACTTCATCTCCTACTTCGCCGGGCAGCCCGAGGTCGGCGCCATCGCCGCATATGTGGAAGGGCTCAAGGACGGCAGGTCGTTCTGCCTCGCCGCCGACCGCGCCGCCCGGCGCAAGGTGCCGGTGGTGATGGTCAAGGTGGGCCGTACCGACGCCGGGGCCAGGACCGCCGCCTCGCACACCGGCAAGCTCACCGGGACCGATTCCGTGATCGACGCCGCCCTGCGGCAGTTCGGCGTGATCCGCGTCGACGGGCTCGACGAACTCCAGGACACCGCGGCCCTGCTGGCCCGCGCCCGGCCGCCCGCCGCGGACGGGGTCGTCGTCTACTCCATATCCGGCGGCACCGGCGCGCACTTCGCCGACCTGGCCACCTCGGCCGGGCTGCGGCTGCCCGCGCTGTCGGAGGCCAAGCGCACCGAACTCCACCAGTGGATCCCGGACTACCTGAACGTCGCCAACCCGGTCGACAACGGCGGCCACCCGGTGGGCGACTGGCGCGGCCGGAAGATCATCGACGCGATCCTGGCCGATCCGGCCGTCGGCGTACTGATCTGTCCCATCACCGGCCCCTTCCCGCCGATGAGCGACAAGCTGGCCCGCGACCTGGCGGACGCGGCCGAGGAGACGGACAAGCTGATCTGCGTGGTGTGGGGCTCCCCGGTCGGCACCGAGGACGCCTACCGCACCACCCTGCTCGGCTCCTCCCGGCTGGCGACCTTCCGCACCTTCGGCAACTGCGTCACCGCCGTGAAGTCCTACCTCGACCACCACCGTTTCACCGCCGCCTACCGCTCGCCCTTCGACGAAGCGCCGCGCACACCGTCGTCCTCGGCGCGCAAGGCGCGCGGCCTGCTGCGCGCGGGCCACCAGCTCAGCGAGCACGCGGCCAAGCAACTGCTGCGGGCGTACGGGATCCGGGTGCCCCGCGAGCAGTTGGTGACCAGCGCGGCGGGCGCCGTCCGGGCCGCGGGCCTGGTCGGCTACCCGGTGGTGATGAAGGCTTCCGCGGCGCAGCTCGGGCACAAGACGGAGCTGGGCCTGGTCAGGCTCGGCCTCACCTCGGCCAGCCAGGTCAGGGACGCCTACCGCGAACTCACCGACACCGCCCGCGCCGCCGACATCGACCTGGACGGCATCCTGGTCTGCCAACTCGTCGAGCGCGGCGTGGAGATGGTGGTCGGCATCTCGCCCGACCCGCTCTTCGGCCCGACCGTCACCGTGGGACTCGGCGGAATCCTGGTCGAGGTCCTCGCCGACACCGCCGTACGCGTGCCGCCCTTCGGGCCGGACACCGCGCGCGGCATGCTGGACGACCTGCGGGGCCGCAGGATCCTCGACGGGGTCAGGGGGGCGCCGCCCGCCGATACCGACGCGCTCGTCGACGTGGTCATGCGCGTGCAGCGGATGGCGATGGAACTGGGCGACTCGCTCGCCGAACTCGATATCAACCCGCTGATGGTGCTGCCGCGCGGGCAGGGCGCGGTCGCGCTCGACGCACTGGCCGTCTGCTACTGACCGCGCCGACCCGTACGCCGAGGATTCGCCCCCCACCGGTCCGTCCCGGAACGGTCCGCGCCGGAAGGGCGCACGCCGACACGACCCGCTCCCGGACGCCGCGCGCCCCCATGCCCAGCACTCGAACACCCCGTGCCCGCGTGCCCCGTGCCCGCACACCCCGTGCCCGCACACCCCGTGCCCGCTCTTCCCGCTCCGACCGAGGATTCCCATGGCCGACTCCCCCTCCACCGACTCCGACAACACCGCCGCCGACTCCGCTGAGTCACCGGACGATTCCGCTGAGTCAGTTGTACGTCACGCCACTGACAACGGGGTCTCGTGGATCACGCTCGACCGCCCGCACGCCATGAACGCCCTGACCTGGGACCAGCGCGAACGCCTGATCGGCCTGCTCGAAGCAGCCTCGGCGGAACCGGACGTGCGGGCCGTCGTACTGACCGCGACCGGCCGGGCGTTCTGCGCGGGCGCGGATCTGAGCGGAGGCGCGAGCGCACCGGCCGAGCGGGTGCCGGGCGATGTGGCGCGGACGATCAGGCGCGGCGCGCAGCGGCTGATCGCGGCCGTGCTCGACTGCGAGAAGCCGGTCGTCGCGGCGGTCAACGGCACCGCCGCCGGGATCGGCGCCCACCTCGCCCTCGCCTGCGACCTCGTCCTCGCCTCGGAACGGGCCACGTTCATCGAGGTGTTCGTCCGGCGCGGCCTGGCCCCCGACGGCGGGGGCGCGTATCTGCTGCCACGGCTGATCGGCCCGCAGCGCGCGAAGGAACTGCTCTTCTTCGGCGACGCGCTGCCCGCCGCCGAGGCGGAACGCCTCGGACTGGTCAACCGCGTCGTACCGGCCGCCGAGTTGGACAAGACCGCGCGCGCCTGGGCGGACCGCCTGGCCGCCGGGCCCACGCGCGCGACGGCGCTGGCCAAACAGCTCGTCAACGCCTCCCTCGACACCGACCGCGCCACCGCGTTCGCCGCCGAGGCGGCGGCGCAGGAGATCGTCATGACCACCGCCGACGCGCTGGAGGGCGTCCGCAGCTTCACCGAACGGCGGCAGCCGCACTTCCGGGGCCGGTGACCCGATTCCCTCCGTCCGCCACCCGCCACCCGCCGCCCGCCACCGGCCACCGGCCACCCGCCACCCGCCACCGGCCGACGAGCACGCCCCCGCCGAGAAACCCGGTTCCCGCCGATCGACAGCGCCCCGACCTCACCTCGGCCTCACCTCACCCTTCCTATCTGACGGTCCGTCAGATTCAATGGAGGGGTGATGGGACACGCGGGAATGGCGGAGACCGCCGTGCGGTACCTGAGGTCGGTCGGGGCGGCGACGGCCGCGGCGCCGGGCGCCGGAGGTCCGGCGACGGCGCCCACGGCGCTGCCGGGCGCCGCACCACTGGCCGGGGCGCGCGCCGCGCTGCGGGCGGTGGGCCCGGACGAGCGGGCACCGGTGGACCAGGGTGAATTCCGCGGGGTGCTCGGCCGTTTCGCGACCGGCGTGACACTGGTGACGGCGGCCTGCCCCGACGGGCCGGCCGGCTTCGCCTGCCAGTCGTTCGTGTCGCTGTCGCTGGATCCGCCACTGGTGGCGTTCATGGTCGGGCGTGCGTCAACGACCTGGCCGCGCATCGCCCGTGCGGGCGTTTTCTGCGCCAACGTACTGACGGCGGGGCAGGCCCCGCTGTGCAGGCAGTTCGCGGTGAGTGGCTCGGACAAGTTCGCGGGCGTGGACTGGACGCCCGCGCCCGTTTCGGGGTCGCCCCGGATCGGCGGCGCGTCCGCGTGGATCGACTGCGCGATCCACGCGGTGCACACCGGGGGCGACCACCTCGTGGTGGTGGGCCGGGTGGTCGCGCTGGGCGCGACGGGCGGCGACGACAACCCGAACGCCCCGGCCGGCCCCGAGGACCCTTCCGGACCTTTGCTGTTCTACCGGGGCGGATTCGGAACTTTCGCTCCTTTCGGCCCGTTCACCCCGTAACCGCCAACGCCGGTACCGCGGCGACCGGTCGGCGGCGGATGACGAGGGACATCAGCGCGGCCACCGCGCACAGGGCACCGGAGGAGTACCAGACGACGTCGTACGAGCCGAACGCGTCACGCGCGACACCTCCCAGATAGGCGACGAGGGCGGCGCCGATCTGGTGGGAGGCGAGGACCCAGCCGAAGACGATCGCGCTGTTCTCGCCGTAGTGCTCGCGGCACAGGGCAATGGTCGGCGGGACCGTGGCGACCCAGTCGAGGCCGTAGAAGACGATGAACAGCACCATCGGCGGATGGACGCTGTCCGCGAGCAGGATGGGGAGGAACATCAGGGAGAGTCCGCGCAGGCCGTAGTAGATCGCGAGCAGGCGGCGCGGTGATACGCGGTCGGTGAACCAGCCGGAGGCCACCGTGCCCGCGATGTCGAAGACGCCGATCACGGCCAGCAGGGAGGCGGCGGCGGTGACGGGCATGCCGTGGTCGTGGGCGGCGGGCACGAAGTGGGTCTTGACCAGGCCGTTGGTGGACGCGCCGCAGATCGCGAAGGTGCCCGCGAGCAGCCAGAACGGTCCGGTACGCGCCGCGTCGCGCAGGGCCCGCAGCGCCCGGCCCGCGGCGCCCGCGACCGGTGCGGGCTTGGGGGTGAACTCGGCGGCGCCGTAGGCCGCGAGGCCCACGTCGGCGGGGTGGTCGCGCAGCAGGAACCAGACGAAGGGGACGACGGCGAGCGCGGCGCAGGCCACCACCGCGGCGGCCGGGCGCCAGCCGTGGTGTTCGGTGATCCAGGACAGCACGGGCAGGAAGACCAGTTGTCCGGCCGCGCCGCCCGCGGTGAGAATGCCGGTGACCAGGCCGCGGCGGGCGACGAACCACCGGTTGGTGACGGTGGCGGCGAAGGCCAGCGCCATCGAGCCGCTGCCGAGGCCGACGAGCACGCCCCAGCACAGCACGAGTTGCCACACCTGCGTCATGTAGACGGTCAGTCCCGCGCCGAGCGCGATGGTGACCAGCGCGCACGCCACCACGCGCCGGATGCCGAAGCGGTCCATCAGCGCGGCGGCGAAGGGCGCGGTGAGCCCGTACAGCGCGAGGTTCACCGAGACCGCGAAGCCGATCATGCCGCGCGACCAGCCGAATTCGGTGTGCAGCGGGTCGATCAGCAGTCCGGGGAGCGAGGCGAAGGCGGCGGCGCCGACGAGGGTCACGAAGGTGACGACGGCGACGGCCCAGGCGCGGTGCGGTCGCACGCGGGCGCCGGGGCGGGGACCGAGGTCAGGAGCGACGCCGGATACGGCACCAGGCGCGACACCGACACCGGGTACGGCGGCCTCGCCAGGCGTGGCGGCCGGCCCTGGTGCGGCGGTCACGGTGTCAGGGACCTGACCGGCGGAGTGCGATGTCTGCGTCACTCGAACAGTCTCCGGAGATCGGTACCACCGGACGAGTGGCCCGATGGCCATGATGTGAAAGGATCGGGCCATGGCCGTTTTCCAGCACCCCGACCGGCACAAGGTCGCCGTCTTCGCGCTCGACGGCGTGATCCCGTTCGAACTGGGCATCCCGCTGCGGATCTTCGGC
The DNA here is from genome assembly GCF_042955955.1 of Streptomyces sp. NPDC008317. Classification (NCBI taxonomy): domain Bacteria; kingdom Bacillati; phylum Actinomycetota; class Actinomycetes; order Kitasatosporales; family Streptomycetaceae; genus Streptomyces; species Streptomyces sp. NPDC008317. The sequence continues at coordinate 318,167 of NZ_JBIBFQ010000006.1, forward strand.
GCCGCACAGGGCGTCGAGGACGGCAGGAAGCTGTACGAGGTCGTGACGTGCAGCGTCGCCCCCGGCAGCGTCCGTACCGACGCCGATTTCAGCGTCGTCGTCGAGCACGGGCTCGAAGCGCTGGCCGAGGCGGACACGGTGGTCGTGCCCGCCTCGCACGAGTTGGGGACCGTCTACACCGAGGGGGTGCTGACGCCCGCACTGGCCGCCGCCTTCCGCCGGATGCGGACCGGCACCCGTACGGTCTCGATCTGCACCGGCTCCTTCCTGCTCGCCGCCGCGGGCCTGCTCGACGGTCGCCCCGCGACCACCCACTGGAGCAGCGCGGACCACTTCCAGCGGCTCTTCCCGCAGGTCAAGGTGGACCCCGACGTCCTCTACGTGGACGACGGCGACGTCCTGACCTCGGCCGGGGTCGCCGCGGGCATCGACTTGTGCCTGCACATCGTGCGCCGCGACTTCGGTACGGCGGTGGCGAACGGGGTCGCGCGCCGCACCGTCGTCCCGCCGCACCGGGAGGGCGGCCAGGCGCAGTACATCCGCAGGCCGCTGCCGGAGCCGCAGTTGGCCAGTACGGAGCGGGCGCGCTCCTGGGCGCTGGACCGGCTGCACGCGCCGCTCACGCTGCGGCAGCTCGCCGAGCGCGAGTCGATGAGCGTACGCACCTTCACCCGGCGGTTCCGCGAGGAGGTGGGGATGAGCCCCGGACAGTGGCTGACGCAGCAGCGCGTCGAACACGCCCGCCACCTGCTGGAGTCCACCGATCTCGGGGTCGACCAGATCGCCGGGCAGGCGGGTTTCGGCACGTCGGCGTCGATGCGTCAGCACCTCCAGGCCGCGCTCGGGGTGTCACCGACGGCGTACCGCCGCACGTTCCACAGCGCGGCCGGACGGTAGGCTCCGAGGGTCCGGAAGGCGCGGAGGGCCCGTAGGACTCGGACGGCCGGGAGAGAGGGCTCAGAAGGTGAGCACGCCGCGCGCCACCCGCCCGTGCGCGGCGTCGTCCACCGCCTTGGCGAAGTCCTCCACCGGGTAGGTCTCGGTGACGAGTTCGTCCAGCAGCAGCCGCCCCTGTCGGTAGAGGTCGGTGTAGAGGGCGATGTCGCGCTGCGGGCGCGAGGAACCGTATCGGCAGCCGAGGATCGCCTTGTCCAGGAACATCGAGGAGACGCGGAACGACGCCTCGGCATCGGCGGGCGGCACTCCGAGCAGCAGTGCCTGGCCGTGCCGGTCGAGCAGGTCGATCGCCTGCCGGATCAGGGCGGTGCGGCCCACGCACTCGAAGACGTGGTCGGCGCCGTGGGGCAGCAGGTCGCGTACGGAAGCGGCGTCGGCGACGAAGTCCGTGGCGCCGAACCGCCGGGCCGGCGCTTCCTTGGCCGGGTTGTTGTCCACGGCGACGATGCGGGAGGCGCCCGCGATCCGAGCGCCCTGGAGGACGTTGAGGCCGATGCCGCCGGTGCCGATGACGACGACGCTCTCACCGAGGCCGACGCGCGCCCGGTTCAGGACGGCGCCGACGCCGGTCAGCACACCGCAGCCGATCAGGGCGGCCGAGGTGAGCGGGATCTCCGGTGCGATTTTCACCGCCTGGACGGCCTTGACCACGGTCAGCTCCGCGAAGGCGGAATTCGAGGCGAAGTTGAAGAGCGGCTTCCCCTGCCGCGTGAAGGGCTTTCCCGGGCGGCCGATGGCCTGACGGCACATCGTGGGGCGGCCACGGTCGCACTCGGGGCACGTCCCGCAGTTGGCGAGCGTCGAGAGCGACACATGGTCGCCGACCACCACGTGGGTCACCCCGGCGCCGACCGCCTCGACCACTCCCGCGCCCTCGTGGCCGAGCACGACCGGCACCGGGAACGGGATCGTCCCGTCGATCACCGACAGGTCGCTGTGGCACAGCCCGGCCGCCGCGATCCGTACCCGCACCTCACCGGGCCCCGGCGCGCGGACCTCCAGGTCGTCCACGACCTGCGCCTGCTTGCCGTCGAAGACGACGCCCCGCACACGTCCCCGGACGTCACCATAAGTGCCGTCCAGCGCGGCGCCCCCCTTGGTGCCGTCCGCGTGCGCGTCACCATTAGTGCTGCCTATCGTGCCGCCGTGCCCGCTCATGTGCGCCCCCTCAAGGGTGTCAAGGGTGTTGGGACGAGACGGAGACCACCTCGCCCGTCAGATAGGAGCTGTAGCCGCTGGCAAGGAAGACGATCGCGTTGGCGACCTCCCAGGGCCGCGCGGCCCGCCCGAACGCCTCGCGCGCGGTCAGTTCCGCCAGCAATTCGTCACTGGTGACCTTCGCGAGGTTGGCGTGCATCGCCAGCGACGGCGCGACCGCGTTGACCCGTACGCCGAACTCGGCCGCCTCCACGGCCGCGCACCTGGTCAGCGCCATCACGCCCGCCTTGGCCGCCGCGTAGTGCGCCTGTCCGGCCTGGGCGCGCCAGCCCAGCACGGACGCGTTGTTGACGATCACCCCTGTGCCGCGTTCCCGCATGTGGCGCAGGGCGGCGCGGGTGCAGCGGAAGGTGCCGTTCAAGGTGACGTCGAGGACGGTCGACCACTGCGCGTCCGTCATGTCGACGAGCGCGGCGGTGCCGCCGAGGCCCGCGTTGTTGACCAGGACGTCCAGACCGCCGAACCTCTCGGTGACGGCCGCGAAGAGCCGCCGCACATCGTCCTCGACGGTCACGTCGCACGGCACGGCCAGCGGCGCCTGGCCAGTCAGCTTGTCCAACTCCGCGGCTGCCTCGGCCAGCCGCCGCTCGTGCCGGTCGCTGATCGCCACGACCGCGCCCTCCTCGGCGCAGCGCCGCGCGGTCGCGAAGCCGATGCCGCTGCCCGCGGCGGCCGTGACCAGGACCGTACGGCCGCGCAGGAGGCCGTGCGCGGGCTCGTAGGGCGGCTCGCGCCCAGGGCCGTGCGGGGGGTGCGGGGCGTGCTGGGCGTGCTGGGCGTGCTGGGGAGACGCGCTCACCCTGATGGCCTCTTCCTCCTCGGACGCGCTCACCCTTTCGGCTCCCTCGGCAGCCCCAGCGCCCGCTCCGCGATGATCGTGCGCTGCACCTCGTCCGAGCCGCCGTAGATGGTGTCGGCGCGGGAGAAGAGGAACAGGTGCTGGGCGGCGTCGAGTTCGTACGGCGCGGCCGGTGTCCAGTCGCGCGGACCGGTGGCGGCGGACGGGCCGCGTACGGTCATCGCCAGCTCGCCGAGCCGCTGGTGCCAGGCCGACCAGAGGAGTTTGGCCGCGCTGGGCGCGGCGAGGTCGGCGGTGCCGAGGGTGCGCAGCGCGTTCCAGCGCATCGTCCGCAACTCCGCCCACAGCCGTATCAGCCGCTGCCTGATCATCGGATCGGTGTCGGCCCCTGTGCGCCGCGCAGCCTCCGTGACCTCCGCCAACTCCCGCCCGAAGCCGATCTGCTGGACCAGTGTGGACACGCCGCGCTCGTGGCCGAGGAGCGCCATGGCGACCTGCCAGCCGCCGCCTTCCGCGCCGACGACCCCGACGGCGCGGGCGCCGTCGAAGAACACTTCGTTGAAGTCGGCCGCGCCGGACATCTGCCGAATCGGGCGCACGTCGATCCCCGGCTGGTCCATCGGCAGCAGCAGGAAGCTCAGGCCGTGATGGCGGCGCGAGCCGGGCTCGGTGCGCGCGAGCAGAAAGCACCAGTCGGCGTCACGCGCCAGTGACGTCCAGATCTTCTGCCCCGACACCCGGTACGAGCCGTCGGCCGGATCGCGTACGGCCGCCGTCCGCACACCCGCCAGGTCGGAGCCCGCGCCCGGCTCGCTGTACCCCTGGCACCACAGCTCCTCCCCGCGCGCGATCGGCGGCAGGAAGCGCTCGCACTGCTCGGGTGTGCCGTGCGCCTCCAGGGTGGGCGCGAGCAGCTTCTCGCCGATGTGTCCTGTCCTTACGGGGGCGCCCGCGCGGGCGTACTCCTCGCCCCACGCGACCTGTTGGGCGAGCGTCGCGCGCCGGTTGCCGCCGTATGTTCCGGACCAGCCGAGGCCGATCCAGCCCGCCGCGCCGAGGGTACGTTCCCAGGCCCGGCGGTCGGGCGCGGCGCGCATGTCGGTGGCGGCCGGGGTGGCGGCGGGGGCGTTGGCGGCGAGCCACTGGCGGGCCTCCGCGCGGAAGGCGTCGACCTCGGGTCCGAAGGTGAAGTCCATGGCGCTCCCTAGGCGTTGGGGCGGTCCTTGGCCGCGGCGGCTCTGCGCATGGCGTCGAGCTGTTCCAGCAGGGGCATGGGGTCGGTGCCGATGGTGGCCGGGATGACGTCGGCCAGCCGTTCCGGCGTCCAGGGCCCGTCCTGCGACCAGGCGGAACGTATCTCCCTGGGCTGCGCCCACAGCGCGATCTTGGGGCCCGCGACCGTGTAGACCTGCCCGGTGGTGTCGGCGGCGCGGTCGGAGAGCAGGTAGACGACGAGCGCGGCGACGTCCTCCGGCTCACCGATCTCCTTCAGCTCCATGGGCACGCCCGCGGACATCCGGGTACGGGCCACGGGGGCCACGCAGTTGGCGGTGACGCCGTATTTGTTCAGGCCGAGGGCGGCGCTGCGGACGAGCGAGATGATGCCGCCCTTGGCGGCGGAGTAGTTGGCCTGCGAGACGCTGCCCTGGTGGTTGCCGCTGGTGAAGCCGATCAGCGTGCCGTGGCCCTGGCGGCGCATGACCGCGCTGGCGGCCCTGAAGACGGTGAAGGTGCCCTTGAGGTGGGTGGCGATGACGGGGTCCCACTCGTCCTCCGCCATGTTGAAGAGCATGCGTTCGCGCAGGATGCCGGCGACGCAGACGACGCCGTCGAGCCGTCCCCAGCGGTCCGTCGCGGCCGACACGATCCTTTCGCCCGCCGCCATCGTGGACACGTCGTCGGCCACGGCGACCGCCTCGCCGCCCGCCGCCTCGATCTCCTTCACCACCGACTCGGCGACGTCGCCTGCCGGTTGGCCCGCGCCGTCCATGGCGACGCCGTAGTCGTTGACGACGACTTTCGATCCCTGCGCGGCGCAGGCGATGGCGACCGCGCGTCCGATGCCGCGCCCGGCGCCGGTGACGGCCACGACTTTTCCGGCCAGGAAGTTGCCCACGTCCCGCCCCTTCTCATCGTTTCTGACGGACCGTTAGATTTGACGGGTCGTTAGATATTACGAGTGCGGACCCCGTCCAGCACAAGACCCGTACACGACCGCGTACGCGACCCCTCACACGATCTGGAGATTCCGGTGGCCCTCCCCGACGCGTTCCTCGACATCGCCCGCCGGGTCAACAACTGGGGCCGCTGGGGCGCCGACGACGAGATCGGCACCCTCAACCTGATCACCGACGAGGTGGTGCGCGCCGCCGCCGCGACCGTACGCGGTGGCCGCCGCGTGCCGCTCGCGCTGCCGCTGCGGCAGGACGGCGTACAGACCGGGCTGATCCCCGGCCGGGTCAATCCGCTGCGCACGATGGTCGCGCTCAACCAGGAGATCTTCGGGCCCGGCACCATCGCGACCAGCGACGACGTGGTGACCCTCGGCCTTCAGGCCGGGACGCACTGGGACGGCCTCCCCCACGTCTCGCACTCGGGCCTGATCTACAACGGGCGCCCGGCCGACTCGGTGACCGCGCACGCGGGCGCCGCCTTCAGCGGCGTCGAGAAGGTGACCTCCGTGGTGTCGCGCGGCGTGCTGCTGGATGTGGCCCGCGCGCTCGGCGTCGACCGGCTGCCCGGCGACCACGCCGTGACCCCGGAAGACCTCTGCGCGGCGGAGGAGTTGGCGGGCACGGCGGTACGGGCCGGGGATGTGGTGCTGGTGCGGACCGGCCAGATGCGGGCGTATCTCGGCGGCGACAAGGAGGCGTACGCGTATCCGTCGCCCGGCCTGTCGATCCGCACACCGGAGTGGTTCCACGCGCGGGATGTCGCGGCGGTCGCCAACGACACGCTGACCTTCGAGATCTTCCCGCCGGAGGTCGAGAATCTGTGGCTGGCGGTGCACGGGCTCGACCTGGTCGAGATGGGCATGCTCCAGGGCCAGAACTGGAATCTGGAGGGCCTGTCGGCGGCCTGCGCCGAGGAGGGGCGTTACGCGTTCTGGCTCGATGCCACGCCGGAGCCCTTCGTGGGCGGGACGGGCGCGCCGGTGGCTCCGGTGGCGGTCCTGTGAGCGGTGCGGTGGCCCTGACCCTGGTCCTGGCCCCTGGGATGGCACGGGGCAGACGGGGGTGCTGACGCTGGTGCTGGTCCTACGAGTCGGGCGCGCGGTGCGGTGGCTGTACGGCGGGGCGTGCGGTCCGACGCCCCCGCGTCCTAGGTGAGGACCGTGGCCTGACGGCGGTCGACCTCGCACCAGATCTGCTTGCCCGCGCCTTCCGGCTGCCAGCCCCAGCGGTCGGCGAGGCCGTCGACCAGCTCCAGGCCGCGACCACCGGTCTCGTCGCGGTGCGCGTGCCGGGGGGCGGGCGGGGCCTCGCTGCTGTCGGACACCTCGACCCGCACCGGAGAGGCGGGCGCCGAGGGGAACAGCATCCGCAGGACGGCGGGGCAGCCGGTGTGCACCACCGCGTTCGTCACCAGCTCGGAGATGAGCAGGATCAGCGTCTCCGCGACCGGCTCGTCGGCTCCTATACCCGAACCCACGAGCCGGGACCGCGCCCAGCGACGCGCCCGTCCCACCTCCGCGGGGTCCACACCGACCTCAAGCTGCACCTGAAGCACCTGCACCGCTCACACCATCCGAACCGGCGGACACAACGCCTCGCTTCTGCCCGAGATCACCGTGCGTGACCCCGGCACAACACAGCATGATTGACCTACAGTCACGCCAACAAGCGCTTCGGGCATATTCCAGCGCAACGGAGTACGTGTGCTGCATACTGTGCGGCACTTCCGACGGGGATTCGAACGCCCAGCCGTGACGCCCGTCCGACTCAGCCGGACGGCGCCTCTGGGCAGCCTGGAACCAACACGCACCCGATGGAGCGTACCCGAGGTGTTCGCCGACTCCACTGCGTGGCAAGTCACGCATCGGACACAACACCGTGCGGACACTCCGTAATCGGAGGGTCAGCGAACGGCCACGGTGTGTGCGCAGCGTCATCACAGCAGCCATTCGGCGAGCATGTCCTCGTCAGCCGCCGACTCCTGGCCGCACACGGAGGGTATCCAGGAGCGCTTGATGTGCAGCTGTACATCCGCCTCCCAGGTGAAGCCCATGCCGCCGAAGACCTGCAGGCAGTCGCGTGCGTTACGGGTCGCCGCCTCGTCGGCGAGCAGGCGCGCGGCGGCGGTCTCGTACGGGTCGGCGGTGACGGCCGCCGCGTAGAGCGCGGTACGGGCCAGTTCGGCGCGGACCAGCATCTCGGCGCAGAGGTGCTTGACCGCCTGGAAGGAGCCGATCGGTCGTCCGAACTGCTCCCGCTCCCGGGCGTGTTGCACTGCCATACGCACCATCCGCCCCGCGCTCCCCACCCGTTGCGCGGCCTCCAGCACGGCCGCCTCACGCCGTAACGCGACGGCCCGCACGGGCACGGTCCCGCTCACCGCTATTTCCGATATGTCCGCCATGGCGAGCAGATGCAGCGGGGTCAGCGGGTCCACCGACCGCAGCGGCTCGGCGTGCCGCCGTACGGCGGACGCCTCGGCGACCGTGACCGTGACCTCGGCCTCGGCCGCGGCTTGGGCTGTAGCGCTGCCGGTGCCGGTGCCGGTGAGGACGAGGACGGCGTCTGCCGCGTCGAGGTGGGCGACGGAGTGCGGGCCCGCTCCCCTCGCGTCGAGCAGGGTGACCACGGCCTCGCCGGTCGCGGCCCCCGGTACCACTCCCGCCGCGAGGTGGGTGGCGGTCAGCGGGCCGGGCACCAGCGCGCCGCCCGCCTCCTCGAAGAGCAGCGCGGCCTCCGGCAGCCCGAGCCCGACGCCGCCGTCCGCCTCGGGCAGGCGCAGCCCGAAGAAGCCGGTCTCGCCGAGGGCTCGCCAGATGTCCCGTGGCGGGATGGCGGTACCGCCTTCCGCCTCGGCCGCGTCCACGGCGGCGCGCAGGGCTGTCCGGTCGAAGCGGGCGGCCAGCAGGTCCCGCAACGCGCCGACCAGGGCACGCTGGTCGTCGGTCAGCCGGAAGTCCATGGCGGTGCGCTCCTCTCCGGTAACCCTCGCGGCTCCTTGGGCAGGCCGAGGAGGCGTTCGGCGACGATGTTGTGCTGGATCTGCGAGGTGCCCGCGGCGATCGTGTAGGACAGCGAGCTGAGGCGTTCGGCCGTCCACGGGTGGTCGGCGTCGGGGGCGAGGGGGCCGAGGACGGTGGCGGCGGTGTCGTAGAGGAGTTGCCTCGCCTGCGAGTAGCGGAGCTTGAAGACGGAGGCGCCGGTGCCGGGGACGGCGCTTCCGCCGGTGCGCAGGGCGTGCTGGGAGGCGCTGACGTTCCACTGGGTGAGGCGCCACAGGACGGAGAATTCGGCCGCGAGTCGGCCGAGCGCGCGGCGGACGGCGGGGTCGTCCCATGTGCCGTTGGCGCGGGCCGCGCGGGCGACCTCGCCGAGGGTGCGGCGACAGGCGACGACTTCGCCGACGAACGCGGTGCCGCGCTCGAAGGACAGCGTCACCATGGTGACCCGCCAGCCGTCGTTCTGCGCCCCCAATCGGTTGCCGACCGGCACCCGGACCTCGTCCAGGAACATCTCCGCGAATTCCGTCGATCCGGCGAGTGTCCGCAGCGGCCGTACCCGTACTCCCGGCGCGTTCATCGGCATCGCCAGCCAGCTGATGCCGTGGTGCTTGGGCGTGCCGTCGGCGCGCGGGGTGGTGCGCACCAACAGCTCGCACCAGTCGGCGACTTCGGCGTGCGAGGTCCAGATCTTGGAGCCGGTGACGACGTACGCGTCGCCGTCGCGGACCGCGCGGGTGCGCAGGGACGCGAGGTCGGAACCGGCGTCCGGCTCGCTGAACCCCTGGCACCACACCTCCTCGCCCCGCAGGATCGGCGGCAGCCAGCGGCGGCGCTGCCGCTCGGTGCCCTCGGCCGCGATGGTGGGCCCGGCGTGCAGCAGCCCGACGAAATTCGCGCCCACGTACGGCGCTCCGGCCCGCTCGGTCTCCTCCAGGTAGATCAGGTGCTGGGTGGGGGTGGCGCCGCGGCCCCCGGCGTCCTCGGGCCAGTGCAGTCCCGCGTATCCGGCGTCGTACAGCAGCCGCTGCCAGCCCGTGTCGTACGCGCGCCGTCCCGGCCAGTCGCGGGGGTCGGGTGGTGGCGGCAGGGTGGGCAGCGCTTTGCCGAGCCAGGCGCGCAGTCGGGCGCGGAACTCCTCTTCCTCGTCGGTGTATGCGAGGTCCACGGTCCGCTCACCCCGTTCCGTAGACGGGTTCCGGCGGGGTCGCCTCGGCGAGCAACGCGCCGACCACGGGACCGAGTTCGACCGGCCGCCAACGGCGTCCCACGTCGGTCCGAGGGCCGTGCCGCCAGCCGTCGGCGACCGATACGGCGCCGCCCTCGACCTCGAAGACCCGCCCGGTGACCTCGCGTGCCTCGGGTCCCGCGAGCCAGACGACCAGCGGGGAGACGTTGGCCGGGTGGTAGACGTCGAAGCCGGTGGCGGGCCGGGCGACCAGGTCCGGCATCGCCTCCTCGGTCATCCGCGTCCTGGCGGCGGGCGCGATGGCGTTGACGGTGACGCCGTAGCGCGCCAGCTCCACCGCCGCGACCTGGGTGAGCGCGGTGATCGCGGCTTTGGCGGCGGCGTAGTTGGCCTGGCCGACGCTGCCGAGCAGCCCCGCGCCCGAGGTCGTGTTGATCACGCTCGCGTTCACTTTCTCACCCGCCTTGCTCCGCTCCCGCCAGTGCGCCGCCGCGTGCCGCAACGTCGCGAAGTGCCCCTTGAGATGGACCTGTACGACCGTGTCCCACTCCTCCTCCGTCATCGAGACCAGCATCCGGTCCCGCAGCACCCCCGCGTTGTTGACCAGCACGTCCAGCCGGCCCCAGTGCTCCACCGCCGCGCCCACCAGCGACCGCGCGCCCGCCCACTCCCCGACCGACCGCTCGTGCGCGACCGCCTCACCGCCCGCCGCCCGGATTTCGGCCACCACCTCGGCTGCCGACTCCACGTCGTTGACGACGACCCGGGCGCCCTCGGCGGCGAAGGCCAGCGCGTGCTCCCTGCCGATCCCGCGCGCGGCCCCGGTGACGGCGACCACCAGGCCGTGGGCGATCCCGGCACCGCCGGCGGCTTCGCCAACTGCCTCACCGGTCAAGGTCGAGGCCCAGCATCCGGATGGCGTTGCCGCGCAGCAGCTTGTACGTGACCTCGTCCGACAGCCCCGCCATGTGGTCGGCGGCGACCTGCTTGGTATGGGGCCAGGTCGAGTCGACGTGCGGGTAGTCGGTCTCGAACATCGCGTTGTCCTCGCCGATGGTGTCCAGCGAGGCGACACCGTGCATGTCGCGGAAGAAGCAGCAGTAGATCTGCCTGCGGTAGTACGTGGACGGCGGCTCCGGTATCAGGTCCTTGACCCCGCCCCAGGCCCGGTGCTCGCGCCACACGTCGTCGGCCCGCTCCAGCGCGTAGGGCACCCACCCCATCTGCCCCTCGCTGTAGGCCAGCGTCAGGCGCGGGAACTTCACCAGCACCCCGGAGAACAGGAAGTCCATCATCGACGCCATCGCGTTGTTGAAGCTCAGACTCGCCTGCACCGCCGGGGGCGCGTCGGGGGACGCGGCGGGCATCTGCGACGACGACCCGATGTGCATGTTCACCACCGTGCCGGTCTCCTCGCAGGCAGCGAAGAACGGGTCCCAGTAGCCGGAGTGGATCGACGGCAGCCCCAGATACGTCGGGATCTCGCTGAAGGTGACCGCCCGCACCCCCCGCGCGGCGTTCCGGCGGATCTCCGCCACCGCCAACTCCACGTCCCACAAAGGGATCAGGCACAACGGGATCAGCCGGCCCCCGCTGTCACCGCACCACTCCTCCACCATCCAGTCGTTGTAGGCCCGCACACACGCCAGAGCCACCTCCTTGTCGTGCGCCTCCGCGAACGTCTGCCCGCAAAAGCGCGGGAACGTCGGGAAGCACAACGACCCCTCCACATGATTGAGATCCATGTCCTTCAACCGCTCGACCGGGTCCCAGCACCCGCGCCGCATCTCCTCCCGCGTGATCCCGTCCAGCGTCATCTCGTCCCGCGAGAAACCCACCGCCGCGATGTTCCGCTTGTACGGGAACTTCAGGTCCTCGTAGATCCACCAGTCGGCGGGCGGTCCATCCGGATCCATCGTGATCCGGTACTTCCCACCGATGTAGGCCAGTTCACCGATCCCCGCCGTCAGCGGCTGCGGTCCCCGCTCGCGGAACTTCTCCGGCAGCCAGGTCGAGAAGAGATGCGCGGGCTCGATCACATGATCGTCCACGCTGATGATCCTGGGCAGTTCCATCGGCCACTCCCTCACTGCATCCGGATGACGCTTCCGATCGCCGATCTGACGAGGCATCTGATCTGATGGACCGTCAGATCTACCGTATCGACCCACCTCTGGACCGACAAGCGGCGGCGACTTACCCTTCTGAGAATTCTGACGCTACGTCAGCTATGGTGCCGGGAGGCGATCGGCATGGATCCGACCATCGCGACACTCAGCGACTCCCGGACCCTGTGGGAGCTACTGGACCGCCGCGCCGCCCTCAGCCCCGACGCCCCCGTGCTGTTCGACGCCGAGGACCGCCGCGTCACCTTCGGCGAACTGCGCGCACGGGCGCTGCGCGTCGCCGCCGGCCTGTACGGACTCGGGGTGCGGCCCGGCAGCCGCTTCGCCTGGCAACTGCCCACCCGCGTCGAGACCGTCGTCCTCTCCCTGGCCCTGGCCCGGCTCGGGGCGGTGCAGATCCCGGTCATCCCCATCTACCGCGACCGCGAGGTCGGTTACGCCCTCAGCCGCACACGGGCCGAGTTCTTCGCCGTACCCGGCACCTGGCGCGGCTTCGACTACACCGCCATGGCCGACCGCCTCGATCTCGCCGACCGCCCGTCCGTCCTGGTCGCCTACGACTCCCTTCCCGAAGGTGATTCCGGCACCCTGCCCCCGCCGCCGTCCGACGGAACCACCGTCCGCTGGATCTACTGGACCTCGGGCACCACATCGGACCCCAAGGGTGTGCTGCACTGCGACCGCGGTCTGATCGCGGGCGGTTCCTGTCTCGCCCACGCGCTGGAGATGCGGCCCGAGGACATCGGTTCCATCGCCTTCCCCTTCGCTCACATCGGTGGACCCGACTATCTGGTGATGCTGCTGCTGTACGGCTTTCCGGCCCTGCTCCTCGAACAGTTCGCCCTCCCCGCCTCTCTGGACGCCTACCGGTCCCACGGCGTCACCATGGCCGGCGGCTCCACCGCCTTCTACTCGCTCTTCCTCACCGAGCAGCGCAAGCGGCCCGGCCGCACACTCATCCCCACCCTGCGGTTGCTCTCCGGAGGCGGCGCCCCCAAGCCGCCGGAGCTCTACCACGAGATCGTCCGGGAACTCGGCTGCGATCTCGCCCACGGTTACGGCATGACCGAGGCACCGATGATCACCATGGGCTCCCCCCGTGACACCGTCGACCAAAGGGCCACCACCGAGGGCCGCCCGCCCGCCGCGATGGAGATCCGGATCGCCGACGACGGCGAGGTGCTGCTGCGCGGTGAGGCCGTGTGCCTCGGCTACACCGATCCCGCCTTGACCGCCGAAGCCTTCGACACCCAGGGCTACTTCCACACCGGTGACCTCGGCCGCCTCACCGAGACCGGTCATCTCGTCCTGACCGGGCGCCTGAAGGACGTCATCATCCGCAAGGGCGAGAACATCTCCGCCAAGGAGATCGAGGAACTCCTCTACCAGCACCCGGCGGTGGGCGATGTCGCCGTCATCGGCCTGCCGGATCCCGACCGTGGTGAACGCGTCTGCGCCGTGGTCGAACAGCCGCCGGGCGCCGATCCCCTCACCCTGGCCACCATTACCGACCACCTGCGCCGCTCGGGGCTCGCCGTCCACAAACTCCCCGAGCAACTGGAGATCGTGGACGCCCTGCCCCGCAACGAGACCCTGCGCAAGGTCCTCAAGTTCAAGCTCCGCGAGCGCTTCGCCGACACTCACGAGCGGCCGAACTGAGCGGACCGGCCGACCAGGCCCCGACCGGCGGCGCGCGTCCCGCGCTCCTTCCTCCCCGCACCGCCCGTCACTCCTTGATTCCGGCGAAGAGATCGGTCTCCGGAAGCTTGGCCGGGATGTAGGAGCGGGCGAGAACGTAGTCCTCGGTGGGCCACAGGGCCCGTTCGAGGTCCCGAGGGTGGGAGAAGAAGGGGTTGTCCGGAGCGGCCTGGCTGGCGTGCGCGCGAAAGGCGCGGTCGCGGGTGGCGAAGTGGTCCTCGCAGTGGATCCGGGTCGTCGGGTGCAGCTCGACCGCCCAGTCGGGCCACTCGTCCAGCACCTGGCCCATCGAGGAGGAGAGCCCTCGGGCCGTCATGCCGTGGTGCAGGGTCTCGAACCAGGCGCGCGAGAAGGCCACTTGGTAGTACAGCTTCAGCGGTTGCCAGACCGGACCCGCCAGCGGGAAGCATGCCGAGTCCCCCGCCGCGTCGAACGCCTCGGCGGCGACGCGATGGGTCTGGACATGGTCCGGATGTGGATAGCCGCCGGATTCGTCGTAGGTGACGAGGACATGGGGCCGGAACTCCCGGACCACCGCGACCAGCCGCTCGGCCGCGACCAGCGGATCCTCGCGGGCGAAGCAGCCCTCCGGCAGCGCCTCGCCCTGCCCGGGCAGTCCCGAGTCGGAGAAACCGAGGAACCGTTGGCGCACCCCGAGGACGGCCGCCGCGGCGGCCATCTCCCGTCGTCGCACCTCCGGCAGCCGGGCCCTGACCTCCGGTGTGTCCAGCAGCGGGTTGAGCACGTCACCGCGCTCCCCGCCCGTGCAGGTCACGACCAGGACATCGACCCCATGGGCCGCGTAGTGCGCGAGCGTGGCGGCGCCCTTGCTGGACTCGTCGTCGGGGTGGGCGTGGACGGCCATCAGTCGGAGTGTCATCACGGTCTCCTCTTCCTCTATTTCTTGTGTTGGACCTAAACTTAGGACGGACACACTCAGCCCGTCAAGACTTTTTTTAGGTCCGACCTACTAAAGTGGGAACCATGGCCCAGCTCCGCGAGTTCAAGAAGCAACAGACCCGGCAGACCATCACCCACGCCGCCACCGCCCTCTTCGTCGAGCGGGGCTTCGAGGGGACGACGATCGCCGACGTCGCCGAGGCGGCCGGGGTCTCGAAGATGACCGTCACGAACTACTTCCCGCGCAAGGAGGACCTGTTCTTCGACATGCACGAAGAGGTGATCACCGGCCCCGCCCGCGCCTTCGCCGCCCGCCCCGTCGGCGAGTCCGCACTGGACGCGGTGCGCCGGGACTACCTCGAAGCGGTCGAGCGGCACGACGCGCTGCTCGGCTGGACCCAGCCCGGATTCACGCGGCTGATCGACGAGAGTCCGGTGCTGCGCGCCCGCCTCCGCGAGATGTACGACCACCAGGAGCAGGCACTGTCCGTCACGCTCGCCGAGGCCGTGGGCGACGAGCCGGACGCCTTCGAGCCGCGGCATGCCGCCGCCCAACTCAGCACGGTGCTGAGGCTGTTGTTCGGTGAGGCGCAGCGCCGGGTGCGACAGGGCACGACCGAAAGGGAGTTGTTCGACGCGCTGGGACGGATTGCGCGGGAGGCTTTCACGCGACTGGAGCCGTCATTGGGCGCGTACGCGGTGCGGGAGTCCCCGCACGAGTGAAGACGGACGGGGAGGAAAGGGGAAAGGAGAGGAATGGTGAAGGCGAGCGAAGTCGAGCGAGATTGGCCGAAAGGGGCCGCCAGCAGAGGCCGGTTCAGGCCGAGAGGGGCCTGGCGGTGTCGTCCGTCGCGGCTTCCAGATCCGGATAGACCTCGAAGAGCCGTCGTACGCCGAGGGCGGCCAGCACCCGGTTGACGTGCGCGCCGCCGCCGTAGCCCTCGGTGGGCGCCGTCACCGTGGGAACGTCCTCTGGCAGCACGATGCGCAGGCGGCCCGCACAGGAGCGCATCAGCCGCCGGGCACCGATCAGGACACCGACTCCGCTGGAATCGCAGAAGCGCACGTCAACGAGGTCGAGTACCACCCGGCGCCGCCCCGCGGCGACCGCGTCGTGAACCTTCTGCCGGACCGCGGGAGACGAGATCAGGTCCATCTCACCCGCGACCGTCACCACCACCCAGCCGTCTCGCTCGGCCTGGGTCACCAGCACCGGTTCCCACCTCGCCTCGCCGTCGACTTCAGGAACATCATCACCATGACCCTATGCCCGTTCTCCGTCGTAACTCTGCAATGTTCCGGTCACACCCGGATAACAGACCGCCAAAATCGATCACAGTCAGCAGCAGGTTGGTGCAAAGCGACGCACGTCGCAGGAGGTGCCCGTTACATTCGACCTGAGCGCATTCGGGCACGCTGAACACACTCGGCTACGGTCGGTGGCCGGGCAAGGGGCGACAGAGCAGGCGACGAGGCAAGGGGGCGGCAGATGGCGACACCCGCACCACCGCGCTGGGACCGCAAGATGCAGCAGCGGCTGGCGCGCGGTGAGGAAGCCGCACTCGGCGAGCTGTACGACCGGTACGCCTCACTTGTGCACGGCCTGGCCTATCGCGTGATGGACGACGACGACGCGGCCGACCTCATCACCCGCGAGGTGTTCGGCTACATCTGGGAAAATCCGGACGCCTACGACCCGAAGCACGGCTCGCTGCGGTCGTGGATAGCGACACTCACCCAGCGGCAGGCCGTGCACCGGCTGCGACAGCAGTCGAACCGGGGCCGTTCCACGCCGGACGAGGTGGAGGCCCGGGTACGCGAGGCCAACATGGCGGCCCGCGCCGACTTCATCGTCACCTCGATGCCCGCGCCGCTGCGCGCCGCCCTCGAACTGGCCTACCGGGAAAGGGTCGACTACCGCACCGCGGCGGCCGGGCTCGGGGTGAGCGAGGACGAGGCGCGCCGTCGGCTCCGGCTCGGGCTGCAACTGCTGTCCACGGCCATGGAACCGGGCGAGCAGGGCGACGACCACCCGCTGGATCCCCGGGGACAGCGAGGGCGACGATGAGCGGTCCCGCGTTCCGCAACGGCGACGGCCCGCACGGCGGGGACGACGGCGAGCCGCGCGTCCCGTACCAGCGCGAACAGCCCGAGACGCGGGAGACCGCGCACCGGCAGCCACCCGCGGAGTCGCACCAGCCGATGCCCCAACTGCCGCACTACGACCACCGCACCCTCAAGTCGCTGCTCGGCGCGTGGGCGTTGTCGGTGTGCTCGCAGGACGAGGCGCTGGCGGTCGAAGTGCATCTGACGGACTGCGCCACCTGTGCGGATGAGGCGCTGCGACTGCGGGACGCGGTGGGTCTGCTGCACCAGGAGGATTCGCTCGACCTCGATCCGCTGCTGCGGGCAAGGGTGTTGGAAGGCTGCCTCGGCCGTCGGCCGGCGCGTATCCCGGTGCCCGAGTGGGCCGGACCGTTCGACGCGGAGGCCGCCCGGCTGGACGCGCTGCTGCGCGACCTCGGCGACGGCTACTGGAAGGCACCGGTCGAGCTGAAGTGGCACGACGGCGAGCAGCGGTCGACGGAGTTCACGGTCGCGCAGGTCATCGGTCATCTCACCGCCGTGGACAGCCTGATCGCCAGGTCGCTCGGGCTGCCGCCGGACGGCGGCGACCCGTCGGCGGACCCGCCGCGTTCCGGGCTCGGCGGCCTGGGCCTGGGCATCGGAATGGGCATCGCCTCCCGCGCCCGGCTGCGCAACGCCCGCACTATGGGCGACTTCCCGCTCACCCCGGTCGAGCGCACCGCCGCGCACTGGGCGACGCACAGCATGCTGCCCGGAGCGACCGTGCGCTCCCTGTGGCGCGAGCAGAGCCACAGCCTGGTGCGTACGGTCTCCTTCGCGGGCGGCGGCGCGGGCGGGCTCGACGTCGACTACGGCTCGTTCGCGCTGCCGCTGGAAGACGCCTTCCTGGACCGGGCCTTCGAGTGCTGGATCCACGCGTCGGACATCGCCGAGGCCGTGGACTATCCGTACGATCCCCCGGCGCCGCGCAATCTCAACCGCATCATCGACCTCGCCGCGCGGCTGCTGCCCGAGGCGCTGGCGGACCGGCGCAGGGCCGGTCTGACCACCTCGCCGACGCATCTGGTGACGGCCGGTACGCCGGGCCGTTCGCTGCTGCTCGAAGTCGAGGGCAAGGGCGGCGGCCAGTGGTATCTGCCGCTGGACTCGCCCGGCGCCGTCGCGTCGGCGGAGGAGATGGTCGCCCATGTGGCGATGGACTGCGTCGAGTTCTGCCAGTTGGCGGCGGGTCACATCGAGCCGGAGCGGATCGCGGTCGGCCAGATCGGCGACCGCGACGTCATCCGTGACGTGCTCTTCGCCACGGCGTCCCTGTCCCGCCTCTGAGACGGACGCCTGTGCCCTGACGAGGGCCGGGCGAAGAGCCCGCTCGGACAGAGAGCTCAAGCGAAGAGCCCGGACAGAAGGCTCAGGCGAAGAGCTCGGACAGAAGGCTCAAGCAGAGAGCTTCCGCTCAGGCGAAGACGACCGTGCGGTGGCCGTTGAGCAGCACCCGGTGCTCGCTGTGCCACTTCACCGCGCGGGCCAGCGCCTGGCACTCCACATCGCGCCCGATGGCGACGAGCTGTTCCGGCGTGACCTCGTGGCCGACCCGCTCGACCTCCTGCTCGATGATCGGCCCCTCGTCGAGGTCGGCCGTCACATAGTGCGCGGTGGCGCCGATGAGCTTCACACCGCGGGCGTGCGCCTGGTGGTAGGGCTTGGCGCCCTTGAAGCTCGGCAGGAAGGAGTGGTGGATGTTGATGATCTGACCGGACAGCTCACGGCACAGGTTGTCGGAGATCACCTGCATGTAGCGCGCGAGCACGACGAGTTCGACGCCCTCCTTGCGCACGATCTCCAGCAGCCGCGCCTCGGCCTCGGCCTTGGTGTCCCTGGTGACCGGCACATGGTGGAAGGGAACGCCGTAGGAACCCACAAGTTCCTGGAAGTCGGTGTGGTTGGAGACCACGGCGGCGATCTCGACCGGCAGCGCGCCGATGCTGGTGCGGAAGAGCAGGTCGTTGAGGCAGTGCCCGAACTTGCTGACCATGAGCACGACCCGCATGCGCTCGTCGGACGGGTGGATCCGCCAGTCCATGTGGTACGCCTCGGCGATCGCCGCGAAGCTGGCGCGCAGCTTGTCCACGGTCACCGCCTGCTCGGCCGAGAAGTGCACCCGCATGAAGAACAGGCCGGTGTCCTGGTCGCCGAACTGCTGGCTGTCGACGATGTTGCAACCGGTCATGAAGAGATAGCTGGAGACCGCGTGCACGATGCCCTGTTTGTCCGGGCAGGACAGGGTGAGGACGTACTGCGGGTCTGGCTGCGGCGGCTGCTGTTCGGTCACGCCGTCAGCCTCGCACAAACCGACCCCTTCAGGTCGGACTGTCCGTCAAGCGGAACCCACGGATATCGCGCGCCAGGTGGCGCGGGGAAAAACAGGTGCCACCGGAAAACACGCACCAGGTGCGGCCCGGGGACGTATGAACATCCAACGGTCACGCCGATCGTATGTAGATCGCCAGCACCTCCAGCGAGCGCGGCGGCGTGTCCGGGTCGTCGCCGTCGGCGGCGGACATCCGTACGTGGGCGTCGCGGGCGGCGCGGACCGCCTCCGGCCAGGCGTGGTGGTCGAGATAGGCGGCGACAGGTGCGTCGGCGCCCACCTGGTGCAGGATTTTGAGGACGCGCAGCACGGCGACGTCGACGAGCGCGGCCTCCTGCGAGTCGCGGAAGATCGTGCCCACGTACTTCTCGGCGGACCAGTTGTCGAGCCAGGTGTCCTCGACGAGCCGGTACACGGCGTCCGTGACGTCCCCGTATCCCTCGCGGCCGGTCTGCCAGACCTCCCGCTGGAACACCGGGTCGCTGATCATGTGCAGCGCGGAGCGCACATTGCTGCGCCAGCGCCACCAGGGCATGTCATTGAGCGGCATGCCCCCCATCGTGGAGGAGTGACGGCCGCGACGGGAAGACTTCTCCGAACCTTGCACAATGGCGCATCGTACGTTCTCCACCGACGCCACCCGTAATTCACCTGATAGTGACCGTCCGTTCGCTTGTGGTCACCCCGGCGTTGGGCGCGGGCCGGAATCTTCGCATGACATGAGGGAACGGCGTATCCGCAGGGTCCGCACGGCTGTCGTCGCGCTGCTGACCACAAGTGCGCTGCTCAGCGGGTGCGGTGTGCTTCCCGGGGGTTCGGGCGGCTCCACGGGACCGCTCGTCGTGATGACGTGGGCGCCGGTCGACACGAAATCAACCAATATGCCGGGAATGCTCGCCATGGCGCAGGCATTCGAGAAGTACACCAACGAGCAGGGCGGTCTCAACGGCCGCAAATTGAAGGTGCTGACCTGCAACGAACGCCATGACGCGGTCGCCGTCACGGACTGCGCGCAGCAGGCGGCGAAGGCGGGCGCGGTCGCGGTTGTCGGTTCCTACAGCGAAGAGGGCGGCAGTTTCACCACCGCCCTGGAGTCGAACGGCATCCCGTACATCGGCGGCTACGGCATCACCGCCGACGAGTTCCAGAGCCTGCTGTCGTACCCGGTCAACGGCGGTCTGCCCGCGCTGCTGGCGGGCAGCGGACGGCAGTTGGCGGACCTGTGCAAGAAGGTCAATCTGGTGCGGCCCGACACGATCACCGGTGACCAGTTCCCGATCTTCCTCGACCAGGGGCTCAAGAGCGGCGGCCGGCCGCCCGCGCGCGACATGCTCACGGCCGACGACTCCAACGACTACACCGACATCGCCACCGCCGCGGTCGGCAACAACAAGCCCTCCACCTGTGTCTCCGCGGTGCTCGGCGACCGCACCAGCACCTTCTTCGACTCCCTGCGCCGGGTCGGCGAGGAGCAGCCGAAAGTGCGGCTGTCCTCGGTGCTCGGCAGCGTGCAGCAGTCGGTGGTGGACTCGACCGGCGGCGCGGGCAGCCCGCTGGAGAACGCGTACGTGACCGGCTGGTACCCGCCCGCGTCCGACGCCAAGTGGGCCGAGATGAAGTCGGTGGTGAAGAAGTACGCGTTCGGCGACGACCGGATCGACGTCGCCGACCCCGGGGTGCAGACCACCTGGGTCGCGTACACCGTCTTCGCCAAGGTGGTGCGGGAGATGGACGAGAAGGTCAGCGTGAACGCGGACAATCTGCACCGCGCGATGGACACCACGACCCACCTGTCGACCGGCGGCCTCACCCCGGATCTCGGCTGGACGCAGGCCGATCTGCTGGGCATCCCGAGCCACTCCCGGATGGTGAACTCCAAGGTCACTTATCAGGTGGTACGCGACGGGCGGCTCGTGCTGGCGCGGCCGGGCTTCGTGGACCTGACCAAGACGCTCCGGCAGAACTCGTCCGCGCAGAACTGAGCGCCCCCGAGCGGCCCGTACGACCCGTAGCGCACCGTCCAGGACGCGCCCTCACACCCCCGCCGCGTACCGCCAGAAGTCCCGCATCACCTGGGGCGGCGTAGGGCCGGTCATCGAGCGCTGCGTGAAGAGAATGCTGACAGCGCCGGTCGACGGCGTGATGTGCGCCGTGGTGCCGCTGCCGCCGACCCAGCCGTAGCGGCCGAGGACGTTCCAGGGGTCGGTCTCCGCGACGTCCACCGAGCCGCCGAAGCCCCATCCTTGGCCTTCGAGGAACAGCTCGCTCGCGTCGCGCTGGGACCGCGTCAGGTGGTCGGTGGCCATCATCCGCACCGACCGCGCGGACAGCAGCCTGCGGCCGTCCACGGTCCCCTCGGCGAGCAGCATGCGGGCGAAGGCGAACCAGTCGTCGACGGTCGAGACGAGGCCGCCCGCGCCCGAGGTGAAACCGGGCGCCTTGGTCCACTCCTCGCCCGGCGGGTCCGACAGTTCGATACCGCCGTCCGCGCCCGTCCCGTAGGCGCTGGTCAGCCGGTCGAGCGCGGTCGCGGCCACGGTGAAGCCGGTGTCGGCCATGCCGAGCGGTTCGAAGATCCGCTCGGCGAGGAACTCGGCGAAGGAGCGGCCCGAGACCCGGGCGATCAACGCGCCCTGGATGTCCGAGCCGGTGTTGTACAGCCAGGCGTCTCCCGGCTGGTGGAGCATCGGGATACGGGCCAGCGCCGCCAGCCAGTCGTCGGGGCCCGCGAAGCCCGACAGCCGCGGCGGACCCTGCTTCAGCTCGGTGAACAGCGGTTGCAGGGCGGGGAGTGAGAAGTCGCTGGGCATGCCGTGCCCGGCCCTGAAGGTGAGCACGTCGGCCACGGTGACCGGCCGGGCGGCCGGGACCACGTCGTCGACCGGGGCGTCCGGGGTGCGGACGACGACCGGCGCGGCCAGTTCCGGCAGCCAGGTGGCGACGGGGTCGTCCAGCGCGATCCGGCCGTCGTCGACGAGCATCATCACGGCGGCGGCGGTGATCGGTTTGCTGACGGAGGCGATCCGGAAGATCGCGTCCCTGGCCATCGGCACGGCGCCCTCAAGGTGCGCGGAACCGACCGCTGCGACCTCCACCCGGTCGCCGCGCGCCACCAGACCCACCGCACCCGGAATCGTGCCGTTGTCGATGTACGGCTCCAGGACGCCGCGCAGGCCCGCCGCCGGATCGGTCGTGGAACTGTTCGTGGGATGCGTCATCGGTCCACCTCTCGCATGGTGCGGTCGAGAGGAAGACTCCCGCGTCGGCGCGGATTCATCGGTCGGGCGCGGACGTGTCGGGTCCGTCACCGTCCGTCCGCATACGCACGCATATAAGCGCACGGGAGCGCGCGGGAGCGCACAGGCGCGCAAGGAACCGCGCGGTGACGCGTATACGCCCGTGGCCCCGTCCACCAACGGCCCCGGCTCAGAGCTGGCTGTACTGCCGCTCGGTGAGCCCGTACTGCTTCGCTATGGCGTTCCACAGCCGGACCGCGCGCTTCTTCTGCTCGGTGGCGGTGCCGCTCTCGCGGTTGCCGTCCTGGGCCTCGCCGGTGCTGCGGGCGTGGCCGCCCTTGCAGACGCTGTGGTTGTGCGCGGCCTGGTCGGCCCAGTTCGCGTAGTGGCCGTCCGCGGCGGCCGACGCCTGCCACGCCTTGGTGAGGGCTTCGGTCAGGTCGGCGTGGTTGGGCAGCTTGTCCACCGACAGGCCGCCGAGCTGGGTGACCAGGCCGGTGCGCTGGGTGGCGGCGGACCGCAGGTCGGCGGCGGCGGGGCCGAGATTCTTGCAGTTCTTGATCGACTCGACCGCGCTCACCACGGAGCTGCGGCTGTTGCCGCTGGTCTTCAGCAGCGCGTCGAGGCCCTGCGCCTGCTGCTTGACGGCATCGTCGGCCGCGGAATCGGTGCTGCCGCTCGCGGACGTGCTCGGCGCGGAGGACGCCGGGGTGCCGCTCTTCGACGCGGTGTTGTCGGTCTTGGCGTCGCCGCCCTTGTTCAACAGCCCGCCGACCACGAGGCCCGCGACCACACACCCGGCGACGACGATGCCGATCACCATGAGGGGCGACAGCCTGCGGCGCGGACCGTCGTCCTGACCGTGCCCGCCGTCGTAGCCGTAACCAGGGTCGTACGGCTGCTGCGGGGGCTGGCCCATGCCGCCCTGCTGCTGCCCGTACTGCTTCTGTTGCTGTTGCTGGGACGGCGGCTGGATGATCCGCTGGCGCAGCGGTTCCGGGCCGGGCACGTCGCTGCGGAACAGGTGGTCGTAGTCGCTGTCGTGCTGCGGCCCCGTCTGGGGCTGCTCCTCGTACCCGCCGCCCTGGCCCTGACCCTGACCTTGGCCCTGACCCTGGCCCTGACCTTGGTCGTACGACTGCTGGCCGTACTGCTGCTGGCCGCCGTACGACTGCTGCTGGTCGTACCCCTGCTGCCCGTAGCCGTCGTAAGGCTGCTCATAGGACTGCTCGTACGACTGCTGCGGGGGCGGGGACTGCGGGCCGCCGTACTGCGGCTGCTGTTCCTGCTGGTCGCGGTCCTGGAAGATCGACAGCGGCAGCGCCTGGGTGGCGTCGGCGGCCTGCTGCTGCGGGGCCGCGGGCGGTGCCTGCGGCGGTACGGGCGGCAGCGGCGGTACCGGGCCCGGCCCCTGGCTCGCGGCGGCCATCGGCATGCCGGGGTCGCCGCCGGGGTACGGGGGCAGCATCTGCGTGGCGTCGGCCACCGGGACGGCGGGCGGCGGCATGCTCCCGGGATACGGCGGCAGCATCTGGGTGGCGTCGGCGGGCTCGGGCAGCGGGGCGGGCTCGCCCCAGGGGGAGCCGCCGGCCGGCTGCACATGTTCCCCGTAGGGCGGCTGCTGCCGCCCCGCGGGCACCACGACGCCCCGGTACGCCTCAGGCGTCTCCTCGCCGCGTCCGTCGGTGTGCATCGCCGCTGACTCCCGCCTATGCCCTGTCGTCCGTTGCCGGATCCTTCCGAACCATCCGCCAACGCTACCGGGTTAACCGGACCATCAACCACGTACCCGAACGAGTGAACGTCATGACACACCGAGAGGGCGGAAGTACCGGGCGTACCGGGCCCGTTCCCGCAAGGTCTCTCCAGCGCTTTGGCCACCGCGCGGGGACGCGGTGTCGGTCGCGTAACGATTCGGTGATGGTCCGCTATGCGGCGTCCTGTTCCTCCAGACGGGCGCCGAACTCGCGGACCACGGGCTCGGCCGCGTAGGGCTCCAGGCGGCGGCGGAAGTCGTCCAGGTACTCCGCGCCGCGGTTGGAGCGCAGACCGGACAGAAGGGTGACGGCGCGGGTGCCCGTGTTGCATGCCTCTTCCAGTTCGCGCTGCTGCACCTGGGCGTCGGCGAGCAGCAGCATGTCGATGGCACGGCGCCTGGTGCGCGATTCGGGGTGCGCGGCGAGCGCTTCCTCCGCGCGGCGCGCGGCGGGCGCGGCCTGGCCGAGGTCGCGGTGACAGTGCGCCAGTTCGTCGGCGAGGTAGGCGTGGTCGAAGTGGGCGATCCAGGGCGGGTCGTCGTCGGGCCGGGAGTGTTCCATGGACTCGACCGCGAGGTTGGCCACGGTGGCGAAGGTGCGGGCGTCGCCGAGCAGCGCGTGGCCGCGGGCCTCCGCGGCGTAGAACATCGCCTCCGCCGTGGGTGTCACCTGGCCGCGGGCGCCTTCCTGTGCCGCGCGGGCGAGTTGGGCGATCTCGCGCGGGTTGCCGAGCGAGGCGGCGAGGTGGCTCATGCTGGCCGCGAGGATGTAGCCGCCGTAGCCGCGGTCGCCCGCCGCCTGGGCCAGGCGCAGCGCCTGGATGTAGTAGCGCTGGGCGAGTCCGGGCTGTCCGGTGTCGACGGCCATGTAGCCCGCCAGTTCGGTCAACCGCGCGACGGCGCCGAAGAGTTCCCTGCCGACCTGGTCGCGGTAGGTGCCCGCGAGTAACCCGGACACCACGCTGTTGAGGTAATGGACGACGACCGGGCGGACGTGTCCGCTGCCGAAGCGGTGGTCCAGGTCGGTGAGCGCCTGCGTCGTCGCCTTGACGGCCTCGACGTCCGACATGCCCACCCTGGCACCGCCGTTGCGGGCGACGCCCTGGTCGGGGCGGGTGATCAGCCAGTCGCGGCTGGGCTCGACGAGGGCGGAGGCGGCGACCGTGGAGCCGGTGAGGAAGTCGCGGCGGCCGACATCGCTGCGCCACAGCTCGCAGACCTGCTCGATCGCGCCGAGGACGGTCGGCGCGAAGTGCAGACCTATGCCGGTGGCCAGGTTCTTGCCGTTGGCCATGCCGATCTCGTCGATGGACACGGCGCGTCCCAGCTTGCGGCCGATCGCCTCGGCGATGATGGCCGGGGCCCGGCCGCGCGGCTGCTGACCCCGCAGCCAGCGGGCCACGGACGTCTTGTCGTACCGCAGGTCGAGGCCGTGTTCGGCGCCGCACATGTTGACCCTGCGGGCGAGCCCGGCGTTGGAGCAGCCGGCCTCCTGGATAAGTGCCTGAAGCCGTTCGTTCGGTTGCCGAGCCACGAGCGGTCGTGCGGCCATCAATTCCCCCACTTCGACGATGCGTACCTCGTCCTGGTGACAGGTGCCCATCTCATCACCGAAAAATGCCCTGTTAGAGCGGCATTTCGTGTCGTTTTCGCCTTTAGCGGAACGAGCGGAACGACACGCGGACCCCAAGTGACTACCCGAATACGGGCCCGGATCGCGCACGCGCCCCCGGGCGTGCACCAGTGCGCCCGCCATGAGCCGAGGGGCCGGCCCCCGTAACTCACGCTGACGAGGGAAGTTGTGCAGCGCGTGGAAGACACCATCGGAGCACCGCGGCAGCTCACCGCCCAACTTCTCGACACGGCCGTCCGATACGCGCAGGAGCGGCACTGGGACGTGCTCCCCGGCTCCTGGATCGAGGACGACACGGGCGGCCCCGCGCTGTGCTCCTGCGCGTCTCCCACCTGCCCTGCTCCCGGCGCCCACCCGACCCGGCCCGACTGGGCGGCGCACGCCAGCGGCAGCGCCGACGCGGTACGGCGCATGTGGGGCAAGCAGCCGCGCGCCTCGGTCCTGTTGCCGACGGGCCGTACGTTCGACGCGGTCGACGTGCCGGAGGTGGCGGGGTGCCTGGCGCTGGCCAGGATGGAGCGGATGGATCTGCCGCTGGGCCCGGTGATCTGCACGCCCGACCGCAGGCTGGTCTTCTTCGTCCTGCCCGGCGCCACCGTCAAGGTGCCCGATCTGCTGCGGAAGCTGGGCTGGGCGCCCGGCTCGCTCGACCTGCGGGTGCGCGGCGAGGGCGACTGGATCGCCGCGCCGCCGACGCGGACGGGGCCGGGCGCCTCGGTGCAGTGGGCGCGGCAGCCGACCGCCCTGAACCGGTGGCTGCCGGACGTCGAGGAGCTGCTGAGCCCGCTGGCGTACGCGTGCGGGCGGGAGTTGGCGGCGGCGAGGGGCCGCTGACCCCTGCGCGGAGGCTCACATTCCCGAGCCCTTCGGTCACTGTCAGTGGTCGCGTCTAGGGTTGTCGGACGTAGACCTTCGCGCGTCGTCCGACCAGCGGCGCGCCGGGGGCAGGGGCGCGAGACGGGGAGAGGTGCCGCCATGTCGGAGCCGCAGAGGTCGCAGGGGGAGCAGGAGTCGCAGCGGAAGCTGACGCCGTACCGGCCGGTGCCGTACGGGAGGACCGCCGAGGAGGTGTCCGAGGCGGCCGGAGACACCGATCCGGTCGCTGTGCGTGTGCGCGGGCTGTGGAAGCGGTTCGGTGAGCAAGTGGCCGTGGCCGGGATCGATCTGGAGCTGCCCGCGGGCCGCTTCATCGGCCTGGTGGGGCCGAACGGGGCGGGGAAGACGACCTCGCTGTCCATGATCACCGGCCTGCTGCGGCCGGACGACGGCAGTGTGCGGATCGTGGGCCACGACGTGTGGACGGACCCGGTCGGCGTGAAGTCCAGGATCGGCGTGCTGCCGGAGGGTCTGCGGCTGTTCGAGCGGCTGTCGGGGCGTGAACTGCTCGGTTACACGGGTCGGTTGCGCGGTCTGCCGGGCGCCGAGGTCGACAAGCGCGCCGGTCAGCTCCTCGACGTCCTGGACCTGTCGGCCGCGCAGAACAAGCTGGTCGTCGACTACTCCACCGGTATGCGGAAGAAGATCGGCCTGGCCGCCGCCCTGCTGCACAATCCCGAAGTCCTCTTCCTCGACGAGCCGTTCGAGGGCGTCGACCCGGTGTCCGCGCAGGTCATCCGCGGTGTGCTGGAGCGTTATACGGAGTCGGGCGGCACGGTCGTCTTCTCCTCGCACGTGATGGAGCTGGTGGAGAGCCTGTGCGACTGGGTCGCGGTCATGGCCGCGGGCAAGATCGTGGCGCGCGGCCCGCTCGCCGAGGTGCGCGGCACCGCTCCCTCGCTCCAGGACGCCTTCTTGTCGCTGGTGGGCGCCGACCGGCGCGACGGGCAGGCGCTCGACTGGCTGAGCGGCGGCAAGTGATGACCACCTCGGCCACCGCCCCGCTCGCCGCTCCCGCGCCGCCGCCCCCGCCCGGTCGCGGTTCCTCGCTCACGCCGGTCTTCGTACGGCTCAAGCTCACCCTCTTCCGCAACGGCCTGCGCCGGTCCACCGGCCGCACGGTCGGCTGGTCCCTCGGCGTCGCCTTCGCGATGCTGTACGCGCTCGGCATGGGCGCCGGAATGGTCGCGCTGCGGAACAACCACTACGCACCGTCCGCCGCCGTCACCGTGACCGTCGTCCTGGTCGTGGGCTGGGCGATCATGCCGCTGTTCTTCTTCGGCGGCGACGACACGCTCGACCCGACCCGGCTGGCGATGCTGCCGCTACGGCCGCGCCCCCTGATAACGGCGCTGTTGGTGTCGTCGCTGATCGGCGTCGGTCCGCTCTTCACACTGCTGGTGTCGACCGGTGCGGTCGTCGCGGTCGCGCACGGCGGGGCCGCGTGGGTCGTCGCGGTCGTGGCCGTGGCCCTGACGCTGCTGCTGTGCGTGGCGCTGTCGCGGGCGGTGGCCGCCGCCAACACCCGGCTGCTGACCAGCCGCAAGGGCCGCGACCTGGCCCTGCTCAGCGGTCTGTTCGTGGCGGTGGGTGCCCAGCTCGTCAACCTCGGCGTCAACTCGCTGTCGTCCGACGGCGGTCTGCACCGGGCGACCTCGGTGGCGTCCGTACTGCGCTGGATTCCGCCCGCGCCCGCCGTGGACGCGGTGCGTTCGACGGCGCGCGGGTCGTACGGCCTGGCCGTCGTGCAACTGGCCCTCACCGTCGCCGTGCTGGCGCTGGTCCTGCGCTGGTGGCACGCCAGCCTGCACCGGCTGATGGTCTCGCCCGACGCGTCCACGCTCCAGGCGGCGCCGGAGCGCGAGGGGTCGAAGGCGCGGGGCGGGGCGGCGGCGGGCCCTTCGCTGCCGGCCCGGCTGCTGCCCGGACGGCTGGTGGGCGGCCGGACGGCCACGGTGATGGAGCGGCAGTTCCGGTACCTGTGGCGCGACCCGAGGTCGAAGGCGGCGTGGGCGACAGGGCTGGCCGTCGGGCTGCTGCTGCCGCTGGTCGCGGTGGTGCAGCACGGCACCGTCTACCAGTGCCTGTGGGCGGCGGGGCTGCTCGGCATGCAGATGTACAACCAGTTCGGCATGGACGGCTCCGCCTTCTGGACGGTGTCGGCGACGATCACCACCCGCAGGGACGCGGCGCTCGAACTGCGCGGCCGGGCCCTGACGTTGGCCGCCATCGCCGTGCCGTACGTCACCGTCGTCACCACCGGCGCGGCGCTGCTGCTCCACCGGGTGTCGGCGCTGCCCGAGACGCTGGGGCTGTCCTTCGCCTTCCTGGGCGCGCTCATCGCGACCGGCAGTTACGCGAGCGTCCGCTACCCGTACGCGCTCCCGCAGGACAACCCGTTCGCCAACGCGGCGCCCGGCCAGGGCGGTCTCGTCGCGCTGAACGTCGTCGGCGGCACCTTCAGCGGCGCGGCCCTGTCGCTACCGGTGATCGCGCTGACCCTCGCCCTCCACTTCAACGATCTCCATTCGCTGCTGTGGGTGGTGCTCCCGGTGGGCGCGCTGTACGGGCTCGCGGTCGCGGCGGTCTCGCTGCGGTTCACCGCTCCGCGGCTGCTCGATCGTCTTCCGGAGATCCTGGGGGTGGTGGCGAAGGCGTGACGGACGGGGCCGGTGGCAGGTGGTCGTTGAGGGCGGTGCCGTCCTTGCCTGCCCGGCCTGTGCTGCCGTCCTTGCCTGCCCGGACTGTGCTGCTTTTCCTGTCGGCGGTGCCGGCCGTGTCGATGCCGTCCGCTCGGTCGGCGCGGCGCCGCGGGCCGCGCCATTCCGCGATCCAGTAGAGCAGCGCGAGGGCGGGCAGGGCGGCGCCGAGCAGGGCCACCGAGGTCCAGCCACCGGCGTGGTAGGCGTAGGAACCAGCCTGTGATCCGACCGCGCCGCCGACGAAGAAGGTGGCCATGAAGGCGCTGTTGAGCCGGGACCTGGCCTGGCCGTCGAGCCGGTAGATCACCTGCTGGCCGAGGATCAGGGTCGTCTGCACGGCCATGTCGAGGAGCACCGCGGCGGCACCGAGCGCGATGACGCTGTGCCGTCCCACCCCGGCGAGGCCGAAGGCCAGGGCCGCGGTGACGAAGGCGACGGCCGTCATCGGCCGGACCAGGCCGCGGTCGGCCCAGCGTCCGGCGAGCGGTGCCACCAGTGCGCCGCCCGCGCCCGCGAGCGCGAAGAGGCCGACCTGCCACTGGCTGTAGTTGAAGGGATCGCTGGTCAGAACGAAGGAGATGGTGGTCCAGAAGACGCTGAAGGCGCCGAACATCGCGGCCTGGTACAGCGCCCTGCGCCGCAGCGCCGGATGGACGCGCAGCAGGCGGGCGGTGGAGCGCAGCAGCAGCCCGTACGACAGCGTGGCGGCGTCGGCTCCGGGAGCGCGGCGCGGCAGGGACCTGCGCAGTACCAGGGTCAGTACGGTCATCAGCCCGGCCGAGGTCAGGTAGACGACCCGCCAACTGGTCGCGTCCGCCAGCAGGCTGCCGAAGGTACGGGACAGCAGGATGCCGGTCAGCAGGCCGCTCATCACCTGCCCGACGACCTTGCCGCGGCTCTCGTCCGGCGCGAGGTCGGCGGCGAAGGGCACGAGGATCTGGGCGACGACGAGCGTCGTGCCGACGATCAGCAGGGCGGCGAGCAGGACGGCGAAGCCCGGTGCGAGACCGGCCAGCACCAGACCGGCGATGGTGAGGGCGAGCAGGACGGTGGCGAGGCGGCGCTTCTCGATGACGTCGCCGAGCGGGACGATGAGCAGCAGGCCGGCGGCGTAACCGAGTTGGGAGACGGTGACGAGGCTGCCCGCGGCGACCGCGCCGATCCCGAACGCCTGGCGCAGCTCGCTGAGCAGCGGCTGCGCGTAGTAGAGGTTGGCGACGGTCAGGCCGCAGGCCACGGCGAGCAGGACGATGAGGCGGCGGGGCGGGCCCGGCACGGGGACCGGTGTGGCGCCGACTGCGTGTCCGGGCCCTGCGGCGGCGGGTCCGGACGCGGGTATGTGCACGGGTTCGGGCCCTGGGGACGGTGCGTCGGACGACGGCTGGGACATCGATACCTCGTCGAAGTGGAAACCGGTTTAACCAGTTCCGAAGGTACCAGTTAAACCGGTTCCCCGGTAGAGTGGCCCGTATGACCGCGAACGGCATCGACGCCTACGCCCCGGCCCTGGACGGCGGCCGTACTCAGCCGCGTTTCCGCGAGGGCGCCGGGCGGCTGTGCCTCGACTACCTGCGGACACTGCGCTACCGGGGCACGCCCGCGGTCACCGAGGAGCTGGCCGATCCGGAGGCGCTGATCGCCTGGGTACGGCAGTGCGGCCCCTGCTCCGACGTACCCGCCACCCCGCCCACACCCGCCCGGCTGCGCGAGGCCCGCGCCTTGCGCGAGGCGGTCCACGCGCTGGTCAGCGCCGCCATGGCCCCCGGCAGGGAACCCGGCGCGGCCCCCGGCTCCGGCCTCGGCGACACCGCCCGCGCCCGGCTCAACCGCGCCGCCGCCCACGCCGTCCCCGCCCCCCGCCTCGCCCCCTCCGGCGACCTCCAGTGGCACGCGGACGACCCCCTCACCGCGACCCTCGCCCTGATCGCCCGCGACGCCCTCGACCTCGCCGCCACCCCCGAACTGCTGCCGCGCCTGCGCCCCTGCGCCTCTCCGACCTGCGGCGCCGTCTTCCTCGACCAGTCCCGTCCGGGGACGCGGCGCTGGTGCTCCATGGACGTGTGCGGCAACCAGGCCAAGAAGACGGCGCTACGAGCGCGGAGCGCGTAGCCGGTGACGTCAGGGGCCGAAGTGCAGGGCCCGCGCGAAGGCGTCGATGTCGTCCATCGCCCGGAGCACCCGACCCGGATCGGGCGCCGCCGTCATCACCAGCACGTCCGCACCGTGCTCGGGCACGCGCCACGCGTAGCGGAGGCCGATGGTGATGCCGTTGTCGTCCGGGTCGACGAAGTAGCGCATCACGCGGATGCCGGTGCCCAAGTGCTCACTGCCGAAGTCCTCGACGATCGGCGGCTCCACGGCGTACTCCGCGTCCGCGTGGGTGAGCTCCCGCAATTCGCCGGGCAGTTCGCCCTCGATGTCGAACTCCGCCCAGTACACGGCCAGCGGATTCCCGCGCGGGCCGTCCAGGTGGAAGTGCAGCCCGTACCCCGGATAGACGCGCGGATACCGCTCCATCCCGTACGTCAGCGCCTCGGCCAACTCCCGTACCTCGCCGGGGCCCGGCGTCAAGGCGCTGTCCTCCCAGTGCGCCTCGGCCATCACCCGCGCGTACGCGGCGGCGTCCGGGAACTCCCCCTCGCTCCCCGGCACCGGCCACCGCGGCGGCACCCACACCCACCGCGAACCGTCCACCCGCCGGGCGTCCAGCCGGCTCCCGCTCACGCGTAGCTCCAACGGAACGTCGTCATCAGCGCGTCGAACAACTCGGCCAGCGCCCTGGTGAATTCGCTGCCCGGATCCCCGTCCCCCACCGTCGAGAACGCCACCGCGAGCCACCGCCCCGCGCCCTGCCTCGGCACGGGGACGACGTAGTCGACATGCCGCGCATACGTCTCCACCGGTTCGCTCTCGCGGAGGGCCGGCGGCTCCACGTACTCCCACCGCACGCCCAACGTCCCCGCGACCTCCCGCACTTCCCCCGGCGCCCCGCCCCGCTCCTCCCCCACCAGCCGCCCCAACACGGCCTCCGCCCCCGTCTCCTCCCCCGCCCACTCCCCCGCCACCTCGGCGACCACGAACGACGCCCCCACCACCAGCCCCGCCCGCGCCTTCACCGGCACATACAGATCCAGCCCACCCCCCGCCCTCGCCTCCCGCGCCATCCCCTCCACCCTCCGGCGCACCTCCGCCCGAAACGCCATCCCCTCATCCCTCGGCACCCCCGCCGGAATCCGCTCGATCCCCCGAAACACCTTCTCGTCCAACGCCGTCGCGGTGCCCGCGCGCAGAGGGATCCGGGCCCAGCCCGGGGGCAGCACGAGGGTGTACCCGACGGGGGTGGCCTCTGCGGTCACGGGGCCGCCTCCGCCGGGGGTTTGCGGCGAAGCCGCACTTTGGCAAGCCAGGCGGTGGCTGGAGCCAGCAAGGGGATGGGCGCGAGGTAGACGATGCCGGTCGACGCGACCGCCAAGGCGTTGAACATGGCTCCGAGCCAGATATAGGCGAGCACGCCGGAGGCCCAGCCGCGAATGCGGAACAGGCCGAACATGCCGCACCACACGAATAGTTGTCCGGTAGCCGACAGCGACAACGTCTCGACGGTGAAGGTGAACCTGCTCGGGCGAAGTAGCGGCGCTGTGACGGCTAACAGGCCAAGCCCAGCAAACGGCACCACGCCTCCAGTCCGAATCAACCTGTCGCTACGTGCCAGGACAGGATCGCCATTCGCGTTGCTCACGTAGAACACGTGGACCTCGTCATCCCGCGCGGCACAGTCACCATGCCGAGCCAACCTCTCTCGTATACCGATCCTTGAAGGCTCCGTACGGACCGTAGTCCGGCTTCTCCGGCAGGGCGTCGCTGTCACCAACGGCTTTATCCGCACCGTCCACGGCGGTGGCCGCAATCCACGTCCCCTGGAACGTGCCCTTGTAGCCCTCAGCCCCCTGGCTGGCCCGCTGCACAGCGGCACTCTCCGGATACGCGGCCCGCATCCGGACCACGTCTTTGTAGAGATTCGCCGTCTCGCGGTCGCCTCCGACAAGCACCGCCTCTCGTTGGGAAGCCTCAGCCATCGGGGTGGCAGCCTCCTCCACGGCCGCGTTGCGACCGGCCCGCTCGGCTGCGGCTTTGGCGATGTTGCGGACGTGGCGGGCCCTGGCACGCGCCGCTGCTGTGGAGCCGCGACGGTTGACGGTGGCGGACGAGCGGTCGAGAACGGACCGGGAGGCCCGCGTGGCGGTGACGGCGGCCCGCTCGTCGGCAGCGGCTTGAGCCGCGAGCTTCGTCGCGGCACGTACGTCTTTGAGACCGTTCAGGGCGGCGCCCCCGATGCCCATCGTCAGCAGGCCGAAGATGTCCATGCCGACGTCAAGCCAGGAGCAGTCGCCTGCGGCGGCGAGGGCGATGTGTCCCGCTAGGACGCCGACCGCGAGCCAGACGGCGAGACCTGCGATCCAACCGGCGGGAGTGGTGAAGATCGCGACGATCGCGATGACGGTGGCGACCCAGCTCATCACATCCGCGACAAGCGAAATCGCCCCCTTCACCCCGTCAATCTCGTTCTTGCGCCGCTCCCACCAACTGTCCTTGATCTTGTCGTTGATCTCGTGCCGGATGCGCGCCGCGTAGTGCGACGCCCGCTCGTCGCGGTGGGCCTCGACCCTGGTCAGGGAGCGGCGGTACTTGGCGAGCGGGTCGTCACCCGAGGCAGATTCGGTGTCCTCAGGGGGAGCCGCCTCGGCGTCGGCGCGCGCGCCTCGCAGGATGCGGTCGGCGTCGGACTGGATGGACTCCAATTCGGCGGCCCAGGCGGTGAGATGGCCGTGGACGCGTTCGTAGCGGCCGGCGGTCTCGCGGAGGTGGACTTCCAGTTCGCGGGCTTCGTCGCGCAGTTTGGTGGCGTAGCGGCCCTTGAGGTCGGCGGCCTCGGCTCTGAGCATGCCCGCGAGGTGCTTCATGTGGGCGACCTCGTCGCGGATGGACTCGGGGTCGCCGGGGGTGGGATCGGTGTCGGTGAGGGGGTGCCAGTCGCGCGGGCGCGGCCTGGTGGTCGTCGCCACGGGGGTCAGCCGCTCTTGGCGAGGTGTTCGTCGGTCTGCTTGAACGTCTCGCGGGCCGCGCCAACGAGTCCGCCGACGGACTCGATGCCGCCGACGAGCTTCTTGCGGTACCACGCCCAGTTGTTGACGAACGCGTCCATCGCGCCCGCTACCGCGCCCGACCCCCAGATGTGGTGCAGGTCGTCCCGATGAGCCTTGATGCTCTCGAACTCGAAGTGCAGCTTCGTCAACAGCCGCTCCGAATCGGCGAGCACCTGATCCGTCACCTTGAGGTCCGCCATCCTCGTACCCCGACCACCCTCGTTGTCGCCGTCATATGCCGTTACCTACGGACTGACAACGACCCCGATCCGCCTCGGGGTTACGGGTGAATCGGATTTGACGGCGCGCGGCGCGTAAGGGAGTGCCTTCCGAGGGTCAGTTGGCGATGCTGCCGCGCCAATCGGGGAGCAGTTCGTCCAGGAGGGCTTCGACGCGGGGCGGGAGGCCGCGGCTGGGGCCGCTGAGGGAGTCGCTGCGGGCGATGAGGGAGTTGGCGGCGGCCTGGAGGCGGGCGGGGTCGCCGGTGGCCTGGGTGGCGCGGAGGAGTTCGAGCCAGAGGCGCTCGTCGTTGGGGGAGACGACCAGGGCCGCCTCGATGGCCGCGACGGCCGCCTTCGGCTTGGCCGCGTCGAGGTGGAGGGCGGAGAGCGCGAGGGCGATCTCGGCGACGAGGACGGGGTGTTGGGCGTCGACTATCTCGTGGGAGAGCCAGCCGTAGCGGCCCGCGGTGCGGTCCTGGAGGAGCGGGCCGCGGGCCAGCGAGAGGGCCTGGGTGAGCAGGCGGCGGCGGGCGGTGGGGTCGGAGGCGGCGCTGCCCTCGGTGGCCTCGTGGTGGAGGGTCTGGAGGACGTCCCAGTCGGAGACGACGGAGGAGGCGAGGACGATCCGGCCGGTGTCGTCGATGGTGAGCCG
Source organism: Streptomyces sp. NPDC008317 (assembly GCF_042955955.1). NCBI lineage: Bacteria > Bacillati > Actinomycetota > Actinomycetes > Kitasatosporales > Streptomycetaceae > Streptomyces > Streptomyces sp. NPDC008317. The sequence continues at coordinate 352,903 of NZ_JBIBFQ010000006.1, forward strand.
GGCGATGCCGCCGGGGTCGGTGCCGAGCCAGTCGCGGAGGCGTTCGACGAGGGCGTCGCGTACGTCCTCGGTGACGCCGCGCGGCCAGAGCGCGGAGGCCAGGACGCGGGGGTGGACGCCTTCGCGGTGCAGGAGGAGCAGGGCCAGGGCCTCGTGGAGGAGCTGGCTGCGCTCGGCGGACGGCTCGTCGACGCCGACGAGTTCGAAGGAGCCGAGCAGGCGGGCGTACACGCCGGGCCGTCCCTGGTCGGAGAGGTCCACCATGAACGGCGGGGCGTCGGGGCCCGATCCGGGGCCGTCCTCGCCGCCCGCCTCGGCGAACAGCCGCAGCACGGCCTGGTACTGATCGGCGGGCAGCACCTGCGCTTCGAGGTCGAGGCCGAGCAGCGGGGCGAGCAGCCGTCCCGCGGAGGTGATCTCCAGCTCCCAGGCGGCGCCCGGCATGTCGGGACGGCTGGAGGCGACGAGGTAGCCGATGCCGAGCCGGCCCGCGTCGGAGGCGAGTTCGGCCAGCCGGTTCGCCTCCTCCTCGGTGGGCTCGGCGGCGAGCAGGACGAGGTGCGGTGCCCATTGGGTGTGCTGGGCGCGGCCGGTGCGGCCGGTGAGGACGCTGTCCTGGCCCGCCGTACGCAGGGCGCCCGCCCGCTGCGCGGTCTCCGCGGACATCGTCTCGATGACCTCGGGCACGTCGGCGAGGTGCCGGACGCGGGCGGGGGCGAGGGCCGTGAGGTCCTCGGCGAAGCCGACAAGGGTGACGGTCATCCGGTCCGACCAGCCGTTGGTGGCCAACTCCGAGGCGACGGAGGCCAGTACGGCCTCGCGGTCGGCGGCGGCTCCGGACAGCGAGACGATGCCGGGCACCGCTTCGAGGTTGAGCAGCAGCCGCGCGCCGTCGAGCGTGCCGAGCGCGACCAGGCCGGGGTACGGGGCCGCCGCCGACACGTCCGCGTCCTCGGTGAGGTCGGCGCGGTCGAGCCGCCAGAAGGTCTGGTCCTGGCCGAGCTGCCAGGGGGCCGGCGGCTGGCCCTCGGGCCAGGCCAGTTGCAGGTGCAGGGCCTCGTCGGTGAGCCACGCGGCGTAGACGGTCGGGAGCTTGAGGCCCTCGGCGTCCAGGCGGCCGGACAGCGCGCGCAGCGCGCGGTCGAGGAAGGCGACGGTGTCCTGGTCGGCGCCCACGCGCAGCGCGTCGGCGGCGTCGGCCTGCGGCCCGGTGGGGGTGCGCGGCGTGCGCAGGCCGCCCGCGGTGACCGACTGCCACAGGGCCGTACGACGGCGGCGGCCGAGCGCGGCGAGCAGGCCCGCGGCCAGCAGCGGGGCGGCGATCAGGGCTTCGGACAGGTCGAAGCCGTGCGAGTGGGAGGAGGAGTTCGCGGTGAAGGCGGCGGTGGGCCCGTGCTCGGGGGCCGTCTCGGCGTGGGCCGGGGTGGTGACGGCCGCGTGGCGACCGCCGGACCCGCCCGTACCGCCCGTACCCGTACCGCCCGTGCCCGTACCGCCGGGGCCGGTCTCGGCGGACGCGCTGTCGGTGGAGCCGGAACCGCCCGATCCGCCGCCCTGGGCGCCGGTCCCGCCGCCGCCCTGCTCGGCCGCCGCGTGCTGGGCGGAGGCGTGCGCGCCCTCGGCCGTGGTGTCCTTGGCGCCGCCGTGCTCGGCGTAATGCTGCACGTCGGGCGCGACGTGCGTGGCCGCGACGGGCATCTCCACGAGGTCGCCGCCGTGCGCGTCGGAGGGCATCTCCATCACCCAGCCGGGCCGGATGAGGCTGGCCTGCGACAGCTTGGAGCCGTCCGGCTGCACGCGGTCCTTGTTGAGCTGGTAGATCTCGTTGTACCTGCGGCCGTCGCCGAGGTGGCGCTGCGCGATCTCCCACAGCGAGTCGTGGTGCCGGCCCTCGGGCGGCTGGATCCGGTAGAACTTGGTGTCCTTGTGCGCCGACTGACCCGCGCTCTGGTGCGATCCCGCGGCGTGCTGGGCGGCCTGCTGATGCGGCACGGCGGCGCTGACGGTACGTGCCTGGTGCTGCTGGCCGGGGGTCTGCTGCGCGGTGGCGGCCACGCCCGGCCGCGCCTGGCTCTCGTGCTGGTTGCCCTGGCCGAGCTGGGACAGACCGGGGACGAGGCCCGCGGTGCTCACGCCGACGAGCAGCAGCGCCGCGATCAACTGCCGTGCCAGCAACTGGCTCGGGCCCGCGCCCGGCACCCGGCTCGGCATGCCCACGCCGGAGACCGCCGCCTTGGTCTCGACCAGCACGCACGCCGTGAACTGCGCCCAGGCCAGCCATACGATCACGGCCAGTGTGTTGACGAACGTCTCGCTGGTGATGGGCTGTTGCACCAGGTCGGAGTCGAAGTGGTGCGGGAACGGCGACCCGATGAAGTACAGGAGCGCGCCCGGCACCCCCACCACGAGCACGGCGAGCGCCAGGAACGCGCCGAGCGCGCGCACGAAGTCGCCGAACGTACGGTGCCTGCGCGGCGGGCGCGCCGCCGCCCCACCCTGCTGCGTACGGTTACGTCCCGTGGCGGTCGTGCGTGCCATGGCTGCTTCCTCTGCCTTCGGTTGGAGCGGCTGGTGCTTCGGCTGAACGGCTGATGCTGAACGACTGCTGCTGTACGGCTGGTGCTGTACGAATGCTGCTAAGGGCTGCTTGTCACGGACTAGTTGGCCGGTCCCGTGACGGACTCGGCCGCCGCCGTACCGTGGACGACGATGTTGTGGTCGTAGAAGAAACCGGTGAGCATCGGCTCATACGTGAGCTGGACGGTCACCTCCACCCGGTTGGGCAGGGCGGAGGTGCAGTAGGAGGCCATGACGTCGGCCGGGCTCAGCCCCGACTGCTCGGCGAAATTCCTGACCCTGCCGGTGCAGGCCCCGGTGTTGATCACGGGCTGGGTGCCCGCGGGAGCGTTGCGCAGCGCCTCGACGTCGATGTCCTGGGCCGCGTAACGGGCCGCCTGCTCGGCTATGTCGGCGGCGCGCTCGCGCTTGGAGATCGACAGTCCGCCGTCGACGACGAAGGCGGCGAGCGCCATGAACACCACGGCGAAGATGAGCATCGCGGCGGTGCCGGAGCCGCGGTCGGGGCGGCGTACCACCCTCCGCGCCACCCTTCCTACGAGGCGCCGTACGACATGCCGTGTCGCGTGCATCGGTCACTCCGCCCGTCGGTACGGGTCGAGCGGTGAGGCCGCCGTCGACGTGATCGTCTTGTTGATCTTGAGGCCGAGCGAGGCGAGGCCGCGGATGGTGCAGCTCACCTCGACCCTGAAGAGGGTGTCGGCCTCGAAGCCCTCGCTGGTCTTCTTCACCGACAAGGTGCCGGCCACGCAGGTGTCGCCGAGGTCCGCCCGGGCCGCCGCGATCGCCTCGGACATGGCGACGCCCTGACTGCGCTGGATCGACCCCGCGCGGGCGGCGTCCCTGGCGGCGCCGTCCACCGCGCCCCGGCCGTCGACGAGTTGGCCGAAGGCGACCAGGATCAGGATGAACAGGATCATGATCGGGGCGAGGATCACCACCTCGATGGTGGACAGCCCTCCGTCGGCCCGCTCCCCCACCCGTCTGGTGCGCAGTGCGGTTCGCAGTCGGGTACGCATCGGATCAGCCCCCGTTGTCCGGTACGAAGCGCTCCACCGGCCCCTGGGAACTCTCGTTCACCTTGAAGTGGAAGCCGGGGAAGATGGTCGGTACGTCGGCCGTGACGCGCACGCCGACCGTGGCCGCGTCCGGCTGCAAGGACGTCACCTTGCGGCCGTCCAGCAGATTCGGTCCGAGCTGGTCGATACGGTCCTCGGCCGCACTGGTCGCCTTGCCCGACCAGCCGCCGGGATCGGCGTCGGCCTCCGCCCGCGCCTTGCGGGCACCGGCGTGCGCTGCCGCCTGCGCGACATGGTCGGCGAAGGAGTACAGACCGAACTGCACCGTCGCGAAGATCATGAAGAACAGGACCGGGGTGAGGAAGACGAACTCGATCGCGGTCATCCCGCGGTCATCGCCGGTAGGCGCCCCCGCGCCGCTTACCGCTCTCGTGCTCGTACGGCTGCCCACGCCGCTGTCGCCGCGGGCGGCGTCCAGCCTGCGGCGTACGGCGTGGTGCAGCGCGTCGATTCGTCGTTCCATCACGGATATCGGTCCCGGCCTCAGCAGGTCTTGCTGTCCGTGGTGTTCGAGATGCAGTTGCCGACGTCCGATGCCTTGCCCTTGAGGGCGCCGTTGATGATGACGGCGACCACGCCGACGACGGTGACGACCACCGCGGAGATGATCACCCACTCGACGGCGGAGGCACCGCGGGACAGGCCCTCGGAACGGGCGCGCTCGACGCGCCCCTTGAGGAAGGTGAGAAGGAAGTCGACAGCCGGATGGCTGACCTTGGGCAAGCGGTTCATGGTTCAAGTCCTCTCGACTCGACGCTCGGCGTTTCGATGACAGTGGTGCTCAGGAGGGACGGTGACGATCGGAGACAGTGGTGCTCAGAGACGTTGGTGGTCAGACCTGGAACACGCGCATCGCGGCGGGAAAGATCAGGAAGACCAGGAAGCCCGCGCACAGCAGGAGTTGCGCGACGAGCATGGACTGGGACTTCTCGCCCGCGGATCCCTCGATCTCGGCGAGTTCCCGGTGCCGCATCGTCTCGGCGCGCGAGGCGAGCGACTCGCGGACCTTCGCGCCGTCGTCGGCCACCAGGCCGAGTGTGACGGACAGGTCCCTCAACTCCTCGACGCCCAGCTCGTCGCCGAGTCTGCCGAGGGCCACCCACTGGCTGGTGCCGGTGATTCGGGCATCGGCCAGGCAGTTGCGGATACGGGTCAGGGCCCAGCCGTCGCTGATCTCGGCGGCGGCCATCAGGGCCTCGGGCAGACCGCGGCCGCCCGCGAGGTTCATCGACACCAGGTCGAGGTAGGCGCCGATGACCCGGCGCAGGTCCTTGCGCTTGTCGGCGGCGTCGCGGCGCACTTCGAAGTCCGGCAGGAGGAAGAAGACGCCGCCGCAGATCAGGGCCATCCAGACCGGGATCACGGGGTTGCTGCCCATGCCGAGCTGCCAGATCACGGCGAAGAGGAACGGCCCGAAGATCACACCGGCCGCGGCCAGGATGATCTTCGTGGCCAGGAAGTTCTCCCAGCTCCGGTCGAGCACGGCGAGGTCGGCGCGGAGCGAGCGCTGCTCCCAGCCCTGCTGGAGGTAGAAGGTGGCGACCCGCTGGCCCACGCGGCCCTTGAAGTCGGTCGGTGCGGAGTGCGCCGGTCCGCTGCTGACCGGGCCCGCGGCGCGCATCGCGTCGATCTGCGCCACCGTGTGCACGGCGCTGCGCTTGCCGGGCATGAGCGCCCGGATGAGGACGAAGACGCCGAGGCCGACGGCCGCGCCGACCAGACAGGTGAAGAGGATGTTGTTCATCGTGCCGCCCCCTGACCCGGGATGGCCTGGCCCGGTACGCCGCCGTGGCCGGGCACACCGCCGCGGCCCGGTGCCGCCGCGTGGCCGGGTGCGGCGTGCCCCGGCGCTCCGTGACCCGGCAGCGGCTGGCCGGGGGTCGCCTGTGCGTGGGCGCCGTGGCCGGGCGGCACTCCGATGCGGTCGGCGGCCGAAACGCGCTCCGGCTCATGGACCAGGAACCGGTCCGGCGTCTCGATGTTGGACAGCTTCCGCAGCCACCAGAATCCGGCCGCGAACAGCGCGCACACCAAGGTGAGTACGGCCTGGCCGATCGCCGTGCCGTACGGCTCGACGAAGCTGCGGTTGAAGATGGCCAGGCCCAGCACGAAGGCCACGGACACCACGACGACGATCTGCACACTGCGCCGGGTGCTCGCGCGCTGCGCCATCACGCGCTGCCGCATGTCCACTTCCTCGCGGGCCGACTTGGCGAGCGCGCCGAGCACTTCGCGCAGACCGGGTCCGCGCAGGCGGGCGTTGAGGATGAGCGCGGCGATGATGATGTCGGCCGACGCGTCGTTGATCTCGTCGGCGAGGTGCTGGAGCGCTTCCGGCAGCGGGGTGCGCGACCTGAGGCGGTCGACGAGCGACGACAGGTGGCCGCGCAGTGCGGGTGCGGCGGCGCGGGCCGAGGCGGGTATGGCCTGTTCGAGGCCGACGGCGCCCGCGATGGTGTCGCGCAGCGACTCGGTCCAGGCCGCCAGCGCCTCGACGCGCTTCATCGCGGCGCGTTCCTCCGCCGCGCCGCCGAAGAGCTTGTCCCAGGTGAAGACCAGCACGGCGGTGGAGACACCGAGGACGGCCCAGCGGGTCAGGCCGAGGACGACGAGTCCCGCGACGATGGCGAGCGAGCCGCGCTGCGACAGGAAGCGCATGAACTCCGCCGCTTTGTCGCCGGACGACTCACCCGGCGCTGTCGCACCGGGCTTGGGCGCCCAGCCGCGCATCGCGAGGACGAACAGCGCGATACCGCCGCCGACGGCGGCTCCGGCGAGCAGTCCGTAGAGCACGGACAGGGAGAAGATCCCGGTCATTACCGCCACACCCCCGTGGGCTGGTAGCCGTTGGCGAGGAGTTCCTCGAGGCAGGAGATCGGGGCGTGCGGCAGTGCCACGCCCTCCCGCCCCTCGGCGAACACCTCGCTGGACAGTACGCGGCCGTCCACGCCGTTCACCTCACGGACGGAGGTGACCACACGGCGCAGGGTGCCGCCGCGCTGGAAGTCGTTGCGTCGCTGCACGAAGACGACGAAGTCGATGGCGCCCGCCACCAGCATCTGCGACGCCTCGACCGGCAGCCGCTCGCGCGCCTGGAGTGCGTAGGTGGAGATGCGGTTGAAGACCTCGGCGGAGCTGTTGGCGTGAATGGTGGACAGGGAGCCGTCGTTGCCCTGTGACATCGCGTTGAGCATGGTGACGATCTCGTCGCCGAGCACCTCACCGACGATGACGCGCGAGGGGTTCATGCGCAGCGAGCGGCGGACCAGCTCGGCCATCGAAATGGCGCCCTGTCCCTCGGAGTTGGGCAGCCGCTCCTCGAACGCCACGACGTTGGGGTGGATCTCGGGGAACTGGTCGAGGCCGAGTTCCAGCGCGCGCTCGACGGTGATCAGGCGCTCGTGCGGCGGGATGACGTTGGCCAGCGCGCGCAGCAGCGTCGTCTTTCCGGCGTTGGTGGCGCCGGCGATCATCACGTTCTTACGGGCGAGGACGGCGGCCGACAGGAAGGAGCCCAACTCCGGGGTGAGCGTGTAGTTGCCGACCAGGTCGGAGAGGAAGACCTTTCCGAGACGGGCGCGGCGGATGGACAGCGCGGGGCGGCGCGTGACGTCCATGACGGCGGAGAGCCGGGAGCCGTCCGGGAGCCGCAGGTCGAGTTGCGGGTTCGCGGAGTCGAAGGGGCGCGAGGACAGGCCGGAGTACGCGCCGAGCACCTGGATCAGCTCGATGAGTTCCTCGTCGGACTCGGCGACCGGCTCGACCTGGAGCTCGCGGCCGTCGGAGTAGCCGACGAAGACCTGGTCGCAGCCGTTGATGTCGATGTTCTCGACCTCGGTGTCGTCGAGCAGCGGCTGGAGCCTGCCGACGCCGAAGAGCGCGGCGTGCACGGCTGCCGCGTACGCCTCCTCGGCCTGCGCGTCGGGCGGGGTGCGGCCGAGGTTGATCTCGGCGCGGGCGTAGTCCTCCAGGATCTGCGCGATGATCGCCCGCGCGAACTGCCGCTCGTCCTCGGGTGACATGGCGGGTTCGCCGGTCACCTGGTCCAGTCGGCGCTGTTCCGAGATGCGGTCGCCCGCCTCCTGCCGGAACCGCTTGACCAACTGGTGGTCGACGGTGCTCATCGGAGCACTCCGTACCGGTGCGGTACGTCGGCGGTGATCTGCCGGGCCGAGCGGATCAGCAGGGACTTGTCCAGGCGGCCCCGGCGGCGGCCGTTGAGGGTGTCGGCGCCCGCCGTGTCGTGGGCGAGGGTGCCGACGACCCGTGCGGAGATCTGCGAGGCCACCAGCATCTCGTTGACCTGGCTGGCCTGTCGGGCGCTGTGGCTGGGGTCGGTGATGAGCACGATGCCGATCGGCGGGTGGCCGAGCGCGGCGGCGGCGCCGCGCTGCGAGCCGTGCAGTTTGGCCGACAGCGCACCGGCCCTGTCCCGTACCCGCGCGAGGTGTTCGGGTTCGGTGCGGGCCACCAGGAGGACGAGGGCGGCGTGCGAGAAGAGGTCGAGGGTGGGCGAGTCGGCGCCGATCCGGCCGCAGTCGGCGATCACGTCGGCGGCGCCGTTGGGCGACTCGGCGAGCGTGGCGAAGGCCTGGCCGAGCATCGGCCACAGTCCGGACAGACCGGCGGCCTGTTCGGCGCTGCCGATGCCGACGAGGACGTCGAGTCCGCCGGCCAGCGGCTGGGCGTGGTCCCACAACTGCTCGGCGGCCAGGCCGCGTCGGGCGGTGGCGGCCAGCGAGAGCAGGCCGGTGTTGGGGTCGAGCATGCCGCCGTGCGCGGCGGGTGAGCGGTAGACGAGGTCGCCGCCCGCCGGGTCGGCCTCCGCCAGCAGGACACGGCGCGGCCAGACGGCGGCGAGCGCGACGGCGCTGGTGGTGACGCCTGGTGAGCCCTTGTCCGCGGCGATTGCGATCAGTGCCATGACGTATTCGCCCGCTCGCTCAGTTCTTGCTGTCGGGCATGAGCACGAGCGCCACTTCGTTCGCCGCGGCGGCGAGGGTGAGTTTGCCCGCGACGGAGGAGTCGGCGATCACGGTGACCAGGGTGTCGCCGCCGCCGAGCCCGGAGGAGTCGGACTTCACGGACTTGATGATCAGGCTGTCGCTGATCAGCGTGTTGGCGCTCGCTCCGCCGCTGTCGCCCGAGGAGCCGTTCTGCCCCTTGGCCGCGTCGTTCCCCACCAGATACGCGGCGACGGTGTGGCCGTTGGCGAGACCGTCGGGGAACACGCCCTGCTTGAGGGAGAGTCCGACCAGCGACTTCCCGGCCGGGAGGGCGCTGCTGTTCGTCACCATCTCCTTGACCAGGACGGAGCCTTTGACGATGTTCGTGGACGCCCGATAGTTCTTCTCCAGGTCGCCGCGCTGCTTCCACAGCACGAAGTTGACCCCGGAGTCGTCGGAGACCATGACCTCGCGGAGCGCGGAGGCGGGAATCCGGTCCCCGACCGGGATGTCCTGGTCGATCTTCACGACCGAGATCTTGTTCCCCGCGCGCATGACCATCACGGTGGCACCGAGCGCGCCGACGAGAATGAGCAGCACGGCCAGTGCGGCCAGCGCGGGTTTGCGCTCCCGCGACACTGTCGGCAGCCGCTCTCCGCCCATCGGCGCCCCATGCATGGGCGCGGATCCGGACTGACGGCTGTTACTGCCGCCGCCCGCAGCGGAACGTTCCCTGGTCCTCACGTCACTGCCCCCGTCGAGCCGGCGTGCTTCTTCGAAATCGGTTGCGTGGGGAGAGACTGCCGCGCTCCTGTCCGGCGACAGCCCGCAGGCCGATGTCAAGTCACCGCACGCTATCAGCGCCTTACAAACACCCTCAAGGCGCATCCCGTGACAAGCGACTCACAGCCTTGCAACAGAACGGAACGGCTTCCGTGACATGCCCACGCTCGGGCCGCACGCTACCCCACCCGTCCCGTCCACCCCTCTTCCCTCCGGCCTGAGGACCACTGTCCCACCCGCGACGGGGGCCGTGTCCAGCCCTGTTCCCGGCCTGTGGATAAACCGGTGCAGGTTATCCACAGGCCGGGCACCTGAGGCCCCACGACCGGCCTCCAGCGGATATCGTCCTGAGAAACCAAGTCGAATCCGGGGGAACGAGGAACGTCGTGCGTCTGTCGTTGACCGTGGTCGACCCGCTCGGCGGGGACCGCGCCGATGTTGTGGTGGAGACCGAGTCCGCGTCGACCGTCGCGGATGTCGCGCGCGAGCTCGGACGGAAAGTCGGCGCAGGCGGCGCGGAGATCATCTCGATCTCCGGCGGCCCCTCGCGCGCGCCCGGCTCGCCCGCGGTGTACGTGGACGGGTACGCGGTGGACCCGAGTTGGTCGGTGGCCCAGTCACCGCTGCGCGAGGGCGCGGTGGTCAGCCTCTACGACCCGGCGGGCTGCCTGCCGGGCGAGCCCGCCGGTGTGGTCGAACTGCGGGTCGCGGGCGGCCCGGACGCGGGGGCGGTCCACCGTCTGGGCATCGGCAAGGTGGAGATCGGGCGCGGTGCCTCGTCCCGGATCCGCATCGACGACTCGGAGTTGGCGGAGCGCGCCGCGGTGCTGACCGTGGGCATGGGCGGCACGTGCCAGGTCACGGTCGGCGGCGACACGAAGGAATGGCCGCTCGGCGACCAGCTCTCCCTCGGCAACAGCCTTCTGGAGCTTGGCCCCTATATCCCGCCGAACGCGGCGCTGCATCCCGGCGAGGACGGGGCGACCTACGACTACAACCGTCCGCCGCGGCTGTCACCGCCCGAGCGGACCACCGTCTTCCGGCTGCCGACCCCGCCGAAAGAGCCGGCCGGACGGCCGCTGCCGTGGCTGATGGCGGTCATGCCGCTGCTCATGGCCGTGATGATGGCCTTCATGATGCACCGCATGATGTACCTGTTCATGGCGGTCGTCAGCCCGATGGTCATGGTCGGCAACCACTTCATGGACAAGAAGAACGGCCGTAAGTCGTACGCGAAGACGGTCACCGAGTTCCGCGAGCGCAAAGAACGCATCGAGCAGGACGCCAACAAGGCGCTCGACCTCGAACGCAAGGACCGGGCCGCGGCCTCGCCCGACCCGGCGACCGTGCTCAACACCGCGACGGGGCCGCGCACCCGGCTGTGGGAGCGGCGGCGCGGCGACGCCGACCACCTGCTGATCAGGGTCGGCACGGCGAAGCTGCCGTCCGAGGTGATCCTGGACGACCCGGAGCAGGAGGAGCACCGCCGCAAGGTCAACTGGGAGATCGACGACGCCCCGGTCGCGGTGGAGTTGCGCAGGCTCGGCGTGATCGGTTTCGCGGCGCCCGGCGACGACGCGCGGGCGATGGGCCGTTGGGCGGTGGCGCAGATGGCGACGCTGAGCAGCCCGATGGATGTGCAGTTCTATGTGCTCACCGAGCAGTCGGGGCAGCAGAGTTGGGACTGGGTGCGGTGGCTGCCGCACTCGCGGCCGACCGACGGGCAGGACGCCAGCGCGCTGCTGGGCACGGACGCCGAGACGGTCGCGGCGCGGGTCGCTGAGCTGACCTCCATTCTGGACGGACGGCAGAAGGCGAAGCAGAAGGCGGGCAGCGCGGCCAATCACGCGGCCTTCTTCAAGGACCCGGACATCGTGGTGATCCTCGACGGGTCGCGACGGATGCGGTCGCTGCCCGGCGTGGTGCAACTGCTGCGCGAGGGCCCCGGTGTCGGGATGTTCGCCATCTGTCTGGACTCCGAGGAGCGCTTCCTGCCCGGCGAGTGCCAGGCCGTGGTGATTGCGGAGTTCGAGGCGCCCGCCGTGGACGCGACCGTCGCTTCCGTTCCGGAGACCGCCGCGGCGGCCGCGCCCCGGCAGGGCGGCTTTCCCTCGGTGAACGCCTGGTACGCGGGCGCGCAGCAGGCCCAGGCGGTGGCGGCGGAACCGGCCTCCGGCGCCTTCCGGTTGCGCGTCGAGCAGGCGGGGGTGGCACGCATCCGCAAGGTGCGGCCCGACCTCGTCTCGCCCGCCTGGTGCTCCCGGCTGGCCCGCTGCCTGTCGCCGATCCGGGACATCAGCGGTGACGCCGAGGATTCCGCGATCCCGTCCGCCAGCCGCCTGTTGGACGTCCTGGAGATCGAGCCGCCGACGGCCGACGCCATCGCCTCGCGCTGGCGGCTGAGTCCGATCTCCACCCAGGCGGTGGTCGGCGAGTCCTACGACGGTCCGTTCGCGATCGACATCCGCAAGGACGGGCCGCACGGCCTGATCGCGGGTACGACCGGTTCGGGTAAGTCGGAGCTGTTGCAGACCATCGTGGCCTCGCTCGCGGTGGCGAACACCCCCGAGGCGATGACGTTCGTGCTCATCGACTACAAGGGCGGCTCGGCGTTCAAGGACTGTGTGCAACTCCCGCACACCGTCGGCATGGTGACCGACCTCGACGCCCACCTGGTGGAGCGCGCGCTGGAGTCGCTGGGCGCGGAGCTGAAGCGGCGCGAGCACATCCTGGCCGAGGCCGGGGCCAAGGACATCGAGGACTACACCGACCTGATGCGGCGCCAGCCCGAGCTGAAGCCGATGCCGCGGCTGCTGATCGTGATCGACGAGTTCGCCTCGATGGTCCGTGAGCTGCCCGACTTCGTCACCGGTCTGGTCAACATCGCCCAGCGAGGCCGTTCGCTGGGCATCCACCTCATCCTCGCCACGCAGCGGCCGAGCGGTGTCGTCTCGCCGGAGATCCGGGCCAACACCAACCTGCGGATAGCGCTGCGCGTCACCGACGGCAGCGAGTCCTCCGACGTCATCGACGCCCCGGACGCGGGCAACATCTCCAAGTCCACTCCGGGCCGCGCCTATGTGCGGCTCGGCGCGACCTCGCTGGTCCCCTTCCAGTCCGGCCGGGTCGGCGGACGGCGGCCGGGCGCGGTCGAGAACGTGACGGTGGCGCCCTGGGTGGGCATCGTCGACTGGTCGCAGCTCGGCCGTTCGGCCCCCCGCCGCCCCGCGGGCGCCAAGGGCGAGGAGGACGAGATCACCGACCTGAAGGTGCTCGTCGAGGCGATCTGCGAGGCCAACGAGCGGATGGCGATCCCACCGCAGCACAGCCCGTGGCTGCCCGCGCTGCCCGACAGTCTGCTGCTGGACGAGTTGCCGACGCCGGTCGCCGCGGGGGCGCTGCCGCCCGCCGCGTACGGCATCGAGGACCTGCCCGCGCTCCAGGCCCGGCGCCCGGTGGCCATCGACTTCCACACCTTCGGCCACCTGTTGGCGGCGGGTGCCCCGCGCTCCGGCCGCTCCCAGCTCCTGCGGACGATCGCGGGCTCGCTGGCCCGTACGCACTCCACCGCGGATCTGCACCTGTACGGCATCGACTGCGGCAACGGCGCGCTGAACGCGCTGACGAAGCTTCCGCACTGCGGCGCGGTCGTGGGCCGTGCGCAGTCGGAGCGGGCGATCCGGCTGATCGGGCGGCTCAAGGCGGAGATGACGCGCCGTCAGGAGCTACTGGCCGGTGACGGGTTCGCGGACATCGGCGAGCAGCGCGCGGCGGTGACCACCGAGGAGGAGCGGCTGCCGCACATCGTGATCCTGCTCGACCGCTGGGAGGGCTGGACGCCCTCGCTCGGCGAGCTGGACCACGGGGCGCTCAGCGACGAGCTGTTCATGTTCCTGCGGGAGGGCGCCTCGGTCGGCATCCACCTGATCATCACCGGTGACCGCACGTTGATGGCGGGCCGGATCTCCACGCTCACCGAGGACAAGATCGCCTTCCGGCTCGCGGACCGCTCGGACTTCTCGCTGATCTCGGTCAATCCGCGCAAGGTGCCGGACGAGATCCAGCCGGGCCGCGCGTACCGGGCGGAGTCCGGTATCGAGACGCAGGTCGCGCTGCTCACCGACGACTCCACCGGTCAGGGCCAGGCCGCGGCGCTGGCCGCGATCGGCGCCGCCGCCACCGAGCGGGACGCGGCGCTGCCCAGGGCGCGGCGGCCGTTCCGGGTGGACGTGCTGCCCTCGCGGCTGTCGTTCGCCGACGCGTGGGAGATGCGCGACACCGACGCGGCGCGCAATCCGCTGTGGGCGCTCGTCGGCGTCGGCGGCGATGAACTCACCGGCTACGGGCCGAACCTGTCCGACGGCCTGCCCGCGTTCGTCATCGGCGGCCCCGGCAAGTCGGGCCGCTCGACGCTGCTGCTCACCCTCGCGCGCAGCTATCAGCAGCAGGGCGTGAAGCTGGTCGTCGCGGCTCCCCGTCCGTCGCCGCTGCGTGAACTGGCGGGCGCCGAAGGGGTGTTGCGGATGTACACCGACAGCGACATACCCGCCGACGACCTGGGCAAGGCGCTGGAGGAGGCCGAGGGCGGCCCGGTGGTCGTCATGGCCGACGACGCGGAGCTGCTGCGCGACTGCGACGCCAAGGATGTACTGAAGGAGATCATCGCCCGCGGTTCCGACCACGGCCGGGCCGTGGTCATCGCGGGCGGCGAAGAGGACATCTGCTCGGGCTTCTCCGGCTGGCAGGTCGACGCCAAGAAGGCGCGCCGCGGTGTGCTGCTCTCGCCGCAGCAGACCATGAGCGGTGAACTGATCGGTACTCGGCTGAGCCGCAGCAGCGTCGGCGGGCAGGTCACGCCGGGCCGGGCTCTGCTCCACCTCGGCGACGGTGAGCCGCTGACGGTGACGGTGCCGCTGACCACCTGAGCGACCGCCGTGGGGACCGGCGGCCTGACGGGCCGCCGGTCAGCTGCTCGGCAGTCCCGTGCGGGAGAAGGTGTCGGTCGGGCCACCGGTCCAGCGCACGGTGAGGGTCTTGCCGTCACCGGTCAGTTCGCCGCGGCCGGAGGTGCGTTCCTTGTCGCCGTCCATGCAGGTCAGCGTCAGGCCGAGGCCGTCGCGGTCGGTGTAGGTGCCGCCGCACAGGTGGCTGCTGGTCAGCCCGGCCTTGCCCTTGCCGAGGACGAGTTGGACCTTCGTCGAGCCCTGCGTCGCCAGCCAGACGCCCTCGACGCCCTGCGTCGAGTCGCCGCCGACGACGGAGGAGGCGGTGGGACTGCCCGACGCGCCCGGCTCGGCCGACATGCTCGCCGCCGTGCCCGGAGTGCCGGCCGCGGACGCGCTCGCGCTCGCGGGCGGCGCCTTCTTCGCCTCGTTCCCGCCGCCACTGCCGCACCCGCTCACAGCGAGTGCGGTGACGACCGCCACCGCGGCGATTCCCGCTCCCGTGGACGTACGACGAAGCACCTGAACTCCCCCATGTCGCTGTCTGGACCCGGCGTCGGCAAGCTACCAGCAGGTCCCCGAAGCAGGCGTGGGTGAATCCGCGCACACACGCGACTGCCACAGGACCGTGACCCGTGGGCCATCGACGGCCCGCATACGCCTAATAGAGTAGGGGCCCTGAGATCCGCACGCGGCCCGCGGAATCTTACGTAATGCCGAGAAAGGGTTGATTTTCCATGGGGGACTTGCAGATCAACGGGACGGTGATGGGGGACTTGCGAAAGACGTTCTCCACCATTGCGGACCGAATGGACACGGTGAGCCGGGCGATGGGCAATGCCAACGGCGAGTCGGTCGGCGCGCCCAAGCTGATAGACGACGTCCACGACTTCGCCGACGACTGGCACTACGGCATCAAGCAGATCGGCCAGCACGCCGACACCGCGGTCCACATGATCGACCAGATCGGCAAGACCTTCGACGACGCCGACCTGCAACTCGCCAACTCCCTCAAGACCGGCGGGAAGTGACGGGCGTGACGCGCAGCTTTCCGCATCTGGGCTTCGACCCCACGCCCGGGGACGTCGAGCGCACCCGCTCACTGGCCCGGCAGATCGGTGATGTGCACACCGAGTTGAGCACCACGGTCTCCGAACTGGGCCGGCTCGACTGCGGTTACTGGAAGGGCGAGGCCGCCAGGGCCTTCATTTCTCACATCGACAGCGATGTCACCCCGTTGATCAAGAAGGCGCACGACTCCTTCGGCCGCGCGTCCAGCGCGCTGGGCCGCTGGGCCGAGCAGCTCCACGGCTTCCAGGCGGAGGCCGACACGCTGGAGCGGGAGGCCGCCACCAAGCAGGGCACGCTCGACCACGCGAAGACCGCGGCGGGCATCCCCACGGACAACAGCGTTCCGCACCCGCAGCCTCAGGCGTCCCCCGACCCGGACCCGGCTGCCGCCGCCGACGCGAAGAAGAAGCAGCAGGCCGTCACCGACGCGAACAACGCGCTGGACGGCGTGCGCCACCGCGCGGAAGAGCTGCACAACCGTTTCACCAGCGCCGCCAACGCGATCAGCCACGACCTGGACAAGGCCGGTGACATCGCCCCGGACAAGCCGGGCCTGTTCAGCCGTATGGTGCACGGCATCGAGGACGCCTGGAACGACACGATCCAGTGGGTCAAGGACCACGCCGACATGATCAAACTCATCGGCGACCTGCTCAGCGACCTCAGCGGCCTCCTCGGCGTGCTGGCCATCATCACCGCGCCCTTCGAGCCGTTGGGCGCGATCTTCGCCGCCGCGGCCGTCGTCACCAGCGCCGCCGCGCTGATCACCCACCTGATCGCCATGGCCGCGGGCGCCGACGTGAGCTGGATCAGCATCGGCTTCGACGCGCTGGGCGCGATACCCGGAATCGGCGCCTTCGCCAAGGGCGCCAAGGTCGCCGACGGAGCCATCGCCGCCACCCGCGCCGCCGAACTCGGCGAGGGATTCCGCGGAGTCACCACCATCAGCCGGAACTTCGTCGGCAAAGCGGGCGATTTCATCGCCGGCGGCAAGCAGATAAAGCTGTTCAAGAACGTCACGCTGGAGTTCGGCGGCCTCAAGACCGCCGGGCAGGTCATCTCCGACGGCAAGATCATCAATCGTATGCAGGCGGTTTCCGAGCAGCTTTACCACGGTGGCCAGTTGATCGGTACGAAGGGCATCAAGATGGTCACCGGCGGCCGGGTGGCGATCGACGCGATGGGCAACGTGGGCCGCTCCATCGACGTGGGGCTCAAGCTCGCGCCGAAGCTCTACTCGATCCCGCAGCACATCGGCGAGGCCGTCCACCTCGGCGACCGCTTCGACCGGGCGGCCACCGCCAACTGACGACCGGCGCCGACCGGCGACCGCGTACGGTCGTATCCGCACGGCCGCCGCACGAGGACTCCACGGCGACGTCGACAGCGACCCCGCACAGTGACCCCGCTCAGCGACTCAGCACAGCGACTCCGCTCAGAGCCGACCGAAAGGCGCACGACGATGGACTGGTTCCCGGATCAGGACGAATCCACGCTGGTACGTACGCCGATTCGTTTCGCCACCGGTTACGCGCATCCGGTGGCGGGCTCGCGGTGGTTCCGGGACACCGAGCGGCGCGACATCCAGGCGGAGCTGCCGGGCTGGCCCGCCGGGCCGGAGTACACCCTGCACTCCAAGACGACGCAGAAGGTCGACCGGGTCGGCGGCGGGCTGCTCGGCGGCATCGTGACCGCGCTGCATGTCGCCGTCGAGGCGGTGACCGGCGGCAACTCGGTGCAGGTCGGCGGGGCGTCGCGGTCGGCGCCGCAGGACCCGGCGAACGAGTCCGAGGACTTCCCGGTGATGTGGGCCGCGCCGGGGACCGTCGCGCGTACCGTGCCGTGGCAGTTGGACCCCGCGCGCAGCGCGGAGCGCACCCGCGTGGACGCGGTCGTCACCGAACGCCGCTTCCTGCTGCTGGGCGTCGGGCCCGACCTCACGGCGTCCGCCACCGTCCTGTGGGAGACGCCCCGCGAGTCGGTGGGCGGCGCCGAGCAGTTGGCGTTCAGCGAGGGCGGGCACGATGTGCGCGTCACCTTCACCGACGGGTCGTGGGTACGGCTGTCCACCGGAGCGGCCGACAAATTCGCCGGGGTGCTGGCCGAGCGGCGCAAGCCGCTGCCCGAGTCCGAACTGACCGCGGGACAGCGCGAGCGGCTGGCCCGTTTCGTCGGCGAACTGCCCGCCACGGCGCAGCCGCCACGCGCCTTCCGGCTGGCCAGCGGCGCCGTCCTCGTCGAGTCCCAGGTCCCGGCGAAGGTCGGCAAGGGGCTGTTCGAGACCCACTCCGTCATCATGGGCGAGTCCGGCGAACCGGCCCGCCCGCAGCCTGGCGACCTCTGACCCCGACGGTCCTCGGCCGCCGTCCGAAGCCCCACCGTCCGAAGCCCAGCCGTCCAACGCCCCGCTGTCCAAGGCCCCGACGCCCGACGCCCCGACTCCCCTTGACGACCTCTGCCGTCCAGAACCTCTAGGCGAGACCACCATGACGACTCCCCCTCCGGACGCCACCACCCCGGAAACCCCCGCCGCGGCGGGCCCGACAGCCGCGGCGGACGACACCGGCCTCGAACTCCAGGCCGTCGAGATGTCGGACGTCCCCCCGCTGTCCTTCGTCGTCCCCGAGTCCTTCCACGGACTGCCGATCGCGGCCACCCCCGAGGAGCGCGCCGCGCTCGCCGAGGAGTTCGTACGGGAGATGTACCCGGAGGGCAACGACGACCTGTGGACGCCGGCCGCCCCGTACTACGCGGCGCTCGGCGAGGCGATGGGCGACCGGGGACTCGCGTACTCCGCGATGGGCCTGTTCTCCATCGACGAGGGCATAGCCCACTGCTCCTTCACGGTCGCCGCGATCGCCTCCGACCACCCCTCCCCCGAGGTCGCCGCGCTCGGCATCCGGGAGATCCTGGTCCGCGAGGAGACCAACGACGCCCGCTGGCTCGACCTGCCCTGCGGCCCCGCCGTCTCCTGCGTGACCCTGCGCGAATACGTCATCGGCGCCGAACTCACCGCCAGCGGCGAAGAGGTCAAGCTCCAGATGGGCCAGGTGCAGGTGTACGTGCCCTTCCCCACCGGCCCCTACACCGCGGTCTTCACCCTGGACACCGCGGCCGTCAACTACTGGGGCGAGTTCAGCGAGCTGACGATGGCCATCCTGCGCAGTGTCAGCTTCGCGGACGACGACGGCACCGTCGGCGACGGCACCGCAACGGCATCCGCGGCCGAGGACGGACCCGCAAGCGGGAACGGGAACGGCCAGACCGTGACGCCGACCGGCCCCGGCGCGAGCACGGGCGCCGACACGGGCACGGGCCCCGGCACCGGCACAGCCACCGGCACGACCTCACCGCAGGCCGACCGATGACGGCGCCGCTTCCCGGCACGCCCCAGGACCCGGAAGCGGCCGGACCCCCCACCGGACCCCCCACCGGACTCGCGGCCGGACCCCCCACCGGCTTCGCCCGCGTGTGGGAAGCGGGCCGGATCGGCTCCCCGACCCGCGGCGCCGCCTGGGCACGCTGCGCCGTCACCCTGCTGTTCACCGTGCTCGCCACCGTCGCGGTCGCGATCGGCTGGTCGCACGCCACCTACGCGGGCTCCTTCGCCGTGGCAGGCGTCGCCCTGATCGTGGTGACCGCCTCGGTCACCATGGTGCTGACGCTGTACTGGCTGCACGGCTCCATCGGTCAGGTCATGTGCGGTTTCCTCCTTCTGCTCTTCTGCATGTTCGTCGGTGGTTACGCCGTCTCCAGCGCGCTGTTCGCGGCGCGCGGTGAGGTGTCCGCCGGTGTGATCACCGAGTACACGAACCGCACCACGCTGCGTACGTCCTGGGAGTCGTGCCGGGTCCGGCTGGACAGCGGCGCCATGGTGGACCGGGAGATCCGCTGCGACCGGGCGTCGGTCGGCAAGCACGTCACCGTGACGCAGGACCCCTCCGGCATCGCCGCCCCCGCGTTCGGCGACCGCACGGACGGCTCGCCGGTCCTCTCCGGCTTCGTCGGCGGCGCCTTCCTCCTGCTCGTCCTCACGATCGTGCGCGCCACCGCCGTCGGTGAGCGCTACCGGCTGACCGGCGCCGCCAGCCCCGCCGAGGGCCCGAATCCCGGCTACTACCCGCGTCGGCTGGCCTCCCCCGACTACGGCTCCCGCGCCTCCGCCTGACCGACCGCCGACGCCTGCCCCACCGGCTGGGAGGCCGGGCGGCACCGCGGCCACCACCGCCTCCCGACCGGCACCCGCGACCCGCCGCCGGACGAACGCCCCCCGTACGCCCCGGCCTCAGCGGCTCTCCGCAGTCTGCGGCTCCGCCAGCGCGCCCCGCAGGAAGCCCTCGACCGCCTCGCACCACGCGTCGGGCTGGTCCCACGGGACGAGGTGACCGGCGTCCGGGATCTCCGCGTAACTGCCCCGGGGCAGCACCCGGACCATCTCCTGGGCCTCCGCGCGGCCCAGCTCGCCGTCGAGACCGCGGACGACGAGGGCGGGGCAGCCGACCCGCGCCAGCTCGTCCCAGTGGGCGTCACGTATCCAGGGGTCGCGGGAGCGCAGCAGATGGCGGGGCGCGTAGAGCGGGCGCCAGCCGTCGCCCCGCTCCTCCATGACCTCGGCGAAGAAGTCACCCCTGGCCGGATTCGGCGGATCGGCCCACGGGTCCTCCACGCCGAACCACCGGCGCGCGTCGGCGAGCGTGTCGAAGGGCAGCGGCCAGGACCGCGTCCAGTCCTCCCACTCGCGCTGCCCGGCCTCGCCGAGCGCCGCCGCGCGCATGTCGCAGATGACCACCGCGGCCACGAGGTCGGGACGGCTCGCGGCGACCTGCCAGGCGGTGAGCGCCCCCATGGAGTGGCCGACCAGGGTGACCGGGCCGAGGTCGAGCTGTTCGACGGCGGCGACGGCGTCCGCCACGTACGCCTCCGGGGTGTACGGGCCCTCCGGCTTCGCGCTGCGTCCGTGGCCGCGCTGGTCGAGGGCGACGGCCCGGTAGCGCGAGGAGAGACGGCGGGCGGTCGGCGCCCAGTGCGAGGCGCGGCCGAGCAGGCCGTGCAGGAGGAGCACGCCGGGACGCCGGGCACCGGATTCGGGACCGGGCCCGGGACCCGCTCCGGAACGGGAAGGGGTAGCGCCACCGGAACGGGAAGCGGAACCGGCCCCGGAATTCACCTCGGCCGCGTACTCCCAGGCTGCGAGCCGGGCCCCGTCGGCCCCGATCACCTCGGTGCGCCGGGTCGTATGCCGCGTCGTGTGCCGAGCCGCCTGCCGCGTCGCGTGGCCGGCCATGTGCCCCACCCCCTTCCGTCGATCTCGTCCGTCCGGCCGCACGCTCGCGGCCGGCTCGTCCAGGACCCCCACGCTATCGAACTTTTATTCGAACAAGCTCGTCCCGCGCCCAACACCGCTCTTTCGAGTGACAACGCTCAAGGATTGGCGGCTCAGGCCGAGGGGAGGACTTCTGCGGGGCGCGGCGCGCAGGGGAAGCGGGCCGCGGGAGGCACTCGGGAGGCTCGGGGTCCCGGGTCCTTCGAGGGGGTCCCAAGGGGAGGGACAAGGGGAGGAGGGGCCCCGACGCCGTTCGACGGCGCCGGGGCCCTCACCCTTCAGGAAGGCACGAAGCCGTGGGGCTACCGCTTGGCCACGAAGACGTGCGAGGCGATCTCGGCGTCCAGTTCGGCCGCCTCGCCGCCGCTGCCGACGAGCACTCCGCCCGCCGACGACGTGACGCTGACCACGGCGCCCGGCTGCACACCGGCCCGCCGCAGCGTGTACATCACCTGCGCGTCGGTCTGGATCGGCTCACCGATCCTGCGCACCACGACGCTCGCCCCGGCGGCGCCCGGCTGCAACTCGTTGAGACTGACCATGCCGTCCTCCAGGAACGGATCGGCCTCGCCCTTCTCGCCCAGCTCCTCGAGTCCGGGAATCGGGTTCCCGTACGGCGACTCGGTCGGGTGGCGCAGCAGTTCGAGCACGCGCCGCTCCACCGCCTCGCTCATCACGTGCTCCCAGCGGCACGCCTCCGCGTGCACCTGCTCCCACTCCAGGCCGATCACATCGACCAGCAGGCACTCGGCGATGCGGTGCTTGCGCATCACGCGGGTGGCGGTGCGGCGCCCCTCGTCGGTCAGCTCCAGATGCCGGTCGTTGGCGACGTGCAGCAGCCCGTCGCGCTCCATCCGCGCCACCGTCTGGGAGACCGTCGGGCCGCTCTGGTCGAGCCGCTCGGCGATTCGGGCGCGCATGGGGACCACACCCTCCTCCTCCAGCTCCAGGATGGTGCGGAGATACATCTCCGTCGTGTCGATCAATCCGGACATGCGCGCCCCTCGTTTGTTCGTGCGTGGCCCTCAACCAATTCTGACCCATAGCGCCGACAACGGTCCCCGATCCGGTCGTCGCCCTTTCTTGACACCGGCCCGCGGGGGCCGCACGGTGATCCGCATGAGTGAGCCTCGCGAGTCCCTGGCCGACCGATACTTCGACGCCGCGATCACCCTTCTGCACCGGATCAGGGACGAGGAGGCCGCCGGGATCCAGGCCGCCGCGGACGCCGTCGCCGACGCCATCGCCGCGGACGGGCGGGTCTTCGTCTTCGGTGCCGGCCACTCCTCACTGCCCGCCCAGGACGTGGTCTACCGGGCGGGCGGCCTCGCCCTCATCAATCTACTGGCTGTTCCCGGCGTCGTCGGCGTGGACGTGATGCCCGCCACCTTGGGCAGCGCCCTGGAGCGGGTCGACGGCCTCGCGGGCGCCGTCCTGGACACCAGCCCCGTACGGCCGGGCGACGTCCTGTTCGTGATCTCCCTGTCCGGGCGCAACGCGCTGCCGGTCGAGATGGCGCAGAACGCCCGCGCCCTGGGCCTCACCGTGATCGGCGTCACCTCGGTCGCGTACGCCAAGGAGACGCGTTCCCGGCACGCCTCGGGCACCTTCCTCAAGGACCACTGCGACATCGTCCTCGACTCCAAGATCGCGGTCGGCGACGCGGAGCTGACCGACGACGCCATCCCCGCGCCCTTCGCCCCCGCCTCCACGGTCGTCATCAGCGCCCTGATGCAGGCCGTCGTCGCGACCGCCGCCACCGGGCTCGCCGCCCGCGGTGTCACCCCGCCCATGCTGCGCTCGGGCAACGTGGACGGCGGCCACGACTGGAACGGCCGGATCTTCGAGGAGTACCGGGAGCGGATCTTCTTCCGGCACTGACCGGCGACGGGCCGCGCCCGCACCGGCCTTCCCGCATCACCGACCGGCGGCAGGCCGCCCGCACCGGCGTTCCGGCACCGACCGGCGGCAGGCCCGCCCGCACCGGCCTTCGTCCGCTGCCCGCCGACGTCCCGCGAGGGGCGTCGGCGCTCAGCGGTCCCCCGTCAGCCCGGCCAGGTCCAGCGCCATGGCGACCCGCGCCGCGACGTCCTCCGCGTACGCCGCGTCCGCCCGGTCGAAGAGCCTGCGGCCCGAGCCGCGCAGGAAGGTGAGCGCGCCGACCGTACGGCCCCTGCTGCGCAGCACCGTGGCCAGCCCGTGCACGGTCCCGGAGGGCCAGCGCCTGGCCGCCGCCCACTCGTCGATCCGTTCACCGGTCGCCGGTTCGTCCGCCGTCAGCGCGCCGAAGCTGGCGCGTACGGTGCCGATCCGCTCCAGCGCCTGGAGGACGGGGTGGGCGACGCCGTAGCCGACCGGGATGGAGTTGTCCTCGGTGGCGTCGGCAGGACCGGGCTCGCCCGCCGGGGTCGCCGCGATCCGGATCAGGCGGCCCGCGTCGTCGGTGATGTCGACCAGGGCGTGGTCGGCGAATCCGGCCAGTGCGAAGTCGAGCTGCAAGGTCGCGGCCTCAAGGGCGCTCTCGCACTCGGCGGCGGCGCGGTCGGCGCGGTGGAGCTGCTGGTAGCGGAACCGCACCTGGGCCCCGTCCTTCTCCAGCGCCTTCTGCCGGGTGATGTCCAGGAAGAGCCAGCCCACGCCCAGCGGTACAGGTTCCTCGCCCAGCGGCGAACCGAGGCGGACGAATCCGCTGCGCCAGCAGTAGCGCCCGCCGGTCTCGTCGCCGCGCACGGTCACCCACAGGTCGGTGGTGGCGGGCGGCGCGCCCTCGGAGAGCACGTGCTGGAGTACGTTCTCCAACTCCTCGACGCCCTGGGCCAGCAGGTCGCCCAGCGGCCTGCCGAGCAGCGAGTCGCGGCCGGTGCGCAGCAGGCGGGCGGCGTGCGCGTTGACCACGGCGGGGCGCAGATCGGCGTCGATCAGTACCACACCCCATGAGGCGTCGGTGAAGAGCACTTCGCTGAGAGCGATCGACCGTTCCAGGTCGATCTGCGCGTGCACCTCGGAGAAGGCGCAATAGACGCCGCTCGGCTGCCCGTCGGCGCCCTGCACGGCCGCCGACTGGGTGCGGACGAGCACCCGGCGGCCGTCCTTGGTGACGAGCGCGAATTCGTGCACCTGGCGGCCGGGGCCGTCCATGGCGCCGAGCAGGCGTTCCTCGGTCTCGCGGGCGTCGGCCGTACGCGCCGCCCAGCCGGCGAATCCGTGCCGCCCGATCGCGTCCTGCGCGGTCCAGCCCAGGATGCGGACGGCTTCGGAGTTCCAGTGGGTGATCACGCCATGGCGGTCGAAGGCGCACAGGCCCGCTTCCATGCCGTCGAGGAGCGCGGCGAGCAAGTGCTCGTCGCCCTCGTGCCCGTCATGGGCCCCGTCCGGGGCAATGCCGTCGCCACCCCCCTGGCTCCCGTGGACTTCGCCACCGCTGTTGTCGCCACTGCCGCCGTCATCGAGCGGCTTTGATTGCGCGTCGAAAGGCTGCACGTCGCAACATTGAACTCTGGTGTGGGCTGCGTCACACGAGATTTCCATAAATAGGTTGTGCGGTTCCGGCCGGCTTCTTACTGTTGCGGGACACACGAAGGGAGGTGGTCTGACGCATGAAGTGCACTCGGACACGTGAGGTGGCTGCGGGCTAGCTCCGCGCACTGGGCGTGCGCGAAGCGCGCCAATCCCACGCAGTTCACCCGACCCGCGGGCTCGTCGGACTTGTCCGGCCGGTGCCCGGAGCCTCCTGGCTCCGGGGAGCAGCCCGCGGGTCGTTCGCGTTCCGGCAGGACCAGCGCTCCAGGACCGGCCCTCAAGGACCGGCCTTCCGGGACCCCCGCTCCGGCACCGGCCTTCCGGGACCCGCGCTCCAGCACCCGCGTTTTACGG
Organism: Streptomyces sp. NPDC008317; assembly: GCF_042955955.1. NCBI lineage: Bacteria > Bacillati > Actinomycetota > Actinomycetes > Kitasatosporales > Streptomycetaceae > Streptomyces > Streptomyces sp. NPDC008317. The sequence goes on from NZ_JBIBFQ010000006.1 coordinate 377,498, forward strand.
CGCCAGGCGCTCGATTCCCCATCCGCCGTCCGCACCGCGCGTATAGCGCAGCCGATCGTGCAGCCGGTTCTCCCGGCCCTGCCAGAATTCGACGGTGCGCGGCTCGACCCTGAAGCCGCCCCAGAACGGCGGTACGGGCACGTCCGTCCCTTCCGGCCAGCGCGCGCACAGCTCCGCGTAGCGCGCCTCCAGCACCTCGCGCGAGGCCACCACGGCCGACTGCTCGCTCGCCCAGGCGCCGATCCGCGAACCGTACGGGCGGCTGCGGAAATACGCCGCCGTCTCGTCCCGCGGCACGCGCGCCGCCGAGCCCCCGACGATCACCTGGCGGGCGATCGGATGCCAGGGGAAGAGCAGCGCCAGGTGCGGGTTGGCGGCCAGCTCGCGGCCCTTGCGCGACGCGTAATTGCTGAAGAAAACGAACCCGCGCTGGTCGTAGCCCTTGAGCAGGACCGTACGGGAGCTGGGTACGCCGTCGGCGTCGGCCGTGGACACCACCATGGCGTTGGGTTCGGCGAGCGCGCCGTCGTCCCGTGCCCGTACGGCGTCGGCGAACCAGCGGGCGAACTGCTCGTAGGGGTCGGACGCCAGCTCCGGCTCGGTCAGTCCCGCGGCCCGGTACTGCTCGCGCATCGCCGCCGGGTCCGCGGCCGGGAGGGGCCGCACCTGGCGCTCTTCATGTGGTTGTCGCACGGGCACATCTTGCAGGACGGCGGGTCCCGGCGCCGACGTCCGCGAATGTGCCGGAACTCACGCTGTCCGGCGCGTCCGGCAGCAAGGAGAATGACCGGCCGGGGCCAGGTCCTGTCCGGCGGATCGTGGGACGGTCCAGGCTGATCCGGATGGAGCAGGGTGAGAGCCCCTCGGGCGGGGCATGACCGTGGGGTCGGCCCGTCCGGCACACTCCCGCCCGCACACCCCCGGGCACCGTCGTCGTCTCATTCATCAGGCACTGCCGCACCACCGCACTGTCGTGATCATCAAGAGGAGCCGCCTCATGTCCGACTTCGTACCCGGACTCGAGGGAGTCATCGCGTTCGAAACGGAGATCGCCGAGCCCGACAAGGAAGGCGGTTCGCTGCGCTATCGCGGTGTCGACATCGAGGACCTGGTCGGCCATGTGTCCTTCGGGAACGTGTGGGGCCTGCTGGTCGACGGGAAGTTCAACCCCGGTCTGCCGCCCGCCGAGCCCTTCCCCATCCCGGTGCACTCCGGCGACATCCGGGTGGACGTGCAGTCCGCGCTCGCCATGCTCGCCCCGGTGTGGGGTCTCAGGCCGCTGCTGGACATCGACGAGGCGGAGGCGCGCGACGACCTCGCGCGCGCCGCGGTGATGGCGCTGTCGTACGTCGCCCAGTCCGCCCGCGGCCAGGGGCTGCCCATGGTGCCGCAGAAGGAGATCGACAAGGCGCACTCCATCGCCGAGCGGTTCATGATCCGCTGGCGCGGCGAGCCCGACCCCAAGCACGTCGCGGCGGTGGACGCGTACTGGACGTCGGCGGCCGAACACGGCATGAACGCCTCCACCTTCACCGCCCGGGTCATCGCCTCGACCGGCGCGGACGTCGCCGCCGCGCTGTCCGGCGCGGTCGGCGCCATGTCGGGCCCGCTGCACGGCGGCGCGCCGTCCCGCGTCCTCGGCATGATCGAGGAGATCGAGCGGACCGGGGACGCGGAGGCGTACGTGAAGGCCGCCCTCGACAAGGGTGAGCGCCTGATGGGCTTCGGCCACCGCGTCTACCGCGCGGAGGACCCGCGGGCGCGCGTGCTGCGGCGTACGGCGCGCGAGCTGGGCGCGCCGCGCTACGAGGTCGCGGAGGCGCTGGAGAAGGCGGCACTCGCCGAGCTGCACGCCCGCCGCCCCGACCGGGTGCTCGCCACGAACGTCGAGTTCTGGGCGGCGATCATGCTGGACTTCGCGGAGGTCCCGGCGCACATGTTCACCTCGATGTTCACCTGCGCCCGTACGGCCGGCTGGTCCGCGCACATCCTGGAGCAGAAACGTACCGGCCGCCTTGTCAGGCCCTCGGCGCGCTACGTGGGGCCCGGTGTCCGCGGACCGCGGGACATCGAGGGTTTCGCGAGCATCGCGCACTGAACCGCGGCGCATTTCGGCGCAGGGCGCGGGAGGGCCGTCGGGCCGGTCCTCGCGCGCCCCTTCGCCGTTTCGCGCGCCGGTGCGCGACGCGGGGCCAGGTGCCCGGCCGGCCGGGGCGCACACCCTGTGTGACACCGTCTCACCCGATGGAACGCTCCCGGAAACACGCCCGTGACGGACTACGCTGCGACCGTGGCCGATATCGAGATTCCCGCTGACATCAAGCCCGCCGACGGACGATTCGGGGCGGGCCCCTCCAAGGTGCGGACGGAAGCGCTCGAAGCGCTGGCCGCGACCGGGACGTCCCTGCTCGGTACCTCCCACCGGCAGGCGCCGGTGAAGAACCTGGTGGGCCAGGTCCGCCAGGGAGTCAAGGAGCTCTTCTCGCTGCCCGACGGCTACGAGGTGGTGCTCGGGAACGGCGGCTCGACCGCGTTCTGGGACATCGCCACGCACGGGCTGATCGACAGCAAGTCGCAGCACCTGTCCTTCGGCGAGTTCTCGTCGAAGTTCGCGAAGGCGGCGCAGCTCGCGCCGTGGCTCCAGGAGCCGACGATCGTGAAGTCGGAGCCGGGTACGCACCCGGAGCCGGTCGCCGAGGCGGGCGTCGACGTATACGCCTTCACGCACAATGAGACGTCCACGGGTGTCGCGGCGCCGCTGCGCCGGGTCGCGGGCGCGGACGCCGGGGCCCTGGTCCTGGTGGACGCCACCTCGGGCGCGGGCGGTCTGCCCGTCGACATCACCGAGACGGACGTCTACTACTTCGCGCCGCAGAAGAACTTCGCGGCCGACGGCGGCCTGTGGGTCGCCGCCTTCTCCCCCGCCGCGCTGGAGCGGGCGGCCTCGGTCGCCGCGTCCGGGCGGCACATCCCGGCGTTCTTCGACCTGCCGACGGCGATCGACAACTCGGTGAAGAACCAGACGTACAACACCCCGGCGCTGTCGACGCTCTTCCTGCTCAAGGAGCAGCTCGAGTGGATCAACGGCCAGGGCGGTCTGGAGTGGGCGGTCAAGCGCACCGCCGACTCCGCGTCGCGGCTGTACGGCTGGGCGGAGAAGTCCTCCTTCGCGACGCCGTTCGTGGCGGACCCCGCGCAGCGCTCGCAGGTCATCGGCACCATCGACTTCGAGGACGGCGTCGACGCGGCGGCCGTCGCGAAGGTGCTGCGGGCCAACGGGATCGTGGACACCGAGCCGTACCGCAAGCTGGGCCGCAACCAGCTCCGGGTCGCGATGTTCACGGCCGTCGACCCGGCCGACGTCGAGGCGCTGACCGCCTGCATCGACTACGTCATCGGTCAGCTCTGACCGCTGCCGCACATACGGCAACCGCGACCCCGGCCAGGCAGGACGGCCGGGGTCGCGGCGTACCGTCGTATTGTCGGCCCGCCCGTACCGCCCGTACGCCCGTACGCCCGTACCGCCGCGCCCAGTCGGCGTCAGTCGCGGTGGCGTTCCCGGTTGCGGCGCAGCAGCTTGCGGGCGCCCACGCCGATGGCGCCGATCACGGCGAGCACCCCGATGCCCACGACCCTGCTGCCGGTGCCCGTGGTGCCGGTGTCCTTGGCCGTGCCCGGTGAGGCCCCGGGAGAGGCCGCGGAAGAGGTCTGGGCGCCCTTGTGGTCGTCCGCCGACGCGCTCGCCGAGGCGGCCACGCTGTCGGGCAGCTCGTCGCCGCTGAGCGGCGCGCGCCACACGTCGCTGTTCTTGCCCTCGCTGCCGAACATCAGATTCCGGCCGTCGGTGGTGAAGGTGACGGACTCGCCCTGCCGTTGCATGGGGACGTCGAGGCTGCCGATCTTGTGCGGGGCCCCGTCGGCCCAGCGGTAGCCGGTCGCCCCGAGGTAGCCGCGCAGCACCAGGCGGGTGCCGTCGGGCGAGAAGGCGCCGTCGGTCACCCAGGGGACGTCGGCTATGCGGTGGAAGGTGTTGACGCCGCCCGCGCTGAGCTCGGCCGGACCGGCGTAAAGCGCCCCGCCGTCCTGATTCTTGCTGGCGATGTACACCCGGCCCGTCTTCGGATGCACCATCAGGGCCTCGGCGTTACGGGGTCCCGCGTCGTAACGGACGGTGTAGCGGGTGACGCCGACGGTGCGGTCGCCGAGCTGCTTCGGCTCGGGGAAGCGGTAGATCCAGACCTCGGGCCAGGTGCCGCCCAGATTGTCGCCGATGTCGCCCACGTAGAGGTCGCCGTCGGGGCCCAGGGAGATCGCCTCCACGTCCCGCGCGTGGATGCCGCGCATGGTCACCCTGGCCACGGTCTTGCCGGTGGCCGAGTCGACGGCGTAGACGTACGGGCCGTCGTCGCTGTCGTTGTGCGTCCAGTACACGCCGGGGTGGAGGCGGCTGGCGGCCAGGCCGCTGGACTCGGTGATCCGCGGGTCGCTGAGGGAGAAGGCGACCGAGGGGCCGCTGTCGGCGACGGCGGGTACGGCGGTGCCGCAGGCCAGGGCCACGGCGGCGCACGCGGCGGCCGTCAGGAGATACGCACGCATGCACCCCAGTGTCCCTGGTCGGCGGGCGGTCGGGGATGATGCCCGGCATGCGTTACCTATTCGTCGGCGACTCCATGACCGTGGGCGCCGCGGGCGACTACACGTGGCGCTACCGCATGTGGCAGCACCTGAACGAGCTGGGCGAGCCGTTCACGGTGGTGGGGCCGCGCACCACGCTGTACGACACGGCGGCCGGCGCGGCCGTCTCCTCCGACTACGCCGACCCGTTGTTCCCGGAGCGGGCCAGGCGGCATCTGGCGGGCTGGGGCGAGGGCTGGCACCACATGGTGCCGATGATCGGCGACGTCGTACGGGAGCACCGCCCGGACGTGCTGCTGATATCGCTCGGCCTGATCGACCTCGGCTTCTACACGGACGCCGAGCAGACCGCGCGCAATGTGGAGCGGTTCATCGCGGCGGCCCGCGCGGCGGGCCCCGCGCTGCGGATGGTGCTGTTGCCGGTTATCCCCAACACCAGGGCCGATCTGGATCCGGGCTTCGCGGACCAGTGCGCGGAGCTGAACACCCGCATGGCGAAGGCGGTCGCCGAGCACGACTCGCCCGCCTCGCCGCTGCTGCTGGCCTCCCGCCCCGAGGGGTACGACATCCTGCTCCACACCTACGACGGCACCCATCCCAACGCGGCGGGCGAGCACAAATTGGCGGCGGCTTTCGCGGACGCGATGTACCAGGCGTGGGACATCGGGGCGCCCTACAACGAGTACTGAGCCGAACGGCGCCAGGACCGCGGGCCGAACGGCGGACGACGCCGCGGATGCCCCCCGGATTGCCCCTTGATTCGAGCGCACTCCAAGAGCTTGGCTGAACGCCATGGAGTACACACAGCTCGGACGTACCGGCCTCAAGGTCAGCCGTCTGGTTCTCGGCACGATGAACTTCGGCCCGGAGACGGATGAGGCGGACAGCCACTCGATCATGGACGCGGCCCTCGCGGCGGGCGTCAACTACTTCGACACCGCCAACGTCTACGGCTGGGGTGAGAACAAGGGCCGCACCGAGAAGATCATCGGCACCTGGTTCGCCAAGGGCGGCGACCGCCGCGACAAGACGGTGCTGGCCACCAAGGTGAACGGCTACATGGGCACCGCGGACGAGCCCTGGCCGAACCACGACAAGCTCAGCGCGCTCAACATCCGGCGCGCCGTCGAGGCCAGCCTCAAGCGGCTGAACACCGACTACATCGACGTCTACCAGTTCCACCACGTCGACCGGGACACTCCGTGGGAGGAGATCTGGCAGGCGATCGACGTCCTGATCCAGCAGGGCAAGATCCTCTACGCCGGGTCGAGCAACTTCGCGGGCTGGCACATCGCGCAGGCCAACGAGGCGGCGGCGCGGCGCGGTTCGCTCGGTCTGATCACCGAGCAGTGCCTGTACAACCTGGCGGAGCGGCGGGCGGAGATGGAGGTCATCCCGGCGGCGCGGCACTACGGCCTCGGCGTGATCCCCTGGTCGCCGCTGAACGGCGGTCTGCTCGGCGGCGCGCTGCGCAAGCAGCGCGAGGGCGGCGGCGCGCGTTCCACCAGCGGGCACACCGCGAAGGCGCTCCAGGACGGCAAGCTGCGCGACCAGGTCCAGGCGTACGAGGACCTGTGCGACAAGCACGGCCTCCAGCCCGGTGACGTCGGTCTCGCCTGGCTCCTCACCCGTCCGGGTGTGACCGGTCCGATCGTCGGCCCGCGCACCCAGGACCAGCTCGACTCGGCGCTGCGCGCGCTGGAGCTGGAGCTGTCGGAGGAGTTCCTGGCGGCGCTCGACGAGATCTTCCCCGGCCCTGGGCCGTCCCCGGAAGCCTTCGCCTGGTAGGTCCCGGCACCGAGGGAACCCAGAGGAACCCTGAGGAACACGGCGGAGCCCGGAGGAACACGGCGGGTACGGCGGGCGCGGCGGGCGGAACAGCCGCGGCGGCCGTGCCCGCCGAGCCGTGATCCGGCCCGGACGGCCGGATGGCCGGATGGCCAGGCGGTTGTGCGGCCCGCGCAGCCGGGTGGTGTGGACGGACGGTCCGGGGTGCCGCCGCGGGTCAGCCCAGCGCGGCGGCGACGACCACCACCACGAGCATCAGGAAGAAGGCGGCGGTCATCACACGAGTACGGGTCTTGGGGTCCACACCCCGAGGTTAACCGGCCCCGGTCACCCCTCCGGCCGGTGGGCCGCCGGGCGGCCCAGCGGCCAGGACTCCTGCGTCGTGTAGCGGGGCTGCTCGCCGGGGACCCCGGAGCGCGGCAGGGCGCTGCTGACCAGGTGGAGGGTGTCGGCGCTCCAGGCCGCCCCGTGGAGGGCGGCGAGGGCGTCGGCGAAGGGCCGCAGGCTCACCGCGTGGCCGCGCTGGGTGCGGGCCAGGGTGAGATGGGGCCGGAAGGCGTGCTCCGCGTCGGGTGGCGCGCCCGCCCGCCGGGCCGCGGCCCGTACGGAGCCCGCCAGCGCGGCGAGACCGGTCAGGTCGCCGTCGGCGCCCGCCCACAGCGCGCGGTCGCCGAACCGGCCGCCGCCGGACAGCCGCAGTGCGCAGGGTCCGTGACGGGCGGCGGCCCGGCCGAGGCGTTCCGCCAGCTCGGGTCTGACGGGGTCGGCCACCTCGCCGAGGAAGGCGAGGGTGAAGTGCCAGCTCTCCCGGGCGGTCCAGCGCAGCGCCGAGGCGTCGGGCAGACGCCTCAACGGGCCGACCGCGTCGGCCAGTTCGTCGGCGACGGACGGTGGCGGCAGCAGCGCGACGAAGAGCCTCACGGCACCGGCCGTACCGGGACCGGGCGAGCCGTGACCGGGCGGCGGCCCGGAACACGCCGGGCCGGAGCGAGGCGTGCCACAAGCAGACGTGCCGTAACCAGCCGTGCCCGAACCGACCGGGCCGGAGCGAGGCATGCCGTAGGCAGACGTGCCCGAACCGACCGGGACGGAACTGACCGTGCCGGAACCGACCCGGCGGGGGCCGCCGCCTGCACCGGTCCCGTGAGCCCGCGCGGGCTCATACGGGCCGCGCCTGGGACCGGGTCCGGGACTGAGCCTGGGACCGGTCCCGCGCCTGGGCCGCCACCCGCACCGGCTCCGTGAACCCGCGCGGGCTCATACGGGCCGCGCCTGGGACCGGGTCTGGGACTGAGCCTGGGACCGGTCCCGCGCCTGGGCCGCCGCCCGCACCGGTCCCGTGAGCCCGCGCGGTCATACGGCCGGGGTGAGCCGGGGCGCCGACTCGTCGTCCTGAGGCTGGGTCTGAGGCCGCGCCTGGGACTGAGCCTGAGCCTGGGCTTGGGACCGGGTCTGAGCCTGGGCCTGGGACCGGTCCCGCGCCTGGCCCTGAGGCGTCGGCGTCTTCGCGTCCGGGCCGGGCGCCGGAGCGCCCTCCCCCGCCGCCTCCGGCGCGTCCTCGGCGTCCACGTCGCCGGTGACCGGCTCGCGGGGCACGAAGGAGAGCAGGGGCCGGCCCTTGGCCCTGCCGCGGCGCAGGTTCAGACGGGGCCGGAGGCCCCCGATCCGCGCCAGGACGACGGCGACGGCCACCGCGGCCGCCGCGGAGATCAGGCCGCCGGACAGGAAGCCGACGCGGGCGCCGTAGGTGTCGGTCACCCAGCCCATCACCGGACCGCCGATCGGGGTGCCGCCGACGAAGACCATCATGTACAGGCTCATCACCCGGCCGCGCATGACGGGTTCGGTGGCGAGCTGGACGGTGGCGTTGGCCGTCGTGTTGAAGGTCAGGCCGAAGATGCCGATCGGGACCAGCAGGACGGCGAAGATCCAGAAGGCGGGCGCCACGGCCGCGGCGGCCTCCAGCAGCCCGAAGACGCAGGCCGCGGCGACCAGCATGCGCAGCCGGGTACGGGTGCGGCGGGCGGCGAGCAGCGCGCCGAGCAGGGAACCGGCCGCCATCAGGGTGTTGAGCAGGCCGTAGGTGCTGGCGCCGCTGTGGAAGACCTGGTTGACGAAGGCGGAGAGCCAGATCGGGAAGTTGAAGCCGAAGGTGCCGATGAAGCCGACCAGGACGATCGGCCAGATGAGGTCCGGCTTGCCCGCCACGTAGCGCAGGCCCTCGCGGAGCTGGCCCTTGCCGCGGGGCACGCGGTCGACCCGGTGCAGCTCGGAGGTGCGCATCAGCAGCAGGCCGACGAGCGGGGCCATGAAGGACAGGCCGTTGAAGAGGAAGGCCCAGCCGCTGCCGACGGCCGTGATCATCACACCGGCGACGGCGGGGCCGATCAGGCGCGCGGACTGGAAGTTCGCGGAGTTGAGCGAGACCGCGTTGCGCACATGGCTCGGGCCGACCATCTCCATGACGAAGGTCTGCCGCGCGGGGTTGTCGATCACGGTGACCATGCCGAGCAGGAAGGCGATCGTGTAGACGTGCCAGACCTGGACGACACCGCTGAGGGTGAGGACGGCCAGCAGGAGTCCCAGGAGGCCGAGTACGGCCTGGGTGAGGATCAGGATCTGCCGCTTGGGGTAGCGGTCGGCGATGACGCCGCCCCAGAGGCCGAAGAGCAGCATCGGCAGGAATTGCAGCGCGGTGGTGATGCCCACCGCGAAGGACGAGCCGGTGATGCTGAGCACCAGCCAGTCCTGGGCGATCCGCGACATCCAGGTGCCGGTGTTGGACACCACGGCGCCGGTCGCGAAAAGCCGGTAGTTGCGGACCTTGAGCGAGCTGAAGGTGCTCGTCCTGCCGTCCGCGGGTCGGTCAGGTTCGGTTGCGGTGCCTGGTCCGGCTGCCGAACTCAATCGGGTCTCGCCTCCCCTTCAACAGGTGGTCGGTCATGCTGTCCGATGGCTCGCGCGGCACAGGTGTCGTACGGGTCATACAGCTCGTGCGGTGCATACGGTCGTGCGGTTCGTGCTGGTCATACGGTCCTACGGTTCGTTCAGGTCATACGGTTCACGCAGGTCATACGGTCATACGGTTCGCGCAGGTCATACGGTCATACGGTTCGCGCAGGTCATACGGTTCGTGCGGGTCATGCGGTCATACGGTTCACGCGCGTCGTACGACGTCGTACCGGTCACAGGTGAGCGAGCTTCTCCAGGACGGGAGCCGCCTCGCGGAGCACCGCGCGCTCCTCGTCGGTCAGCCCCTCGGTGAGCCGGGCCAGCCAGGCGTTCCGCGTGTCGCGGGCGTCGGCGAGGATCGCCTCGGCCTGCTCGGTCTGGCTCACCACCACCTGGCGCCGGTCGTCGGGGTGGGGTTCCCGGCGGACCAGCCCCTTGGCCTCGAGCATCGCCACGATGCGGGTCATCGACGGCGGCTGCACGTGTTCCCTGCGGGCCAGTTCGCCAGGGGTGGCGGACCCGCAGCGGGCCAGGGTGCCCAGCACCGCCATCTCGGTCGGGCTGAGCGTCTCGTCGACACGCTGGTGGCGCAGTCGGCGGGACAGGCGCATCACCGCGGAGCGCAGCGAATTCACCGCGGCGCGGTCGTCCTCGGACAGTTCGGTCACGTTCATTAGGTTAGCTCATTAGCTAATCTAAGTAAAACTTGGCCAAGCGGGACCCCACTCAACCCTCATGTGCCCTTATCTCACCCATACGGGTGAGATGGCCGCCGAAAGTCCCCCGCGGCGGCCCCCCGTCCGGGGACCTTTGGGCGTATGGCATCGAGAGTGCTCAGCCTCCGCATAGACGCAGACCTGTGGGACCGGATCCGCGACCATGCCGCCAAACGCGGAATGAGCGCCCAGGACTATGTGGTCCAGGCGCTCATCCGTGACGACTTCGACGAACGGTTCAAGACGGCCGTCGACGAGACGGAGCGGTTCTACGGGCAGGACGGGCCGCTGAGCGGACCCGCCCCCACCCCTCAGGCACCGGCTCAGAGCAGGCCGAGCGCGGGCATCAGGTAGTAGAAGGCGAAGACCGCGGCCACGGCGTAGAGCGCGACCGGCACCTCGCGCCAGCGGCCGGCGGCCAGCCGCAGCAGGCAGAAGCTCAGGAAGCCGATGCCGATGCCGTTGGTGATCGAGTACGTGAACGGCATCATCACCATGGTCAGGAACGCCGGCACCGCGATGGTGAAGTCGCTCCAGTCGATCTCCCGGACCGAGCCCGCCAGGATCAGGAAGCCGACCGCGACCAGGGCGGGCGTGGCCGCCTGGGCCGGGACCATGGTGGCCAGCGGTGTGAAGAACAGCGCGAGCACGAACATCAGGCCGGTCACGATGCTGGAGAGACCTGTCCTGGCGCCCTCGCCGACGCCCGCCGTGGACTCCACGAAGCAGGTGTTGGCGGACGAGGAGGAGGCGCCGCCGACGGCGGTGGCGATGCCGTCGATCATCAGCACCTTGTTGATGCCGGGCAGGTCGCCCTTCTCGTCGAGCAGGTCCGCCTCGTCGCTGACGCCGAGGATGGTGCCCATCGCGTCGAAGAAGCAGGACAGCAGCACGGTGAAGACGAAGAGCACGCCGGTCAGGATGCCGACCTGGTGGAAGCCGCCGAAGAGGCTGACCTTGCCGACGAGGCCGAAGTCGGGGCTGGCGACCGGGTTGCCGGGCCACTTGGGAACGGTGAGGCCCCAGTTGGCGGCGGGGATGTCGGCGACGGCGTCCACGATCACCGCGAGGACCGTCATCGCGACGATGGAGATCAGGATCGCGCCCGCGACCTTGCGGATGATCAGCGCCAGGGTGAGCAGCGTGCCGAGGATGAAGATCAGCACGGGCCAGCCGTTGAGGTGGCCGTCGGAGCCGAGCTGGAGCGGCACGGTGGTGTGAGCGGCGTCCGGGATACGGGTGACGAAGCCGGAGTCGACCAGGCCGATCAGCATGATGAACAGGCCGATGCCGATCGCGATGCCCTTGCGCAGGCCGAGCGGCACCGCGCTCATCACGCGCTCCCGCAGCCCGGTGGCGACCATGATCATGATCGCGAAACCGGCGAGCACGACCATGCCCATCGCGTCCGGCCAGCTCATCTTGGGCGCGAGCTGGAGGGCGACGACGGTGTTCACACCGAGCCCGGCGGCGAGCGCGATCGGCACATTGCCGACCACGCCCATCAGCAGGGTGGTGAAGGCGGCGGTGATCACGGTCGCGGTGACGAGCTGGCCGCCGACCAGGTGGTGGCCGTACTTGTCCACGGCGGAGCCGAGGATGATCGGGTTGAGCACGATGATGTACGCCATCGCGAAGAACGTGGCGAGACCGCCGCGAATCTCCCTCGGGATGCTGGACCCGCGCTCGGAGATCCGGAAATAGCGGTCAAGGCCGGGGGCGGCGGGCGGCATACGGGTCCTCAAGGTGCTCAGCTTGGATGATCATACGAACAAATTCGGCCAGCGCGTGGCTGCTTCAGTATGAATAAACAACTTGTCAAACGCCATCTGCGCGCGTAGATCCTTGAACCGCAGGGCCGCCACCACCTCGCGGGCACCGCGACCGGCCCCCTTACGATGGGCGCATGAGCAGCAACCGGACCCCCCTGCGCGAGGCCCCAGAGCCGCTGGAGGCCAACGATGTGGCCACTGTCACAGTCGGCACGATCATCTGGGCCGTGCTGTTCGTCGTGCAGCTCCCCTTCTACGGCTGGTACGCGGATCACGGCCATACGTGGCTGATCTGGACCTGTCTGGCGGGTGCGGGGCTCGGGCTGATCGGCCTGAAATACGTCACCGCGCGGCGGGCCGCGATCCGTCGCGCCGCCGCGGCGCGCGGTCAGGAAGGGACCTCCGCCGGGTAGAAGCGCCGGGCGCCACGTACCGTCGGACCCATGACGGAACGCACGGACACGGAGGTCGTCACCCGGAAACCGGGACTGACCGGCGGCGAGGTCGCGGAACGCGTCGCGCGCGGCGAGGTCAATGACGTACCGGTACGCTCCTCCCGCTCAACTTCCGAGATCGTCCGGGCGAATGTCTTCACCCGGTTCAACGCGATCATCGGCTTCCTTTTTCTGATCATTTTGGTGGTCGGTCCGATCCAGGACGGCCTCTTCGGCTTCGTGATCGTCGCCAACACCGCGATCGGCATCATCCAGGAGCTGCGCGCCAAGCGGACCCTGGACAGCCTCGCCGTGATCGGCGAGTCCAAGCCCTCGGTGCGCCGTGACGGTGCGTCGGCCGAGATCCACACCTCGGAGATCGTCCTCGGCGACCTCATCGAGTTGGGCCCCGGTGACAAGGTCGTCGTGGACGGCGTCATCGAGGAGGCCGACGGCCTGGAGATCGACGAGTCGCTGCTGACCGGTGAGGCCGACCCCGTGCTCAAGCACGCCGGGGACCAGGCGATGTCGGGCAGCTTCGTGGTGGCGGGCGGCGGCGCCTTCACCGCCACCAAGGTCGGCCGGGAGGCGTACGCGGCGCAGCTCGCCGACGAGGCGTCCCGCTTCACGCTGGTCAACTCCGAGCTGCGCAACGGCATCAGCCAGATCCTCAAGTACGTGATGTGGATGATGGTGCCGACCGCGGTCGGCCTGATCATCAGCCAGTTCACGGTGGAGAGCCACGACGGCAGCGAGGCCGTCCGCCGTACGGTCGGCGGCATCGTGCCGATGGTGCCGGAGGGCCTGGTGCTGCTGACCTCGGTGGCCTTCGCGATCGGCGTGATCCGGCTGGGCCGCAAGCAGTGCCTGGTCCAGGAACTGCCCGCGATCGAGGGCCTGGCCCGGGTGGACATCGTCTGCCTGGACAAGACCGGCACCCTGACCGAGGGCGGCATGGACGTCTCGGACCTGCGCCCGCTGGACGGCGCGGACCGCGACTACGTCGCCCGCGTCCTGTCCGCGCTCGGCGCCTCCGACCCGCGCCCCAACGCCAGCCTCCAGGCCATCATCGACGCCTACCCCCGGCCGGGCGGCAGCGCTTCGAAGGACGGCTCCAAGGCAGGCTCCGAGGACGGCGACCAGGACAGCGCCCAGGACAGCGACCAAGTCGGCGACCGGGACGACAGCGCCGCCAAGGACACCGCCGCGGACGGCGGTTGGCGCTGCACCGAGGCACTGCCCTTCAGCTCGGCCCGCAAGTACAGCGGCGCCGCCTTCAACGAGCCCGACGGCACCAGCAGTACGTGGCTGCTCGGCGCGCCCGACGTGCTGCTGCCCACCGGGCACGGCTCGCTCGCCGAGATCGACCAGCTCAACAACGAGGGCCTGCGGGTGCTGCTGCTGGCCCGCACCGACCGCCCGCTCGACGACCCGCGGGTGGCCGAGACCGTCACCCCGTACGCGCTGGTCGTCCTCGAACAGCGGCTGCGGCCCGACGCCGGTGACACGCTGCGGTACTTCGCCGAGCAGAATGTGCAGACCAAGGTCATCTCCGGCGACAACGCGGTGTCGGTCGGCGCGGTCGCCGGCAAGCTCGGGCTGCCGGGCGCGGACGCCCCGGTGGACGCCCGCCAACTGCCCACCGACCAGGACGAGATGGCGCAAGTGCTGGAGGACGGCGCCGTCTTCGGGCGGGTCACGCCGCAGCAGAAGCGGGACATGGTCGGCGCCCTCCAGTCCCGCGGGCACAACGTGGCGATGACCGGCGACGGCGTCAACGACGTACTCGCCCTCAAGGACGCCGACATCGGCGTCTCCATGGGGTCGGGTTCCGAGGCCACCCGCGCCGTCGCGCAGATCGTGCTGCTCAACAACAGCTTCGCGACGCTGCCTTCGGTGGTCGCCGAGGGCCGGCGGGTGATCGGCAACATCACCCGGGTCGCCACGCTGTTCCTCACCAAGACGGTCTACTCCGTGCTGCTCGCGGTGCTCGTGGTGTGCTGGCAGGTGCCGTACCCCTTCCTGCCGCGGCACCTCACGCTGCTGTCCACGCTCACCATCGGCGTGCCCGCCTTCTTCCTGGCGCTCGCGCCCAACAAGGAGCGGGCCAAGCCGCATTTCGTCCGGCGGGTCATGCGGTACTCGACCCCCGCGGGGATCATCTGCGGGCTCGCGGCGATGCTGTCGTACCTGCTGGCCCGGCACCACTACTCCGGCAGCGGGGCGCTGGACGCCGAGACCAGCGCGGCCACGCTCACGCTGTTCCTGCTGGAGGTGTGGGTGCTGGCGATCGTGGCCAGGCCCTACACCTGGTGGCGGATCGCGCTGGTGCTGGCGATGGGCGTCGGCTTCCTGATCGTGCTGGTCGTCCCGTGGCTCCAGTCCTTCTTCGCGCTGAAGCTGGTGGGCGCGCAGATGCCGTGGACGGCCGTCGGTATCGCGGTGGCGGGCGGACTGGTGCTCGAAGTGGTGTGGGGGTGGGTGCGCAGGCGCGACACGGCGTGAGCCCCCACGCCTGAGGGCCCGTCAGTCGAACCAGCGGTCCATGGCCAACTCTTCGGTACGGGTGGGGTCTTCGAGGAGTGCGGCCAGTTCGAAGCGGCGGTGCCAGTGGGTCGTGGCCCACGCCAGGCCCGCGGCCACGCCCTCGACCGTGGAGGCGTGCAGGGTGCCGTCGACGTAGCGCCAGGAGAGTTCGACGTCCCCGGTGACGAGCAGTTCCTCGTGCTCGATGTACGTGGCGGGGGCGCCGGGGAGCAGGTCGTGGACGGCGGGCAGCACGTCGTGGATCTCGCCCTCGGAGACGACACGGGCCTCGACGGCGTCGCTGAGGCGGCGGACCTGGAAGAGGTCGGCGAGGTCCGCGGCCAGCCGGGGCGGCACGGGCAGCAGGGCGCGGCCCGCGGCGAGCGGCAGCAGGTCGGGGGCGTCGGCGACCAACGCGTCGGCGGCGGCGACCACGCGGGGCACGCCGTCCACGACGGCCCGCAGGTCGTCGGGGAGCGTGACCTGCTCGGGGTCGAGTTCGGCCAGCGCCGCGTAGAGGTGGTGGAGCTGGGCGGGGGTGACCCGCCGCTCGGGGTCGGCCAGCCGCGCGAGGAGTTCGGCGGCCCCGCCCGGTTCGTCCAGCAGCGCGCGTACGGAGGTGCGGACGCCCAGCGCCCGCAGCACCTGCTCGTCCACGGCCGTGCCGGTGGCGGCCTCGTCGTAGAGCCCGGCGAGCAGCGGGTCGCCGCCCGCCGCGCGCAGGCCGACCGGGCGGCGGCCGTCGAGCACGGGGTGGTCGCGGAGCCACCAAGCGGCGTAGGGGCGTACGGAGTCGGTGGTGCCGTCGGGGAGCAGGACGCGTACGGGCGCGGTGATCGCGTCGCGCAGCGGGGGGCGGGAGAGCAGCGCCAGCGCCTGCGGCCAGGCGTCGTCGTCCACCAGGTCGAGGTCGCGGACGCCGATCACCTCGGTGGCGACCGGCGGCACGTCGGTCTCGGGGAGGCGGTCCAGGACGTCCTCGCACCACACGTCGACGGCGTCGAGCAGGCCGATGTCGTCGGGCTCGGCCCAGTCGCTGTCGCGCGGTTCGAGGTCGTCGGGGTCGAGGACGACGTCGGCGGCGCGGACCAGCGCGAAGGTGGCGAGCACCCCGACCGCGGCGAGCGGCTGTTCGCCCCAGCGCTCGGCCAACTCGGCGTCCACCGCGGCCAGTTCACCCTCGCGCAGGACGGATTCCAGGGCACTGCCGGGGAAGACCAGCTCGCCGGCCGGGGCGAGTTCACCCTCCTCGTCGGGCAGCGCGAGGGCGGCGAGCCACGGCTCCTCGCCGGGCGCGAGCCCCGCGGCGCGGGCCAGAGCGAGGACGTTGTCGGCCAACTCCTCGGTGTCCAGGGCGTTCTCGTCGTCCCAGGCGGCGCCCTCGTCGTCCAGCGAGGCGGCCACGGCGGCCCTGACCTGAGGGGTGGTCAGGACGGCGCGCGGGGTGGCGGGGGACGCGCCGAGCTTTTCGAGCAGCGGGTGCACGGCGTCGGCGTGGGCGACGCGCAGGCCGAGGCGGGCCAGCGCGGCGGGGTCCACCGCGCCCGTGTCGCCGTCGTCCCCCTCCCCCGGCACCGGCAGCAGCACCTGGCGCGGGCCGACGACCGTACGGCCGTCGGCGAGCGGCACCGGGAGACCGCTGAGGACATCGGCGTCGGTTCCGGCCAGCGCGTCGTACAGGCGCCACCACCAGCCCGCGGGGCGTTCGGTGCCCGCGAGGCGGTCCACGGCGTCGGCGAGGGTCAGCCGGGCGACGCCCAACTGGCGCAGCGCGGGCCGCCGTTCGAGCGTGGAGGGGACCAGCGTCGGCAGCACCTCGGCCAGGACGCGTACGGCCTGCGCGGTGGCGCCCTCCACGACCTCGGCCTCGACCGGGCGCAGCGCGGGCGCCTCACCGGCCAGCGGGCCGCCGCCGTCCCAGGAGCCGTCGTCCGCGGCCTTCTCCGCCGCCTCGGGGCCGTCGGGGCCGCCGTCGGGGCGCGGCTCGGCGGCGCGCGGCAGGAAGGCGGTACGGGGCAGCTCGGCGAGGATTCTGCGGCGCAGCTCGGCGTCGAGTTCGCCCTTGCCCAGCGGTCCCGGCACCAGGTCGACCACGCCGGTGCCGACCGGCCGCCAGTTGGCCAGCAGCGCCACGTACGACTCGGCGGCGCGGGCCAGCAGGAAGTCGGTGAGCGGGCCGAGGGCGGCGTGGCGGCGGGTCGGGTCGAGCGGGAAGGAGGCGAGCAGCAGCGCGGGCAGGCCGAGCGGTTCGTCGGTGGGCGTGGGCGCGTGGACGACGGGCGCGGTGCGGGGCGCGGCCGGGGCGCCCTCCTCGTCCACGGGGACCGCCCAGGTCACCGACCAGACGGGGCGCAGCCGTTCCTCGACGGGGCGGTCGGCCAGCAGGTCGGGGGTGAGGGCGCCGGAGGCGGACGACACCCGCCAGCGGGCGGCGCCGTCGCGGTCGCTGTCCTCGATGACCACGTCGCCGTCGTCGGTCTGACGGCGGGTCAGGGTCCGTACCCCGTCCGGGGTTTCCACCACGACCTCGGACAGGCCCGGCAGCGCGAGCAGCAGCGCGTCGTCCACGGCCGCCAGCAGCCGGGCCGCGAGGTCGCCCGCGGCGCCGTCGCGCAGCGGCAGCAGCACGACGGTGTCGTACGTGTCGGGCGCGCGGCCCTCCGCGGGGAACGGCAGGCGCAGCAGGGGGACATGGCCGTCGCGGCGCCGCAACTCATCGGTCAGGCCGGGGACTTCGGCGGCCAGCGCGCGGGCCTCGGCCAGCGACCAGCGAACGCCGCCGGTGCGGCCCACCACGGCCGGTTCGTCGCTGACGGCCAGCACCGCCGCGAAGCCGACGCCGAAGCGGCCGACGGCGGCCGGGCCGTCGTCGCGCTTGGCGGAGGCGCGGAGCGTGGACAGCGACTCGACGGCGGCGGCGTCGAGCGGCGCGCCGGTGTTGGCGGCGGCCAGCAGGGCGGGGTCGTCATCGCCCTCACCGGCCCCGTGGAGGGTCAGCCGCAGGCGGCCGGGGACACCGGCCCGTACCGCCGCGTCGGCGGCGTTCTGGGCCAGTTCCACGACGAGGCGGTCGCGGTAGCCGCCGAGGGCCAGGTCCTCCTCGGCGTTCGCGTCCTCACGGAAGCGGGCGGCCGACGCGGACCAGGCGGTGGTCACGCCCGCGCGGAGCGCGGCGGTGCCGAAGGGGTCGCTGGTGGCTTCCGTGACGACCGTCGGTCGGGTCCCTGCGCGGCTCACGTGGCCCTCCGGTTGTTGCTGCGGCCCGCGGCCGGGCCCCTGTCGGGGCGACCGTACCGCCAATGGCGCCGCGCCCGCGCGGCGCGGTCGCCCGCACGGGGTTCACCGCCGCCCCCGGCCCACCGGCCGGGGGTACCGCGGCTACGAGCCGCGCGGCCCGTCCGCCGCGGCGGCGTCGTCGTCCGCCGGGGACACGCGGCCGGGGTGCAGGGAGACCTGCTCGGTCTCCTCCATGTCGTCCAGGACCATCGGCGGCGGGGTGGGGGTCTTGGGCATCACGGCGGCCTCGGAGTGGCCGCCGCAGCCGTAGGACAGGGAGACCAGGCGGCCGTCGGCGGGCGAGAACTCGTTGGCGCAGATCCCGAACGCCTGGCTGAGGGAGCCCTTGATCGCGACGAGGAAGCCGCAGCTCACGCAGTTGGCGGGCGCGGCCTGGGCCATGGGCGTCTTGGCGCCGAACTGCTCCTCCCAGCGGTCGGCGGCGGCGTGCAGACCGTAGCGGGAGAGCACCCGCGGCCGTCCCATGCCGATCTCGGCGGCGACCGCGGTGATCGTCGCGGGCGTGGGCACCACGAAGTCGGCGTCGGAGGCGTCCGCGGCGCTCTCGGGACCCGCGGAGCCGTCCGGGGCGTCGGCCGACCCGTCGGGGAAGCCCGGGAAGCGCTCGTCGTCCTCGCCGGTCCACCCCGGCTCCAGGCGCAGGTCGTCGGCCTCGGTGGGCAGCAGGTCGCCGGGGCCCATGTCGCCGGGCCGCAGCCGCTCGCTCCACGGCACCCATTCGGGCGCGAGAATCGCGTCGTCGCCCGGCAGCAGCACCGTCTCGTCGATGGTCACGACCTTGGCGCGGGAGGCCCGCGTGAGGGTGGTGGCCCAGCGCCAGCCGCGGTAGGCGGGCTCTTTACAGGCGAAGTAGTGGGTGACGACGCGGTCCCCCTCGGCGACGACGCCGAGGTGCTCGCCGACGGACTGCGGCCCCGCCGCCTCCTCCGTCACAGCCAGCGCGACATCGACCGCCTCGGCGCACAGGCGGTCAGGGGTACGGCTTCGCATCGCAGCACTCACAGAAATCGTTTCTCTCTCTACGCCGTCTCACGTGTGCGCCGCGACGCGACGGACCCGACGCGGAAAACCGGGGCGGAGCGGACCTGCGGACCGCTTCGACGCCTTGGTTTTCTGCCTTCGTGGCCCTGCCCGAGCGTCTTCGGGCGCACCTGTTGTCACCCATTCTGCGCGATCGCACGCTACCTGTGCGCACCACGTGCGCAAAGGAGGGGGTGCGTGGTCTTCCGATTGGGGCAGGATTGCTGTCGTGGCACGAACGGTGACTGCGGGCCCAGGGCCCGTGCGCAGGGCCGGACGCGCCCTCGCTAACGGCGTGGGGCGGTCCGGCGGTGCCTTGCGCCGTCGTATCAGGCGTACGACACACGCGGGCGGCGCGGGCGAGTCGGGGCTGGCGAAGCTGATCGAACTGCACGCCGTGAACTCGGCGGGCGACATGTTGATCACGATCGCGCTCGCGAGTTCGGTGTTCTTCTCGGTCCCGACCGGACAGGCCCGCGGCCGGGTCGCGCTCTATCTGCTCGTGACGATGGCGCCGTTCGCGCTCCTGGCCCCGGTGATCGGTCCGCTGCTCGACCGGCTCCAGCACGGCCGCCGGGCGGCCATAGCGATGGCGATGATGGCGCGCGGCGTGCTGGCCTGGACGATGGCCGGGGTGATCAGCACCGCGGGCCTCGGCCTGTATCCGATGGCGCTGGGCGTCCTGGTGGCGTCGAAGGCGTACGGCGTGGTGCGAAGCGCGGTGGTGCCACGGCTTCTGCCGGACAGAACGACACTCGTGAAGGCCAATTCACGGGTGACGCTGGCGGGTCTGCTCGCGACGGCCATCGCCGCGCCGGTCGGCGCGGGGCTGCACGCCTTCGGCCCGCAGTGGCCGCTCTACGGCGCCTTCGTGATCTTCATCGTCGGCGCGCTGCTGTCGATGTCGCTGCCCTCGAAGGTCGACTCCTCGCGCGGCGAGGGCAAGGTCCGGCTGTCGGCCGACGAGGAGGCGCCGCCGGAGCCGTCGGGGATTCCGGGCAAGCGCCCGAGCCTGCTGGGCGTCGGCTCCTCGGTGCTGCACGCCCTCCAGGGCAACGCGGGGCTGCGCTCGCTGTCCGGCTTCCTGACGATGTTCCTGGCGTTCATGCTGCGCGAGCATCCGCTGGGCGGCCTCACCGCGGCGACCTCCCTGGGCGTCGTGGTCGTCTCCGCCGGCGCGGGCAACGCGCTGGGCACGGCGCTCGGCGCGTGGCTGAAGGCGCGCGGCCCCGAGATCATCATCGGCAGCGTCCTGATCTGCTCGCTGACGGCGACGATCGCCGCGGCCACCTGGTACGGCCTGGTCACCGTCGCCGCCGCGGCGGCCGTCGCGGGCATCTCGCAGGCCCTGGCGAAGCTGTCCCTGGACGCGCTGATCCAGCGCGACGTGCCGGAGTTGGTGCGCACCTCCGCCTTCGCCCGCTCCGAGACCGCCCTCCAGCTCTCCTGGGTGGTCGGCGGCGGCCTGGGCATAGTGCTCCCGCTCAACGGCCAGCTCGGCATGTCGGTCGCGGCCTGTCTGGTGCTGGTGGCGTTCGTGGTGTCGGTACGCGGCCTGTTCGGCTCGGCGCGGCGCGGCGGCAACACGGCGTCGGCACGGGTGGCGTAAGGACACCGGCCGTACGCGGTACGGGCCCTGGCGTACGCGGCGGGGGTCCGGCCGTAACCGGCACGGGTGTACGGCGGCGGTGATCGCCGGGCCGTCGCGGGACACGTCCCACCCCCGCGCAGCCTGGGGGCAACAGCCCGGTAGCCTCCTGCCATGAGCATTCGCCGCGCTGCCACCACCATCGGTGCCGTCTCCCTCGGGCTCGTCGCCCTGACCGCCTGCGACAAGCCGACCCCCCTGGCAACCGTGACCGTGGGCACCCGGTCCGTGACCGCGGAAGCCGTGGACAAGTGCTACGCCCACGGCAAGCTGCTCCCCCAGGCGATCTTCGAGGCGTGTCTGACGGCCGCCCCCAAGCACCACCTCACGGTCGGCCTGGGCGACCAGGTACGCATCGGCGTCGACCCGAAGCTGGCGAAGAAGGGCTGGCTGCTCGCCAACGGCACCCAGCTCGTCACGCAGGAACTGCTCAAGAACCAGACGTACTGGACGCTCGACAGCGGCACCCTGTTCACCGTGCAGGACCAGCAGACCGGCCAGTCCACGCAGGTCAAGGAAGTCACCTTGAACATCGTGGAGTCCGGCGACCTGACGGGCCGCAAGACGTACGGCATCTGGAAGATCAAGCTCGTCCGCGGCAAGTGACACCCGACCGCGCCGCCGGTCCCGCGCCCGGCCCGGAACCCGGTCCCGCGCCCGCGCCTTACGGCAGGCTCCTCGTCGTGACCGCGGTGGACGCCGAACGCGCGGCCGTCGAGGCCGGGCTGAGCGCGGCGCCACCGCCCACCGCCGTGACGGCGGACGTGATCGCCGCCGGCGTGGGTCCGGCGGCAGCG
This sequence comes from Streptomyces sp. NPDC008317, assembly GCF_042955955.1. Lineage (NCBI taxonomy): Bacteria > Bacillati > Actinomycetota > Actinomycetes > Kitasatosporales > Streptomycetaceae > Streptomyces > Streptomyces sp. NPDC008317. The sequence continues at coordinate 399,083 of NZ_JBIBFQ010000006.1, forward strand.
GCGGCGGGCACCGCCACCGCGCTGGCGCTGGCCGAGGCGGCGGGCGCTCCGTACGGCCTGGTGGTCTGCGCCGGGATCGCGGGCGGTTTCGCGCCGGTCGCGCCCGTGGGCCATGTGACGGTCGCGGAGACGGTCGTGGCGGCGGACCTGGGCGCGCAGACCGACGAGGGCTTCGTACCGGTCGTGGAGCTGGGTTTCGGCACCTCTGAGCACCGGCCGCCCGCGCGGCTGAGCCGGGGCGTGGCGCGGGCGCTGGGCGCGGCGTACGGCCCGCTGCTGACCGTGAGCACGGTCACCGGCAGCGGGGAGCGGGCCGCGGAGCTGAGCGGCCGTCACCCGGGCGCCGTCGCGGAGGCAATGGAGGGCTTCGGGGTGGCGGAGGCCGCCGCGGCGCGCGACGTGCCGATGCTGGAGATCCGCGCGGTGTCGAACGCCGTCGGCCCCCGTGACCGCGAGGCGTGGCGGATCGGCGACGCGCTGGCGGCCCTGACGGTGGCGTTCGGGAAGCTCCCGGCCGCCTTGGAGGTTGAAGCCACACATGACGACTGACACCGCGAACACGGGCCCGGCCGGGGCGCCGCACGACGCCGCGCTGCGGATCGCGTACTCCCCCTGTCCCAACGACACCTTCGTCTTCCACGCGTGGGCGCACGGCCTGGTGCCGCAGGCGCCGCCGCTCGACGTGACCTTCGCGGACATCGACATCACCAACGGGATGGCCGAGCGCGGCGAGTTCGACGTGCTGAAGGTGTCGTACGCGGTGCTGCCGTGGGTGCTGGACGAGTACGCGCTGCTGCCGTGCGGCGGGGCGCTGGGGCGCGGCTGCGGGCCGCTGGTGCTGACCCGGGAGCCGGGCGCGGACCTGGCGGGCAAGACGGTCGCGGTGCCCAGCGAGCGGTCGACGGCGTATCTGCTGTTCCGGCTCTGGGCGGCGACCGAGGTGCCGGGCGGGGTCGGGGCGATCGTGGTGCTGCCGTTCCACGAGATCATGCCCGCGGTACGGGACGGCCGGGTGGACGCCGGTCTGGTGATCCACGAGGCGCGCTTCACGTACCGGAACTACGGCCTGCACAAGCTCGCGGACATGGGTGAGCACTGGGAGGCGACGACCGGGCTGCCGATCCCGCTGGGCGCGATCATCGCCAAGCGCTCGCTCGGCAAGGAGCGGCTGCACGCGCTCGCCGAGTCGGCCCGTACGTCGGTGCGGATGGCGTGGGACGACCCGGAGCCGTCGCGCGACTACGTGCTGGAGAACTCGCAGGAGATGGACCCGGCGGTCGCGGACCAGCACATCGGGCTGTACGTCAACGAGTTCACCGCCGATCTCGGCGAGGACGGATACGCCGCCGTACGCGGACTGTTGACGCGGGCCGCCGCCGAGGGACTGGTGCCGCCGCTCGCCCCCGACGCGCTCGCATTCTGACCGAGATTTTCGTCGGGTGGCCGGAATTCACCGTGCCCGTTGCGCACTTGCGCACTTGCGCACTTCGGCACTTGCGTACTTCGGCACTTCGCCGCTTTACCGGAAGGCGGGCTTCCGGCAAAGCGGCGCTAAAAACGGTCGACTTCCCTACGTCATAGCGGACTCATACGTCGAGCTGATCGGCGACAACGCGCAGTACGGAAGCGATCTTGTGTCCGTGCGCCTTGTCGGGATACCGGCCGCGCTGGAGGGAACGCGCGACGTCTTCGAGCAGCGTGGTGAGGTCCTGGACGATCGGCAGCAGCTCATCGGGTTTACGGCGCTGTGCCGCCGCCACCGAGGGAGCGGGATCCAGAAGTGTCACCGAAAGCGCCTGATCACCGCGCTGTCCTGCGACGACGCCGAATTCCACGCGCTGGCCGGGCTTGAGCGCAGCGACTCCGTCAGGCAGCACCGACGAGTGCACGAAGACGTCGCCGCCGTCATCGCGGGAGAGAAAGCCGAAGCCCTTCTCGCTGTTGAACCACTTGACTTTGCCGGTAGGCACGTCCGACCTCGTCCTCATTGCTCGAAACGACTCTGAATAAGACTTCAGCGGGTCCATCGGAGACCCGCTGGCACCAAGGCTAATGGCCTGGTGCTGTGTGACAAGACGCCAAGGTCCCGTTCCCCGGCCGTTCGACCGCCCCCTGAACGGATCTACCCTTGTCCGGTGAGCAAACAAACCATGGGCGCCGGTGACCTCCTGGTCCGTGTCGGCGCGATCGTCTTCCTCGTGGGCGCGGTCGGCACTCTCGTCACCGTCGCGCCGCTGTTGCTGGGCACGCATACGCTGCCGACGCCCGCGTATTTCGTGTCCATGCTGATGGGCGTGGGTATGGCGGTGGCGCTGTGCGGGCTGCTGCGGTCCGCCCTCGCGCAGCGGCAGACCTCACGGGAGCGGGGCGCGGCCGGTTCCTGAACCGGCCGCCGGGCTCTCCCGCCGAAGCCGGCGGCGGCTTGCGCCGTCCCCGGTGCGCTCAGGCAGCCGCGGACGTGTGGGCCGCGAACCAGGCCGGAAATTCGGTGAGATCGTCCAGGACGACATCGGCTCCGGCCGCCCGCAGCTCCGCCGCGTCGCACGGGCCCGTGGCCACCGCCACCGACAGCGCGCCCGCCTTCCGCGCGCCGCGCACGTCCCCGACGTGGTCGCCGACGTACACGCTCGCGCCGTACTCGATCAGCGCCTGCGCCTTCTGCTCCGCCCACAGCCAGCCGCGCACCTCGGCCTCGATCCCGACGTGCGCCAGGTGCAGTTCCGCGTTGGGCCCGTACTTCGCCGTCACCACCACGGGCCGCCCGCCGCCCGCCCGCACCGCCGCGACCGCCTCCGCCGCACCGCGCATCGCGGGCGTCGGCGCGATGGCGTGGTCCGGATACAGCGCCCGGTACAGATCGCCGATCTCGGCCACGCGCTCCGCGGGGAACCAGTTCGCCAGCTCGTCGTCCAGCGGCGGGCCCAGCCGCGTGACCGCCAGCTCCGAGTCGATCCACACGCCGGTTTCCGCCGAGAGCCGGTCGTACACGGCCTTGATCCCCGGGCGGGAGTCGATGAGGGTCATGTCGAGGTCGAAGCCCACCGTGAGGGTGGGCCGGGGCGGTACGGGGCTGAGGTCGCTGGTCACGCCCTCCATTCTCCCCTGCCGGGTCAACCCGATTTTCGCCCCCGCAGGGGGCGCGGGGAACTGCGCGACCAGCCCCCACCGGCCGGTGGTCGGGACTCCATCGAATTGCCCCTCTGGGGCCGGTGGTGACCTGCGGGAGCATCGTGGCTGAGCGCGCAGTTCCCCGCGCCCCTAAAAGATCGGCCCGCCGCCCAGCGCAAAGGGGCCGCCTGGGGCCGCGCCCCTAAAAGATCGGCCCGCCGCCCAGCGCAAAGGGGCCGCCTGGGGCCGCGCCCCTAAAAGATCGGGCCGCCGCCCGGCGCAAAGGGGGCGATCGGGGCCGCGCCCCGGGGAGGACCCGCCTTCGCGAGGGGGGCGTACCGGGGCGGAGCCCTAGGCGCGGCGGCGGGCGCGGAGGATCAGGTAGAGGGCGGAGCCAACGGCGGCGACGCGGACCGCGAAGGGATAGGCGTCCTGGAAGGCGTGGCCCATCTGCCCCTGGGCGATGGGATCGCCCCACTTGCCGGTGTCGCGCCCCCAGACCCAGACGACGAGCCCGAGGGCGGCGGCCCCGGGAATCCCGAGGATGCCGAATTTGGCCTGGCGTCGGGTGAGTTGGCGGGAGAGATAACCGGCGAGCCAGCCGAGGCCGAGGGGAATCCAGGAGCCGATGACGGCGCCCGCGACGAGAAGGGCGGCGGCGAGCAGGAGCAGCGGGCTGCCCCAGGTGACGGTACGGGCGGCGCGGCGGCGCGGCAGCCAGCGGCGGCGCGGACGGGCGGCGACCTCCTCCTCGTACGCGGCCTCCTCCTCGGCCTCTTCCTCGACCGGCGCACGCGGCGCCCCGGGCCTGACCCTGGCCCGGGTGTCACCGTCGTCGTCCAGATCCTCGTCGTCGAAGGGGATGAAGACGCCGCCGGTCATACCGGGCAGGCCCGTGAGTTCGTCACCGGCCCTGAGGTGACCGTCGCGGCGCTCGTCCCGGTCCCACCAGTCGTCCTTCTTTCCCGCGCCCCCGCCGCCGCCCCTGCCGCCGCCGCCCTTGCCGCCGTCGGCCTTCTCCGTACCGTCCCTGCCCGCCGTCTTCCGCATCGACGGCACGCCGTACGGGCCGTAGGGGCCCCCGGCGGGCGCGGACGGGGACGAGGGCGGTGCCGGGGCCTCGGGGGCGGCGGCGCCGGACGAGGCGTCGCCGGAGCCGCCTGCCGCAGCCTCCACGACGGCGTCCGGGCTGCCGATCCGGCCCAGGATGCGGCGGACGGTCGCCGGGTTGTCGCTGTCCTTGCGCTCCCGGTCGATGTCGGTGCGGAGCTGCGCGACCAGCCGCATGCGCTGGGAGGCGGGCAGCGCGGTCTGCGCGAGGTCGCCGATCCGGCTGAGGTAGTCGAACACCATCTGGTCGCTCTCGACACCCACCGCCAAGCCCCTTTGTCCGCGCCCGTGTCCGACCCTGCACCGACCGTACCCGCCCGCCGTCACCGCTGTCCTCATCCGCGGCCGCCGTCCATGGCCGCCGCGACGAGGGGGGCTAATGTGGAACGGATGACGACCGGAGGGCAAGGATCTGTCCCGCGCACGCTCGCGGAGGACCTGCGCGCACGTGACGACGAGGCGCTGGGGCGGCTGCTGCGCGCCCGGCCGGACCTGCTGAGCCCCGTACCGAACGACCTGACGCAGCTCGCGACCCGCGCCTCCACCCGTACGTCGGTGGTCCGCGCGCTGGAGCACCTGGACCGCTTCACGCAGCAGGTCGCCGAGGCCCTGTCGGTGACGCGGGACCCGTGCTCGTACGGGACGCTGCTCACGCTGATGACGGGCGGCCCCGAGGGCACCGGCCACGCGGAGCCGCTGGACGCGGAGCTGGTGGCCGCGGTGACCGCCGCGCTGCCGCGCGCCGTGGACGTCCTGCGGGCGCGGGCGCTGCTGTGGGGCCCCGACGACCGGCTGCGGCTGGTGCGCACCGCGCGGGACGTGCTGGCGCCCGCCGCCACCGTGCCGTCCGCGACCGGCCTCGGGCCCTCGGTGAGCGAGGCGACCTCGGGCATGTCGCCCTCCCGGCTCCAGGAGATCCTGGCGGACGCCGGGCTCGATCCGACGCACGACCCGATGAGCGCGGTCACCGCGCTGGCCGGACTCTTCGCGGACCGCGACCGCACGGCGGCGCTGCTGGACACCGCGCCGGACGGGGACGCGCGCAAGGTGCTCGACCGGCTGGTGTGGGGGCCGCCGTACGGCGAGGTACGGGACGCGACCGTGCCGGTGCGGGCCGCGGACGCGGTGACGCCCGTGCAGTGGCTGCTCGCCCGCGGCCTGCTGCTGCCCGCGGGCCAGCACAATGTGCTGCTGCCGCGCGAGGCCGCGCTGAGCCTGCGCGGCGGCCGGGCGCACCGTACCCCGGAGCCGCTGCCGCCCGCCGTCGCGCCGGTGCCGCGTACCGAGCGGACCGTGGACATGACGGCGGCGGGGCAGGCGTTCACGGCCGTCAGCACGGTCGGCGAGCTGCTGAAGGAGTGGCAGACCGGCGGTCCTTCGGTCCTGCGCGCGGGCGGCATCAGCGTCCGCGACCTCAAGCGGACCGCGACCGCGCTCGACCTGACCGAGGCGCAGGCCGCCTTCTGGCTGGAGCTGGCCTACGCGGCCGGGCTGATCGCGACGGACGGGGAGCTGGACGAGGCGTACGCGCCGACGCCCGCGGCCGACGAGTGGCTGCTGCTGCCCGCGCAGGAGCGGTGGGCGACGCTGGCCGCCGCCTGGCTGACGGCGACGCGGACGCCGGGCGTGGTCGGCAGCAAGGACGCCAAGGGCCGCGCGCTGTCGGCGCTCGGCCCCGACCTCGACCGGTCGCTCGCGCCCCGGGTGCGCCGCCGCGCGCTGCGCGTCCTCGCCGATCTGCCGCCGGGCTCGGCGGCGGCCCCCGACGAATTGCTGGCCCGGCTGCGCTGGGAACGGCCGCTGCGGCCCGGCGCGGACGCGCTCCGCGCCGACCTGCTGCGCTGGACGCTCCAGGACGCCGAGAATCTGGGCCTGACCGGGCGCGGGGCGCTCGCCGCGCACGCCAGGCCGCTGCTGGGCGGCGCGGGGACCCGCACGGCGGCGGAGTCCGCCGCGGCGGCCGGTGCCGCGGCCGGGCTGCTCGCGCCGCTGCTGCCCGAGCCGCTGGACCACGTACTGCTCCAGGCCGACCTGACGGCGGTCGCGCCGGGGCCGCTGATGGCGCCGCTCGCCGAGACGCTCGGGGTGCTGGCCGACATCGAGTCCAAGGGCGGCGCGACGGTCTACCGCTTCACACCGGAGTCGGTACGGCGCGCCCTGGACGCCGGGCGCACGGCGGCGGAGCTCCAGGACTTCCTGACCTCGCACTCGCGCACGCCGGTGCCGCAGCCGCTGAGTTACCTGATCGACGACGTGGCGCGCAGGCACGGCACGCTGCGGGTGGGGGCCGCGTCGGCGTATCTGCGCTGCGACGACGACGCGCTGCTGACCGAACTGCTCGCCGACCGGCGCGCGTCGGGCCTCGGGCTGCGCCGCCTGGCGCCGACGGTGCTCGCGGCCCAGTCCGAACCGGCCGTGCTGCTCGACAAATTGCGCGCGATGGGTCTGGCGCCGGCCGCCGAGTCCGCGGACGGCGATGTGCTGATCACCCGCGCCGATGCCCGCCGCACCCCGCCGCGTACGCCGCCCACGCCCGTCACGGACGGGCCGCCGGTGCCCGCGGGGGCGCTGCTGGGGGCCGCGGTGAAGGCGGTCCGCGCGGGCGACCGCGCCTCGACCGCCGTGCGCCGCTCGCCGGACTCCGCGGTGTCCTCGACCGCCGCCGGGAGCGCGGACGGCGGCCTGCCCCGTACGCCAGCGGCCGACACGCTCGCCACCATGCAGGCGGCGGTGCTGAGCGGCGAGTCGCTGTGGATCGGTTACGTCAACGCGGACGGTGCGGCGAGTCAGCGGGTGATCGCGCCGGTACGGGTCGAGGGCGGCTATGTGACGGCGTACGACCACACCGTGGACGAGGTGCGCACCTTCGCGCTGCACCGGGTCACGGGCGTTTCGGAGCTGGCCGACGACCCGGCCTGACGCGCGCCCGCACGGTCCCTTCCGGCCGCACGGTCCCTTCCTGCCGCAGGCCCCGCCGGACGTCGCGGCGCCCGTCCTGGCGCGGTCCGCTGTCCGGGCGCCTGCGCTGCCACCAGTGGTGGCGGCGCGGGTAGAGGGCGCGGCCGAGGCGCAGGCCCAGCAGCAGGTAGCCGATGAGGGCGCCCGCGGTGTTGAGGATGACGTCGTCGATGTCGAAGGACCGGCCCACGATGATGACGCCCTGGGTGGTCTCCACCGTCAGCATCACCAGACCGGTCAGCACGCCCACCCTGAGCAGGCCGCGCGCCTTCGGGAACAGCATCGGCAGCAGGATTCCGAAGGGCACGCCGAGCAGGATGTTCCCGCCGATCTGCTTCACCGCGTCGCGCGTGCTCGGCCCGTTGAGGTAGGCCCTGATCGAGTGACCCGGATGCAGATTGGAGTGGATCAGCGAGACGGAGGCCGGTGACGGCACCAGCGTGACCTTCGCCAGCGCCACCGCGAAGGCCACCATCCCGACGATCGCCGCCGCGAGCACCACCACGCGGGCGAGCGTCGCGCCCCACGAACGGCGTTGCAGCAGGGGGACGTACGGCTCCTCGACCGGCTCGGGCTCGACGACGGGGGCGGCCTTGGGCTTCGGCCCGAACCTGGACTTCAGCGTGGGCCTCGGCTCGGGCTGCGGGGTCGCCTTCGGACCGGCCTCGGCGGCCGGGGGCGCGGCCTTCGTCCAGGGCCAGGTCCGGGCGGGCGCCGTGTCCCGAGCCGTCGTCCGCGCCGTCGCTGCCGTCTTCGCGGGTGCTTTCGCCGGTGCCTTCTGACGGGTCCTGGCCTGGGCGCTGGTACGCGGCTGAGCGGCCTTGCGTACGGGGGTGCGTGCGGGCTTGGCCGCGGACCTCGCCGTGGGGGCCGGGTCCGCCGTGGCCTTCGGCGCCTTCGCCTTCGGCCCGTCCTTCGGTTCCTTCGGCGCCGTGCGGAACAGCGCCATCCTCACCGCCATGAACCCTTGCCCCCTCGCATAGGCACCGTCATGGCGGCGCATACCCGCGACCGGCCGCCGTACGCCGTCCGCACACGACGACTCGGACGGCCGATCTCCTTGGGCGGCAGGGGACTTCAGCCGTGGCGGCCCCTGCGGCGCGTCGCCGCGACGAGCAGCCCGCCCGCTCCCAGCGCTCCGGCCGCCGCGACGGCCAGCCACTCGGTCTCCGCACCGGTGTGCGGGAGGTGTCCGGGGGGCGAGGTCGGAGGTGACGTGGGCGGGGAGGTCGGGGGCGTCGTCCAGCCCGTCGTGGGCGGAGTGGTGGGGGGCGTCGTGGGGGGTGTCGTCGGAGGCGAGGTGGGCGGCGAGGTGGGCGGCGTCGTCCAGCCCGTCGTGGGCGGGGTCGTGGGGGGCGTGGTCGGAGGCGAGGTGGGCGGCGTGGTCGGCGGGGTCGTCGGAGGCGTCGTCCAGCCCGTCGTCGGCGGCGTGGTGGGCGGGGACGTGGGAGGCGAGGTCGGAGGCGTCGTGGGAGGCGTCGTGGGAGGTGACGAGTACGGCGGGGTCGTCGGCGGGCACGACGTGCTCTCGCCGGGCGACGGCCACCCGGTGTCGGGGGCGGACGACCATCCCGTATCGCTGTACGAGGGCCCGTCCGCCGGGCTCGGGGCCGCGCCGGCCGCCGAACCGGGGAGCAGCAGCCCGGCCGCGGCCATGACCGCGGCGCCGACGACGGCTGTGGAGGCCGCTACGGCCCGCAGCTTCCCCCGCTCACGCGGGTCTGCGGGGGGAAGCGCGGGGGGAGGAGACAGTGGGTTGTCCATAGCGGGCAGATAACAGCAGGTCGGGTGCGACGCGCCGGTCGCCACGTACGCGATCGGCGCAGCTTCGCTCGGATGGCGAACGGTTGCGCGCAGGGTTGGCCGCCATCGGGGTGAACCGCGACACGCGGTCTTGACCGCCATTCGCAGTACAATTCTCTGTTCGGTCCCGTCAGCGGAGGTAATGCGTGTCCTGTCTCATCGTGCAGAGCGACAAAACGCTCCTCCTGGAGGTCGATCACGAGCAGGCGGACGCCTGCCGCCGCGCCATCGCGCCCTTCGCGGAGCTGGAGCGCGCCCCCGAGCACATCCACACCTACCGGCTGACCCCGCTCGGCCTGTGGAACGCGCGGGCGGCGGGCCACGACGCCGAGCAGGTGGTGGACGCGCTGGTCGAGTACTCGCGCTATCCGGTGCCGCACGCGCTGCTGGTCGACGTGGCCGAGACGATGGACCGCTACGGGCGGCTGCGGCTGAGCAAGCACCCCACCCACGGCCTGGTGCTGACCAGCACCGACCGCCCGGTCCTCGAGGAGATCCTGCGCTCGAAGAAGATCCAGCCGCTGGTGGGCGCCCGGATCGACCCGGACACGGTGCTGGTGCACCCCTCCGAGCGCGGCCAGATCAAGCAGGTGCTGCTCAAGCTCGGCTGGCCCGCCGAGGACTTCGCCGGTTACGTGGACGGCGAGGCGCACCCGATCGAGCTGGACGAGACCGGCTGGGCGCTGCGGCCGTACCAGCGGCAGGCCGTGGAGAACTTCTGGCACGGCGGCTCCGGTGTCGTCGTGCTGCCCTGCGGCGCGGGCAAGACGCTGGTCGGCGCGGGCGCGATGGCCGAGGCCAAGGCGACCACGCTGATCCTGGTGACGAACACCGTCTCGGCGCGGCAGTGGAAGAGCGAGCTGATCAAGCGGACGTCGCTGACCGAGGAGGAGATCGGCGAGTACAGCGGCACCCGCAAGGAGATCCGGCCGGTCACCATCGCCACGTACCAGGTGCTGACGACCAAGCGGAAGGGCGTCTACGCGCACCTGGAGCTGTTCGACTCCCGCGACTGGGGCCTGATCCTCTACGACGAGGTGCACCTGCTGCCCGCGCCGGTCTTCAAGTTCACCGCCGACCTCCAGGCCCGGCGGCGGCTCGGCCTGACCGCGACGCTGGTGCGCGAGGACGGCCGCGAGTCCGACGTCTTCTCCCTCATCGGCCCGAAGCGGTTCGACGCGCCCTGGAAGGAGATCGAGGCGCAGGGCTACATCGCGCCCGCCGACTGCGTCGAGGTCCGCGTCAACCTCACCGACTCCGAGCGGCTCGCCTACGCGACCGCCGAGCCCGAGGAGAAGTACCGCTACTGCGCCACGACCGCCACCAAGCGGCGCGTCACCGAGGCCCTGGTCGCCCAGCACAAGGGGCAGCAGACCCTCGTCATCGGCCAGTACATCGACCAGCTCGACGAGTTGGGCGAGCACCTCAACGCCCCCGTCATCAAGGGCGAGACCACCAACGCCCAGCGCGAGAAGCTCTTCGGCGCCTTCCGCAACGGCGAGATCTCCGTCCTGGTCGTCTCCAAGGTCGCCAACTTCTCCATCGACCTCCCCGAGGCCACCGTCGCCATCCAGGTCTCCGGCACCTTCGGCTCCCGCCAGGAGGAGGCCCAGCGCCTCGGCCGCGTCCTGCGCCCCAAGGCCGACGGCCACGAGGCCCGCTTCTACTCCGTCGTCGCCCGCGACACCATCGACCAGGACTTCGCCGCCCACCGCCAGCGCTTCCTCGCCGAACAGGGCTACGCCTATCGCATCATCGACGCCGACGGCCTCCTGGAAGGCGAGACGGCCTAGACCGTTTCCGATCTCCTGGCCGTTTCCGATCTCCAAGGCCACGAAGGGGATCTCCGTATACGCGGGCACGGCGTCCGACGACCGGGGAGAGGGCGGTGAGCAGCGCTTCATGCCACACGGGACTGCGCTCACCGCGCTGAGGGACGCCGTCGCCGCCGGACGCGACCAGTACGAGGTGCGGCTCACCTCTCCGGGCCTGAGGAAACTCGCCGCCTACGCCTATGTGGCCGAGCAGTTCGGCTACCGGTACGCGGGCCCGGCGCCCGGCAGCCGTTCGATGAACCAGCCGCTGATGACCTTCCGGCGGAGCCCGGAGTCGGGGGATCTCGCCGCGCGGACCGCGGCCCGGTATCCCGACCCGGCCGGGGGCGGTCCACTGCCGGGGATGGTCGAGGGACGCGGGCTGCGGCCCGCGAGGTCGGCGGCGGGTGACGTGCACCTGATCCATTCGCGGATGGTCGTCGACGCGTGCCTTCGCTACGGCCGACGGGTGCTGAAGAACATCCTGGTGCTGCTCGTCGTCATAGCGGTCGTCCTCTTCTTTCCCGGATACACCGTGCGTCACGTCCTCGTCGGCGCGGGCGTATGGCTGGCTTTCTTCGCCGTGTATCTGATCGGGCTCGGCATCGCGCGGCTCAGACTCGCGCGGCATCGGAACCGCTTGGCGGCAAGCGGAGTCCGGTGGCCGCCGCCGTAGATCCAGGCGGCGGGCGGAAGTCCGCGGAGGCGACTGCGACCGCTGCCGTGCGGGCCCGGCGTCATGACGACGGGGCTCAGCCGGCGGCGGGGAGGTGGATGTAGATCAGGAGGGTGGTGACGGCGAGGAGCGGGGCGGCGAGGGAGGCGACGGCGCGGGTCGTGCGGTGGCGCAGGCGCCAGGGGAGGGCCCAGGACACGACGAGCGCGACGACGGCGAGCAGGAGGACGGCGGGGGCGACCAGGAGCATGGTGGTCAGCGCCTGGCAGCCGTTCGGCGTGCAGGAGTCCGTCGCCATCGGGGAGAACATCGCGATCAGGCCGCAGAAGGCGATGACCGGGCCGCCGAGGACGGTGGCGATCAGCGGGGCGACGTAGGCGTGGCTGTCGTGGTCCGGCGGCCTGAAGCGGGGCACGAAGGGAGGCATGACGGGGGCGGGGCCGTAGACGGGGCTCTGCCGGACCTGCGGACGGGTGCCCGCGCCGTGCTGCCACTCGTGCGGCTGCGGCGGGCCGTACGGGTCCTGCGGGACGTACGGGCGGCTGTTGGTCATGTCATCCATTCAACGGACCGGACGGCCGGGCCGGATCCGGCGTCGTACTCAGGTCGGCGTGGGCGGGTACTCAGGGCGGTGCCGGCCAGCAGGGCGAGGCCGAGCAGGGGGTAGGGGGCGGCGAGGGGCTGTTCCCACCAGGAGAAGCGCAGGTCGCGGTCGCCCTGGTGCGGCACGAGCCACATGCTGCGGCCGTAGAAGACGGCGGCGCACCCGAGGAGCACGGCGCGGCGGCCGAGCAGGACGGCGGCGCGCGGGCCGCGCGACCGTGCCGTACGGGAGCCGGGGCCGGGACCGGGCCCGCTGCCTGGGCCTGGGCCCTCTGCGGACAGGCGCGTGGCCAGGAACGCCAGGAGGGGCACGCACCAGACCCAGTGGTGGGACCAGCTCACCGGCGAGACCAGCAGCGCGGTGACGGCGGCGCAGAGCAGGCCGAGCGCGGGCCGGCCGCCGCGGTGGGCGCGAGCGGCGACGGCGAGTCCCGCGGCGGCGGTGACCAGGGCGGACGCGGCCCAGAGCAGGCCGGGGGCCGGGGTGTGCAGGACACGGGCGAGCAGACCCTGGAGGGACTGGTTGTCGACGATCCAGACCTCGCCGACCCGGTCGGTCTCGTAGAGCCGGGCGGTCCAGAAGTCCAGCGAGGCGCCGGGCAGGACGGCGAGCCCGAGCGCCGCGCTCGCGGCGAATCCGGCGGCGGCGCGGGCCGCCTCCCGGCGGCGGCCGGTGAGCGCGAGGTGCACGGCCAGCAGCGCGGGCGTGATCTTGACGCCCGCCGCGAGGCCCAGCGCGAAACCCTTGCCCCGCGCGCCCTCGGGGCGGGTGAGGTCCCACAGGACGAGGACGGCGACGGCGAGGTTGATCTGCCCGAAGACCACCGTCTGGAAGACGGGTTCGAGCCAGAGCGCGCCCGCGGTGCCGAGCAGGACGGGCGCCGCGTACCGCCGGGACCGTACGGCGTCGGCGGCGGCGGTCCCGGTGTCCGCGGCCAGCCGCAGGGAGAGGCGGACGAGGGCGGCCAGCAGGGCCAGATTGGCGGCGACGCAGGCCGCGCGGGCGGCCGACAGCGGGAGCCGGGCGACCGGGGTGAAGAGCAGGGCCGCGAAGGGCGGATACGTGGCGGGCAGCCGCCAGCGAGTGACGCGGAATCCGTACAGGTCCCGGCCGCCGAGTACGGCGGCGCCTTCGGCGCGGTAGACCTGAAGGTCGGCCATCGGGACCGGGCGGCGGAGCCACCAGGCAGCGAAGAGGGCGAGGGAGAGCGCGAGCGCGGCGAGCGCCAGCGCGGTGGTGCCGGGACAGCGGGCGCTACGGGGACGGCGAGGGTCGGCGGGACGGTCGGCGGGGCGCGCCGGGCCGAGCGCGGGAGCGGTCACCGCGGCGACAGTAGTGGACCTGCCCGCCGGTGATCGTCAACGCGGCGCGGGGCCGCCGCTCAGTGGCGCTTGCCCTCGTTGCCGAGCAGCACCACTTCGACGGCCGTGACGGCGAAGACACGGACCGCGCGCAGCGTGCTTCCCAGCAGGTGGCGGGGGTGATCGGGGCGGGCACCGAGAGCGGTGCCGCCGTGGACGGTGGGACCTGGGGCAACGGTGGTGGTGGTCATGAATCCACCGTACGAAATCAGGCATACGGCCTACGTCGGGCTCAGGGCTTAACTCGCACGCTCCGTGTCCGACTCTGGTCTGACACCGGACCCTGACCCGGGTATCAGGGTCACCCCTGAGGCCCTACGACCTGCGGCTCCCCCGGGCCCCCGGGCCCCCGATCCCCCGCGCCGCCGCGCTGCCCGAGCCCCGCCCGCGCCGCGTCCCCGCCCCGTCCGACCGCAGGTCGAACGGGGGGTGAAATTCGTTCGCGGCTCCCCGCGCGGACGCGTATGATCGCCGGTCTTGCCGCCTCCCCACGGGAGTGCCGCCGGCCGGACGGAAACCGGTCGGCTCGTCGCCTCGCCGACGACCCCTCGCGTACGCACTCGTATCAGCCGGAGGCAAAGCCGTGCCCTCGCACGTCCCGACCCAGGGCAGCAGCCCCAGCCCGCAGGACCGCACCGACCACTCCCCCGACCCGCTCGGCAGGGAACGCTCCCACCTCGCCTCGTCCCGTACCGCGCTGCGCGCCATGCGGCACGACGTGGAGTCGCTCGACATCACGGACGTGACGGGAAACTGGGTCAACGCCAAGATCCTCGCCGCCGAGATCGACGACCGCATCAAGGCGCTCTCCGACCTCGCCGACACCCCGCTCTTCTTCGGCCGCCTGGACTACCTGCACGCGCCCGGCACGGAACTGGCCGAGGGCGCGACCGGCGAGCAGTTCTACATCGGCCGCCGCCATGTGCACGACGCGGACGGCGACCCGATGGTGATCGACTGGCGCGCGCCGGTCTCGCAGCCCTTCTACCAGGCGTCGCGCCGCAAGCCGATGGACGTACGGCTGCGCCGCAGGTTCGGCTACACCGGCGGGGACCTGACCGCGTACGAGGACGAGTACCTCACCGACCCGCCGGAGGGCGCGGCGGATCCGGGGACGTCGAGCAAACTGCTCCAGAGCGAGATCGAACGGCCCCGCGTCGGCCCCATGCGCGACATCGTCGCCACCATCCAGCCCGAGCAGGACGAGATCGTCCGCGCCGACATCACCGGGAGCGTCTGCGTGCAGGGCGCGCCCGGCACCGGGAAGACCGCCGTCGGCCTGCACCGGGTCGCGTATCTGCTCTACGCGCACCGCGAGCGGCTGGCGCGGACCGGCACGCTGGTGATCGGGCCGAACCGGTCCTTCCTCCAGTACATCGAGCAAGTGCTGCCCGCGCTGGGCGAGTTGCAGGTCAAGCAGGCCACCGTGGACGACCTGGTGGCCCATGTCGAGGTGCGCGGCACCGACTCGGCGGCGGCGGCCACGGTCAAGGGCGACGCGCGGATGGCGGAGGTGCTGCGACGGGCGGTGCGGTCCGGCATCCGGATGCCCACCGAGCCGGTGATGGTGGTGCGCGGCTCGCGGCGCTGGCGGGTCCCGGCGTACGAACTGGAGGAGATCGTCAAGGAGTTGGCGGCCCGCGACATCCGGTACGGCGCCGCGCACGACGCGCTGCCGCAGCGGATCGCGCACGTCGTCCTCGTACAGATGGAGCGCTCGGGCGAGGCGCCGGACGACCGCGTGCAGGACGCGGTGGCGCGAACTCCCGCCGTGAAGGCGGCCGTCAAGGCGTGCTGGCCCGCGGTCGATCCGGCCAAGACGGTGCTGCGGCTGCTGTCGGACCCGGAGTTCCTGGCCGAGGCGGCGGACGGGGTGCTGGACGCCGAGGAGCAGCGGACGATCCTGTGGGCGAAGCCCGCGCGGGGGCTCGCGTCGGCCAAGTGGTCAGCCGCCGACGCGGTGTTGATCGACGAGGCGTACGACCTCGTGCAGCGGACGTCGTCGCTCGGGCATGTGGTGCTGGACGAGGCGCAGGACCTGTCGCCGATGCAGTACCGCGCGGTGGGGCGGCGCTGCTCGACCGGGTCCGCGACCGTGCTCGGCGACCTCGCGCAGGGCACCACGCCCTGGGCCACCGGCTCGTGGGCCGAGGCGCTGGGCCATCTCGGCAAACCGGACGCCCGCGTCGAGGAGTTGACGGCCGGTTTCCGTGTGCCGCGCGAGGTGATCGCGTACGCCACGCGGCTGCTGCCGCAGATCGCGCCGGGCCTCGCGCCCGCCACGTCCGTCCGTGAGGCGGCCGGCACGATGTCGGTACGGGCCGTCGCCGCCGGCGCGCTGGACGCGGCCGTGCTCGCGGCCTGCGACACGGCGCTCCGGCACGAGGGGTCCGTCGGCCTGATCGCCGCCGACCCGCGGATTCCCGTACTGGCCAAGGCACTTGAGGCCGCCGGAATCCAGTACGTCTCGCCCGGTGAGGAGACCTCCGCCGAGGCCCGCGTCACGCTGGTGCCCGCGTCCCTGGCCAAGGGCCTGGAGTACGACTACGTCGTGCTCGACGAGCCCGCGGACATCGTGGCCGCCGAGCCCGACGTCCGCACCGGCCTGCGACGCCTGTACGTCTGCCTCACCCGCGCCGTCTCCGGCCTCGCGGTGCTGCACACCGCGCCGCTCCCCGAGGCCCTGGCCCCGGCCTAGGCCGCGTCCGCAAGGTCTCGTCTGGCGGGCGCGCCGCTGCGCGCTACGCCTGCTCGATGCGGAAGAAGTTGCCCGCCGGATCCCGTACGGCGCCGTCCCGCACCCCCCACGGCTGGCTGGCGGGCTCCTGGAGCACCTCGGCCCCCGCCGCCCCCGCGACGGCCTCGAACGTCGCGTCGAGGTCGTCGCTGCGGAAGTGCAGCGGCCGCAGTTCCCCCTTGGCCAGCAGCGCCGCCAGCGTGTCCCCGTCCTCCTTCGACCGCCCCGCGTGCGGCTGCGACAGCACGATCTGGATCTCCGGCTGGCTCTTGGTCGTCAGCGTGATCCACCGGAAGCCGTCGTGCTCGACCTCATTGCGCACGGTGAGACCGAGGGTGTCCCGGTAGAAGACGAGGGCGGCGTCGGGGTCGTCGACGAAGACGTGCACGGCACTGATGGAAACGGTCATACGGCCGATGCTAGGGGCTGTGCGGCCGATATCGGAGGCGACGGGCGCGGGCTCACAGCGGCGAGCGCGCGGCGGCGCCGCCCGTCTTGCGGGGGCGGGTCACCAGCATGACCTGGCAGCCGGGGACGACCTCCAAGTCGCTGTGGTCGCGGGCGCGGTAGGCGCTGGGGGTCTCGCCGACGATCTGGGTGAAGCGGGCGGAGAAGGAGCCGAGGCTGGTGCAGCCGACGGCGAAGCAGGC
Source organism: Streptomyces sp. NPDC008317 (assembly GCF_042955955.1). Classification (NCBI taxonomy): domain Bacteria; kingdom Bacillati; phylum Actinomycetota; class Actinomycetes; order Kitasatosporales; family Streptomycetaceae; genus Streptomyces; species Streptomyces sp. NPDC008317. Next base: position 415,904 of record NZ_JBIBFQ010000006.1, read on the forward strand.
GTCGGTGACGCTGACGTCGCCGCGCCGCAGGAGGGCGGTGGCGCGCTCGATGCGGCGGGTCATGAGGTAGGAGTACGGGGTCTCGCCGTACGCCGCGCGGAACTGGCGGCTGAAGTGGCCGGTCGACATCAGCGCGGTCCGGGCCAGGGCCGGGACGTCGAGCGGCTGGGCGTACTCGCGGTCCATACGGTCGCGGGCACGCCGAAGGAGCCGCAGCTCGTCCAGGTCCATGACGCTCATGGCTCCATTGTGGCGCGGGGGTACGACAACCGCCGGTACGCGCCCCGGCCCGGCGGGACCGTCCGGGGCGGCGCGACGGCCGTACCGCCCGACCTCAGGAGACCGGGACCGGGGTGTCCAGGGCGGCGCGCCAGCGGGCGACCGCGCGGACGTCGACCGGGGAGGCCCAGCCCGCGGGGCGCACGGCGCCGCCGACGTGGAAGCCGTCGAGCCCGGCGCCGCGCAGGTGCGGCACATGCTCCAGGAGCAGGCCGCCGCCGACGAGGAGCTGGGGTTCGTACCCCGGCTCGCCGCTGCGCGCGGCCTCGTCGCAGAGCACCGGGAGCCCGGCGGGCACGCCGTCCGCGGCGCCCGCGGTGAGGTATGTGTCGAGGCCCGGCAGCCCGGCGAGCTGGAGGCGGAGCGCGTCGCGGTCGGCGGCGCGGTCGATGGCCCGGTGGAAGGTCCAGCGGCAGCCGTCGATGACGTCGACCAGCGCGTGCACGGCGTCGAGGTCGGCGCGCCCGCCGTCGTCGAGGAAGCCGAGGACGAACTCGTCGGCGCCCTCGGACCGCAGGGACTGCGCGGCGGCGCACAGGGCGTCGAGGTCGCGCGCGTCACCGGCGCTGAATCCGTCGGACAGCCGCAGCATGACGCGCAGCGGGATGTCGACGGCCGCCCTGATCGCCCCGAAGGTGGCGCGGGAGGGGGTGAGCCCGTCCGCGGCCATGTCGGTGACCAGTTCGAGGCGGTCCGCGCCACCGTCCCGGGCCGCTACGGCATCGTCCGCGCCGAGGGCGATCACCTCGAAGATTGGTCTAGACATATGAGCAAGGGTGCCACATGCGTCACTCCCGCGCGAGACGTGTAGCGCACAATTACCGGCATGTCCTTCACGCCCGCCGCCCCTCACCCCCGCTACGACGCCCTGCTCGCCGAGTGGTGCGACCTGCTGCGCCGCTGCCAGGAGCCGACAGCGGACGACGCGCCCGCCCCCGACCCCGCGCCGTACGGCGCCGATCTGCTCGGCCGCTGGGCCGAACCGCAGCGGCGTTACCACACGCTGGACCATCTCCAGGCGGTCCTGGACCACGCCACCGAACTGACCGCGTACGCCGCCGATCCGGACGCGGTGGCCCTCGCCGCCTGGTTCCACGACGCGGTCTACCGCCCCGACCGCTCGGAGAACGAGGAGCGCAGCGCCCACCTCGCCGAACGCGCCCTGCCCGAGGCGGGCGTGGCCGCCGACCGCACCGCCGAGGTCGCCCGCCTGGTGCGTCTGACGGTCACCCACGACCCGGCCGAGGGCGACCACAACGGCGAGGTCCTCTGCGACGCCGACCTCGCCGTCCTGGCCGGCGACCCCGCCGCCTACGCGGCCTACGCCGCCGCCGTCCGCTCCGAGTACGGCTTCGTCCCCGACGACGCCTTCCGCGCCGGCCGCGCCGCCGTCCTGCGCCAACTCCTCGCCCTCCCCGACCTGTTCCGCACCCCTTACGGCAAGGACCAGTGGGAGCGCACGGCCCGCCGCAATCTGACGACGGAGCTGGAGCTGCTCACGGCCTGACGGAGCCGGACCCGCTCACGGCCTGACGTATTTGCGCCGCCGCAGGCCCGCGGCGGTCAGCAGGCGGACGATCTCCTTGCTGCCGGTCTCGACCGCGCCGAGGGCGACCGCGTCGGCGTACCGCTCGGAGGGGATGTCGTAGTGGTCGCGTTCGAAGGCGCGGGACGGGGCGCCGAGGCGGGCGGCGAAGGCGTGCAGTTCGGCGTAGGAGACGTCGCTGACCAGGTGGGACCAGTGGCGGCCGTGGCCGGGCCAGGTCGGCGGGTCGATGTAGAGGGTCATGAGGGGTCCGACTCGGTGTCGTGGGTCATACCGGGTTCACCGGGGTCAGGGCGCCGACGGGGGCGACGACGGCGCCGCGGGCCTCGCAGACCCAGTGCGGGTCGGGGCCGAGTTCGGGTTCGACGGCCAGGGCGTGCGGGTCGTCGCAGTCCGGGCACAGCGGCCAGCGCCCGTAGCGTTCGAGCAGGGCGTCCTGGACGTCCTGGGCGAGCAGCCCGGGGATGTACTCCGCGCCGTCCGGCCACTGCTCCAGCCACCAGCGGCGCTTGCTGACGGCGTCCTCGACCAGCGAGACGATATCGGCCTCCGCGACACCGCGGGCGCTGAGGTCGGACAGCACGAGAGCGCGGGCACCATGCAGCACGGTTTCACCTTCCATCCCTCCATTGTCGCAAGCCCGGCGGACGCGGACGCCGTGATCGTCGGGTGCCTTGACGTACGGCCGTCTCTGAAAATACCTTTCAGAAGGTGACCTATAGCGTGAAGGAAACTTTCTCCCCGAGCGTCCGCGCCCTCCGCGGCGTGTCCGGCGCGCCCGTCCTCCCCGTCACGCCCCCCGACCCGGGGGCCCTCGCCGCCAAGGTCCGCACCCTCGCGCCGTCGATGACCCGGTCCATGCACCGGGTCGCGGAAGCCGTCGCGGGTGATCCGGCGGGCTGTGCCCATCTGACCGTCACGGCGCTCGCGGTGCGTACCGGCACCAGCGAGGCGACCGTCGTCCGCACCGCCCGGCTGCTGGGCTACCCCGGCTACCGCGATCTGCGGCTGGCGCTGGCCGCGCTCGCCGCCCAGCAGGCCACCGGGGCGCCGCCCGCCGTCACCGCCGACATCGCCGTCGACGACCCGCTCGCCGACGTGGTCACCAAGCTGGCCATGGAGGAGCAGCAGACCCTCGCCGACACCGCCGCCCAGCTCGACATGGGCCAACTGGAGGCCGCCGTCGCCGCGTTGGCCGCCGCGCGGCGGACCGACATCTACGGGATAGCCGCGTCCGCGCTGGTCGGCCAGGACCTGGCGCAGAAGCTGCTGCGGATCGGCCTGATCGCGCACGCGCACGCCGACCCGCACCTGGCGGTCACCAACGCCGTACAGCTCAAGCCGGGCGATGTGGCGCTGGCCATCACGCACTCGGGCAGTACGCACGACGTCATCGAGCCGCTGCGGGCCGCGTTCGACCGGGGGGCGACGACCATCGCCATCACCGGCCGGGCGGACGGCGCGGTCACGCAGTACGCCGATCTGGTGCTGACCACGTCCACCTCCCGCGAGAGCGAGCTGCGGCCCGCCGCGATGTCCAGTCGTACGAGTCAGCTCCTCGTCGTCGACTGTCTGTTCATCGGCGTCGCGCAGCGCACCTACGAGACCGCGGCCCCGGCGCTGTCCGCCTCGTACGAAGCGCTCGCGCACCGGCACAGTCCCCGCTCGGGCCGCGCCTGACGGCCGGTCCGCACCACTCCACGACCCCCACAGCAGAAGGATGAACGAGCCGCATATGTCGCACTACACCGAGCTGCGCCGCGAGCTGGAGACCCTCACCACCGAGGCGTTCCGGCCCGAGCTCGCCGAGATCGACCGGATGCCCACCCTGGAGATCGCGCGGACCATGAACGGTGAGGACGCCACCGTTCCGGCCGCGGTCGCCGGGCAGTTGCCCGTGATCGCCGCCGCCATCGACGGGATCGCCGCCCGGATGGAACGCGGCGGACGGCTGATCTACGCGGGCGCCGGTACGGCGGGCAGGCTCGGCGTGCTCGACGCGAGCGAGTGCCCGCCGACCTTCAACACCACGCCGGGACGCGAGGTGCTCGGACTGATCGCGGGCGGCCCGTCCGCGATGATCACCTCCATCGAGGGCGCGGAGGACAGCAAGGAGCTGGCCGCCGCCGACCTCGCCGCGCTCGGACTGACCCCGGCCGACAGCGTCGTCGGCGTCTCCGCCTCCGGGCGCACTCCCTACGCGGTCGGCGCGGTGGAGTACGCGCGCGCCACGGGGGCGCTCACCGTGGGCCTGTCCTGCAACGCGGACTCGCCGCTCGCGGCGGCGGCCGACCACGGCATCGAGGTCGTCGTCGGGCCCGAACTGATCGCCGGTTCCACCCGGTTGAAGTCCGGCACCGCGCAGAAGCTCGTGCTCAACATGCTCTCGACCATCACGATGATCCGGCTCGGCAAGACCTACGGGAACCTCATGGTCGACGTGCGGGCCTCCAACGAAAAGCTGCGGGCGCGCTCGCGGCGGATCGTCGCGCTGGCCACCGGCGCGGACGAGGAGGCGATCGAGGACGCGCTGACCGCCACCGACGGCGAGGTCAAGCACGCCATCTTGACGCTGCTCGCCCATGTGGACGCGGCCACGGCGGCCCGGCTGCTGACGGAGTCGGGCGGCCACCTGCGGCAGGCACTGGAGGCCGCGCCGAAGTAGCCGCGCGGGAGCGGGAGTTCACTGGCGCTTGGCGGACTCGGCCGCCATCATCACCGAGGCCAGCCATTCGCCGTCGAAGAGGGTGGCGTCCGCCAGGCGGTGGGCGCCGCCGTACGCGTTGAGCATCGTCTTGGCGGCGCGCAGCGCGGCCGGGGAGCGGCGGAGCATGGGCCGCGCCCACTGGTCGACGGCGGCGTCCAGCCCGGCCTCGGGCACGGCCTTGTGCAGGACGGACAGCTCGACGGCCCTGGCCGCGTCGAACGCCTCGCCGGTGAGGACGAGTTCGCGGATGCGGGCGGCTCCCACCTCGTTGAGCAGCCGGGGCAGGATGCCGCCCCAGGCGGGCGGCAGGCCCAACGCCAGCTCGGGCAGCCGGAACCGGCTGGTGTCGGCGCCGACCCGCAGGTCGCAGAACATCGCGAGCGCCACGCCCGCGCCGATCACGTCGCCGTGCACCCGCGCGACGGTGACGGCGCCGAGCGTGGCGAGCGCCTCGCACACCTGCCGCGCCTTGTTGCCCATGGTGCGCAGGCCGGACCCCGTGGGGTCGGCGGCCAGCGACTCGGCGAATTCCCTGCGGTCGCCGCCGAGGCAGAAGTGCTCGCCGGCGCCGGAGAGTTCGAGCACCCGTATGCCGGGGTGGTCCTGCACCGAGCGCAGTACGGCCAGCAGTTCGTCCAGGACCGGGCCGGTGACGGCGTTCCCGGTCTCCGGGGTGTTCAGCCGTACGCGCAGCAGCGCTCCTTCCTGGCTGACGCGCAGGACCTTGAAGTAGTTCATCATGCTGTCGTTCGCCACCGGTTCTCTCGTACGGTCGTGCCGCGTGCGGCCTACAGGTCTCTGGGGCCCGCCTGTTCGGGGACGCGGGCGGACGCGGAGTCGGACACCGTCAGTGTCGTCATCCGCCGGAAGGCGACCCGCGGCGCCCACTCGGGGTCGCGGTGGACGCTCAGTCCCGGCAGCTTCCTGAGCAGCGCGGTCAGCAGCGCGGTGGCCTCCATCCTGGCCAGCGGGGCGCCGACGCAGTAGTGGATGCCGCCGCCGAAGCTGAGGTGGCTGACCTTGCGGCGGATGTCGAAGATGTGCGGGTCGGCGTACTGCGCGGGGTCGTGGTTGGCGGCGGCGAGCATCAGGTGGACGGTCTCGTCCTTGGGCACCTCGATGCCCGCGAGCGTCATGTCGTCGCCCGCGACCCGCGTCACGACGTGTATCGGCGGGTCGTAGCGCAGCACCTCCTCGACGGCGCCGGGGATGTCCTGCGGGTGGGCGCGCAGCCAGCCCATCTGGCGGGGGTGCTCGGCGATCAGCCACGTCATGGTGGACAGCAGATTGGAGGTGGTCTCCAGGGCGGCGAGCACCACCAGCAGCGCGAGGTAGTAGACGGCCTCGTCGGCGCGGTCGCGGTCCGGCTCCAGCCCGTCCCAGGTGCGCAGCCACTGCGAGACCGGGTCGTCCCCCGGTGACCTGCGCCTTTCGCGCACCAGCGCGGCGAAGTACTGGTGCAGTGTCACGGTGGCTTCGTCGGAGATCGCGAGCTGGCTCGGGGTGGGCAGCAGCTCCTGGGTGAACACCTGGGCGTGGGTCAAGTCCCGCAAAAGGGGGAAGTCAGCGGAGGGCAAACCCATCCACTCCCCTATCGCGCGCACCGGCAGCTCCTCGCTCACCAGTGAGACAAAATCGGCCACTCCGTCGCGCAGGCGTTCCGCGAGCCGGCCGACCAGGCGGTCCGTTGTCTTTTCCACCGATATCCGAATGTCACCGAGCGCCCTCCGGTCGAACATATTTCCGACCGAGCGGCGCATCAATGTGTGATGCGGTGGATTGAGCCGGACCAGAGTCTGACCGATCTGCCGTGAGGAAGGCGCGCTCCAGCGCGTTCCCTGGCCTTGCCTGGCGGCCCATTCGTTGTCGGTCACACGCCAGGCCCGGTCCCTCAGCACCTGGTCACTGAGGCCGAACGACGTGATCAGGTGGCCGCCCCAGGGCGCTGGGACGACATCCCCCATCGAGCGAAGCTCGTCGTAAAGAGGCAGCGGACTTTCCTGTCCGCCGGGCTTACGGAGTCGGGAAAAAAGTGATACAACTCTTCGCCGGTCGGTGGGGGCGACCGAATACGGTGTGACCATGGCGGCATTTCTCCTTGGTCCTCAATGCCAGGCCGGATTGACCTGTCCTGCATACCCCGGGCGCGAGATGCGTATCCGATCGGACACTGCTCGTAATTGTGGCAAGCGTCACACCGTCGGCGATGATTTCCGGCCAGGTCCGTTCTTTATCGAAACCGGCCGACCGCGAAGCCGCGGTCGGCCGGTTTTCGACTTGTGCGTCGCCGCGTGTTACGCCTTGAGCCAGTTGAGGAACGAGCTCCAGCGGCTGGCCGCCTTCGGCTTGCCCTGCGTGTGGTCGGCCGGAGCCTGAGCCGACTGGCTCTCCTGCGAGCGGACCGGCTGCCGCGCCGGGGTGAACCGGGCGGGCAGCGAGGTGAGCGCGCGGTGGAAGGGGCCCGGACGCCAGGTCAGGCTCTCCACCGGCACCGCCAGGTCGATGTCCGGCAGCGTGTTGAGCAGCTTCTCGATGGCCCGCAGCGAGATCAGCGTGGCCGGGTCCTTGGCCGGGCAGACATGGGGACCCGCGCCCCAGCCCAGGTGCGCCCGCTTGCTCATCGTCTGGCCGCCGCCGCCCAGGCTCGGGTCGGTGTTGGCCGCCGCGTAACTGATCACCACGGGGTCGCCCGCGCGCAGCGTGATCCCGGCGAGGTCCACGTCGTGCACCGGGTAGTGCACGCCGTAGTTGGCCATCGGCGGGTAGTTCCACAGCACGTCGTTGAGCGCGTCCTCGACCAGCAGGCCCGCCATGTGCTGGCTGTCGGCGTACTTGTCGTCGGACAGCAGCAGCCGCAGCGCGCTGGAGATCATGTTCTGCACCGGCTCGGTACCCGCGGCGATCATCGGGAAGAGCTGGTGGATCATCTCCTCGGTGGTCAGCGCGGAGCGGTGCTGCATCATCCAGGAGGTGATGTCCTCGCCCGGCGTGGTCCGCTTCAGCTCGACCAGTTCGACCAGCGCCCCGGTCAGCACCTCCAGCGACTTCTCGACATCGATGCCATCGAAGATGCCGGAGATCCCGAACACCAGCCGGTTGCCGATGTCCTCGGTGCAGCCGAAGAGGTCGTTGAAGACCAGCAGCGGCACCTGCTGCGCGTAGTCGGCGACCAGGTCGGCCCGCCCCTTGGCGCTGAACTGGCTGATCAGATACGAGGCGACCTGGTCGACGTGCCGGCTCAGCCGGTGCGAGTCGACCATGGCCAGGCTGTCGGTCGCCGCCTGCCGCAGCCGCATGTGCTCGGCGCCGTCGGAGAACAGCAGATTCGGCCGGTAGGCCATCATCCCCATCACCGGGCTGTCCGCCGGTATCTGACCCTCGTTCATCGCGCGCCAGCGGCGCGAGTCGCGGGCGAAGGTGCCCGGGTTCTGGAGGACCCGCAGCGCCTCGGTGTAGTCCGTGACGAGTTCGGCCTCCACGCCCGGCGCCAGCTCCACCGGAGCGCTCGGGCCGAACTGCCGCATGTAGGAGTAGAACGCCTCCGGAGCGGCGGCGAACTCCGGGCCGTACAGCGGCACACTCTGGCCGCTGTCGTGCGCGGGGCAGCCGGGCGGCGGGGCCTGGAAGTCCGGAGGGGTCTGCATGCCTGTGCTCCTCGTTGAAATACCTGAGCTACCTGAACTACCTGCGGTGACCTACTAGTTGAGGCGAGACTGCAAATACTGCACCAGAGCGATCAGTGAACCCGCCGATGACCGCTCGTCGCGTGCGTCGCACGAGACCACCGGGGTCTCGGGAAGCAGATCCAGCGCCTCGCGCACCTCTTCGAGCGAGTGCGGGGGCGCACCGTCGAAGCGGTTCACGGCGATGGCGTACGGCAGACCGTGCCGCTCCACGAGGTCCATCACGGGGAAGGACTCCTGGAGCCGCAGCGGGTCGACCAGCACGAGCGCGCCGAGCGCGCCGCGCGACAGGTCCTCCCACAGCCGCACGAACCGCTGCTGGCCCGGCGTACCGAACATGTACAGCACCAGTTCGTCGCTGAGGGTCAGCCGGCCGAAGTCCATCGCGACCGTGGTGGTGGTCTTGTTGGGCGCGCCCCTGAGGTCGTCGATGTCCGCGCTGGCCTGCGTCATCACTTCCTCGGTGCGCAGCGGCGGGATCTCCGACATGGTGCCGATGAACGTCGTCTTGCCCACGGCGAAGTGCCCGACCACGAGGATCTTGGCGACCGTCCGTACCGAACTGGGCAGATAGACGTTCTCGCGCGGCGTCTGGGGAGCACTGTCCCTATCCGAAGCGAGCCCGGAGCCCATGCAGCACCTCCTCCAGCAGTTCCCTCTCGACCAACTGCGCGCGGGGAACGGGTGCCCGCGCGAGCAGATACCCGTCCTCCACCAGATCCGACAGAAGGATCTTGACCACGCCCATCGGCAGCCCGGTGTGCGCGGCGATCTCCGCGACCGCGAGATAACCGCCCGAGCACAGTTCCATCACCCGCAGCTTCTCGGGATCAAGAACCCTTGTCCGGGGCGCGTTTTCGGATACGGCGACCAGTGTGATCATCGTGAAGCCGCCGTCGACCGGAAGCTCGCGACCGTTGGTGATCACATACGGGCGTACTAATTCCGTGGCTTCTAACTCCAGCTCCGGTTCGCCCGTCAATTGACGTCAGCGTTCTCGCGAGGAGGTGTGGTCAGCACCTTGCCGAGTTGGCCGACGAGCTGCTGCATCCGGAAGGTGATCTCCGCGAGGTCCGCGTCCGGGGACGCGGAGACCGCGAGATAGGCGCCTTCACCTGCCGAGATGAGGAAGACCCAGCCGTGGTCGAACTCCACCAGGGTCTGCCGCCACTCCTGGCGGCGGTCGTCGCCGCCGACGAAGTCGGACACCGTACGGCTCAGCGACTGCATGCCGCTCATCGCCGCCGCGACGGTGTCGGCGTGGTCCCTGCCGACCTCGTTGGAGCGGGCCATCAGCAGGCCGTCGGCCGACACCAGGATCGCGTGCCGGGCCTCGGGCACCTCAAGGGCGCTGTCGAGCATCCACGACAGATCTCTTCCGATCATTGGGCTCATTGGGCGTCCTGCCCTTCGCTGCTCGCGCCGATGGAACGGCGGCCGGACTGAGTGCCCCGCTGGAACGCGCCCATGCGGGAGGCGACTTCGTGGCTGTCGCGCACCGGCTCGGGCGCCCGCTCGACTCTGTCCCCGGCCCTGTCACCGGTTCTGTCGTCGGACCGCTCCTCGGCCGTGGGCACTATCGAGATCGGGTGCCGGAAGCGCCGCCGCTTGGGCAGGCCGCCGAAGGTGGTGGCGGGCACCACCGGCTCGGGCGCGCTCTGCTCCACCGGCTCGGACGCTTCACCCACGACGGGAGTCTCCTCGGGCTCGATGGTGGTGGTGAGGAGTTCGTCGGGGAGCAGCAGCACGGCGCGCACTCCGCCGTACGGCGAGGTGGAATCCACCGAGACGCTGAATCCGTAACGGTTGGCGAGTACGCCGATCACCGCGAAACCGAATTGCGGCGGATTTCCGAGGCCGGAAACACCCGGAGTGCGCTGGCCGGTGAGGAGTTCTCCCGCCAGCGTCTTCTCTTCGTCGCTCATGCCGACACCCGCGTCGTCGACGACGATGCAGACGCCCTTGGGCACGGGCTGGATATTAATTTCGATGGACGTTTCAGGGGCCGAATAACTCGTGGCGTTGTCGAGCAGTTCGGAAAGGGCGAGTGCGACCGGTTCGACCGCGCGGCTCACCACCGCGAAATTGCTCTGCGAACGGATTTCCACGCGCGTGAAATGCCGGATGCGGCCCTTGGCGCTGCGGACCACGTCGTAGACGGACGCCGCGTTCTTGCGGCGGCCGAGCCAGCCGTCGCAGAGCACGGCTATGGACTGGGCGCGCCGGGTGAACTGCGCGTTGCCGTGGTCCACGTCCAACAGGCCCTGGAGCGCCGCGTGCTCGCCGTTCTCCCGCTGGAGCTTCGCGATGGCGACCTGCTGCTCGCCCGCCAGACCCTGGAGGGTGCGCATGGCGGCCTTGAGCACGCTCTTGGTGCCCTCCTCGGCCCGGCGTCTGGCCTCATCCACGATCTGCTCGCGGCCGACTTCCAGGGAGGCGCGGCGCGCCGACTGCTCGGCGAGCGCGGCACGGAGCTTCGCATTAGTTTTCCGGCTGAGCGCAATCGCGGTCGCGGCGACAGGAGTACCTGCGATCAGGCCCCAAAGTGCTGGATCATGTAAGTAGGACGTCATGAGGCTCTCTTCAGGCGAGGGGCCGCCATTTGCGGAATCTCTTTCAAATCCGAACAAAAATGCGGAACACTTGCGCATGACACTTGCCAAGCAATGAGAGCCTAGCAGCAGGTTTGACCCCGGTACCCCCCGTACTTGTCCTGCTACCGGCATCTGACGGTAATTCAAAATTGCCCCGTTTTGGGACAGTCTTGGTGAATTGTTCCGAACAATGCGCCGGACACAAAGACGGCACCCCCCGGGTGACCGGGGGGTGCCGTCGTGCGGTCCTGCTGATCCGGGCTCGCGCCCCGTGGATCAGAAGTCCATGTCACCGCCGGGCATGCCGCCCGGAGCGCCGCCGGGGGCGGCCTTCTCCGGCTTGTCGGCGATGACGGCCTCGGTGGTGAGGAACAGCGCGGCGATGGAGGCCGCGTTCTGGAGCGCGGAGCGCGTGACCTTCGCCGGGTCGATGATGCCCTCGGCGATCATGTCGACGTACTCACCGGTCGCGGCGTTGAGGCCGTGGCCGACGGGCAGGTTGCGCACCTTCTCGACGATGACGCCGCCTTCGAGACCACCGTTGACGGCGATCTGCTTCAGCGGGGCCTCCAGCGCGAGCTTCACGGCGTTGGCACCGGTCGCCTCGTCGCCCTCGAGCTCCAGCTTCTCGAACACCGCGGTCGCCTGGAGCAGGGCCACGCCGCCACCGGCGACGATGCCCTCTTCCACGGCGGCCTTCGCGTTGCGCACCGCGTCCTCGATGCGGTGCTTGCGCTCCTTGAGCTCGACCTCGGTGGCGGCACCGGCCTTGATGACGGCCACGCCGCCGGCCAGCTTCGCCAGGCGCTCCTGGAGCTTCTCGCGGTCGTAGTCCGAGTCGCTGTTGTCGATCTCGGCGCGGATCTGGTTGACCCGCCCGGCGACCTGGTCGCTGTCACCGGCACCGTCGACGATGGTGGTCTCGTCCTTGGTGATGACGACGGTACGGGCGCGGCCGAGCAGGTCCAGGCCCGCGTTCTCCAGCTTGAGGCCGACCTCTTCGGAGATGACGGTGCCACCGGTGAGGATGGCGATGTCGCCGAGCATGGCCTTGCGACGGTCACCGAAGCCGGGCGCCTTGACGGCGACGGACTTGAAGGTGCCGCGGATCTTGTTGACCACCAGGGTCGACAGGGCCTCGCCCTCGACGTCCTCGGCGATGATCAGCAGCGGCTTGCCGGACTGCATGACCTTCTCCAGCAGCGGGAGCAGGTCCTTCACCGAGGAGATCTTGGAGTTGACGATCAGGATGTACGGGTCGTCGAGCGACGCCTCCATACGCTCCAGGTCGGTCGCGAAGTAGGCGGAGATGAAGCCCTTGTCGAAGCGCATGCCCTCGGTGAGCTCGAGCTCGAGCCCGAAGGTCTGCGACTCCTCGACGGTGATGACGCCTTCCTTGCCGACCTTGTCCATGGCCTCGGCGATCAGCTCGCCGATCTGGGTGTCGGCGGCGGAGATGGAGGCGGTCGAAGCGATCTGCTCCTTGGTCTCCACGTCCTTGGCCTGCTCCAGCAGAGCGGCGGAGACGGCCTCGACGGCCTTCTCGATGCCGCGCTTGAGGGCCATCGGGTTGGCGCCGGCCGCGACGTTGCGCAGACCTTCCTTGACCAGCGCCTGGGCCAGGACGGTCGCGGTGGTGGTGCCGTCACCCGCGACGTCGTCGGTCTTCTTCGCGACCTCCTTGACCAGCTCCGCGCCGATCTTCTCGTACGGGTCCTCGAGCTCGATCTCCTTGGCGATGGACACACCATCGTTGGTGATCGTGGGGGCGCCCCACTTCTTCTCGAGGACGACGTTGCGGCCCTTCGGGCCGAGGGTGACCTTGACGGCGTCGGCGAGCTGGTTCATCCCGCGCTCGAGACCGCGCCGTGCCTCCTCGTCGAACGCGATGATCTTTGCCATGTGAAGTGTCCTCCGCGGACTGGGGTTCCCCCACCGGAGCAGGGGGCGACGGCTCGGACCGTGTGGTGCCCGCGACGGACGGCCGACCTGGTCGCCGGTTCCTTCCCGGCGGCCGGGCGGGCCTCACCGACCCGGTCCTTCAGCACTCTCACTAGGAGAGTGCTAACGCCAATGATTAGCACTCGACCCCATCGAGTGCAAGCGCCTGTGGACAACTCCGGGCCACGCACGAAGGGCCCGTCCCCCCTGAGAGGTACGGACCCTTGGTGCGTGAGTGCGTCGTGTCGGTCGCCGAGCGCGCCGGGCCGTCAGGCGGTGGCCAGCCGGACCATGTCCGCCTGCGGCCCCTTCTGACCCTGCGAGATCTCGAACTCGACCCGCTGGCCTTCTTCGAGGGTGCGGTAACCGTCCATCTGAATCGCGCTGTAGTGGACGAAGACATCCGCACCACCGTCGACCGCGATGAAGCCGTAGCCCTTCTCCGCGTTGAACCACTTGACGGTGCCCTGAGCCATTCCTAACTCCCCTATTACTGGCCCTATCGCGGCCCCGCACTCCGCGGGTCCGGGTCAGACCTCACCGCCGGGGAAGCCGTTGTCTGAGCGACAGGGGATCCCTGGTGGTGTGCGCCGGAACGCGTCGACCGCGGCTGAATGTATCTGCACGGATGCCCTCTGCAACAGGTCAATCGGACGAGAATTCGGGGAGCGACCGATCGGAAATACACCAGAATAGGGCGCTATGGCGGGGCATCTCGGACCGGACATACGTCGCCTATGCGACAATCCACACGTGAATTTGGCGATAAATCGCCGCACTGACCGTTCGCGGCGGCAACTTGCCCGTGGCAACAGTACAACCTTTCAACTACCGCCCCGGACACGGCCGTTCGGCCCGGTCCGGCCCCCCTACAGCACTGTGCCCCATCCACCGCAAAAGGGTGAACGGGGCACAAAACGGCAGGTGTAGCCGGGCCGTTACGGGAAGTTGATCAGCCGCCCGCTACCGCCGGAATGATCGAAACGCTCGCGCCGTCGGGGACAGCGGTGGCGAGACCGTCGGAAAAGCGAACATCGTCGTCGTTGACATAGACGTTCACGAAACGACGGAGTTTTCCGGTGTCGTCGAGAACGCGCGCCGAAATGCCCGCGTGATTCTTCTCCAGCGAGTCGATCACCTCGGCCAGCGTGCCGCCCTCGGCCGGAACCTCGGCCTGGCCGCCGGTGTAGGTGCGGAGAATGGTGGGGATACGAACAGAAGCACTCATGCGAGGCCAGCCTCTCGGAACGCGTCAAGGGTCGGGCGGATGGTGGCGGTCGGGCCGGTGGTCGGTGCCACCGCGTCCAAAGTCTTCAGTCCGTCGCCGGTGTTGAGGACGACGGTCTCGGCGGCCGGGTCGAGCTGCCCGGTCTCGATCAGCTTCTTCAGCACCCCCACGGTCACCCCGCCCGCGGTCTCCGCGAAGATCCCCTCGGTGCGCGCGAGCAGCTTGATCGCGTCCACGACCTGCTCGTCGTTCACGTCGTCGACCGCGCCACCGGTCCGCCGGGCGATGTCCAGCACGTACGGGCCGTCCGCCGGATTGCCGATCGCCAGCGACTTGGCGATGGTGTCCGGCTTCACCGGCCGCACCACGTCGTGCCCCGCCTTGAACGCCGCCGAGACCGGCGAGCAGCCCTCGGCCTGGGCGCCGTAGATCTTGTACGGCTTGTCCTCGACCAGGCCGAGCGCGATCAGCTCGCGCAGGCCCTTGTCGATCTTGGTGAGCTGGGAGCCGGACGCGATCGGGATCACCAGGTTGTCGGGGATGCGCCAGCCGAGCTGTTCGCAGATCTCGTACGCCAGGGTCTTGGAGCCCTCGCCGTAGTAGGGCCGCAGATTGACGTTGACGAAGCCCCAGCCCTCGCCGATCGGGTCGCCGATCAGCTCGGAGCAGAAGCGGTTCACGTCGTCGTACGAGCCCTCGATGCCGACCAGTTCGCCGCCGTAGACCGCGGCCATGACGACCTTGCCCGCCTCCAGGTCGTGCGGGATGAACACGCAGGAGCGGAAACCGGCGCGCGCGGCGGCGGCGCCGACGGCGCCCGCGAGGTTGCCGGTGGAGGAGCAGGAGAGCGTGGTGAGGCCGAAGGTGCGAGCGGCCTCCAGGGCGATGGCGACGACGCGGTCCTTGAAGGAGTGCGTCGGATTGCCGGAGTCGTCCTTGATGTGCAGGCCGCCGGTGATGCCCAGTTCACGGGCGAGGTTGTCGGCCTTGACGAGCTTGGTCCAGCCCGGGTGGAGGTTGGGCTTGTCGGTGACGTCGGCGGGGACCGGCAGCAGCGGCGCGTACCGCCAGATGCTGGTGGGTCCCGCCTCGATCCGCTTGCGCAGCGACTCGGGGTCGCCGAGCGGCAGGTCGTACGCGACTTCGAGGGGCCCGAAACACTCCTCGCAGGCGAAGATCGGGCTCAGCGGGAAGCGGGTGCCGCACTCCCGGCAGGACAGCGCGGAGGCGGGTCCGAAGGGGGGAGTGCTGGTGCTGTCGTGGGTGCTGGCGACGGTCTGCACAGCCATGATGGCGAGGCCCTTTCTCCTCATCTTCCTTGTGACGTACGTCGCCACAAGACGGAATTGGCACCTTCCCCACCGTGTGACCTCGCGGTCGGCGGGAGGGTTGCCGGGGCTTCAACGGGCCGTTCCCTCTGCCCCTCTGGATGAGCGGTATGGCGCCTGCCCGCCTTCTGTGCGGCGGCGACGCGTTTGTCCCGCGCTACGACCCCCGGCATGCGGCGGTCATACGCGTTGTTCAAGACTGTAACCGACAAGCGTGACAGTTGAGATAGTCGTCCGAACGGCGAGATGGCCGCTGGGGCGGCCGTCCGGCTGGTTTCTGAGGGCTCCCACCGTACGAAAAGGGGACGGGATCGTGCTCGATGAGGTGGAGCGGTGGCTGGAGCGGCGGTCCTGGTCCGCCGCCGACCGGCCGCTCGACCTGCTGCTCGCCGCGAAGCGGGCCGCGGGGCCGCAGGGCACGGTCAGCGTGGTGCTGCCCGCGCTCGACGAGGAGGCGACGGTCGGCGAGATCGTGGCGACGATCCGCCGCGACCTGATGACCGACGAGGTGCCGCTGGTCGACGAGCTGGTCGTGGTCGACTCCGGCTCCCGCGACCGTACGGCGCAGGTCGCGGCGCGGGCCGGGGCGCGGGTGGTGCAGCGCGACGCGATCCTGCCGCGGCTGCCCGCGCTGCCCGGCAAGGGTGAGGTGCTGTGGCGGTCGCTGCTGGTCACCCGCGGCGAGATCGTCTGTTTCGTGGACGCGGACCTGCGCTCGTTCGACTCGCGCTTCGTGTCGGGGATCGTCGGGCCGCTGCTCACCGAGCCGGACGTGGAGCTGGTCAAGGCGATGTACGACCGGCCGCTGGAGACCGGCGGCGCGGTGGTGCCGGCGGGCGGCGGGCGGGTCACCGAGCTGGTCGCCCGGCCGCTGCTCAATCTGCACTGGCCGCGGCTGGCGGGCTTCGTCCAGCCGCTGGGCGGGGAGTACGCGGCGCGGCGCTCGCTGCTGGAGCGGCTGCCGTTCCCCGTCGGGTACGGCGTGGAGCTGGGCATGCTCATCGACGCCCTGTCCCTGGCGGGGCTCGACGCGCTCGGGCAGGTGGACGTGGGCGTCCGGCACCACCGGCATCAGGACGGGCAGGCGCTCGGGCGGATGTCGGCCGCCATCTATCGCACGGCGAGCCTGCGGCTGTCCCGGGCGCCCCTGGTCCGCCCCCGCCTCACCCAGTTCCACCGGGACCCCTCCGGGGGGTTCACCCCGCTCACCCACCCCGTCGACGTCGACGAACGCCCGCCCATGGCCCACCTCCCCGAATACCTCGCCCGCCGCGCCGCCTGACGGCTCCCCCGCCAGGCGCCCGCGCCGCCGGGGCCGCGGGGCTGACCGGCGCGGTCTCCTACGGAGCAGGAGGGTCCACGACGTTTGGGGCGGAGCCCACGCGGCTAGGCTGGCGGCATGGTCGAAACGCGTGCGGCACGGATTCTGGTCGCTTCGAATCGGGGGCCGGTTTCGTATGCGCTGGGGGACGACGGGGAGCTGAGCAGCAGACGCGGCGGCGGCGGCCTGGTGTCGGGCCTGAGCGCGATCGGACCCGAGGCGGACGCGGTGTGGGTGTGCGCGGCCCTGGGCGAGGGCGACCGTGAGGCGGTACGGCGCGGGGTCGGCGAGCCGGGCGCCCGGATGATCGCCGTCGAGGAGAGCGTCTTCGAGGCCGCGTACAACGACATCGCCAACTCGGTGCTGTGGTTCGTCCACCACCTGCTCTACCAGACGCCGTTCGAGCCGCTCTTCGACGAGGACTTCCGCGGCCAGTGGGCGGCGTACCAGGCGTACAACGAGGCGTTCGCCGAGGCGCTGGCGGAGGAGGCGGCGGACGGCGCGCACGTCCTGGTGCAGGACTACCACCTGTCGCTGGTCCCGGCGCTGCTCCGGGCCCGCCGCCCCGACCTGCGGATCGGCCACTTCACGCACACCCCGTGGGCGCCGCCGGACTACTTCCGGCTGCTGCCCGACGACATCGCCGCAGAACTGCTCGAAGGCATCCTCGGCGCGGACCGCGCCGCGTTCCTGACCCGGCGCTGGGCCGACGCCTTCGCCGCGTGCTGCGTCAGCGTGCTGGGCGCCACGCTCGGCGACGACGGCCGGGCGGTCACCCACCGCGGCCGTACGACCCGGCTCGGCGTGCACGGCCTCGGCGCCGACGGCGACTTCCTGCGCGAGCGCTCGCACCGCCCGGACGTCGCCGAGCGCATCACCCGGCTGCGGTCGGAGACGGGTGCCGACCGCAAACTGATCGTGCGCGTGGACCGTACGGAACTGTCCAAGAACATCGTGCGCGGCCTGCTCGCCTACCGGCAGCTCCTCCAGGAGCACCCCGAATGGCTCAGCCGGGTCGTCCACGTCGCCTTCGCCTACCCCTCCCGGCAGGATCTCGCGGTCTACCGCGAGTACACCGAGGGGGTCGCCCGGCTGGCCGAGGAGATCAACGCCGAATTCGGCACGCCCGACTGGCAGCCGGTGCTGCTCAAGGTCGACGACGACTTCGCCCGCTCCCTGGCCGCCTACCGGCTCGCCGACGTGGCCCTGGTCAACCCGATCAGGGACGGCATGAACCTCGTCGCCAAGGAGGTCCCCGTCGTCTCCGACAACGGGGTGGCCCTGGTGCTGTCCCGCGAGGCGGGCGCCTTCGCCGAGCTGGGCGACGACGCGATCGTCGTCAACCCGTACGACATCCGCGAGACCGCCGCCGCCCTGCACACGGCCCTCACTCTCCCGGAGGCGGACCGCGCCGAGCGCACCAAGCGCCTCGCCGACGCGGCCACCGCGCTCCCCCCGTCCCGCTGGTTCCTGGACCAGCTGCACGCCCTGGACGGCTGAGCACCGGGTCCGGGCTCAGTCCAGGGCGTCCGCGAGGGCGTCGAGGAGGGAGACGACGCCCTCGGGGCCGGGGACGGCGAGGTCGGCGGCGCGGAGGACTTCCTCGGGCGTCTCGGGCGCGGCGCTGGCGACGAGCAGGCCGGGCAGGCCGTCCTCGCGCAGGGCCTGGACGGCGGCGAAGGCGGCGAGGTCGCCGAGGTCGTCGCCCGCGTAGAGCACCGAGCCGGCGCCGACCTCGCGGAGGTAGGCGGCCAGGGCGACGCCCTTGTCCACGCCGGGCGGGCGCAGTTCGAGGACGAAGCGGCCGGGCTCGACCATGAGGCCGTGCCGGGCGGCGAGTTCGGCCAGCGGACCGCGCAGCGCCTCGAAGGCGGCGTCGGGGTCCTCGGCGCGGCGGGTGTGGACGGCGACCGCGCGGCCCTTGTCCTCCACCCAGGTGCCGCGCCAGGCGCCGTTGCGGTCGAGGAAGCCGGGCAGCTCGGCGCGGACCGAGGTGACGCCGGGGTGGTCGCCGGGGGTGTGGACGGAGCCGGTGGGCGCGTCCCAGCGCTCGGCGCCGTAGTGGCCGAGCACGACGAGGTGTTCGAGTCCCGCGACCCCGGCGAAGCCGCCGTAGCGTACGGCGACGCCCGCCGGGCGGCCGGTGACGACGGCGACGGCGGCGAGGTGCGGGGCGAGCCTGACGAGGGCGGGGACGGCGCCGGGGTGGGCGCGGGCCTGCTCGGGGTCGGGCACGATCGGGGCGAGGGTGCCGTCGAAGTCAAGGGCGACGACGGCGCGTTCCGGCCGCGCGAGCAGCGCCGCGAGACCTTCCTTTCCCTCGGGCGTGGTGGGGGCGGGGATGTCGGCGGAGGCCATGCAGCCGACCCTACCCGCGTCCCCCGGGCGCATGCCCGGCGTACGGTGGCACGCGCGCCCCGCGCGGGCCGTCAGCGCAGGTCGCGGCGGGCGTCGCGCTCCTTGCGCAGCCGGTTGACCGTCACCGGGTCGTGGGCGACGGCCCGGGGGTCGTCCAGCAGGGCGTTGAGGAGCTGGAAGTACGCGGTCGGGGACATGCCGAGGCGTTCGCGTATGGCCCGTTCGCGCGGTCCCGGTCCGGTCCAGGTGCGGGCGGCGATGGCCAGGACGGCGATGTCGCGCGCGGAGAGCGGTTCTTCCCGTGTCATGGCGCCCCTCTCCCCTGTCGGTGCGGTCGGGCCGTCGGCGTACCCGACGGCCGTCACCGTACCGCCGAGGGCCGCTACTTGCCGGAGTCCGTCGTGAGCGCGAAGCGCTGGAGGTCGGACAGGACCGTCTTCGGGTCGCCGTGCACGGCCTGGCCGATGTTCTTCTTGACCTCGTCGCTGACCGGGCCCCACGAGGTCTTGTTGACGGGGTAGAACACGGCGTCGGGCAGCAGGTTCAGGAACTGGACCAGGTCCTTGTTGGCCGGGTTTTTCCGCATCGCCTGGGACGCGGTGATGGTCACCGGCAGCAGCCCGTACTGGTTGAGGAACTTCAGCGAATTCTGCTCGTTGAAGACGAACTGGAGGAATTTGCCGTCCGCGTCCCGGTTGCCGTTCTGCTTGAACGCCATCATCCAGTCGGCGACGCCGAGGGTGTCGCTGCTGGGGCCGCTCTGGCCGGGCAGCGGGACGACGCCGACGTCGATACCGGCGGCCTTGGCCTGGGTGAGCAGGGTGGGGTGGCCCATGACCATGCCCGCCTTGCCGGCCAGGAAGGCGGCGAAGGTGTCGCGGCGGTTGGTCTTGGCGGGGTCGGTCGGGCCGACCAGGCCGGTCTGGACGAGGTTCTTCTTGACCCAGGCGAACGCCTCGACGTTGGGCGCGGAGTCGAAGGTGTAGCTGCCGACGGTGTCGGTGTAGCCGCCCTGCGCGCCGAGCATCCACATCAGGGACTCGGCCTGCGCCTCCTCGGGGGCCAGCGGCAGTCCGTAGGGCACCTTCACGCCGTCGGCCTTGAGCTTGACCGCGTCGGCCTTGAGCTCGTCCCAGGTCTCGGGGGCGTGCTTGATGCCCGCGCTCTTGAAGAGCTTCTTGTTGTAGAAGAACATGCGCGAGCTGGAGACGAAGGGTATGCCGTACTGGGTGCGGTCCACGGAACCGGCGTTGACCATCGAGGGGATGAAGTCCGACTGCATGCTGATCGGGAACAGCTCGTCGGCGCTGTAGAGCTGCTTGCCGGCGGCGTAGGCCGCGTAGGAGCCGATCTGCGCGACGTCGGGGGCCTTGTTCGCCTTGACCATCTGGGCGACCTTGTCGTCCACGTGGTCCCAGTCGATGATCTCGACGTTGATCTTGATGTGCGGGTTGCGCGCCTCGAAGGAGCGCGCGAGGTCGTCCCAGTACGTCTTGGAGCTGTTGTTCGTCTTCGGGTCGCCGTAGTCGGCGGCGACGAAGTGCAGGGTGACGTCGCTGTTCAGCGGTGAACTGTTGCCGCACGCCGTAAGAGTGGTGATCGCCAGGGCCGACGTGATGCCGATCGCCGCCAAGCCGTGAAGTCGTCGCCGCTGCACCGTTCCTACCGCCTTCTTGCACACTTGCTCGCGTACCGCTACGGAAGCGTCGAGTCTTCCCCACACCTTTGCCCAAGGTCTACACCATGAGTGGTATCGCTTGCGCAACGGGTCCGCGCGCGGACCGGCGACGGGCACGCTCCGGGACCGGCGGGAGACCGGCACGCGAGCGGCACGCGACCTGCGCGGGACCGGCCCGGAAAGCGGCACGGAAAGCGGCACGGAACCGGCGTACGTCCGGCGGGCGTCCGTCGTGTGTCCCCCGGATGTCCCGTCGCGGCGCGCCCGAGTGTCCCGTTGCTCCGCAAACGCCGCCTGACGCGTGATCTTTCCTCGCCGAGTGGACTAGACCTTTTTAGGTGTTAGCCGCGACACTGTCCCCGTGAGACATGTCATCGCTCTCGATGTGGGCGGCACCGGAATGAAGGCCGCGCTGGTCGGCGCGGACGGAACGCTCCTGCACCAGGCGCGCCGTCCGACCGGCAGAGAACGCGGCCCCGACGCCGTGGTCGCCGCGATCCTCGACTTCGCGGCCGAACTGCGCGACCACGGCGTGCGCGAGTACGGCGAACCCGCCGCCGCGGCCGGGGTCGCGGTGCCGGGCATCGTCGACGACGTCAACGGGATCGCCGTCTACGCCGCGAACCTCCGCTGGAAGGACGTCCCGCTGCGGGCGTTGATGTCCGAGCGGCTGGACGGCGTACCGGTCGCGCTCGGCCACGACGTCCGCACCGGCGGCCTCGCCGAGGGCCGGATCGGCGCGGGCAACGGCGCCGACCGCTTCCTCTTCCTCCCGCTGGGCACCGGCATCGCGGGCGCCATCGGCATCGAGGGCCGGATCGAGGCGGGCGCGCACGGCTACGCGGGCGAGATCGGGCACATCGTGGTCCGCCCCGGCGGCCCGGAGTGCGGCTGCGGGCAGCGCGGCTGTCTCGAGGCGCTGGCCTCGGCGGGCGCGGTCTCGCGCGCCTGGGCCGAGGCGAGCGGCGACCCGGACGCGGACGCCGCGGACTGCGCGCGCGCCGTCGAGACCGGCGACCCGCGGGCGCTCGCGGTGTGGGGCGAGGCGATCGGCGCGCTGGCCGACGGCCTGGTCACCGGGCTCACCCTTCTGGACCCGCGCGTGCTGATCATCGGCGGCGGGCTCGCGGAGGCCGGGGACACCCTCTTCGGGCCGCTGCGCGCGGCCGTGGAGGCACGTATCACCTTCCAGAAACTCCCCCTCATCGTCCCCGCCGCGCTGGGGGACACCGCTGGATGCCTGGGCGCCGGCCTGCTCGCCTGGGATCTACTCTCCGTGGAGGTAACCGCCTGATGGCCCCCGTAACGACAACGCAGCGCACGGTGCTGGCGGGTGCCCGTGTGGTCCTGCCGTCAGGTGTGGTGGAAGGCGGCCGGCTGACCGTCGAGGGCACCCGGATCGCGGCGAACGAGGCCGACGAGCACGTCTCGACGGCCACCGTGGACCTCGCGGGCCACACCGTCGTGCCCGGCTTCGTGGACATCCACAACCACGGCGGCGGCGGCGCGTCCTTCACCTCGGGCACCGCCGACGACATCCTCACCGGTGTGCGCACCCACCGCGCGCACGGCACGACCACGGTGGTCGCCTCGACCGTCACCAACGCGCTGGACGTCCTGGCCAAGCAGGCCGGGCTGCTGTCCGAGCTGGTGGAGCAGGGCGACCTCGCCGGAATCCACTACGAGGGCCCGTTCATCTCGCCGTGCCGCAAGGGCGCGCACGACGAGGCGCTGCTGCGCGACCCCGACCCGGCCGATGTGCGCAAGCTGGTCGAGGCGGGCCGCGGGGCCGTCCGGATGGTCACCCTGGCGGCCGAACTGCCCGGCGGAATCGATTCCGTACGGCTGCTGGCCGACCTCGGCGTGATCGCGGCGATCGGCCACACCGACGCCACGTACGAGCAGACGCTGGAGGCCATCGACGCGGGCGCGACCGTGGCCACCCACCTGTTCAACGCGATGCCGCCGCTCCAGCACCGCGCGCCCGGCCCGATCGCGGCGCTGCTGGAGGACGAGCGGGTGACCGTCGAGCTGATCAACGACGGTACGCATCTGCACCCGGCCGTCCTGGAGCTGGCCTTCGGGAGCGCGGGCGCCGGGCGGGTCGCCTTCATCACCGACGCGATGGACGCGGCCGGTTTCGGCGACGGCCACTACGACCTGGGCCCGATGAAGGTCGAGGTGCTCGACGGGGTCGCGCGGCTGGTCGAGGGCGGCTCGATCGCCGGGTCGACGCTCACCCTGGACACCGCCTTCAAGCGGGCCGTCACGCTGGACGGGCTGTCGCTGACCGACGCCGTACGCGCCATCTCCACCAACCCGGCGCGGCTGCTCGGCCTGGACGACCGCATCGGCACGCTGGAGCCCGGCAAGGACGCGGACCTGGTGGTGCTGGACGCGGCGTACGACCTGGTGGGCGTCATGCGCAAGGGCGAGTGGGTCGTCCGGCCCGACTAGCCGTCGCCGGAGGGTGCGCCCGGCAGGTGTGTTCGGGGGCGTCCGGCAGGCGTGTGCGGGGGTGTCCGGGCGGTGAGTTCGGGGGCGTCCGGCAGGCGCGTGCGGGGGCGCCCGGGCGGTGAGTTCACCCGATTTTCGCGGATTCTCGCTAAAAGCTGCGTAACGGCGGTCGGCGCGCACTGGGCCGACCGCCGTACTTTTGTCATCATCGTCAGGTGATCATCACCGTCACGCTGAACGCCGCCCTCGATGTGACCTACCGGGTCCCGTCGCTCCGACCGCACTCCACCCACCGGGTCACCCACACCGCGGAACGCCCCGGCGGCAAGGGACTCAACGTCGCCCGCGTGCTGGCCGCGCTCGGCCGCCCCGCCGTCGTCACCGGCTTCGTCGGCGGCCCGGTCGGCGCCGAGCTGCGCGAACGGCTCGCCGAGCGGGCCGCCGAGTACGACGACGGGCTGCTGACCGACGCGCTGGTGCCCATCGCGGGCACCACCCGCCGCACGGTGGGCGTCGTGGACGACACGACCGGCGACACGACGATGTTCAACGAACCGGGGCCCACGGTCACCCCGCGCGAGTGGGGCGGGTTCCTGGAGCGCTACCGCGCGCTGCTCGCCGACGGCCGCGCGACGGCCGTGGCGCTGTGCGGCAGCCTGCCGCCGGGGCTGCCGGTGGGCGCGTACGCGGAGCTGGTGCGCGAGGCGCGGGCCGCCGGGGTGTTCGTGCTGCTGGACACCAGCGGGGAGCCGCTGCGCCGCGGGCTGGCCGCGCGCCCCGACCTGATCAAGCCGAACGCGGTGGAGCTGACCGGCCTGACCGGCTTCTCCGAGCCCGCCCGCGCGGCCGGTGACGCCCGGCGGCGCGGCGCCCGCGCGGTGGCCGCCTCGCTCGGCGAGGACGGGATGCTGGCGCTGACCGAGGAGGGCGGCTGGCAGGCGCTGCCGCCCGCGCGCCTGGCGGGCAATCCGACGGGCGCGGGCGACTCGGCGGTGGCGGGGCTGCTGTCCGGGCTCGCGGAGGGCCTGACGTGGCCGCGCCGGCTGGCGCGGGCCGTCGCGCTGTCGGCGGCCACGGTCGCGGCGCCCGCGGCGGGCGAATTCGACGCGGCCGTCTACGCGGAGCTGCTGCCCCAGGTGACGGTGGTGCCCGCGGAGCCCGGCGCGGCGGTGTGAGGGCGGGCCCCGGCGGCGGCTACTCGGTGACCTGGCCCTGCTTGAGTTCGAACTGGTCCAGGTTGACCGCGCACTGATTGCCCTGCTGGCAGCTCAGCGTCACGGTGTTGGAGCCCTCCTTGAGGTCGATCCAGGAGTAGGTGTGGTTGTTCCACGCCTTCGCCCAGTCCGTGTAGTGGCCGTAGTTCTTCAGATTGACGGGGCCGCTGCGCGCCTTGCCGTTCACCCCGAGGGTGAGCGTCGCGTCGTCGCCCGCGTTCCCGTAGTACGTGAAGAGCGTGTACGGGCCGTCCTTCGGCACCGTCACCGTCCACGTCACGGTCGCGCCGACCTGCGTCAGGTGGTCGACATAGGTGCCGCCCGCCGCGCTCGCACCCGGGTGCTCGGTGCTCGTCTGCGCGCCGCCCGTCAGGACGAGCGTCGAGGCGTCGGTCTTCTTCGAGTCGTACGGGGTCGGTTCCGCGGAGGCCGAAGGCGTCGTCTCGGTGGGCGCGGCCGAGGTGACCGCCGGGCTGGACGGCTTGTCGCTGGCCTTCTTGTCGCCGTCGCCCGAGCCGTTGGTCATCGCGAAGGCGATGCCGATGGCCACGGCCGCGACCACGGCGACCGCCGCGATCAGCAGGCCCTTGCGGTTGGGCGCGCCGCCGCCCTGCTGGCCGCCGCCGCCCGCGCGACGGGTGTGCGGGGGCTGCGCGGGAGGCTGCTGACCGGGATAACCCTGCTGACCCGGATATCCCTGCTGGCCCTGCTGCCCTTGCTGGCCGCCGTACTGCTGCTGGCCGGGCTGCTGGCCGTACGCCTGCGTCTGCTGCTGGGTCTGCTGCGGATAGCCGTAACCGGCGGGCGACTGCTGCTGCGGGTAGCCGTAGCCCGAGGGCGTCTGCGGCGGCTGCGGACGACGCTCACCGACCCGCTGGATCTGGTGGTGCGAGGTACGCGGCATGCCCGGCTGCTGCACCGGGGCCTGCTCGGGCTGCTGCTCGCCGCCCTCCGACCGGTAGAGATAACCGAACGGGTCGTCGTTCTCAGGGGCGCCGTCGTTTCCGGCAGTCATCCGCTGTCCACTCCCTCACTGCACTGCACACACGCTGCACACGCCGTCGCGGCGCCTGTGGTATCTCCGGAACACTACCGGCCCCGAGAGACACCCCGCTCAAGCCTTCGACGCATCTCCAGGTCAGGAAGGTTCCCCTGTGAGCAGGCACACTTCACCGGACACGTACCGTTAACCCCGTGGACAGCGAGTGGCGGGAGCGGTGGGTGCCCTGGCGGGAGGCCATGGACCGCGCCCTGTACGGCCCCGAGGGCTTCTTCGTACGGGAGCGGCCCGCGGTGCATTTCCGTACCTCCGTGCACGCCTCCGCGCTCTTCGCGGGGGCCGTCGCCGAGCTGCTGGTCCGGGTCGACGCGGCCCTCGGGCATCCGGCCGAGCTGGCCTTCACCGACATGGGCGCGGGCCGCGCGGAGCTGTGCTCCGGGGTGCTGGCCGCGCTCCCCGCGCCGGTCGCCGGCCGCGTACGCGTCCACGCCGTCGAACGCGCGCCGCGCCCGCCGGGCCTCGACCCGCGGATCACCTGGAGCGACCGGCCGCCGCGCGGTGTGCGCGGCCTGCTCTTCGCCAACGAGTGGCTGGACAATGTGCCGCTCGACGTCGCCGAGACGGACGGGGCGGGCGTGCCCCGCCAGGTGCTGGTCCGCCCGGCCGACGGCGCGGAGCGCCTCGGCGAGCCGGTGCGCGGCGCCGACGCGCGGTGGCTGGAGCGGTGGTGGCCGCCGTCGCCGGAGCCCGGTGCCCGCGCCGAGATCGGGCTGCCGCGCGAGGCCGCCTGGGCCGAGGCGGTCGGCTCGCTGGACGCCGGGGCGGCCGTCGCCGTCGACTACGCCCACACGCGCGCGGCGCGGCCCCCGTACGGCACGCTCACCGGCTACCGCGACGGCCGCCAGGTGGAGCCCGTCCCCGACGGCTCCCGCGACCTCACCGCCCATGTCGCCCTCGACGCCCTGCCGGGCACGGCGCTCCCCCAACGCGCCGCCCTGCGCTCCCTCGGCCTCTCCGCCGCCCGCCCCCCGCTCGCCCTGGCCGCCGCCGACCCGGCCGCCTACGTCCGCGGCCTCGCCGCCGCGGGCGAGGCCGCCGAACTGACCGCCCGCGGCGGCCTCGGCGACTTCACCTGGCTGGTGACCCCGACGGGGTCACCAGCCGCAATCGCGGCCCTCCGCACGAAGGTCAGTGCATTCATCTAGGAGCGTGATCTGCACTCGGAACATGGCCACCTGTCCCCGGCTGGCCTCCGGTCGGTGTCATCCGGCGCGGGGGTACCGAGGTTCCGGCGGCTGTCAGCCGGTGCAACTAGTCTTCCTCCATGCGTCTCTCAGCGTCCGACTTCACCCCAGTCAGACCCCCTTCGGCCAATTTCGGTGCGGTGTTCACACGACGCTGGGTAGTCGAGTTGATCCTGGACCTGTGCGGTTATGAGGTGGAGAACGACCTGACCCGGCTGTGCGCGGTGGAACCCGCAGTCGGCTCCGGGGCGTTCTTCGCCGTCATGGTGGAGCGACTTACGGAATCCCGGCAAAAGCATGCGCCGGATCTCGACTGGCAAGACCTCGCCGGGTGCCTCCAGGGGTGGGACCTGCAGATCGATCAAGTGCACAACTGCCGCGAAGCCGCAGTCGAGGCCCTCGTCAAGGCAGGTTGTCCCGCCGCGTCCGCATGGGAGTTGGCGAGCGGGTGGGTCCGGTCGGGAGACTTCCTCCTAGCGGAACACAACGCGCAGACAGCGGATCTCGTCGTAGGCAATCCGCCGTACATCCGGATCGAGGACCTCGACGCGCGACTGCTGGCCGCATACCGGAGCGCCTGCCCGACGATGGGAGGGCGAGCCGACGTGTACATCGGCTTCTTCGAGCGAGGTCTCGACTTGCTCAAGCCAGGTGGCAAGTTGGGTTTCATCTGCGCGGACCGTTGGATGCGTAATCAGTACGGGAGACGGCTGCGAGAGAAGATCGTCTCCGGTCCGTTCGCCATGGACGCTTCGCTCGTCATGCATGACACACAGGTGTTTCTCGATGAAGTGAGCGCCTATCCGGCGATCGCCGTGCTCCGTCGCGGCGCCCAGGGACCGGCCGTCCTCGGCGACGCCGTGCAGTCCTTCGGAGCTGACGGTGCCGCCGAGTTCGCGGACTGGGCACACGGTACCGGCGAGAGCCTGCGAGGTGTCGGCGTCACAGCCAGCCGTATCCCGGCTTGGCACTCGACCAGCGAATCCTGGCCCGAGGGCTCGCCCGCCGTCCTCGCCTGGTTGGAGTATCTCGCCGAGCACTGCGCGCCATTGCAGGATGAGCGAACTGGTACACGGATCAGCATCGGCGTGGCCACCGGTGCCGACGCCGTCTTCGTGACCAAGGACCCGGACGTCGCAGAGAAGGAACGCATGCTTCCGTTGTCCATGGTCACCGACACCAAATCGGGTTCGTTTGCCTGGAGCGGCCACTACTTGGTCAACCCATGGGACGAGGAAGGGCTCGTCGATATCGCCCGCTGGCCGCGCATGAGCCGGTATCTGACAAACCACGCTGCCACGTTGCTGGGGCGGTCGATCGCACGTCGGAGTGGTCCCAACTGGTATCGCACAATCGATCGTGTCTCTATGGGGCTTATCGAACAGCCAATGCTCCTTCTGCAGGACATGAAGGCGTACATCCATCCTGTGCTGGCTCCGGCCGGGTTCTATCCACATCACAACCTTTACTACCTCGTGTCCGAGGAGTGGGATCTGGAGGCGCTGGGGGGCCTTCTCCTGAGTGAGGCGGTAGAGCGCCAGGTCTCGGCGTACTGCGTAAAAATGCGGGGCAAGACCATGCGCTTCCAGGCCCAGTACCTGAGGCGGGTCCGAGTACCGGAGCTGGCGAGCATCCCTGAGGACGTGCTGACAGAACTCAAAGCCGCGTTCCGGGAGCGAGACCGTGTGCGTGCGTCCACAGCCGCGCTGAAGGCATACGGGATGAGAGCGCTTCCGGAGTGACGCGACCCCGGTGACTTTCCAGATCTCGGCCCTGAGACGGGCAGACTCATCCAGCAGGAGAACGCATGAGGCACAGTGCGCGCAAACGGGTCGATTTTGCCTTGCGGAATTGGATCGATGTCCGTTTTCAGCAAGCAACACAGTCGACCGCGGCAGGGAAGGCTCAGGAGGGCAGCCGTTCAGCGGTTACAGGAGGCCGCCATCTTGACGCGGTGGACCGTCTCGTCCGAGAGGAGCTCACAGCCACCGGTGCGCGGGGGTTGAAGTTCCTCACAGGCCGGGATGCCACGCTGCCAGGCTTCTATCGAGCCACTAAGTCTTGGGACCTTCTCGCTCTCCAGGACGGAAACCCTGTGCTCGCGGTGGAGTACAAGTCCATGAAGGGCAGTGAGGGCAAGAACCTCAACAACCGCGCCGACGAAGTATTCGGTGTCGCGGAGGACCTCCGCCAAGCCGAGATCAGGGGCCTACTCCCGGCAACGATGCGCCGGGCATATGTCTTCGTGATGGGAGTGACTCCCGACAGTCTGGCCCCGCGTCGTACTCAGAACGTGGCAGCCGGGGAAACGGACCCGATATTCGACGGCGTCGGATACCTGGAGCGGGCCGCCATCATGTGCGAACGCATGCAGGAGACAGGCCTCTACCACTTCGCTTGGGCCGTGGGCGTACACGAGTCTCCGTTCAGTTGGGTGGAGCCTCGTCCCGCTGTGACCTGGGAAAATTTCGCACGTGGGTTGGGCGAGATGTTCGAGGACGGCGAGGTGAGACCGCTCCCGAAGCGCGCGGTCTGAAAGCTGAACAGGAGCTCACTACGCCCGCGGGGTGGTCGTGCGGGGAGCCCACCCAAGTGTGGAGGCGGGCCTGAGAGGATGGCGGCATGACGGAGACCACGATCGGAGTCGGCGGGGCGGCCGAGGGCACCGACATGGTGCTGAACATCGGGCCGCAGCACCCGTCCACGCATGGGGTGCTGCGCTTGCGGCTGGTGCTGGACGGGGAGCGGATCCGCAGCGCGGAGCCGATCGTCGGATACATGCACCGGGGCGCGGAGAAGCTGTTCGAGGCGCGGGACTACCGGCAGATCGTGATGCTGGCGAACCGGCACGACTGGCTGTCGGCGTTCGCGAACGAGCTGGGTGTGGTGCTGTCGGTCGAGCGGATGCTCGGCATGGAGGTGCCGGAGCGCGCGGTGTGGACGCGGACGCTGCTCGCGGAGCTGAACCGGGTGCTGAACCACCTGATGTTCCTGGGCTCGTACCCGCTGGAGCTGGGCGGGATCACGCCGATCTTCTACGCCTTCTCCGAGCGGGAGAACCTCCAGCACGTGATGGAGGAGGTCTCCGGCGGCCGGATGCACTACATGTTCAACCGGGTCGGCGGCCTGAAGGAGGACCTGCCCAACGGCTGGCAGGGGCGGGTGCGCCAGGCGGTCGCCGGGGTGCGGTCGCGGATGGGCCGCTTCGACGACCTGGTGCTCGGCAACGAGATCTTCCGCGGCAGGACCCGCGGTGTCGGCGTCCTGTCCCGCGAGGCCGTGCACGCGTACGGCGTCAGCGGGCCGATCGCGCGCGGCTCCGGCGTCGACTTCGACCTGCGGCGCGACGAGCCGTATCTGGCGTACGGGGAGCTGGGCGACACCCTGAGGGTGGTCACCAGGACCGAGGGCGACTGCCTGGCGCGCTTCGAGGTGCTGCTGGAGCAGACGCACAACGCGCTGGACCTCGCGGACGCGTGCCTGGACCGGCTGGCGGAGCTGCCGCCGGGGCCGATCAACCAGCGGCTGCCGAAGGTGCTCAAGGCCCCCGAGGGGCACACCTACGCGTGGACCGAGAATCCGCTCGGCATCAACGGCTACTACCTGGTGTCGAAGGGCGAGAAGACGCCGTACCGGCTGAAGCTGCGCTCCGCGTCGTACAACAACATCCAGGCGCTGGCGGTGCTGCTGCCGGGCACGCTGGTGTCGGACATGGTCGCGATCCTCGGGTCGATGTTCTTCGTGGTCGGCGACGTCGACAAGTAGCGCCGCCGGGCGGTCCGCGCGTCACATTCGGGGTCACTGGTCCGTCAGGAGAGTGACGACATGTGACGGAGGACCGACCGATGGACGCACCCATGGACGACGGCTTGGACGACGGTGGGCACGACGGCCTGGAAGACGGCAGGCACGACGGCAAGGACGACAGAGAGCTGCTGGCGGCGCGGTTCGAGGCGAACCGCGCCCATCTGCGGGCCGTGGCCTACCGGATGCTCGGCTCGGCCGACGAGGCGGACGACGCCGTCCAGGAGGCGTGGCTGCGGCTGAACCGCACCGACGCCGCCGAGGTCCGCAACCTGGGCGGCTGGCTGACCACGGTGGTCGGCCGGGTCTGCCTGGACATGCTGCGCTCGCGCCGCACCCGCCGCGAGGAGCCGATCACCGCGCCGGACGGATACGAGTACGGGTACGTGGGCGCGGTGACGCTGCCCGCGCCGGGGCCCGAGCAGCAGGCCCTGCTGGCCGACTCGGTGGGGCTCGCCCTGCTCGTCGTCCTGGAGACCCTGGACCCGGCCGAACGGCTCGCCTTCGTGCTGCACGACATGTTCGCCGTGCCCTTCGACGACATCGCGCCCATCGTGGAGCGCACCCCCGCCGCCGCCCGCCAGCTCGCCAGCCGCGCCCGGCGCCGCGTCCAGGGCGGCACCGAGGTCTCCGACCCCGACCCGGCGCTGCGGCGCGCGGCCGTCGAGGCGTTCCTCGCCGCGGCGCGCGACGGGGACTTCGACGCGCTCCTGGCGGTCCTGGACCCCGAGGTCACCGTCCGCTCCGACGTCCCCGGGCGGCCCGGCGTCACCTCCACCCGCCGGGGCGCGGCCAACGTCGCGCGCGGCGCGGTCAGTTACGCCGCGATGGCCTCCACGGCGCGGCTGGTGCTGGTCGACGGGCTCCTGGCGGCGGCGGTGGACCTGGACACCGCGGACGCGCGGGTCCTGACCTTCGCGGTCTCGGCGGCGGACGGGCGGATCACGGCCGTCGACATCGTCACCGAGCCGGGGCGGCTGGCCGCGCTGGACGTGCGCCCGCTGGCGTGAATCCCCCGCGCCGTCAGGCCTGGGCGCGCAGTTCCGACATGTCGAGCTGTTCGGTCTCGTCGTGGGCCGTGAGGTCGATGACCTCGGGGCCCGACTCCGCGACGGCCTGGGCGTGTTCCGCGACGGCCTCGTCCCCCACGACGTCGTCCAGGTCGGCCACGTCGTCCAGCGCGTCCACCCCGGAGACGTCCTCCGGGTCCGCACCGCCCGCGGGCTTCTGCGTGCCGAAGAAGTCGAAGCCGCCGATGGCCCGGCTGCCGTTGCCGCCGGGGGCGCCCGGCGAGCGCTGGGGCTGCGCGTAGGGCAGGACGGCGGCGGCGACGGCCGGGACGAGGCGGTGTTCGCGGACCGGCAGTCCGGCCGGTGACGTGGCGGGCGCGGCGGTCCGGGTGTGGCTCTCGGCCTCCGCCGCGTGGCGGCCCTGCGGCTCGTCCTCGGGGCCCGCGGTGTCGCGGCGGCGGGCGTCCTCGACGGTGCGCCTGGCCTGCTGGCGGGCGGCGTTGCGGCCGAGGTCCCGCAGCGCCTGATCGGCCTTGAGGAAGGCGGCGGGGCCGACCGGCGAGGCACCGCCGGTGAGGGCGAGCTGCCGCGGGGCGGAGTCCAGTTGGAGCTGACGGCGGCTCTCCAGCACCTGGGCGCGCTCGCTCTCGGCGGTGGCGTACCGGCGGAGCAGGTCGGCGTGCTCGGTGCGGAGCCTGGCCAATTCCCCGCGCTTGGCCCGGAGTTTCTTCTCCAGGCGCCCGCGTATCTCGCGGGACTCCTCCAGGTCCGTCTCCAACTCGGCGGCCCGCTCGTCGGTCCGCCACTCCTCGCGGACGCGCGCCGCTTCGAGTTCGGCGACCGTACGGCCGGCGGAGCGGTCCCAGGTGCGGGCGAGGGCGGCGCCCGCGCACGCGGTCAGCGCGGTGGCGACGGTGAGCACCCGGATCACGCCCGTATCGCCGGAGAACAGGGCGGCGGCGGCGAGGACCGCGGCGCTGCCGACGACGGTCAGCGGCGGCAGCATCCGGTGCAGCGGCTGCGAATGGCGGTGACGTCCACGGGGCATGGCCAGAAATTTAGCGTGTGTGAAGGGATCGTGGGGAGGCGGGTCCCGAATATCTGGGCGGATTCTCACGGCGATTCGTCCGGCGAATACGGAGGGCATTCGGCGCTGCACGATGTGTCCCCCCATGTGCCGTCGGCCAATGCCGTCCTCATGTGCCGCCGCGGCGGCGCCGAGGCCCGCCCGCGCCGCCCCACCGGGCCCCGGGGCCGCCCCCGTTGGGCCCGGCGCGGGGTCCGGTGCCGGGCCCAACGGGGGCGATTACGGCGGCGCCGATACCCAGGTTCGGCGACCTGGGTCCGACGTCAACTCCGGTTCGCGGAAGGGGTTGTTGGGGTATTCCCCGACGCACTCCGGGAATTTGATCTTGAGCTTCCCCGCGACGGGATCAGAGCCGCGATCAGAGCCGCGATCGGTAGCGGGATCAGTACCGCGATCGGTAGCGGGATCAGTAGCGGATCAGAAAGCGCCTTCGGCCTGTGCCGCGATGTGCGCGGTGGGGACCGTCGGGGTGCCGTCCGGCGCGGTGACCGGCAGGCCCGCCGCGCGCCACGCCTGGAAACCGCCGTCCAGGTCGGTGGCCGCGCGCAGTCCGAGGTCCTGGAGGGAGGCGGCGGCGAGCGAGGACGCGTACCCCTCGTTGCAGATCACCACGACGGTCAGGCCGGGGCCCGTCGCCTGCGGGAGGCGGTGGGTGCCCTCGGGGTCCAGCCGCCATTCGAGTTCGTTGCGCTCGACGATGACGGCGCCGGGGATCGTGCCGTCGCGGTCGCGCAGCGCGCCGTAGCGGATGTCGACCAGCAGGGCGCCGTCGTGTTCCGCGGCGCGGGCGGCGGCCTCGGGGCCCAGCCGGTCCAGCCGGGCCCGTACGGCCGCCAGGCGCGCGTCGAGCGCGGTCACCACTCCTCCGGGCGCTCGACCAGCTCCAGGCGCAGCGTGCTGCCCTTGCGGCTGTAGCGGCGGATCAGCGGCAGCGGCGGGTAGTAGGCGTGCACCGAGACGGCGTGCGAGGACGGGGAGCTGTTGGTGACCTGGTGGACGTGGTTGCGGCCGAAGGCGCGGCCGACGCCTTCCGGCAGCACGCGCCTGCGGTCCAGGCCCTCGGCCAGTTCCAGGGAGCGCCAGCCCTCGGAGGGCAGCGGCACGGACAGCGACTGCTCGGTCAGCTCACCGGCGGCGGTGACGAAGACGCCGTACGAGCCGCCGTGGTCGTGCCAGCCGGTCTCGGCGCCGGGCGGCCAGCCGATCAGCCACGCCTCCGCGCCGCCGGGGCCCTCCAGCCGTACCCAGGTGCGGCCTTCGGGGTCGAGCGGCAGATCGCCGACGACGGCGGGGTCGGCGGCCACCTTGCGGGCGAAGTCGAGGAGATCGGCGGCGGTGGGAGCGGCGGGAGCGGTCGAGGGCGCGGTGGAGACAGTGGACACGGCGGAGGCGGAAGCGGCGGCGGGTTCGGACGAGGGAGCAGCGGAATTCAAGGGACACCACCCGGGGATACGCCGCGTCGGCGGGCAGCGGGGGCGTGCGTACGAGAGATCCCTTGAGAATGAAGCGTGCCGGGTTCGTACGAAAATCAGGCCGGGGCTGCGGCTACGACGCGAAAGATGAACGAAGGACGTCGGAGGCGCGCGTCAGCGCGCGGTCGTACAGATGCAGCCCGCGTACCGGACGAGGTCCAGGTGGACCTTCCGGTGCAGATGCCATCCGGGTTCGCTCACGTAGCGGACTGAACCACGCCACCCGCCCACCGGTCAAGCCGGACGTCCGAGTGGTGGCGTCGGCCCCGCAACGGCGGGGACCACGGGTGTCGGATACGTCTCAGGATGCGGGATACGTACCCGGGGGCGGGAGGTGCGGCCGGGACACGGGCACCTCGGGCGCGGGTCAGCGGCGGTGCGGGGTCGTGCCGTGCGGCACCGTGTCGTCGTCCTCGGGGAGGCGGCAGACCCGCTCAAGGAAGATCGCGGCGGCGATCACCGCGATCCCGGCGACGACGGCCAGGCCCGCGTAGATGGCCTGCTGGCGGCGCGGGTCCATGTCGAGGTCGTACATCACCAGGTAGAGCCCGGTGCCCGCGTACATGCCGACGACGAGGGCCGCGACCAGGGCGCTGGCCTGGCCGAAGACGACCGCGCGGGCGGCGGCCAGCGGGTCGACGCCCTTGGCGCCCGGGTGCCGTTCGCGCTGCGCCTTGAGCCGGGCGCGCAGCGACAGCGCGGTGGCCAGGAGCGCGACGGCGATCAGCGCGAGCACGATCGGCGCGGCGACCGGCACGCCCGGCAGCGTCCCGACGTGGTCCCACAGCCGCGCGGCAGCCCATGAGAGCACGCCCGCCACCGCGAAGAGCCCCGCCAGCGTCCTGATCCGCAGCGTCCTCACCGAGTGCCCGCCTCCACTTTCTGTGCAGTGCGCCGTCCGCGCGCCTGTGTGCGCTCGTCCGCCCGCGCCCGCCCGTGGCGGATGCGCGGTACGCAGGTCCCAACGATTATTCGGGCAGCCGGAGTTCCACGTCCGTGCGCCGTCGCACCCCCGCGGAGCCGACCGCCCCGATCAGTTCCGCGACCGGGCCGTGCCCCGGCAGTTCGGCCGCCGGGTCCACGTCGTACCACGGCACGAGCACGAAGGCACGCTCGTGGGCGCGCGGGTGCGGAAGTGTCAGCGCCGGGTCGTCGGAGGCCACGTCCTGGTACGCGATGATGTCGACGTCGATGGTGCGCGGCCCCCAGCGCTCGGTGCGCACCCGCAGGAACGCCTCCTCGATGGCCTGGGCGCGCTCCAGCAGCGACTCGGGCGGCAGCGTGGTGCGCACCAGCGCCACCGCGTTGAAGTACGTGGCCTGGGAGCCCTCGGGGACGCCCCAGGGCTCGGTCTCGTACACGTGCGAGACGGCCTTGACCCGGACGCCCGGGGTGTCCTCCAGCGCGTCGACCGCGCCCTGCAGGGTCTCCAGCCGGTTGCCGAGGTTGCCGCCGAGGGCGATCACCGCGGTCTTGGGGTTGTTCAGGGTGAAGTCCGCCGCGTCGACCTGCGCGACCACGGAGGCCGGTACGGGCTGCACGGTCGGGTCGAACGCGGGCTTGTGGGCGTGCTCCCGACGGGGGGAGTTCACGGGCGCCTCCGGGTGATGGTCACGGTCACGTCGTCGAAGGGCACGGTGATCGGCGCGTCCGGTTTGTGCACGGTCACCTCGACCTCTTGCACGACGTCGTGCGCCAGGCACGTGTCGGCGATGCGCTGGGCGAGGGTTTCGATGAGGTCGACCGGTTCGCCGGAGACGACGGCCGTGACCTCTTCGGCGACCACACCGTAATGCACGGTTCTGGTGAGGTCGTCATCGGCCGCCGCGGGGGCCGTGTCGAGGCCCAGCACGAGGTCCACGACGAAGACCTGGCCGTCCTCGCGCTCGTGCTCGAACACACCGTGGTGGCCCAGGGCCTTCAGGCCCCGCAGCGTGACACGATCCACGAACTCTCTCCCGCCGGTCGGTCGGACGGCCGCCGTCCGGGGTGTCCCGGCCGGCGGCGGACGGGGCGGTCCGCCCCGTCGTCTGCTCCGAATCTACCGTCGGTCACCGACAGAGCCGGTCACGGGCGGCCCCCGGTCACGCTCCCGCCGTTCCGTCGAAGCCCTCGTCGTCCAGCAGATCGTCGCCGGGACCGCCGGATCCGCCGGGGCCCTCGCCGTCCTCGTCGTCCTCGTCGTCGTCCTCCGCCAGCACCGGCGAGCCGTGGTGGACCCACATCCGCCAGCCGTCGGCGGTGCGTCGGAAGACGTTGGTGGCCACCACCAGGCCGCCGACGAGCGAGCCCGCGGAGCCGTCCTCCTCGGCGGGGCCGCCGGTCAGGATGTTCTCGGTGCAGGTGACCACCGCGCTGTCGCCGTCAACGGCGACCTCCACGTCGGTCAGGAAGAACTGGATGTAATCCGTGTTGGCCATGATCAGCGCGTACGACCGCATGACCTCGCGGCGTCCGCGCAGCACCGGCCAGCCGGGGTGCACGACGGCCACCGACTCGGCCAGCGGCCCGTCCAGGACCACCGACTCCAGCGCGTCCAGGTCCGAGGTCTCCACGGCGTCGTAGAACGCCTGGTTGGCCCGCTCGACGGCGCGGGCCTCCGCGGTGCGCGGCGTCATGCGCGGACCCCCCCGATCTCGATGGCGCGGGCGACGCGGACGGCGTCGGCGCTGGCGTGCACC
This sequence comes from Streptomyces sp. NPDC008317, assembly GCF_042955955.1. Lineage (NCBI taxonomy): Bacteria > Bacillati > Actinomycetota > Actinomycetes > Kitasatosporales > Streptomycetaceae > Streptomyces > Streptomyces sp. NPDC008317. Next base: position 452,536 of record NZ_JBIBFQ010000006.1, read on the forward strand.
TCGTGGACGCGGACCGCCCAGGCGCCCTCGCGGGCGGCGATGGCGGTGACGGCCGCGGTGGCCGCGTCGCGTTCCCTGGCGGGCGGCGGTTCGCCGTTGTCACCGGCCAGGATGCGGCCGAGGAACCGCTTGCGGGAGGCGGCGACCAACAGCGGACGGCCCAGTTCGCGCAGCGCGCCCAGGTGGGCCAGCAGCGTCAGGTCGTGGTCCGCGGTCTTCGCGAAGCCCAGGCCCGGGTCGAGGATCACCAGGCCGGGGTCGATGCCGCCGGCCACCGCCCGGTCCAGGCCCGCGCGCAGTTCGGTGACGACCTCGCCGAGCACGTCGGTGTAGACGGCGCGGTTGTTCATGTCGATGCTCTGGCCGCGCCAGTGCATGACGACGAACGGCACCCCGGCGGCGGCGACCGCGGGGACCATCGCGGGGTCGGCGAGGCCGCCGCTCACGTCGTTGACCAGCCGGGCGCCCGCGGCGACCGCCTGCTCGGCGACCGAGCCGCGCATCGTGTCGACGCTGACCAGCACCCCGGCCGCGGCCAGCTCCCGCACCACCGGCACGACCCGGCGCAACTCCTCCGCCTCGTCGACCCGCTTGGCGCCGGGCCGGGTGGACTCGCCGCCCACGTCCACCATGTCGGCGCCCTGCGCCACGAGATCGAGGCCGTGCTTGACGGCCAGCTCCGGGTCGAACCACCGCCCGCCGTCGGAGAACGAGTCGGGCGTGACGTTCACCACGCCCATGACCGCGCAGCGGTCCCACTCCGGCAGTCCGACGGGCCTGACGCGGCCCAGCAACGTACTCATGCGCCCAGCGTAGGGGCTACGCCCTACGCCACCGCACTCCGCTCGGTCGCGTCCACCGACGTCGCGTAGCCGGGCTTGTGCCGGTGCGGGGGGCGGGTGGCGCGCCCGGGCAGGAAACGCTGGACGGCGTCGGGCAGCGGAAGGGACAGCGTGACGAAGCCCTCGGCCTGCATGATGGCGAAGCCGATCCTGGGCAGGTCACGGGAGTTGGGGAAGACCAGGAAGCGCGGCACCCACTCGGGCTGGAACTTCGCGTTGAACTTGTACAGCGACTCGATCTGGAACCAGCGGGACAGGAACACCAGCAGACCGCGCCAGCCGCGCAGCACCGGGCCCGCGCCGATCCGCTCGCCGCGGGCCAGCGCGGAGCGGAACATCGCGAAGTTCAGCGACACGCGGGCAATGCCGAGGGCGGGCGCCTCCTGGAGCGCGGCGACGATCAGCAGTTCGTTCAGGCCGGGGTCGGCGGCCCGGTCGCGGCGCATCAGCTCCAGGGACATGCCGTCCGCGCCCCAGGGCACGAAGTGCAGCACGGCCCGCAGGTCGCCCAGTTCGGGGTGCGGGGCGCCGGGCTCGCGGTCCTTGTGCGCGGTGACGACCACGCAGTCCCCGTCCAGCTCCTCGCCGAAGCGGCCGAGCGCCATGGAGAAGCCGCGCTCGGTGTCGGTGCCGCGCCAGGCGTCCGCGGCCAGCCGTACGCGGTGCTTCTCGTCCTCGCTGAGGTCCCGCACCCGGCGTACCCGGCACACGTATCCGGACCGCTCGATGCGCTTGACCATCTGGCGGACATTGCGCATGGCCCGGCCCTGGAGGGTGAAGGCGGAGGTGGTGACGATCGCCTCGTCGCCCAGCTCCAGGGCGTCCAGGCCGGTCTCGCGGGTCCACACCTCGCCGCCGGTCTCGCTGCACCCGACGACGGCGGGCAGCCAGGCGTGCGCGCGGGCCAGCTCCATGTACTGCTCGATGGCGCCGGGCCACGCCTCGACGTCGCCGATCGGGTCGCCGCTGGCGAGCATGACGCCGGACACCACGCGGTAGCAGACGGCGGCCTTGCCGCTGGGCGAGAAGACCACGGACTTGTCGCGGCGCAGCGCGAAGTGGCCGAGCGAGTCGCGGGCGCCGTGCCGGGCCAGCAGGGCGCGCAGCCGGTCCTCGTCGGCCTCGCTCAGCTCGGCGACCGGGCGTCCGGGGCGCAGCGCGAGGAAGGCGGTGGAGATCGCGATGAGCAGGCCGAGGCCGCCCAGCGAGTAGCCGACCAGGTCGTTGACCCGGTCGCTGGTGTACGTGACGGGTCCCTCGAAGCCGAACAGGCCGAGCAGGACGTGCTCGCAGCGGTCGAGGAAGCCGGGGTTGCCGCGCTCGGAGGACGGGTGGGCGCTGGTGATGACCAGGCCGAGGGAGAAGGCGACGGTGCTGAGGCCGACGAAGTTCAGCAGGGCCCGCCAGCGGGTGCGCGGGTCGGACAGCGCGGTGAACTCGTCGCGGTAGGAGATCAGCACCCACAGCAGGCCGAGCGAGACCAGGGCCCCGAAGATCGAGTGCCGGTAGACGAGCTGGGTGGCCGCGCCGACCGGCAGCAGCACGACGGCCGCCCACCAGGCGCGGACCTTCCCGCGCTTAAGCGCGTGCGCGAGCATCAGCAGCAGGACGCCGGTGACGACCGCGGTGGCGGCGGCGAGCGAGCTGACGGTGCCGGGGAAGACCGCGGCCATGTGGTGCATCCGGCCGTTGCGGAAGGCCGGGAAGACCGCGGAGACCACGTCCAGCAGCCCGATGACCGCGGCGGCGCTGCCGATGATCCCCGGGACGGCGGAGGGTCGCAGCCGCCAGCGGCGCGAACGCGGGGCACAGGCACGGTCAGCGGACATGCTTCACCAGGGTCCAGTACGAGCGAGTGAGTGGCGCCCAGTAGGACGCGAAACCCTGTCTGTGGGTTCCTTCGCGGGCAACGCAACTGTGACAGCTACGGCGCGTCTACGTAACGGCTACGGCGGCCCGGTACCGCACCGTGCCTACCGGGGCCGCCAGGCCCCTGCCCGAGCAGGCCAGTGCCCGGAGGCAGCCCGTGCCCGGTCAGCCGCGTGCCCGGTCAGCCGCGCCCGAGGATCAGGCTCATCGCCTCCGCGCGGGTCGCGGGGTCGCGGAGCTGGCCGCGTACGGCGGAGGTGATGGTCTTCGCGCCCTGCTTGCGGACCCCGCGCATCGTCATGCACATGTGCTCGCACTCGATGACCACGATCACCCCGCGCGGTTCCAGGATGCGCATCAGGGCGTCGGCGACCTGCGTGGTCAGCCGCTCCTGCACCTGCGGGCGGCGGGCGTATACGTCGACCAGCCGGGCCAGCTTGGACAGGCCGGTGATCTTGCCGCTGACGGCCGGGATGTAGCCGACGTGCGCGACGCCGACGAACGGCACCAGGTGGTGCTCGCAGGACGACATCACCTCGATGTCCTTCACCAGCACCATCTCGTCGTGCCCGAGGTCGAAGGTGGTGGTCAGCACGTCCTCCGGCGTCTGCCAGAGCCCGGCGAATATCTCCTTGTACGCGCGCGCCACCCGCGCCGGGGTCTCCCGCAGGCCCTCCCGGTCGGGGTCCTCGCCGACCGCGTACAGCAGCTCGCGCACCGCGGCCTCGGCCCGCTTCTCGTCGAACTCGCCGATCGAACCCTCGCCGTCGATCGTCACGGGGTCGGTCATGATGCCTCGTTCCTCCGAAGTTCGGCGAAGTGGGAAAGCTGGCCCAAAAACGGCAATGGCCCCAAGGTTAAAACCCTGGGGCCACTGCCTGCATTCCGGGTCCGGCCCGGACTGCCTGTTCTCGTGCCTGACCGGCTCGCGCCGGTCAGCTCTCCGGCGTGCCGTCCTCGGGACGGTCGACCGGCTCCGCGACGGGCTTGGTCGTGCTGACCGAACCCGTCGTGATGCCGTTGGCCGGCTGCGAGCCGTTGGTCAGTGCCAGCTCCTTGGGAGAGAGCACCGGCGGGCGGGTGGACGGCGTACGACGGGCGGAGCCCGTCCAGGCCGGACGCGGGGGACGCCTGACGATCGGAGCGAAGATCTCGGCGATCTGCTCCTTGTTCAGGGTCTCCTTCTCCAGCAGGTTCAGAACGAGGTTGTCCAGGACGTCCCGGTTCTCGACCAGGATCTCCCACGCCTCGTTGTGCGCCGTCTCGATGAGCTTCTTGACTTCCTCGTCCACCAGCCCGGCGACCTCTTCCGAGTAGTCGCGCTGGTGACCCATCTCACGGCCGAGGAACGGCTCCGAGTCGCTGGAACCGAACTTGATCGCGCCCAGCCGCTCGGTCATGCCGTACTGCGTGACCATGGCACGGGCGGTCGCGGTGGCCTTCTCGATGTCGTTCGACGCGCCGGTGGTCGGGTCGTGGAAGACCAGTTCCTCCGCCGCCCGGCCGCCCATCATGTAGGCGAGCTGGTCGAGCATCTCGTTGCGCGTCGTGGAGTACTTGTCCTCGTCGGGCAGCACCATCGTGTAGCCCAGCGCGCGGCCGCGGGACAGGATCGTCACCTTGTGGACCGGGTCGGAGTTCGGCGAGGCCGCCGCGACCAGGGCGTGTCCGCCCTCGTGGTACGCGGTGATCTTCTTCTCCTTGTCCGACATGATCCGGGTGCGCTTCTGCGGACCGGCCACGACGCGGTCGATCGCCTCGTCCAGCGTGGCGTTGTCGATGACCTTCTTGTTGCTGCGCGCGGTCAGCAGCGCCGCCTCGTTGAGCACATTGCTCAGGTCGGCGCCGGTGAAGCCGGGGGTGCGGCGGGCGACGGCCATGAGGTCGACGTCCGGTGCGACCGGCTTGCCCTTCTGGTGCACGCTGAGGATCTCCACGCGCCCCTGGAGGTCCGGCGGGTCGACCGCGATCTGCCGGTCGAAACGGCCGGGACGCAGCAGCGCCGGGTCCAGGATGTCGGGCCGGTTCGTGGCGGCGATGAGGATCACGCCGCCCTTCACGTCGAAGCCGTCCATCTCGACCAGGAGCTGGTTGAGGGTCTGCTCGCGCTCGTCGTGACCGCCGCCCAGACCCGCACCGCGGTGCCGGCCGACGGCGTCGATCTCGTCGACGAAGACGATGGCCGGGGCGTTCGCCTTGGCCTGCTCGAACAGGTCGCGGACGCGGCTGGCGCCGACACCCACGAACATCTCGACGAAGTCGGAGCCGGAGATCGAGTAGAACGGCACGCCCGCCTCACCCGCGACAGCGCGGGCCAGCAGGGTCTTGCCGGTACCCGGACGGCCGTACAGCAGCACGCCCTTGGGGATCTTGGCGCCGACGGCCTGGAACTTCGCGGGCTCCTGGAGGAATTCCTTGATCTCCTGGAGCTCCTCCACCGCCTCGTCGCAACCGGCCACGTCGGAGAACGTCGTCTTCGGCGTGTCCTTGGTGATCAGCTTCGCCTTGGACTTGCCGAACTGCATGACGCGCGAGCCGCCGCCCTGCATCTGGTTCATCAGGAACAGGAAGACCACGACGATGAGGACGAACGGGAGCAGCGACAGCAGAATGCCGACGAAAGCGTTCTGCTTCGACGGCGAGACGGTGTAACCGTCGGGAAGGGTGGTCCCCTTCACCTTGCCGTCGACGATGTTCTGCAGCTCCGCGGCGATGGCCGAGCCCTGGTTGCCGATGTAGCTGGCGCGGACCTTGGAACTGCCCTCGACCTTGGATCCGTCCCTGAGCTGGATCTTGATGGAGTTGTCGTCGCCTGTCGTCAGCTCGGCGGACTTGGCCTGGTTTGATTCGATCGCATGTAGAACCTCGCCGGTATCCACCGTCTTGTAGCCGCCGCCGGACCCGACGACCTGCATCAACACGACCACGGCGAGGACAGCCAGCACGATCCACATGACTGGCCCACGGAAATAGCGCTTCACGTCCATCCATGCGGGGCGAAGTCGCCCCGTCCCTCCTGCCACAGTGAGGCACCGCCGCCTGCTGGCCGCGCGTGCATGCCGGTGTATGACCCGACCTTCGGACGGTACCCCAGCATTGTCACCCGAGGTTGCCGCCGACCGTTAACAATCCCGCCTTCCCCTGCTCCAACGGCGGGAAACCGACTGGGGTTCCCGGGGCCGAACGGGGTGTGGCCGACGTCATGACTGTGCCGCGCCGGACCGCCGGCGGCGGGCCGACGGGAGTCAGCCACCGTATACGTGCGGGGCGAGTGTGCCCACGAACGGGAGATTGCGGTACTTCTCCGCATAGTCCAGGCCGTATCCGACCACGAACTCGTTGGGGATGTCGAACCCGGTGTACTTCACGTCGAGCTGGACCTTGGCCGCCTCGGGCTTGCGCAGCAGCGTGCAGACCTCCAGGGAGGCGGGGCCGCGCGAGCCCAGGTTGCTGATCAGCCAGGACAGCGTCAGCCCGGAGTCGATGATGTCCTCGACGATCAGGACGTCACGGCCCGCGATGTCGGTGTCCAGGTCCTTGAGGATGCGCACCACACCCGAGGACTTGGTGCCGGCGCCGTAGGAGGACACCGCCATCCAGTCCATCGTCACGTTGCTCGACAGCGCCCGTGCGAGGTCCGCCATCACCATCACGGCGCCCTTGAGGACACCGACGATCAGCAGGTCCTTGCCCGCGTAGTCCCGGTCGATCTGCGCGGCGAGCTCGCTGAGCTTCGCGTCGATCTCTGGCTTGGAGATGAGCACTTTCTCAAGATCGGCGCCCATGTCGTTCTCGTTCACTGCGCGGTATGTCCCTCAAGTAGTCGGCTCCCGGGTCGCTGGGCGACGGCAGCTCTACGACGGCGAGAACACCAGTCTGCCATTGGCCCTGAGAACGGCGACGCCGCCCGGCAGGTTGAGGGCTTTCTGTCCGTGCCAGCCGGTGACCAGCCGGTCGACCTCCTCGATGTGCCGGGCGAAGAGGAAGCCGGGGGGCGAGCCGGCGGCGATGGCGGCGCGGCGCAGGACGCGGCGGCGTACGGCGGCGGGCAGGCCGTGCAGCCGCAGCGCGTCCAGGCTGCCGTCGTCGCCCGCCGCGTCGGCCTCGGCGTCCGCGGCCCACTGGTCCAGCGCGTCGGCGTCGTCCCTGGAGAGCTGCGCGGTGCGGGCCAGCGCCTCGACGACGCCTTTGCCGAGGGACTTCTCCAGGACGGGCAGGGCTTCGTGTCTGACGCGGGAGCGGGTGTACGCGGGGTCGTGGTTGTGCGGGTCCTCCCACACGGTGATGCCCTGGGCGAGACAGCCCTTGCGTACGGTGTCGCGGTCCAGCAGCAGGAAGGGGCGCCGGTAGCGGCCGCCGGTACCGGAGACCGCGGCCATTCCGGCCAGCGAGCGGGTGCCGGAGCCGCGGGCGAGGCCCAGGAGCACCGTTTCTGCCTGGTCGTCACGTGTGTGGCCGAGCAGGACGGCGGCGGCGCCGTGCGATTCGGCGGCGGAGTCGAGCGCCGCGTACCGGGCGTCTCTGGCGGCGGCTTCGGGACCGCCCTGGCGGCCGACGGTGACGCCGATCGCGTCGACCGGGTCGAGGCCGAGGCCGCGCAGCCGCCCGGCGACCTCTTGGGCGCGGCCGGCGGAGCCCGCCTGGAGGCCGTGGTCGACGGTGACGGCTCCGGCGCGCACGCCGAGCCGGGGTGCTTCGAAAGCGAGGGCGGCGGCCAGCGCCATGGAGTCGGCTCCGCCGCTGCACGCGGCGAGCACCAACGGGTGCGGGTCGGTGGACGCGGTGAGGACGTCGTGCAGGACGCGGCGGACCGCCAGGCGTATCGCCGCGACCGTGGGGTGGGGTCCCATGTCCGGTTTCCCTCCTGAGGAGGCTATGGGGAAAGCGCCGAAGTGACGCAGGGTATCCAGATGGTGACAGAAGCTCGGGGCTTACCCGAGCATCGCACGCGCTACCCTGCGCCTACGGTCCCTCGGACGGGTGAACCCGAGGGCGGACACGGCCTTCATGAGCGGTTACGCCCTCACGATTCGCTACGGCTGTGCACCCGCGCGACCCACTCGGCGGGTTTGGCGATCTCCGCTTTGGTGGGCAGCGTGTTGGGCGAGGTCCACACCCGGTTGAAGCCGTCCATGCCGACCTCGTCGACGACCGCCCGGACGAAGCGCTCGCCGTCGCGGTACTGGCGGAGCTTGGCGTCCAGGCCGAGGAGCTTGCGCAGCGCCTGGTCCAGGCGGCCCGCGCCGCTGGCCCTGCGCTGGCTGAACTTCTCCCGGATCTCGGCGACGGTCGCCACGACCTCGGGCCCCACGCCGTCCATCACGAAGTCCGCGTGGCCTTCGAGCAGCGACATCACGGCGGTCAGCCGGGCCAGGATCTCCCGCTGGGAGGGGGTCTGCACCAGGTCGACCAGGCTGCGGTCCTCGTCCCGGTCCTTGTCGGCGTCTTCTTCCTTGCCGCCGCCGGAGCCGGTGAAGGACTGCACGGCCTCCCTGACCCGCTCGATCACCGTCGAGGCGTCCAGTTCGGTCTCGCCGAGGAACGCCTGGATCTCGCCCTCGATGTGGTCGCGCAGCCACGGCACCGCGGAGAACTGGGTGCGGTGCGTCTCCTCGTGCAGGCACACCCACAGGCGGAAGTCGTGCGGGTCGACGTCCAGCTCGCGCTCGACGTGCACGATGTTCGGCGCGACCAGCAGCAGCCGTCCGGCGCGGGATTCGCCGGGGCCCGGCTTGACCGGTCCCGCGGGCATGTCGCGGCTCGGCGGCGCGAAGGTCTCGTACTGGCCGAGCACCCGCGAGGACAGGAAGCTCAGCAGCATGCCGACCTCGACGCCGGTCACCTTGCCGCCGACCGTGCCGAGCACGACTCCGCCGGGGCCGCCGGGGCGGCGCGCCTGCATCTTTCCGAGCAGGGGCTTCATCACCTCCCGGAACCCGGCCACGTTGGCCTTCACCCAGCCCGCCCGGTCCACGATGAGCACCGGGGTGCCGTGCGGTGGCACCTCCGCGTCCCCGTACATCCGGGTGAACTCCCTGACGTGCGCCTCCGACTCCTGCGCGTGCGCCCGCAGCTCCGCCACGATGGCCCGAGCCTCGTCCCGGCTCACCTCAGGCCCCGGCCGCGTCAACCGCTGCGCGGTCGCCACGGCGAGGTTCCAGTCGACCATCTCGCTTCCACCGATGCTCGTCATGCCTTCACGGTACGTTGCCGCTCCCCCTTTGGGCTCCCCCACCAACAGGTTCCCCCTCCGGCCGCCCCCCGAAATACGGCTTCAGCCCCTCCGGCTAACGCCGCCTCAAACGCCGGCGGGGCTGTTCCCCCCACCCACCCGCCCTTCCCCCTGCCGGGGGGCACCCCACCCGGAGACGTCGTTCAATGCCGACGCCAGCGCCTGGCGGACTCGCCGGAAGCAATGTTTCAGCCCGACCGGCGATTGAGGACACCGGCCAGTGCCCCAACCCCGTTTCTTCGAGCCCGTCCGGCGATTGAGGACAAAGCCAGCGCCTGGCGGACTCGCCGGAAGCAATGTTTCAGCCCGTCCGGCGATTGAGGACACCGGCCCGTGGCCCGCGCCCGTTTCATCGAGCCCGTCCGGCGATTGAGGACATCGGGGGTGCGGGCTAGGGGTGGGTGGTGAGGGCGGCGGCCAGGTGGTCGAGGGCTTTCTGCGCGCCGCCAGGCGAATCCGTGCCGTGGGTGAGGAACGCGAAGGCGAGGAGGCGCCCCGCGGGGGACACGGCGGTGCCGGCGATCGTGTTGGTCCCGGTGAGCGTCCCGGTCTTGGCGTGGACCACCCCGGCGCCCCCACCGCCCCGGAAGCGGTCGGCGAGCGTGCCGGTGAAACCGGCGACCGGCAGCCCGGTCAGGACCGACCGCATCTCGGGATGCGCGGGACTCGCCGCGAGCGCGAGAATCCGGGCCAGCGTGGTGGCCGACAGCGCGTCGTCCCCGTCGAGTCCGCTCCCGTCGTGGAAGGCGGCGCCGGCGAGCGGCACCCCGAGCCGCCGCAGGGCGTCGGGAATGGCGCTCGCCGCCCCGGCGAAACTGGCGGGCCGCCCGAGCGCGCGGGCCACATGCCGGGCCAGCGCCTCGGCCACGTCGTTGTCGCTGTCGGTCAGCATCCGCTCCACCAGCTCCGACAGCGGCGCGGACTGATGGGCCGCCAGCCGCGTACCCCCGTGCCCGCCGGCGGGCGCCGCCTCGCCCTTGACCCTGATCCCCCGCTCCCGCAGCAGGTCCGCGAAGGCGTCGGCGGCCGACTCGGCCGGATCGTCGGCGCGCTGCGCGGGCCCGCTCGAACTGTGGTCGAGCCGCCCCTCGCGGACCATGAGCGCGGTGACCGGCGCGAGGTTCTCGTTGGGCCCGATGGGGTGGAGCGCGGTGCCGCTGAACAGGGACGTGTCGTAGCCGAGCCGTACGGACGTGGTGCCGCGCGCCTTGAGCGCGGCGGCGGTGTCGTCGGCGAGCCCGCCGAGTTCGAGGGTCGGGTCGCCGCCGCCGACCAGGACGACCCGGCCGGCCGCGGTGACCACCACGGTCGTGGTGAGGCGGCGGCCGGGCCCGAGCGTGCCGAGCGCGGCCGTCGCGGTGGCGAGCTTGGTGGTGGAGGCGGGGGTGGACGGCGTACCGGCCCGGTGGTCGTACACGACGGTCCCGGTGGCCACGTCGATGACGGTCCCGGTGCGTACGGTGCCGAGCCCGTCGGCGTCCATCAGCGGGTCGAGGAGGGCCTTGAGGGCGGCCGGGTCCGGCGGCGTACCGGCGGACGAGCCCTTGCCCGTACCGGGCGCGGCGGCGGGCACCGGGGCCAGTACGGGGGCGGCGGACGGCGCGGGCGGGGTGATCCGGGGCGTGGGCATGGCGGTGCGCGGTCCCGAGGCCACGACGTGGTCCCGGCCGGCCGCGTGCTCGCGCTCGGCCGTACGCTGGCCTGCGTCCCACGGGCCTGCCGCGGCCACCGCCCCGGCCGCCACCGCCAGACCTATCGCGGCCGACCCCGCCACGACCTGCCACGTCTTGCCGTGCGGCACCCCCGACCAGCCCCTTTCGCGACCACCCACATGCGTGGGAGACACTTAATCACCCGCAGTATGCGCTGATCATGGAGGAGTAGGGCCTTGGAGTTCGACGTCACGATCGAGATCCCGAAGGGTTCGCGGAACAAGTACGAGGTGGACCACGAGACCGGTCGTATCCGCCTGGACCGCAGGCTCTTCACCTCGACCAGTTACCCGGCCGACTACGGCTTCATCGAGAACACCCTCGGCCAGGACGGCGACCCGCTGGACGCGCTGGTCATCCTGGACGAGCCGACCTTCCCCGGCTGCCTCATCACGTGCCGGGCGATCGGCATGTTCCGCATGACGGACGAGGCCGGCGGCGACGACAAGGTGCTGTGCGTGCCCGCGTCGGACCCGCGTGTGGAGCACCTGCGTGACATTCACCACGTCAGCGAGTTCGACCGGCTGGAGATCCAGCACTTCTTCGAGGTCTACAAGGACCTCGAGCCCGGCAAGTCCGTCGAGGGCGCCAACTGGGTCGGCCGCACCGAGGCCGAGACGGAGATCGAGGAGTCCTTCCGCCGTCTGAAGGAGCAGGGCCCGGGCCACTGAAGCCCCGCCGCACCTGAACGCCGGGCGGCCGACACGTCATCAGCGACGTGTCGGCCGCCCGGCGTTTTCGTGCCCGAGCGGGGTCAGAAGCCGCGGGTGCGTTTGGCCGCGCCGCGCGGGGCGGCGGGGCCCGGCGGCTTGAGGACCAGGCGGGCCAGCTCGCCGCCGAGGTTGACGCCGATGGCGATGGCCAGGGCGAGGGCGGCGGCCCGGGTGAGCAGGGTGAACGCCTGGTCGGAGTGGTTGTTGGTGAGGGCGAGCAGCCCGAAGTACGTGGCGGATCCGGGCAGCAGCGGGCCGATGGCGGCGGTGACGTACGGCAGCACGGACACGTACCGGTAGCGGGCCATCAACTGGCCGAAGAGGCCGACGAGTCCGGCCGCGGCGGCGGTGGCCGCGACCTGGTTGCCGCCCGCCTGCTGGTGCAGGACGCCGTAGACCGTCCAGGCGATGCCGCCGTTGAGGGTGACCAGCGGCAGGACGCCGCGCTCGCACTGGAGCAGCACCGCGAAGGCGAGGGTCAGCACCATCGCGGCCAGCAGCTGCACCCACGGGTGGTCGTACGCGCGCAGCGCCTGGTCGGGGTTGAGGTCGGCGCCGAGGGTGGTGAAGCCCGCGTAGAGGATGACGGTGACGCCGATGACGATGCCGACGACGAGGTACATCACCTCCAGCAGCCGGGCCGAGGCGGTGATGTAGAAGCCGGTGAGGCCGTCCTGGACGGCGGCGACCAGCGCGCGGCCCGGCAGCAGCGCGAAGAGCCCGCCGGTGATCACCGCCGACGCCTGGACGCCGTTGGCGCCGGGGATCCAGTGCGCGTACCGGTCGATGAGGACGCCCATCGCGGCTGCGGGCATCGCCGCCGCCGCGAACTGGTAGAACTCCGGCAGCCCGCGCCCGGCGAGCAGCCACGCGAGCCGGTCGCCGAGCATCGCGGCCAGCGCGGCGGCGGCGAAGATGACCGGGCCGCCGCCGACCAGGACGCTGGCCGCGCCCGCGAGCAGCCCCGCGGCGCCGGTGAGCGCCCAGGAGCTGTACGGGTGCCGGTTGCGGCGGATCTCGGCGAGCCGGCGGTACGCGTCCTCCAGCGTCGCCTCGTGCGCGGTGATCTCCTCGACGAGCTGGAAGACCGCGGCGAGCCGGGTGTAGTCGGTGCCGCGGCGGCGCACCGTGCGGCTCATGGTCAGCGGCGGGTCGGTGAGCGAGGGCTGGAAGGAGATGCCCAGCAGCGTGAAGGTGACGTTCGGCTCGACGCGGGCCAGTCCGTACGCGTAGCTGACGCCGAGCATCGCCGCCTCGACGTCCTCGGCGCCCTCGCCGCCCGCGAGCAGCAGTTCGCCGATGCGCAGGGTCAGGTCGAGGACGCGCGGTACGGGGACCAGGTGCGCGGTTTCCTGGCGGTCCGCGGGGGTCTCGGGTGCGGGGCGCTCGGTGACGGGGATGCGGACCATGGCCCGCATCCGGTCCTGCCACCGCGCGTCGGTGGGCGGCAGGACGACCATCGGAATGCTCCCGGTGGTGCCGGTGAGGCTTGTCGGGCCCGTCGTACCCGTTGTTCCGGAAGCTCCGGCTGTTCCCGGTGCTCCTGTTGCTCCGGGCGTTCCCGCTGTTCCCGCTGTTCCCGCCGTTCCGCCGGGCGGGGCGAATGCGCTGCCCGTGACGACCGGGGGGAATGTGGTGCCTGTGGGGGGTGTGAATTCGGAGCGGACCTCGTCCGACTCAGGTTTTCCGTCGTCGGACACCGGTCGTGCTCTCCTTTCCGCAATCCGCGTTTCTGTGAATCCTGTGAATCACGGGAATCCCGCCGACGCCCCCGTTCCCCCGTTACGGCGTCGGTTCCCGCAGGTCAGCGCTTTTGCGCGCGGTGCCGGCCGGGGGTGCGCGGCGCGGCGGGAACCGGCTCGGGGCCGCCCGCCGCCGGGCCCGCACCGGCGCCCGCACCCGGAATCACGGCCTCCTTTTTCGCCTTGCCGCGCGACCGCAGGTATTCGATGCCGATCGGCACCACCGAGAGCAGCACGACCAGGACGAGCATCGCTTCGATGTTCTTGTGCACGAATTCGATCTGGCCGAGCCAGTATCCGAGTACGGTGACACCCGCACCCCACAGTGTCGCGCCGATGAGGTTGAAGGTGACAAAGGTGCGGTAGTTCATTCGGCTGACGCCTGCGACGATTGGGGTGAACGTTCGTACGATGGGCACGAAGCAGGCCATCACGATCGCCTTGGGTCCGTGGCGCTCGAAAAAGGCATGTGCCTTCTCGATATTCTCCATCTTGAACAAGCGTGAGTCGGGCCTGCGGAACAGCGAGGGTCCGACCTTGCGGCCGAACAGATATCCCGCCTGTTCGCCGAGCACCGCCGCCACCGCGATCAGCGCGGCCACCAGCGCGAGCGGCTGGTGCAGCGTGCCGGTCGCCACCAGCAGACCGGTCGTGAACAGCAGTGAGTCTCCGGGCAGGAAGAAGCCGATGAGGAGCCCGGACTCGGCGAACACGATCAGCAGTACGCCCCACAGGCCGTACGTGTTGATCAGATGGTCCGGGTCGAGCCAGCTCGGGCCGAGCGCGATGGTCGTCACGGACCAAAACTATCAATCCAGTGTTGATACAAACGTTCCGCAACCTGCGGTTGGTGCACTACCTTCTCCGCAGCGTCATCCACGCACCACCCTAAGTTTCGCAAGTCTGGCATCTCTCCCCCCACGTGCCCCGTCACCGCGTCCGACCACCTGGCGGCTCCCGTTATGACTCGCGCCATCGCACTGCACGAAGTTTCCAAGTACTACCCGAAGCAGCCGTCGCCTGCTGTGGACCGGTTCTCGCTCGACATCGCACCCGGAGAGTTCCTGGTGCTGCTCGGCCCGTCCGGCTGCGGCAAGTCCACGGTCCTGCGCATGATCGCGGGTCTGGAGGACATCACCACCGGCGAGCTGCTGCTCGACGGGGAGTACTCCAACGACCTCGCACCCGGCGACCGCCGGATGGCGATGGTGTTCCAGAACTTCGCGCTGTACCCCAGCATGACCAGCCGGGAGAACATCGGCTTCCCGCTGCGCTTCGAGATGCCCGGTGAGGAGCACGGGCCCCGGGTCGACGAGACCGCCCGCATCCTCGGCATCGAGGAGATCCTGGACCGCTACCCCGGACAGCTCTCCGGCGGCGAGCGGCAGCGGGTCGCGATGGGCCGGGCGATCTCCCGGCACCCCTCGGTCTTCCTCATGGACGAGCCGCTGTCCAACCTGGACGCGAAGCTGCGCGCGCACCTGCGCGCCGAGATCGCCCGGCTGACCCACGGCATGGGCGTCACGACGGTGTACGTGACGCACGACCAGGCCGAGGCCATGTCGCTGGGCGACCGCGTCGCGATCATGCGCAGCGGTGTCCTCCAGCAGATCAGCACGCCGCGTGAGGCGTATCACCTGCCGGAGAACGTGTTCGTCGCCGCTTTCGTCGGCACGCCCCGGATCAATCTCCTCCAGGCGACGGTCCTGGCGCCGCTCGGCGGCGGCATGTGGATCGACTTCGGCCGCCAGCGGCTCGGCATGCCGGAACCGCTCAGCCTCGACCACCAGATGCTCCGCATCCAGCAGGGGCGCCGCATCATCGTCGGGCTGCGCTCGGAGGCCGTACGCATCGCGCAGCCGAGCCAGGCGCACGCGGGCGAGGTCGTGCTGAGCGGGATCGTCGAGCACGTGGAGTACCAGGGCCACGAATCGCTGGTGCACCTCAACACCGGGTCGCGGCCCGCCGTCGTCCCCGAACTGGAGGCCCCGCGGCCCGCGCAGGCGCCGTCCCGCTCGGGCACCCGGCGCGCGGCGAACGGCTCGGGCACCAGCCTCGGCAAGCTCGCGCAGAAGGCCGCGCGGCGCATCCAGGCGTCGGTGCCGGCGCGGGACGGCGGCTCCAACGGCGGCGGCGTCCCGCCGCGGCCGAACCACGCGCCCGGCCGCGCTCCGGTGACGGTGATGGACCGCCCCCTGGGCGCGCCCGAGACCCAGACCGGCGACCTCGTGGTCCGCACCGGCCCCGACATCCGCGTCCGCCGCGGTGACCGCGTGCCCCTGCTGGTGGACCTCGCCCACCTGTACGTCTTCGACCACGAGGGCCAGCGCATCTGTCCCGCCCCGGTCCAGGCCCCCCGCCTGGAATAGCCGCGTCGGCGTATTCGCGGGTGCGGAGCGGGGAGGTGCGGGGCAGGCTGCCGATATGGGAATCGAAGAGTACGGCGGCGGCCAGGAGCAGGGCGCCGAGATCATTGTCGTCACGACGAACGACGTGCCCGGCTTCCGGGTCGAGCGGGTCATCGGTGAGGTCTTCGGCCTCACCGTCCGCTCGCGACACCTGGGCAGTCAGATCGGCGCCGGGCTGAAGTCCATGATCGGCGGCGAGCTCAAGGGCCTGACGAAGACGCTGGTGCAGACCCGTAACCAGGCCATGGAGCGCCTCGTCGAACAGGCCAAGGCGCGCGGCGCCAACGCCGTCCTCATGATGCGCTTCGACGTCACCGACGCCGCGGACCTCGGCACCGAGGTCTGCGCGTACGGCACCGCCGTGGTCCTCGCCCGCGAGTAGCCGCCGCGCGGGGCGCATGGGGTCCGGGGCACCTGAGGGGCGGCGCCCGGTCCGGGGTCTCTTGTCGTACCCCGGTGGAATGCTGGGCGTCGCCGACCTCAAGGAGGATGCCATGCAGGACACCTCGTCCCCGGACCCCGAGACCACGATGCTGCTGTCGTACCTGGACGCCCAGCGGCGTCACGTGCTGGGGATTCTGGAGGGGCTGGACGAGGAGGCGCTGCACCGGCCGGTGCTGCCGTCGGGGTGGAGCTGCGCGGGGCTGGTGCGGCACCTCGCGCTGGACGTGGAGCGCTTCTGGTTCCGCGGGGTGGTGGCCGGGGAGAAGGCCGTGATCGACGCGGCGCTGACCGGCCCCGACGACGCCTGGAAGGTGGGCCCGGAGGTTTCGGCCAAGGGCGTGCTCGACCTCTACCGCCAGGAGACGGCGCTCGCGGACGCCGTGATCACCTCGACGGCGCCGAGCGCCGCCCCGGCCTGGTGGCCGACCGAACTCTTCGGGCCCGACGGCGGCATTCGGGACCTGCGCGAGGCGATCCTGCACGTCACGGTGGAGACGGCCTGCCACGCGGGTCACCTGGACGCCGTCCGTGAGCTGATCGACGGCAGGAAGTGGCTCGTGCTCACCGAGTCCTGAGCCGGACGCCCGGCCCAGTCTCCTGGGGGAAGTTCCGGGGCGGGAGCGGGCGCGGGGCGGCGGGCGGGTGCAGGCTGGGCGGGTCGGGAAAGACGCCCGCGCACGCGCTGCCGGGCTCGCCACGGAAGGCTGACATGTCACTGCACAAAGGCACGGACTCCGCCCGCAACATCGCCGTCAACCCGTTCTTCGGTGAGGCGGACCCGGTCGACGGCCGGATGACGGCTCCGCCCAAGCACAAGCTGGCGGACGGACCCATGCCGCCGCACACCGCGTACCAGATCGTGCACGACGAGCTGATGCTGGACGGCAATTCGCGGCTGAATCTGGCGACGTTCGTCACGACGTGGATGGAGCCGCAGGCCAGTGTGCTGATGGCGGAGTGCGCCGACAAGAACATGATCGACAAGGACGAGTACCCGCGTACGGCGGAGCTGGAGCGCCGCTGCGTGGCGATCCTCGCCGACCTGTGGAACGCGCCGGACCCCAGCTCGGTGGTGGGCTGTTCGACCACCGGCTCGTCCGAGGCGTGCATGCTCGCGGGGATGGCGCTCAAGCGCCGCTGGATGCGGCGCACGCCCGGCTATCCGGCGACCGCGCGGCCCAATCTGGTGATGGGCGCGAACGTGCAGGTGTGCTGGGAGAAGTTCTGCGCCTTCTGGGAGGTCGAGGCGCGGCTGGCGCCGATGGAGGGCGACCGGCTGCACCTGGACGCGGAGTCGGCGCTCGCCCTGTGCGACGAGAACACCATCGGTGTGGTGGCCGTGCTGGGCTCGACCTTCGACGGGTCGTACGAGCCGGTCGCGGAGATCTGCGCGGCGCTGGACGCGTACGAGGAGCGGACCGGTACGCACATCCCGGTGCATGTCGACGGCGCGTCCGGCGCCATGATCGCGCCGTTCCTCGACGAGGACCTGGTGTGGGACTTCCGGCTGCCGCGGGTGGCGTCGATCAACACCTCGGGCCACAAGTACGGCCTGGTGTACCCGGGCGTGGGCTGGGCCCTGTGGCGGGACACGGAGGCGCTGCCGGAGGAGCTGGTCTTCCGGGTGAACTACCTCGGCGGTGACATGCCGACCTTCGCGCTGAACTTCTCGCGGCCGGGCGCGCAGGTCGTGGCGCAGTACTACTCCTTCCTGCGGCTGGGCTGGGACGGCTACCGCGCGGTGCAGCAGGCCAGCCGGGACGTGGCGATGTCGCTGGCGGCGCGGATCGCGAAGCTGGAGGACTTCACGCTGGTCAGCGCGGGTGACCAGTTGCCGGTCTTCGCCTTCACCACCGCGCCGGGGGTGGAGAACTACGACGTCTTCGACGTGTCGCGGCGGCTGCGCGAACGCGGCTGGCTGGTCCCGGCGTACACCTATCCGGCCGACCGCACCGATCTCGCGGTGCTGCGCATCGTCTGCCGCAACGGCTTCTCCGAGGACCTGGCGGACCTGCTGATGGAGGACCTGGGCCGCCTGCTGCCGGAGCTGCGCCGCCAGCCGCACCCGCTGAACCGCCCGGAGAACGTGGCGACCGCCTTCCACCACTAGCTGTCCGGGGGTCTCACGGCTGGCTGAGGCTCACCGCCAGCACCGCGCGGTCGTCGGCGACGGGCGCGCCGCCGGTCCAGGTGACCAGGTCCCGCAGCAGGACGTCGATGGCGTGCTGCGGGCCGGTCACCGGGCCGAGGCCGGAGAGCCGGATCTCGGGGTCGTAGAAGACGCCTTCGCGGTCGCGGGTCTCGGTCACGCCGTCGGTGACCAGCAGCAGTGTGGCGCCCGGCGGGAAGGCCAGCTCTTCGGGCACCGTGCGCACACCGCCGAGGTCGCTCATGCCGAACGGCACGTCGGGGGCGGCGGCTTCGAGGGTACGTACGGTGCCGCCGTCGAGCAGGTACGGCGGCGGGTGGCCGCGGTTGAGCAGCCGCAGGGTGTCGCACACCTCCTCGGGGTCCTCGGGGCGGTGGACGAATTCGGCCAGCAGCCCGGTGGTGAAGCCCTCCAGGTACTCCTCGCCGCTGCCGCCGCCGCGCCGCTCCCGGTCCCGGTCCAGCGCCCGGTCCAGGCGCCGCGCGAGGCCCGGCAGGTCGGGTTCCTCGTCGGCCGCCTCGCGGAAGGCGCCGAGCAGCACCGCGACGCTGGCGACCGCGCCCATCCCCTTGCCGCGCACGTCCCCGATCAGCAGCCGTACGCCGTAGCGGGTCTGCTCGGCCGCGTAGACATCACCGCCGATCCGCGCCCCGCTCTGGGCGGCCTCGTACCGGGCGGCTATGGCCAGCGGGCCGATCCGGGGCGGCGGGTCGGGCAGCAGGGCGCGCTGGGCCGACTCGGCGACGTCCCGCACGGTGGCGAGCCGCCGCCCCGAACGGGTCAGCGCCCGGTTGACGGCGAGGCCGATGACAGCGGAGAGCACCACGTTCAGGATCTCGGCCACGCCGACGCCCTCGCGGATGATGCCGCCGTGGACGGTGAGCACGAAGACGCCCACCAGCGACGCCAGACAGGTGAGGACCGCGATGCGGGCGGACTGGATCGCGCCGGCCAGGACACAGGCTCCGGCCAGCATCGTGTCGCCGGTGTAGGGATTGGGCGTGACGAGGTCGAAGACCAGTCCGCCGACGATCATGGCGGCCGGGACCCAGCGCATCATGGCGGTGGGCCAAGGGGTCACAATCCGCACATCGTCCACTTGAGGATAATATGCCCGATTCGGGGTGAAGGGGATGCCCCGGCGGAGCCGTCCGGGACGGAACGGGACGGATGCGTCCCGCGGTGATGCGGGCCGCGCCCGTCTGCGGCACGGTGGAGGGACCTCCGAAGGAAAGGTCCGTCATGGCCGAGCACACCTATCGGGTCACCGAGATCGTCGGCACCTCGCACGAAGGCGTGGACGCCGCCGTCAGGAACGGCGTCAAGCGGGCCGCGCAAACGCTGCGCGGTCTCGACTGGTTCCAGATCACCGAGGTCCGCGGGCACATCGTGGACGGCGAGGTCGAGCACTACCAGGTGGGACTGAAGGTGGGGTTCCGTCTGGAGGACACGGACGGCTCCGCCGGGTAGCGCCCGCCGCACGAGGTGCGCCCCGTCAGGGGCGCCGGGCCCGCGACGGGCGCTGCGGCACCGCCCCGGTCGGCCGTACGGCGTCACCCGCTCGGCGCGGCCGCACCCCCGTTCGGCGTATCACCGGTCGCCGTATCCGACAGGGCGTCAGATCCTTTTGTCATTAAGGCGGGTCATAGCCGGATTCGGTCCCGCCGTGGACGCTGACGCACTCTCGGGAGCCCGTATGAGCCAGGAGACGCCCACCCCGCCGCCCCCGCCGGGGTACACACCCCCGCCGCCCACGCCCCGCGAGTCCGCGTGGGCCGCCGGTGGCACCGTCTTCGCCGGGATGATGCTGGTGTTCGGCGGCGCGCTGGCGATCCTGGAAGGGATCGTCGGCATCAGGAAGAACTCGGTGTACGTCTCCACGCGGGACTACGTCTACAAGTTCGACGTCACGTCCTGGGGCTGGATCCACCTGGCGCTCGGCGTGGTCGCCGTCCTCGTCGGCTTCGGCCTGCTGGCCGGTTCCGCCTGGGCGCGCTGGGGCGGCATCCTGATCGCCGGGCTCAACCTGGTGGCGAACTTCATGTTCCTGCCGTACCAGCCGGTCTGGGCCGTGGTCATGATCGCCATCGACGTCTTCATCATCTGGGCGCTGGCCACGTACGAACCGGCCGGGCACGGTCACGGGTCGCACGGCGGCTCGCACGGCGGGCGGCACGGCACCTCCGCCCCGGGCGCCGGGGGCCGGCTGTGACGTACACGAGCCCCACACTGGAACAGCTCCGCCGCTGCACGGTCGCCGTCGACATCGGCGCCGCCCGTACCCGCGTCTACGTCCGCAACGTCGGCGTCGTCGCCGACGAGCCGAGCGTGGCCGCGGTCGACGTACGCACCGGCGCGCTGATCGCGGTCGGCGAGCGCGCCGAGCAGATGGCCGGGCGCACCCCCGGGCACATCCGGGTGGCCAGGCCGGTCGCGGGCGGCGCGGTCGTCGACATCGAGATGGCGCGGCGCATGCTCAAGCACGTGCTCGGCGACAAGCTCGGCAAGCGGTGGCGGCGCATGCCGGTGCTGCGCGCCGCGGTGTGCATGCCGCACGGCAGCGAGCCGATCGCGCGGCGCGCGGCCATCGAGACGCTGTACGGGCTCGGCGCGCGCAAGGTCGAGCTGGTGGACACGCTGACCGCCGCGGCGGTCGGCTGCGGGCTGCCCGTCGAGCACCCCGAGGCCACGATGATCGTGGTGTGCGGCGCCGGTACGACGCAGGTCGCCGTGCTGTCGCTGGGGTCCATCGTGGCCGCGGAGACGGTGCCGGTCGGCGGTGACGCCATCGACCGCGCGGTCGTGCAGCACCTGCGCAACCACCACGAGTTGATGCTGCCCAGCCAGTCGGTACGGCCGCTGCACCAGATGCTCGGCTCCCCCGGCACCGGCGGGACGGTCACCACCGAGGTCCACGGCCGCGACGTCGTCAGCGGCCTCGCCCGCTCCGTCCTCGTCGAGACCGAGGGCGTGCGCCACGCGATGCGCACCCCGCTCACCTCCGTGCTCGACGCCATCACCACCGTGCTGCGCGCCTGCCCGCCCGACCTGGTCGCCGACCTCGCCGACCGGGGCATCATGCTGGCGGGCGGCAGCGCCCTCATGCCCGGCCTCGACCTCATGCTCGGCCAGGCCACCGGCATGCCCGTCCACATCGCCCCCCGCCCCGACACCGTCGCCGTCCAGGGCCTCGGCGCCATGATCGAGGGCCGGGTCCGCCCGATGGTCCTCGACCCCCTGACGGTCTAGGTGTCTTGACCACCAGCCCCCCCCGTCACCCGCGTCGACAACCCTCCGGGTCCCTACGCCCAGGGCGGTCCGAGGGCACCCTCCCCCCACGGCGGGTGCCCTCCCAGGACGCGCCTTCAGCGCGCGGCCCGGTACGCCAGGCCCCGTACGAAGGCGTCCCGCACGCTCGCCCTCAGCCGCCGGGCCCAGGGCGGGTCGGTCTCGCCGCGCGCCGTGCTCCAGCAGGCGAGGGCGTAGCCGTACTCCGCCGGGCTCAGGTACCCCATCCGGTACCAGGGCTCGTCCCCGCGGCCGGTGAGCATCCGGTCGGTGAGATCGCCGACCGGCACCACCGAGTACCCGGCCGCCTTCACGTAGTCGTCCGCGGCGTTGGCCGTCAGGACGCCCATGCCGAGGTGGACGGTCACCAGGTCGGTGAGGCGTTCCTCCTCCGCGCGGGAGATGCCCAGCCCGGCCACCCGCCGCTCGCCGACCAGCCGGGCGTGCGCCAGCTCGTGGGCGACGAGCCCCGCGAACGCGTCAGGCCGCGCGGCCACACCGCGGTCCAGTTCGATCACCGCCCGGCCGAGCACCTTGCGGTACTCACCGACCTGGTGCCTCTTGCCCGGGACCCGCTCCGGGGAGTCCACCAGCAGCACACGGACGCCGGAGACGTCCGCGCCCATCACCGCGCCGATCCGCCGCACCAGCGGCTCGACCCGCTCCCGCGTACCGCTGAAGTCCGCGGGGACGAAGCCCGGCAGCGCGATCTCGCGGTGCGCGGTCGCGGGCCCGAACTCCTCGGCGCACCACCGCAGCCACCGCTCGGTCCAGGCGCGCTCCCTGTCCGGTACGGGACACGCTCCCGGTACGTCGGCCCGCAGCCACGGTTTCGGCCCCGTCGTCCTCGACCCGCCCGGCGCCGGGTCCCTCCCCCGCAGCCAGTCCGCCACCCCGTCCGGCACCCGTCGACCCATGCCACCCCCCGGTGTTCCCACCCGCCCTCTCCCCCCAGGACGCCCCCCGACCTCCCGCCAGTTGCAGCAGCCGGGCCCGCCGCTCGCCACTGACCGGCGCGGGTCCTCGCGGCTCCCGCCGCCGCGGCCGCCGGAGGTGAACACGGCGTGGCCAGGGGCGGAAATGTGGTCGGCGGGGATCGCGGGGGGCGCCAGGGGGCTGGGAGCATGCGGGCGTGACGGGTGCGGCGGCGGGAGAGTTGAGGCGGCGCCTCGGTGTGGGGGACGCCGTGGTGATCGGCCTCGGGGCGATGGTCGGCGCCGGGGTCTTCGCGGCGTTCGCTCCCGCGGCCCGCGCCGCGGGCACCGCGCTCCTCGCGGCCCTGGCGGTCGCTGCCGTCGTGGCGTACTGCAACGCGACGTCCTCGGCGCGTCTGGCGGCCCGCCACCCGCGCTCCGGCGGGACGTATGTGTACGGCACGGAGCGGCTCGGCCCCCTCTGGGGCTACCTGGCCGGGTGGAGCTTCGTGGCGGGCAAGACGGCCTCGTGCGCGGCGATGGCGCTGACGGTGGGGGCGTACGCGTGGCCCGAGCACCGCCGCGCGGTGGCGGTCGCGGCCGTGGTGGCCCTGACGGCCGTGAACTGCCTGGGCGTACGGAAGGCCGCCTGGCTGACCCGGCTGATCGTGGCGGTGACCCTCGCGGTCCTCGCGGCGGCGGTCACCGCGTGCCTGACCAGTACGCGGGCCGACGCGGGACGGCTGGCGTGGGACGGTGCCGCCTCCGGCCCGCACGGCGTGCTCCAGGCCGCCGGTCTGCTCTTCTTCGCCTTCGCGGGGTACGCCAGGATCGCCACGCTCGGCGAGGAGGTGAAAGACCCGGCGCGGACCGTCCCCCGCGCGATCCCGCTGGCGCTCGGCGTGACCCTCGTGGTCTACGCGGCCGTCGCCGTCGCCCTGCTGACCGTTCTCGGGCCCGACGCCCTGGCCCGCTCGGCCGCGCCCCTCACCGACGCCGTCCGTACGGCCGGGGTGCCGGGTCTGGCCCCGGTGGTCCGCGTCGGCGCGGCCGTGGCCGCCCTCGGCTCCCTGCTGGCGCTGATCCTCGGCGTCTCCCGTACCACCCTGGCGATGGCACGCGACCGGCACTTCCCGTACGCGCTCGCCGCCGTCCATCCGCGCCACGGGACCCCGGTCAGGGCGGAGGCGGCGGTCGGCGCCCTGGTCGTGGCGCTCACCGCGACCACCGATCTGACCGGGGCGATCGGCTTCTCGTCCTTCGGCGTCCTCGTCTACTACGCCGTCGCCAACGCCAGCGCCCTGCGGCTGGGCGCGGACGAGCGCCGGCCGCACCCGGCCGTTCCGGTCGTCGGCCTGACCGGCTGCGCGGTGCTGGCCGCGAGCCTCCCCCCGGCCTCGGTGCTGGCCGGTCTCGGCGTGACGGCGGTCGGCGCGGTGGCGTACGCGGTGTCCCCGCGCCGGGGCGGCCGGTCGTCCTGAGCGGCGCCCGGTGTCGACCGCGGCGAGCAGTGCCCGCGCCGGGGCGGACATGGTCGTGGGCGTTCCGGGCGGGATCGGCGGACTTGAGCCCGGCGCGTCCCCGACCCTGCCCGAGCTGGTCCTCGACGTCCTCGGCGACCGTGACATCCCGGTCCTGGGCAACGTCGAGTTCGGGCACGCCGGTCCGAATCCGCCGATGCCGGTCGGCATTCGCGTCGGCCTCGACGCGCGGCGGCGGACGTTGTCGCTCCTCGAACCGGCGGTGGGACCGCGCGCGGCGACGGGCCCGGTCGGCTGAACACCGCCGATCAGCGAGTGGGGCCGCGCGCGGCGACGGGCCCGGTCGGCTGAACACCGCCGATCAGCGAGTGGGGCCGCGCGCGGCGACAGGCCCCGTCGGCTGAACACCGTCGATCAGTGAGCGGACGGCGAGCGTACGCGGTCACCGGCGGTGAGAGGGCGTCCACGGGGGCGCGACCGTGGGGGCCGGGCGCGGGCTCTCCTGGGACGAGCGGTGGGGCCGGGGTTCAGAAGCGGGCGCGGTCGGCCGCCGCCTCGCCGTGGCGCCAGCCCTCGGCGTCGCGGCCCTTGAGCCGCGAGGTGGTGGTGGACGGGAACATGCGGCGGGTCGCGTCGCGTACGTCGACCTCGCGGGCGGCGAGGACGGGCAGCAGGTCGGCGGGCGGGGTGGCGGTCTCGGCCTGGGCCTCCCGGGTGGCGGCGGCCAGGCGTTCGCGGACGCGGCCCGCGTAACCGATCAGGAAGGACTCGCGGAAGTCGCGCGAGCGCGAGGTGCCGCCGCGCAGGGCGTGGTCGGCCTGGACGAGCAGCGAGGTGTAGAGGAGTTCGACGGCCTCCAGGTCGGTCGCGAAACCGACCACCGTCGAGAAGCCGAAGTCGGCCGCCCACACCGCCTGGCAGCGGTTCGCCGCCGCGACGGCGTCCAGCAGCAGGGCCTTCGCGCCCTCGTACGGGCGGTCCACCCCGATCCGGCACGCGCCGGGGCCCCGGCCCGGCGCCCCGGGCGCTCCCGTGGCCGCGACCAGCGCCTCGTCGATGCTGTGCCTGGCCATCAGGTGCTGGGCCTTCGCCGACAGCGCCTCGGCCTCCTCGGGGAAGCCGGTGGACTCGGCCTTCGCCAGCAGCGCCCGGATGCGGGCGAGCATCTTGGAGTGCGGGCCGGTGGCCGGGGCCGCCGACGCGGTGCCCGGCGTCAGGGGGGTGATGCGGGGCAGCCGCCCGTACAGGCAGAGCAGTTCCACGAGGGCCGTCGCCGTACTGAAGCGGTCGAGCCGCTCGCTGCGGGCGAACTCCGCGAGGAAGGGTTCCTCGCCGTCCCCCGCGGCCCGCGCCAACCGCTCGTGCCGCGCGTCGAGTTCCCGCCCCGCCATCCGTACGAGGTCCCGAAGCTCCCACCCGCGCGCCCCGCACTCCCGCACCACCCGCCCGGCCAGCTTCCCGGCCGCGCCCTCCCACCGCTCACCCGCGGCGGCCAGCACCGACGCCGCCGCGTCCACGGCGGCTTCCTCCGCCGTCGCCCCCGCGCCGGAGGCCACCGCCGCCGCATACGCCCGCTCGAACTCGTCCACGGATCCATGGTCGCCGACGCGGCGCGCGCCGCTCGCCGGCCCCCGCTGGCCGAGCGCCTACGCGGTCCCCCGCACGGGCCCCGAGAGCCGGAACGTGTTGCGGCCATGTCAATCCGTCCCTTAGGTTGACGCGCGTCGACACAGCCTGCGCGCAGAGGAGTTGATGTGCTGTCCGTGTTCTGGTGACGCCGCCCCGACCGGGCTCACAGGCCGCTCACAGTCCCGGCACCCCCACCCCGACTCCCACCGCCGACGACCGCACCGCTACACCCCCGGCTCAGCGCGTCAGAGCGTGTCCCCCTCCACACACCCCTGGGAGCATCATGTCCGCAACCACCCCCTCGCGGTTCAGGCCAGCCACCCGCGGTACGGGCTCGGGCCGGAAGACGGCGTGCGCGGCCGGGCTGCTGGCCGCCGCCGTGACCCTGCTGGTCCTGCCCGGCACCGCCTCCGCGTCGACCGCCGCCGCCGACGGCCGCGGCACCCCGACCCGTATGACGCACCCGGATCAGGACCACGCCGGATCGGGGCTCGGGAGCCCGGGCGCGGGAACGCTGTCGGCCGCGGCGCGGGCGGCCGTCGGCACGGGCCCGGCCGGTCTCGACGTCAGCGGTTACCAGGGCAACGTCGACTGGGCGTCCGTCAAGAGCAAGGGCGCCGCCTTCGCCTACGTCAAGGCCACCGAAGGCACCACGTACACGAGCCCGAACTTCTCCCAGCAGTACAGCGGCTCCTACAACGCCGGGCTGGTCCGCGGCGCCTACCACTTCGCGCTGCCGAACAATTCGAGCGGTACGGCGCAGGCCGACTGGTTCGTCGGCCACGGAGGCGGCTGGAGCGCCGACGGGAAGACGCTGCCGCCCGCCCTGGACATCGAGTACAACCCGTACGGGGCCACCTGCTACGGGCTGAGCCAGAGCGCGATGGTGAGCTGGATCCGGGACTTCAGCAACGAGGTACGCACCAGGACCGGGCGCTACCCGACGATCTACACCACCACCGACTGGTGGACGTCGTGCACCGGCAACAACAGCGGTTTCGGCGCCACCAACCCGCTGTGGGTGGCCCGTTACAGCAGCGGCCCCGGCACGCTGCCGGCCGGCTGGTCGGCCCAGACGATCTGGCAGTACGCCGACTCCGGCACCTTCCCCGGTGACCAGGACACCTTCAACGGCACCCTCACCGACCTCCAGAACTTCGCCAAGGGCAGCGGCTACAACCCGCCGCCGACCACGAGCTGGCCGACCGTCCAGCAGGGCGCGAGCGGCGAGCGGGTCAAGACGGTCCAGTACCTGCTCAACGCGCACGGTTCGGCCCTGGCGGTGGACGGTGCCTT
>NZ_JBIBFQ010000006.1:479352-558477 GCF_042955955.1 Streptomyces sp. NPDC008317
ATCGGCGCGGGCACCAACACCGCCGTCCGCTCCTTCCAGTCCGCCCACGGCCTCACCGCCGACGGGATCGTCGGCCCCAACACCTGGCAGGCCCTGATCGTCACCGTGCAGCAGGGCTCGTCGGGCGCCGCGGTCCAGGCCGCGCAGAGCCAGCTCAACGCGCACGGTTCGTCCCTGGCGGTGGACGGTGCCTTCGGCGCGGGCACCAACACCGCCGTCCGCTCCTTCCAGTCCGCCCACGGCCTCACCGCCGACGGGATCGTCGGCCCCAACACCTGGCAGGCCCTGGTCTCCTGACCCTCGGCACGCCCTGACCGGACAGCGGCAGCACCCGCGATCCCGGTACGGCACCCCGGCCGCGCTCCTCCGGCCGAGGTGCCGTTCGCGTGAACGCGGAAGGCATGGGTCACCGCGCGCCGGCGCCGCGCGACATCGGCCCCCCTCCCGGGGCCGGGGGCCTCGGGCGACGGGCGACGGGCGACGGGCGACGGGCGACGGGCGACGGGCGACGGGCGACGGGGTCAGCGTTCGCCCTGGGCGACCTCGATGGAGCCGTGGAGGTCGTGGGCGGCCTGGAGGGCGCTGGCGGCGGACAGGGCGAGGCAGGAGGCCAGGACGAGGGCTATGGCGCGGGGGGCGCGGGCGCGGAGGTGGGGGGTGGTCGGGGGGTGGGCCAGGAGGGCGGCGACGCGGCGCGGCACGGGCCCGGTGGCGGCCGGGAGCGCGGCGTGCGGCCGGACGCCGGGCCGGGAGGCCAGGGCGGCGCGCCCGATGGCGCGGGCGGCGAGGCGGCGGTCGCCGACGGCGAGGGCGGCGGACTCGTCGGCCCAGCGTTCGAGGGCGTAGGACAGCGGCCCGCGCAGGCCGCGCAGGGCGGGGTGGCAGGAGGAGGCGAGGGCGAAGGCGGCGAGGAAGAGGTGGTGGCGCCCGGCGAGGTGGGCCCGCTCGTGGGCGAGCAGCGCCTCGCGCTCGGCGGGACCGAGGGCGCGCAGCATGCCGGTGGTGACGACGATCCGGCCGGGCCGTCCGGGCAGCGCGTACGCGTCGGGGCCGGGGTCCTGGAGGACGGTGAGGTCACCGGCCGCCGTACCGGCCGCGACGGCGCGCCTGCGGGCCCGCGCGGCGAGCACGAGGTGGCGGCGCGAGGTGCGGACCAGCGCCGTGACGACGGCGGCCAGCAGCACGGCGGCGACGCACGCGGCGGCCACCGTCACCTGGTCGCCGACCACCGGCAGCACGAAGTGCGCGAAGGCGGCGACCGGCGGGAGCCGCAGGGCGCCCGCCCCGGCGAGCAGCAGCAGCGCGGTGGTGCTGCACGCGGCGAGCGCGACGGCGGACCCGGCGAGCAGCCAGGCCGCGGCGCGCGGCGGCAGCGCGTCCGCCAGCCGCCGCGCGGCGGGCACGGCGAGCAGCGGGAGCAGCAGCGGCGCCCAGACGGCGAGGTTCACGGGCGGCGGCCCTCCGGGGCGGGACCGGCGGGGCCGGGGGCCGGGGACGGCCCGTCGTCCTCCGCCTGGACCAGCAGCTCGCGCAGCAGCCGTTCGTCGTCCGGGTCGAGCTGGGAGACGAAGCGGGCCAGGACCGTACCGCGGTCGTCCTCACCGGACTTGTCCAGCTCGGTGCGCATGCGGCGGGCGGCCAGGCCCGGCGAGTCCTGGACCGGCAGGTACGCGTAGCCGCGCCCCGAACGGGTGCGGCTGACGGACCCCTTCTCGTAGAGGCGCGCGAGGATCGTGGTGACGGTGGTGCGCGCGAGGGCGGTGCCCAGGTCGCGCTGGACGTCGGCGGGGGTCAGGGCGCGGCCGTCGGCCGCCCACAGCGCGGCCAGCACGCTCGCCTCGAGTTCACCCGAAGGCCGCCGGGCCGACGCGTTGGCCTCCGTCATGGATCGCCCCTTCCGGCTCGTTCGTCTACAGTTCTGTAGACCGACTACACGACTGTAGTCGGGGAGGGTGCCGCGCGGCACCCCAGGACCCATTATGGGAGGGCCCCACCGTCATGCCCCTGCCCGCGCTCGATCAGGCCGTGAACGTCCTGGACGCGACCTCCCTGCTGTCGTCCTTCGGGGCCATCGGCATCGCGGTCATCATGTTCGCCGAAACCGGCCTGCTCATCGGCTTCTTCCTGCCCGGCGACTCGCTGCTCTTCACCGCCGGGCTGCTGTGCGTGCCCGGCGCCTCCGATGTGGTGCATCTCTCGCTGTGGCAGGTGCTGCTCGCCGCCGTGGCCGGGGCGCTGCTGGGGGCGCAGACCGGTTACGTGATCGGACGGCGCGGCGGCCCCGCGCTGCTGAACCGCACGAAGAACGCCAAGCTGCACCAGGGCGCGGCCAGAGCCGCGGAACTCCTCGAACGGTACGGCCACGCCAAGGCCGTCGTCCTGGCCCGCTTCATCCCCATCGTGCGCACGGTGCTCAACCCGCTCGCCGGGACGCTGAACGTGCCGGTCCGCACCTTCACCGTCTGGCAGATCGCGGGCGGCGCCGTCTGGACCGTCGGCCTGGTGCTCGGCGGCTACGGGCTCGGCTCGTCGATCCCGCACGTGGACACGTACCTGCTGCCGATCGTCGCGGTGATCGTCGTCGTCTCGCTGGCGCCGCTGGTCCTGGAGGTACGGCGCAGCCGCCGCGACGGCGCGAAGGCGGCCGACGCCGAGCCCGTACCCGCCGCGTCCGCGCCCGCCGTGACAACCCCCGCCGCCTCTGACCCGGAGCGCCCGTGACCTCGCAATTCGACGCGGGCCTGTACCGCTGGATCACCGACCTCGCGGGGCGCACCCCGCAGCCCGTGGACGACACCGTCCGCTTCTTCAGCGACTACGGGCTCGGCCTCTTCGCCGTCCTGATGCTGATCGTCTGGTGGCGGGCCCGCCCCGCCGGGTCCGCCGCGATGGCGGCGGCGCTGGCCGTGCCGTTCACCGTCGTGGTCGCCTTCCTCGTCAACGACGGGGTCAAGGCGGTCTTCGACGAGCAGCGGCCCTGTCAGACGCTGCACACCGTCACGGTCGAGACGTGTCCGGCGCTCGGCGACTGGTCCTTCCCCAGCAACCACTCCGCCATCGCCGCGGCCGCCGCCGTCGGCCTGCTCTTCGCCGACCGGCGCCTGGGACTGCGTCTCGCCGTCCCCCTCGCCCTCCTCATGGCCGCCTCCCGCGTCTGGATCGGCGTCCACTACCCGCACGACGTCGTCGTCGGCCTCCTCGTCGGTGCCCTCGTCGCCTGGCCCGTCTCCCTCCTGGCCCCCCGCGCCGCCCCCGCCGTCGACCGCCTCCGCGCCACCAGACTCCGCCCCCTGGTCCACGCCCTGCGTCCCGCCGCCGAATAGCCTTCCGGGGTGCGGCCCCGGTCGGTTGACCGCGCCGCGCTGTGGCGCGGCCCGGGGCTCGGGGGTCTGCGTACGGGGCTACATACGGGATTTCAGGACGTCGACCTCGCAGCCCGGGGCGAACGGGTCGAAGCCGTGTTCGGTCAGCCAGCGGACGCCCAGGAGGGCGCGCAGGGACCACCAGGCGCGCAGGGCGTCGAGGTCGACGTCGGCGCCGTAGCCGGTGAGGAGGTCGCCGAGGCGCTCCTCGTGGCCGAGGGTCAAGGTGGCGAGGTCGAAGAGGGCGTCGCCCCGGCCCGCCTCCGACCAGTCGATGACGCCGGTGACCTCGGCGCCGTCGACGAAGACGTGATCGATCTGGAGGTCGCCGTGCGCGAACACCGGCGTCCACGCCCGGAGCGCGGCCTCGGCGACCCGGCGGTTGCGGGTGACCAGGGCGGCGGGCAGGACACCGCTGGTCACCAGCGCCTCGCACTCGCCGTCGAGTTCCCCCGCCAACTCGTCGGGGTCGCGGCGGCGCCGGCCTGCCCAGGGCGGCAACGGCGCGTCGTGCAGCCGCCGGACGGCGGCGCCCGCCGCGGCCCACGCCGCCGGGGACGCGGGCGACGGCTCACCGAGGCGGCCGAGCGCCGTGCCCCGGACCGCGGCGAGCGCGAGCACGGG
Source organism: Streptomyces sp. NPDC008317 (assembly GCF_042955955.1). Lineage (NCBI taxonomy): Bacteria > Bacillati > Actinomycetota > Actinomycetes > Kitasatosporales > Streptomycetaceae > Streptomyces > Streptomyces sp. NPDC008317. The sequence continues at coordinate 483,339 of NZ_JBIBFQ010000006.1, forward strand.
CGGCTCGCGCCACAGGATCTCCGGGGTCGGGACCGGCGCCAGGGCCATCGCCTCGACCTCGACGTCGATACGCGCCTGATCGGCGTCCACCTTCAAGAACACGTCGCCGACGCGCAGGGTCGCGCGCTCGGAGTGGGCGACCACCACATTGACCTCGTCCATGGGCGGCAGTATCCGGGGGGAGGGCCCCGGCGTCACCGGATTTGCCGCGTGGGCCGACGCGGCCGGCCGTGTCCCGCTACCCCACGGCCGTACCGCCCCCCGCGTAGGCGGACCTGATGGCGGACCACCGGGCCGCCTCGGCGGGGGTGAGCCGGTCGCGGAGGGCGGCGAGGTGGAGGAGGGCGGATTCGGCGCCGGAGGCGAGGGTCTGCGCCTCCGCGCGGTAGTGGTCGTCGATGACGGCCTCCAACTCGGCCTCGTTCATGGCGGGTTGGATACGGGCGGCGAGGCGGGACATCGTGCGGTAGGAGCCCTGGAGGAGGAACGGCGGCTCGGTGCGCGAGGCGTCGGTGCGGGCCGCGGACGCGATATAGGCGGCGTTGACGGCCAGCACGGTGGCGCGGGCGCGCAGCAGATGGCGCAGGACGGCCACGATGTCCTCGCGCTCGGCGGCCGGATAGGGGTGGGCGAGGTCGTCCGCGCGGGCGGTGGGGTCGTCCTCGGCGAGCCGGATGAGGAGTTCGAGGTCGCCGCGCTCGCGCCCGGCCAGCGGCGCGAGCGTCTCGTTGGCGGTGAGCGCGTTCTCCACGTAGCTCAGCGCGAAGAGCGCCTCCCGGCCGGTCAGGACGTCACCGAGGTTCCAGACGTCGGCGCGGTTGGCGAGCATGTCCGGGACGCGGAAGAGGCGGCCGGACTCGGTGTACGGGTTGCCCGCCATGCAGACCGCGAACCGCTTGCCCCGCAGGTCGTACGTGCCCGCCGCGCCCTCGACGCGGCGCTGCGCGTCGCACAGCGTGATGAATTTCTGAAGGAGCTCGGGCGAGGTGTGCTGGATGTCGTCCAGGTAGAGCAGCACGTTGGAGCCCAGCTCCAGCGCGAAGTTGATCTTCTCGACCTCGCGGCGCGAGGTGGCGTCGGGGGCGCGCTCGGGGTCGAGCGAGGTGACGCCGGTGCCGAGCGCGGGCCCGTCGATGGTCACCAGGGCGAGGCCGAGCCGGGCGGCCACGTACTGCACGAGCGAGGTCTTGCCGTAGCCGGGCGGCGACATCAGCATCAACAGGCCGCCGGACGGGCCGAATTGGCGGGCGAGGTTGTCGCCGATGAGCGGCAGCGACACCTCGTCGAGCAGCCGGTTGCGGACGAAGCCGGTCAACGGCCGCGGGCGGTAGGCGTCCAGGTCGAGGCGGTCGCGCTCGGCGGCCACCACGGAGGTGCGGTGCCGCTGGTAGGTGCGGTAGGCGGGGACGTCCTCGGCCCTGAACCGCCGTACGCGGGTGAGGGTTTCGTCCAGGCGTACGGCCATCCGCCGCGCGGTGATCCGGGGGTGGGTGCCCAGCAGCCCGGTCACGGTGGTGCCGACGGCGGCCTCGGAGGCGTAGACAGCGAGGTCGGGACCGCAGACGAACGCGGCGGCGGCCTCGGCGAGTTCACCGTCCGCGGTAGAGACGGAAGAGACGGAAGAGGCCGAAGAGGCCGAGGAGCTCGTGGCATGCGCGCCGAGCCAGCCCGTCACGAGCTGCCAGCGCGCGCCCAGGTCGTCGCCGAGCGCCCCGAGGTCGTCGAGGAACTCCTTGTACGGCACGCCCTGCGCGCCGCCGAGCGCGGAGACGAACCGCTCCCGCAGCGCCCGCGCCTCGGCGCCGCCGACGAAACCGGTCCGGTCGGCGGCCAGTTCGGCCACCAGGTAGTCGCCGACGGGCGTCCCCTCCCCCACCGCGCCGATCCGGCCGAGTCCGGCACGGGCGGCGAAGTCCCGTACGGCGGAGTCGAGTTCGGCGGCCAGCTCGGTCAGCGCGGGCACGGCGGCGGCGGAGTCCCCGAAGGCGGACGCGGCCCTGCTCAGCGAGCGGGCCCTGGTGGTCCAGGCCGGCCGGGCGGCCGGGGCGGCGCCATGGGTCCAGAAGAGCTGGGCCAGGGCGCGGTCGGCCGCGGGGTGGCGGAGCAGGCCCGCGGCCGTGTCCAGCTCGTGCAGCGCGGTCAGCAGCAGCGTCGCGTCGTGGTCGTGGACACCGCGCTCGTAACCCTCGTCGAGCCGGGCCGCGGCGGCCTCCTTGACCAGCGCGGGGATGTCGGTCAGAGCGCCGGGGGCGTCGAGCAGCAGGGTCGCGGCGAGGTATTCGGCGCGGTACAGGTCGGGCGACTCCGAGACGACCGGGCGGTCCCAGAAGCGGCGGGTGGCCGCGAAGGCGGGGTCGGCGACCGGCACGAGGTAGTCGGTGCCCGAGATGGTGAAGGCGAGGCCGTCCGCGTGCGGGACGAGGGCGAGTTCCAGCGGCTGGGTGTTGACGGCGAAGCGGTGGCGGCCGAGCCGGATCACCGTGCCGTCCGCGTCGTAGAGGTCGAGCCGGTCGCGCAGCGAGCGGCCCGCGTCCTGCCGGGCCGCGGCCAGTGCCGCCTCGGCCTCCGCGGCCCGCGCCGGGTCGCCGAGGTCCCGCAACTGCGCGGCGATCCGCCGGTGCTGGGCAGCCATCGGGTCGGACGCGAAGTAGGTGTTGACGTCGTCAAGGCTGGGCAGCGCGGCGGCGCGGCGGCGCACCCCGGCCAGGACGCGCTCAGCGGAAGCCGCCAACCGCTGGGCCCGCTGGGCGCGTTCGTCGGCGAGCGCCTGCTTGCGGGCGGCGAAGGTCTGGTGGATCTCCTCGCGGCGCTCGTCCAGGGCCGCGAGCCGGGTGTCGTCGGCGGCGAAGCGCGTGGTCAGGTTCTCGATCCTGACCAGCAGCCGGCCGAGCTGTTCCTCGCAGCTCTCCGGGGTGTCGGCGGCGGCCAGCGCCCCGCTGACGCTCTGCGCCAACAGCGCGCTCTCGGCGGCGAATTCGCCCTCGGACTCGGCGGCGGCCAGCTCCCTGCGGCGGCCGTCGAGCACGGCCCGCGCCTGGTTGACGGCGCCGAGCACGTCGGCGACGGCGGCCAGGATGCGGGTGCGGACGGTCGCGTCGTCGATCTCCAGGGTGCCGACGATCTCGGTGACGGTGGCGAGCCCGGTGGCCTGCTCGTCCAGGACGGCGGCGACCTCGGCCGCGTCCGCCGCGGCCCCGATGGCCTCGGCGTCGGCGGCGGTCGCGGCGACCCGGTCCCGGTAGCCGTCGAAGGCGTGCTCGTCGGCGAAGTACCCCGCCGCGCGGCGCGCGGCGTCCGCCAGGTCCTTGGCCAGGCTCGCGGTGAGCGCGTCCAGGCGCTCGGCGTCGACGTACCGCATCTCGCGCAGGGACATCAAGTGGCCCTGTGCGCGCCGCAGTTCGGTGAGCCGTTCGACCCACTCGTCCGCGGACTTCACGGCCTCGCCGCGCGCCTGCCGGACGAGGACGGCGATACGGGCGGCGCTCTCGTCGACGGCGGTCGCGGCGCGCGCGGTCAGGTCGCGTACCCGCGCGTACTCGGCGAGCACCTGCCGGCCGGTGTCGCGGACCTGGGCCAGCGGCGCGACCAGGTCGCCGGAGGCCGCGTCCGCCGAGGCGGCGTCCTCCTCGATGTCGCCGAGCCAGTGGTAGCGGTCGAGCACCCGCTCGCACTCGCCGACCAGCGCCTCGTAGCCGGGCAGCGCGGGCGCGGCCTCCAGGGCCAGGGCGGTACGGGCCACCGACAGCGTGTCCGCGACGGCCCGCACCAGGTCCGGGTTGCCGATCCGCTCCAGCGGGCCGCCGCCGACCGGCTGCGCGGCGGCGTAGGCGTCGGACAGGAACGGCGTCTCCCAGCGCTGCACCATGTGCACGCGGGCCGCCTCGCCGCCGTCGGCCGGGCGCAGCGTCAGCAGCGTGCCGTCCTCGTAGAGCGCGGCGCCCTGGACGTGCAGCGGCGCCGCGGCCTCCTTGCGGATGAGGTTGTACGGCAGCAGCAGGCGGCGGCCGTCGGCGGCGAGGAAGACGTACAGCACGTCCTCGCCGTTCGCGGACCGCACGATCCGCTCGAACTCCAGCTCCTCCGGACCGGTTTCGTACGCGCGGGTGCCGCCGGTGGCGAGCGCGTAGCCGCCGGGGAAGACCACGCCCTGGTCGTCGGGGAGCCGCAGGCACGCCTGGCCGAGGGCGTCGAGCCGTTCGATCTCGCCGGTCCTGGTGTTGACCGCGAAGTGCCGGTCGGCGTTCTCGCGGTACGGCCGGACGCGCAGCAGCACCAGCGGGCCGACGGTGGCGTAGGCGACGTCGGCGTCCGCGAGGGCCTGGAGCGCGTCCTCGACGGGCTCCTCGTACGACGCCTCGTCGGCGCCGATGGCGAGCGTGCCGCCGGAGGTGGCGACGGTGACGGTGCCGCCGTCGGCCGCGGTCAGCGCGAGGTGCGGGTCGCGCCCCGCCACCTGGTCCTCGCGGGTGACGGCCGCCCAGGTGACGGTGTAGACGCCGCCGTCGGCGTCGGCCCACTCCTCGCGCGCGGTCCCCTCGTACGCGCAGCTCCCGTCGGGCGCGACCCGCCAGCCGACCACGCGGACGTCGCCGACGCCGGGCCCGGTGCTGAAGACCGCGAGCAGCCGCCCCTCGGCGACGCGCAGCCGCAGCAGCCGCGTCTGCCGGTAGTAGCGGTACAGCTCGCCGAACTCCCGTACGAAAACGGGGTCGTCGAGCAGCCCGGCGGGACCCGCGTCGCCGCCGCCCGCACCGCCCTCGCCGCCCGCACTGCCCTGCCCGCCCACACCGCCCTCGCCGACCGACGCCGCCGGGAGCGCCTGGAAGACGTCGCCGACCGAGGTGACCTCCGGCGGGTTCGAGGCGAAGAGCAGATACGGGCCGACGGCGGCCACGTCCGCCGCCTGCGCGGGGTGGGCGGTGCGCAGCCGTTCGGTGCCGTCCAGGCGCAGCTCGGTGGTGCCGAACACCTCCTGGCGACGGGAGTTGAGCGCCCCCGCCCGGTCCGCGAGCAGCCGCGCGGACGCGGTGAGCCGTGCGCGCAGCACCTCGTACGCGTCCCCGTCCAGCCCGCCCGCGGCTGACCCGCCCGCCGGGCGCGGCCCCCCTGAGGCCGCGCCCGGCGAACCCTCGGGTGCCGTGCCCCGCGACTCCTGCGCCCCGCTCACGCCCGGCCCCCTCACTTCTTGACGAGACCGTTGGCCGAGGAGGCCGCGGGCTGGGCGTCGGGCGCGGCACCGCGCAGAGCGCTCAGCGGCGCGTCGGCCAGGCCCAACGACCGTGCCTGGTCGAGGAGTTTGTTCAGCGAACCCGTTTGGGGACCGCCCTCGGCGATCAGGCGCCCGAGCACCGCGGAGACGGTGAGGTTGGCGACGTCACCGGACCCGAGCGAAGACAGCACGCGCGTGGCGTCCTCGGTGAAGCTATTGCCCGAACCGTCGAGCCAGGTGCCCGCCAGCGTCTTGACGGTGTCGGAGTTCGCCACGAAGTTGTCGACGCTGCGCCCGGCCGAGACCGCGCCGAGCAGCTTGTCGAAGAAGACGCTGTCGCCGCCGACGATCTGGATGTCGGCGTGCTCCAGGCCGGTGGCCAGCACCGTCGCCTGCGCCTCCGCGATGGAGCGCTGCGTGTCGAGCCCGGCCATCCGGATGTCCTTCTCCGCGGCGAGCCGCAGCCGGTACTCCTCGTGGCCGCGCGAGGCGTCGTCGAGCGCCGCCATCGCGGCGGCCTTCTCCGTCAGGCCCTCGGCCTCCGCCTTCAGCTTCTCGCCGATCATCGCCGCGTCGGCCTTCGCCTGCGCGGTCGTGCCCTCGGCGTTGGCGAGCGCCAGCAGCCGCGAGCCCTCCGCCTCCGCCTTGAGCCGGGCCTCGGTGGCCTCGGCCTCGGCGTGACCGACCTTGGTGATCGCCTCCGCGCTGCGCTCGCGCACCTCGACGTCGGCGAGCCCGGCCGCCGCGGCCTCCGCCCGGATGCCCTCGGCCAGCCGGATCTTGGCGGCGGCGTCCAGCTCGGCGGCCTGCTTGCGGGCCTCGGCCATGGTCAGCGACTCGCGTGCCTTGTGGTGCGCGGCCTGCTCGGACGCCTCCGCCGCCTTGATGTCCTTGACGAGCTGCTCCTGCGCCTGCGCCTCCGCGGTGATGATGAGCGCCTGCCGCTCGCGCTCGGCCTCCTGCACCAGCCGCAGCGCCTTGATCGACTCCTCCTGCTCGGCCACCGTGCGGTCGACCGCGATCCGCTCCCGGATGACGTCGGCGACCTCGCGGCGCTCGGACTCGACCTCCTTCTCCTTGGAGATCCGGGACAGCTCCGTCTCCCGCTCGCGGGCGATGACTTCGAGGACGCGGTCCTTCTCGATCCGCTCGTTCTCCACGGCGATGACCCGCTCGCGGTTCTTCTGCGCGACCGCTATCTCGCGCTGCTGGTTCTCGCGCTGGACGCCGAGCACTTCCTCGGTGCGGATGAACGCGCCCTGCGCGCCCAGGCGTTCCTCCTCCTGCACGCGGGCGGTGGCCGCCTCTTCCTTGGCGCGCAGCGTCTCGACCTCGCGGCGCTGCTTGATCTCGGCCTCGGCCTGACGGCGTTCGAGCTCCAGGATGGTCTCGCGCGCGTCGACGTTCTGCCGGGTGATCTCCTTCTGCTCGGTGCGCTGGAACTCGTTGGTGCGCACGTGCTCGATCGCCGTCAGCTCGGTGATCTTCCGGATGCCCTGCGCGTCCAGGATGTTGGCCGGGTCGAGCTGCGTCATCGGGGTCTGCTCGAGGAAGTCGATCGCGCAGTCTTCCAGGTGGTAACCGTTGAGGTCGGTGCCGATGACCTGGATGATCCGGTCGCGGAAGTTCTCGCGGTGGGTGTAGAGGTCGACGAAGTCGAGCTGCTTGCCGACGGTCTTCAGCGCCTCGGAGAACTTCGCGTTGAACAGCGTCTGCAACGTCCCCTGGTGGCTGGCCCGTTCGGTGCCGATCGCCTGCGCGACCTTGATCACGTCCTCCTTCGTCTTGTTGACACGGACGAAGAAGGTCAGGTGGATGTCGGCGCGGATGTTGTCCTGGCAGATCAGGCCCTCGCGGCCGGTCCGCTGGATCTCGATGGTCTTCACCGAGATGTCCATCTGCTCGGACTTGTGCAGGACGGGCAGCACGACGGCGCCGGTGAAGGTGACGTCGACATGCTTCGCCTTGGAGATGATCAACGCCTGGCCCTGGGCGACTTTTCGGAACAGCCGGCTCACGGTGAACAGCGTTCCGAGGGCGATGAGCAGAAGCACTCCGAAGAGCACGCCGATTCCGATGGCGGTGGCATCCATGGCAGATCCTCAGGTTCTACGGGTCTGGTGGTGCGGGGACGATGTGCCGCCGTACGGCGGTTTGGTGCCGCGCGGCGAGGCGGACCGGCCGGAGTGGTCCGGCCGGCGGGGACGTTCAGTGGGGACGTTCAGCGGGGGTGCGGATGGGCGGGCGCGGCGAGGCGTCGCGGCCCCGAGGCGGTGAAGCCTTCGGGCGTCGCGGCCTTCAGGGGTTGAACCGCTCAGACCGTCGCGGGGCCGATGCGTTCGTAAGGGTCGAACGGCGCGACCCAGAAGAACTCGCCGTCGGGCTCGTACGCGTAGATCAGCGCGGTGCTGCCCGCCGCGTACCTGTCCTCGCCGCTCTGCCGGACCTGGACCACCGCGGTGGAGCCGTCCGGCGAGGTGACCTCGGCCTGGCCGAAGGCGCCGGTGACGCGTCCGGTGCGGATCACGCAGGGCTGCCCGACGAAGTCCTCGCGTGAGGGCGGGCGTTCGTGCGGGAAGAGCCGTCGCAGCGGGCGGACCAGCACCCAGGTCAGCGACCAGGAGCCGATCACGGCGCCGCACAGGACGGCGAAGGACAGCAGCGTGCGCACCAGGCCCGGCGGGCCGGCGCCGTCGAGTGCCGCGGAGCCGGCCAGGCTCAGGAACCAGGCGAGCGCGGTGAGCAGCGAGAAGACGACGGTGACGGGCACGCCGTCCAGTCCCGTGGCGGCCAGCAGGCCGCTGAGTCCGCCGTGGCCCTCGTGGCCGCCGTCCGGGGCGTCGTGCGCGTGCGCGTCGAGTCCGCCGTGACCGCCGTGTCCGGCGCCCCCGAAGTCGGCGTCGGGGCCGTGGTGTCCGGGTCCGTTGGCATCGGCCCCCCCGAGGAGCACAACGAGCCAGAAGCAGACCACGACCACCAGGGCCCCGCCGAACAGGACGGTCGGAAAGCCGAGAACGATGCTGGTGAACTCCCCCATCCCCAACACCTCCCCCCTGTGCGGCTCTCCCCCGCCCCGCGATGATTGTCGCAGTCCGGGAACCTTTGTCGCATTGCCGGTTCCCGGCAGTCTTCACCGCGTCTACACGTCCTGAACCGACCGCAACCGAAACGGCTCCGGCCGCCGTCCGCGCGGAGTGACCCGTACGGAGGGCGGCCGGAGCCGTGGAATACGCCGCGCGAAGGCGCGAGAACGCGTGATCTGCCGTGCCGTGCCGTGCCGTGGCAGGGCGGGGCGCGGGGGCCTCAGCCCTGGGCGGCCTCGATCTCCAGCGCGATGCGGATCTTGTCGCTGACGGCCGCGCCGGCGGCGCCGCCGGTCACGCCGAAGTCGCTGCGGCTGATCTCGGTGGCGGCCGAGAAACCGGCGATGGCGTGGCCCTGGGGGGCCGTGCCGAAGCCGTTCAGTTCGAGCTGGAGGGTGACGGTCTTGGTGACGCCGTGCAGCGTCAGGTCGCCGTCGACCTCGAACAGCTCGGAGGTCTTGGGGCGGATCGCGGTGGAGGTGAAGGTCAGCTCCGGGAACTTCTCCACGTCCAGGAAGTCGGCGCTGCGGACGTGGTTGTCGCGCATCTCGTTGTTGGTGCTCACCGAGGTGGTCTTGATCACCGCGGAGACCTTCGAGTCCACCGGGTTCTCGGCGGTCTCGATGGTGCCCTCGAAGCTGTCGAAGCTGCCGCGGACCTTGGAGACACCGAGGTGACGGACGTAGAAGGAGACATCGGAGTGGACCGCGTCGATCGTCCACTTGCCGGCGACGTAGCCGTCGATCACTTCGGTCTGGGAGGACATGTGGGGCTCCTTGAGCGGTGAACCGGGGTATTTGGTTGAGCGCTCACCCACCATAACGCCATGGTGTTGAGAGTTCAACCACCCGTATGCTGGTGGGTATGGACGATGTGCGCTGGCTGAGCGACGACGAGCAGGAGATCTGGCGTGCGTATATGACCGCCAGCGTGGAGTTCTCGGCGTATATCGACCGCCAGCTCCGCCGCGAGTCCGGCATGCCGATGGCCTACTACGAGATTCTGGTGCGGCTCTCGGAGGCGTCCGGGCGCAGCCTGCGGATGAGCGAGCTGGCGGAAGCCTCGCAGTCCTCGCGCAGCCGACTCTCGCACGCGGTGTCCGCGCTGGAGAAACAGGGCTGGGTGGTACGCAGCCCCGCCGACTGCGACCGGCGCGGCTGGGTGGCGACGCTCACCGACGCCGGGTTCGCCGCGCTGGAAGCGGCGGCCCCCGGGCATGTGACGGCCGTCCGCGAGCACCTTTTCGACGTGCTGACCCCCGAGCAGCTGGCCACGCTGCGCGACGCGGGCCGGGCGATCAGCGCCGGGCTCAAGACGGAGTGCGAGGAGGCCCGCTCGGAGGAGGACCGGAGCTGCCCGACGCAGGAGGCGGAAGCCGCCGAAGTGGCCGCCGCCCGCGCCGCCGGAGCGGCCGCGATACCCACCGGCGCGACACCGCCCCCGCCGGCCGCGTAGCCCCGGCCCGCGCGTCGGCACACCAGCCACGTCAGCGCACCCGCCGAACCGTCCCGCCCGCCGCGTGGGCAGGGCCCTCACTGGGGCGTGCGCGTCCACGTCAGCGCGCCCGCCGCGTCGTCCCGCCCGCCGCGTGGGCAGGGCCCTGGCTCGGGCGCGCCCGTCCACGTCAGCGCACGCGCCGCGTCGGCGCGCGGCTCACAGCGGTTTGGTCGGCCAGTCCAGCAGCCTCGCGCCCATCGCGGCCGTCTCCAGGGTGTAGCGCTGCAAGGCGTCGTCCGGGTCGAAGCCGGTCACGGCGGCGATACGTTCCAGCCGGTACGACAGCGCGCGCACGCTCAGGTCGAGCCGCCGGGCGGCCTCGGCGTTCACGTACCCGGCGGCGGCGTACGCGGTGATCGTCTCCAGCAGCGGCAGCGCCCCGCCGCGCGCCTCCTCCAGCGGGCCCAGCACCGTCTTGACCAGGTCGAGCATCGCCGCGCGGTCCCGCATCAGCACCGGGAAGACCAGCAGGTCGGCCGCGTTGAGCACGGTCGCCTCCAGGCCGAGCCGGTCGGCGAGGTCCAGGGCGCTGAGCGCTTCCTCGTACGAGCGGACCACGCCGGAGGCGCCGCTGTGCGAGCGGCCGACGGCGGTCCTGGGCGCGGCGACGGTCTTCACGAAGGCGTCGAGCACCTGGCGCTGCGTGCCGGGCACGACGCAGACCATCCGGCCGTCCTTGGGCGCGACCAGCGCGTCATGGTCGCCGAAGCGGCCCGCCAGTTCGCGCTCGACCCGGCTGAGCGCGGGGTGCGTCTCGTCGTACGGCCCGTCCTCGGGCGCCGCGGCGACGGCCACGACGTGCTGGCCCGCGAGCCGCAGTCCGAAGCCCTCGGCCTGTTCCGCGAGGCGGCCGGGGTCGCTGCGGCCGTAGAGCAGGTCGTCGACGAAGGCGCGGCGGGCGAGGGCCGCGCGGCGTACCGAGTGCCGCTGCGCCCGGCTGTGGCCCTCGGCGAGGGCGGCGACACCGGTCTCCAGGGCGGCCAGTACGGCGGCGCCGACCTGCCGCAGCTCGGCGGTGCTCCTGGCGTCCGCCACGCCGGGCAGTACGGGCCAGGTCTCGCGGACGGCCGTGAGGTGGGTGCCGATCAGCGACGGCAGGGCTATGCCGGAGTCCGCCGCCTGCTCGCCCAGCGCGCGGCGGCTCTCGCGCTCGGCGCGGCTGAGCGGGCGGCAACTGCGGGAGACCTCGGCGAGCGTTTCGGGAAAACCGGTCAGAAACTCCTGCGGTACGGCTTCCGCGGCGCTGCCCGTACCCGTGGTCACCCCTGGCCCCCCGTCACTCCACCGGATCCGGCCTTCCGGTTCCTGGACATCAGGAACGTATCAAGGCTGCCGGATCCCGGAAACGGGGGGCGGGGGCAGGCCGCGTCCCAGCGGCGTCCGGCGGGGGGCCGACGGGCGCTTCGCGGTGATTCGGCCGGATACCCGGCGGACGCGGCGGTGAACGCCGCGCGCGGGGCGGCTACTTGGCCGTGGTCGTCGGCTGCGGAGTCGGGGTCGTCTCGCTCGCGGTCACGACGTCGCTCGGGGTGATGGCCTCGGGCGCCGGGGTGGCGGTGGCGGTCGGCTCGGGGCTCGCGGGCCCCGTGTCGTCGCTCTTCATCGCCTTCGCCTCGGACTTGAGGATGCGCATCGACTTACCGAGTCCGCGGGCCGCCTCCGGCAGCTTCTTGGAACCGAACAGCACGATGACGACGATCGCCACCACGATCAGGTGCCACGGCTCCAGCCCGTTTCGCAACATGGAGATCCTCGCTTCTTTCAGGGGGCCAACTGTGCCGAATACTTCAGCTTCGACTGTCGCATTGTCACCCGAAAGCCGTCGCCGACGGCACCCGGGTACTCAAAGCATGCGCAAAAAGCTTGTGAACGGGAAGCCCCCCTTCCCCCGGTCCGGTCGGCGGCGGACCGGAGGAGGGGGCGGGGGGAAGGCCCTGCGAGGCACCAGGGGACGGGCCGGGAGACGGGTCGGGGAACGTCCGGGCCGGGGGCGGTGTCAGCCGCCGTACGTGCCCGCCAGGCGGGCGGACGCCTTGTCCTTCGCCGACGGGTCCGTGGCCGCGTTGTCCCAGGTCGCCTTGTCCGGGTCGGGCAGCGCGTCGATCACCCGCTGCCAGCGCGGGTCGGTGACGATCTTGGCGAGCTGGGCCGAGCTGAGCGGCGGATTCGGACGTGAGATCGGGGCGTCCTTCTCATCCCTGGAATTCCACTCGCTCAGGCTGATCACGGCGCCGGAGGGTGTGACGAGGGTCGCGTACCACTCCTTGGTCTCGGCCCGGTGGTCGGAGTACTCGAAGCCCTTGGAGATCGTCAGCGTGCCGCCGTGCACGTGCGTCGACGTGCACGAGGTGTCCGGGTCCTGCGAGGGGAAGTCCGGGCACGACGGCACCGCCTCGCCCGCGCCGATGCCGAGCGTCACCAGCCCCTTGTTGAAGACGACCGCCGCCAGCGGAATGCCCTCCTCGGTGCCGCGGCTGGGCCAGGTGGACTTCGTGACATGCCCCTTGGGCAGCGTCGCCAGGAACAGGTCCATCACCTGCTTGGCCGTCATCGCGGGCCTGGCCGGCTTCGCCGCGGAACTCGCCTTGTCCGAGGCCGTGGACGACACCGCGGGCTTCGTGGGCGCCGACGCGACCCCGCTGCCCCCGTCGCCCTTGGCCAGGCCGCCGACCAGCGCGCCGCCCACCCCGACCAGGGCGAAGGCCGCGACGCCCGCGGTGATCGCGGCCGTACGCCTGCGGCGCAGTCTGCGGCCGTGCGCGTGCCCCTCCGCGACCAGGCCGCGGGAGTCGTCCGGCTGGAACGTGTCGGCGGTGCGGCGCAGCGCGTCGCCCAGCTCGTCTTCGAATTCGATCGGTTCGATGGGCATGGCGGAACCACCGTCTCGGTTTGGTGTGTACGGATGCGGTCTACGTGGGGGGGTACGGCCACGGGTGCGGCCGGTTGGTCTGTCTGTCTGTCTGTCGACGGGAATCGGTTGCAGCCGACGCGGCTCAGCGGGCGATGAGATCGGCGAGGCTGCCGCCGAGATCCGCCCTGAGCCGGGCGAGCGCGCGTACCGTGCGGGTCCTTATGGCTCCCGGTGTGGAGCGCAGGGCCTCGGCGGTCTCCTCGATGCTGCGGTCCTCCCAGTACCGCAGCACCAGGACCGCCCGGTCCTTCGGCGAGAGCCGGCCGAGCGCGTCGAGCAGCGTGATCCTGAGCGTCGCGTCGTCGCCGTGCCGCGTGGGGCTGTCCGGCAGCTCCGCGCTCGGGCGTTCCTTGCTGCTGCGCCGCCGCTGGTGGGTCAGGAAGGCGCGGACCAGAACCGTCTGGGCGTACGCGGCCGGATTCCCCACCTTCGCCATCCGGCCCCAGACGACGAACATCCGGCCCAGCGTCTCCTGGACCAGGTCCTCCGCCAGGTGCGTGTCGCCGCTGGCGAGCAGACAGGCCGACCGGTACAGGTGGCTCGCGCGGACCGCCGCGAACTCCAGATACGCCGCCGTCTCCCCCTCTCGCATCCCGCTCCCCTTCCCCCGTCCGACCCTTCACCTCTTCGACGCGGCGGGGAACGGGGAATGTTACGGGGCGCCCGGGGACGTCTCCGGGCCGTTACGCGGCTGCCGCCACACCGTCCCGGTCCAGCGGCTTCGCGGCCTCGCGGGTGCCCTCGCGGGCGGCCTCGCGGGCGGCCTCGCGGGCGGCCTCGCGGGCGGCCTCGCGGGCGGCCTCGCGGGCGGCCTCGCGGGCCGGGTTCCGGGTGGGGAAGACCAGCAGGCGCAGCGTCGCGAAGCGGGCGATGCCCGCAAGGGCGGAGGCTCCCAGGTACACGGCCTGCGCCAGCAGGGCGCCCGGGTGCGGGTGCGCGTGGTCCAGCGTCAGGACGGCCGCCGTCGTGAACAGGTATGCCCCGAGCAGCGTCAGCGCCGACTTGCTGTGCACCCGCCACCCCGCCCATCCGCCTTCGGCGGACCTGAACGTGATCCGGTGGTGCAGCTCCGTCGCCAGCAGCGTCGACACCACGGTGACCACCGCGTTCACCAGCGCGAACGGGGCGTGGCCCGCCGCCGCCACCAGCACCGCGCTCGACAGCAGGCCGACGCCTCCGCCGCACACCACGAATTTCCCGAACGCCGCCGCCTTCGCTGCCGCTCTCTCCCCGCCCACCGTCTTCTTCATGCCCCCACCCTCCCCCCGCCCACTGACACGCCGCCCACACCCCACTGACACGCTCCCGCTGTGGGCCCCCGATCTTTCCCGGCCCGCGCCCCCGAACAGCGCCCTTTGCCCAGGGCGGCACACCGATTCTTTTGAGGGGCGCGGGGAACTGCGCGGCCCGCCCCCACCGGGCTGCCAGCCCGAAAACAACCGCATCTGCCCCGCTGGGGTCGGTATTTCAGAGGCGCGCCACCGCGCGGGCTGAGCGCGCCCACGCGGCGGCAGCCGCACATCAAACACAGCCCCGCGCCCCTAAAAGCCCGTGCCTGCCCCCCGTACAAAAAACGGTCCGCCCCACCAGGGGCGCGGGGAACTGCGCGACAAGCCCCCACCGGGCTGCCAGCCCGAAAACAACCGCATCTGCCCCGCTGGGGCCGGTTCTTCACCCGCGCCACCGCCGTGGCTGAGCGCGCAGTTCCCCGCGCCCCTAAAAGATCGGCGTGCCGCCCTGGGCAAAAAACGGTCCGCCCCACCAGGGGCACAGGTCCTCGCGGATGAGGACGAGGGCCGCTGGCCTTGCGCGAGGAGGGGGATTTCAGGGGCGCGGGGAACTGCGCGACACGCCCCCACCGGGCTGCCGGCCCGAAGGCGACCGCATCTGCGGCGTACGCAGGGGCACGGCCTTGCGGAGAGGCGAGGCGGTCTTCCCGCGCCCGGAGGGCGGGAGGGGGCGAAGTGGTCGGGTCCGGCCGCGGCGTGCCGCGCCCCCGTTGCGGCGGTGGATGGACCCACCCGCGCCGCCGGGCCGGACCCGGAGGTCAAGCATGGAGGGGGGCGCCAACCGGCCGCTAACATGGGGCTAACGCGCCGTTCGGGGGAACGGCCAGAGAGGGCCACGGATGCGGTTCGAGCTGCTCGGAGCTGTGACCGTGGAGGGTGGCGGCGTCGGCTCGGCGAAGGCGCGGGCACTGCTGGCCGCGCTGTTGAGCAGTCCGGGCCGGGCGGTGCGCCCGGAGGCCCTGAAGGCGGCGATGTGGGGCGAGGAGCCCCCGCCGACGGCGACGGCGTCGCTGCACAATCATGTGGCCCGGCTACGACGGCTGTTGGCCGAGGACGACCGCCCGGGTTCGCGCCTGCGGGCGGTCCCGCAGGGCTACGTACTGGACGTGGCGGTCGGCGAGCTGGACGCCGAGGTGTTCGTACGGCATCACGCGGCGGCGCGGGCGGCGCACCGGGACGGGGACTGGCCGGCGGTGCTGGCCGAGTGCCGGGCGGCACTGGCGCTGTGGCGCGGCGACCCGCTGGCGGACGTACCGGCGCTGTCGGACCCGCTGCGGGCGTACGCGGCGCATTTGGCGGAGGCCCGGCTCCAGACCCTGGAGTGGCGGTTCGACGCGGAGTTGGCGCTGGGCCGCCATCAGGGAATGGCGGCGGAATTGGCGGCGCTGACGGCGGCGCATCCGCTGCGCGAGCCGTTCCACCGCCAGTGGATGCTGGCCCTGCACCGAACGCACCGGCAGGCGGAGGCACTTGCCGCCTTCCACGACCTGCGCCGCACACTGGTCGACGAGTTGGGCGTGGAGCCGGGCCCCTCGGTGCAGGCCGCGTACCGCGAGATCCTGGCGGCCCCCGAGGACGAAGCGGCCCCGCAGGAATCCCAGCCGTCCACTCCCCCGGCTCAACTCCCGGCCGACACCGGCGACTTCACCGGCCGTACGGACGAACTGGCCGCGCTGCTCGGGGTGATACGCCCCTGCGACCCGGACGCCCCGCGCGTGGCGGTCGTCACCGGCATGGGCGGCATAGGCAAGACGGCGCTCGCGGTGCACGCGGCGCACCGGGCGCGCTGCGACTTCCCCGACGGCGTGCTCTACGCCGACCTGCGCGGCTTCGGCGCGGGTGACGCGCGCCGCCCGCGCGACCTGCTGGCCCGGTTCCTGGGCGATCTGGCCGACGGCGGCGCGCCGGGCACCGGCGGCGCGCTGCCGCTGCCGGACGACCCGGACGACCTGTCGGCGCTGCTGCGGCAGGCGCTGCACGGCCGCCGGGTGCTGCTGGTGCTGGACAACGCGGGCGACGCGGCGCAGGTGGTGCCGCTGCTGCCGGGCCGCGGCGACAGCGCGGTGATCGTGACGAGCCGCAGGACGCTGGCTGATCTGCCCGGAGCGGTACGGCTGCCGCTGGAGCCGCTGGGCGCGGAGGAGCAGCACCGGCTGCTGGTCGCGGTGTGCGGGCAGCAGCGGGTGGCGGCCGAACCGGCGGCGGCGGCCGGGGTGTTGGCGGCCTGCGGCGGACTGCCGCTGGCGCTGCGCATAGCGGGCGCCCGGTTGGCGGCCCGCCCCAACTGGCCGCTGACCGCGCTGGCGGAGCGGCTGGACGGCGCGGGCGACCGGCTGCACGCGCTGTCCGCGGGCGGCCTCGCCGTGCAGGACACCTTCGCGATGAGCTATCTCGCGATGCGCGACAGCCCGCAGGCCGCCGAGCGCGAAGCGGCCCGCGCCTTCCGGCTGTTGGGCCTGTGGCCGGGCCATCCGCTGGACCTCGTCCCGGCCGCCGCGCTGATCGGCCGCGACCCCGCCCCGGCCGAGGACCTGCTCGAAGCGCTGGTCGACACGCACCTGTTGCAGACTCCGCGGGCCGGCCACTACTCCTTCCACGACCTGCTGGGCGAGTACGCGGCGACCCGCGCCGCCGAGGAGGTGCCGCCGCGGGTCCGCGAGAACGGCCTGCGCCGCCTGCTGGTCTGGTACACGGTCACGGTCGCCGGGACCGCGGCCCTGCTCGCGCCAGAGGGCCATCCGATACCGCCGCTGCACGAGCAACCGGCCGTGCCCCCGCTGGAGTTCGACAGCGAGGAGGCCGCGCTGCGGTGGTGCGTCAAGGAGCTGCCCGCGATCAAGGAGGCGATACGGCTGGCGGCGGCGCGCCGCTGGCCCGACGTGGCGTGGCGGCTGGCGGCGGGTCTGTTCGGCTACGCGCAGGCGTACTGGTGGACCGGTGAGTGGGACCTGTGCCTCCAGGAGGCGATGGCCTGCGTGGAGGAGACCGGGGACGTCCAGGGCCGGGCGTGGATGCACAGCAGGCTCGGCGTCGCGCACGGCATGGCCGACCGGGTGGACCCGTGCCTTGAGCATCTGGGCGTCGCCCGGCGGTACTTCGAGGCGGCGGGCGACCTCCAGGGGCAGGCGGCGATCCTCAACAACCTCTCGGGGCTGCACCACGCGCTGGGCGACCACGATCTCGCGCTGGAGTACGGCAGGCAGTCGCTCGACCTGCATTACGCGGTGGGCGACGCCGACCGGGTCGCGACCGTGCTGGGCAATCTCGGTGACGCGCACCTGGGCGCGGGCGACCCGGCCGCCGCGATCGCCTGCTACCGGCGGGCGTTGGGGATGTGGCGCGAGCGCGGGCTGCTGACCAGCACGGCGCGCAGCCTCACCAGCCTCGGCGAGGCGCTGCGCACCGTGGGCCGGTACGACGAGGCGGTCGCGGCGCTGGAGGAGACGGTCGCGATCCTGGACCGGCTCGGGGACCGCGGTACGGCGGCCGACACCCTGGAGGTGCTGGCCCGTACGCACTTCGAGCGCGGCGACCCCGCCTCCGCCCGCAAGCACTGGGACCGGGCCCTGGAACTGGCCCGCACCTACCGCCTGGAGGCGAAGGCGCGGACGATACTGGCGGGCCTGGCGCGACTGGACGCGTGCGAGTCGGCGTGCGTGCGGCAGAGCGAGGACGGGGTCGCGTAACAGCGGGGCCGGGTGCCCGGCCCGAACTCCGCCGCGCGGCAAGGGACTTGGGCCCCGGCCCGGTGGTCAGACGGCCATCTCGCGCGGCACGGCCGCCAGCGCGTCCTGGATCGCGGTGATCAGCGCCCGCGCGGAGTCCGCGGTCAGCTCCAGGGCGACGCGGGCCGAGGGCCCCTTGGCGGGGGCGGCGAAGTCGATGTTCAGGGTGTGCTCGGCCAGCGCGTGCACGGGGTGGTCGAAGTAGACGGTCACGTCGGTGACGTGGAACCAGGAGCCGCCCGGCCCCTTGGCGCTGCCCTCGACCTCGGCCTTGACGGTGGAGTACGTGCACATGGTCAGCCCTCCAGGTGCTTGCCGTAGAAGTCCGCGATGCGCTCCCAGCCGTCCTGGACGGCGGGCACGTTGTAGTTGGGGCGGTCGACGGCGAAGAAGCCGTGCCCGGCGCCCTCGTAGCTGTGGAACTCGTACTCCTTGCCGAGGTCGGTGAGGATGCGCTCCAGCTCGGCGACCTCGGCGGGGCTCGGGTGGCTGTCGGCGGCGCCGAACAGGCCGAGCAGCGGGGCGCGGAGGCTGGGGAGCTGGTCGACGAGGTTGGTGATCCGCAGGACGAAGCCCTCGGGGACGGTGCCGGTGACGAAGGCGCCGTAGCAGTCGACGGCGGCGTCCACGTCGAGGTGGCAGGCGCTGAGCACGGCCTGACGGCCGCCCGAGCAGTGGCCGATGACGCCGGCCTTGCCGTTGGAGGTGGGCAGGGCGCGCAGGTACGCGACCGCGCCCTCGACGTCGCCGACCAGCCGCTCGTCCGGGACCCCGCCGTTGGCGCGGCCGACCGCGGCGGCGTCGTCGGGGGCCGCGCCGGGGGCCTCGCGGTGGAACAGGTTGGGGCAGACGGCGTCGTAGCCCATCTCGGCGAACCGCCGCGTCATCTCCTTGGTCGGGCGGTCGTATCCGGGCAGGTGGTGGATGACGACGACACCGCCGCGGCGGTGGTCGCCCTCCGGTCGGGCCACGTACGCCTCGATCTCGTCGCCGCCGTGGCCGGTGATCGTGACGGTGGTGGCGGTCAGCGAACCGCTGGGGGAAACAGTCATGCGCCAGCTATACCATAAGCCTGGACTGATAAGTTTATACTGATCATCATGACGACCAGCAGCGACGCGGCTGGCACCGCGGCCGACGCGACCGGTACGGCGCCGGGCCCGGACGACCCGGCCGGTCCGGCGGCGAGCGCGAGCCCCGGCCTCCGCGCGGCGGGCGGCGCGTCCGCATCGGCGAACAGTCCGGCCGGTCCGGGCAGTCCGGCCGAGGCCGGACGCATCGCGGTGGACCTGCGCGTGGCGCTGAGCCCGCTGGTGCGGCGGCTGCGGCAGGTGAAGCCGGACGGGGAGCTGACCTTCTCGCAGATCTCGGCCATGGTCCGGCTGGACCGGGAGGGCCCGGCCACCGCGACGGAGCTGGCCGCGGGCGAGGGCATCAGGCCGCAGTCGATGTGCACGATCATCGGCGTGCTCCAGGAGCGCGGCCTGGTCGTCCGCGACCCCGACCCGTCCGACGGCCGCCGCATCGTCGTCTCCCTCAGCCAGGCCGGTCTCGACGGCCTGCACGGCGCCCGCGCCGAGCGCGCCCGCCGTCTGGCCCGCGCGATCGACGAGGAGCTGACCCCCGAGGAGCAGCGGCTGCTGGCCGACGCGATTCCCCTGCTGGAGAGGATCACCCGCCGTGTCTGACCCCGCGGAGCCCGACCCCTCGGACATACCCGCCCGCGCCGCCCCGCCCGGTCCCGGCCCCGCGGGCCCCCGCCCCGACCGCTACAAGTGGATCGCGCTGTCGAACACCAGCCTCGGGATGTTCATGGCGACCGTGGACTCCTCGATCGTGATCATCTCGATGCCCGCGATCTTCCGCGGCATCCACCTGGACCCGTTCGCGGCCGGGAACATCAGCTACCTGCTGTGGATGATCATGGGGTATCTGCTGGTCACCGCGGTCCTGGTGGTCACCCTCGGGCGGCTCGGCGACATCGTCGGCCGGGTGCGGATCTACAACCTCGGCTTCGTCGTCTTCACCCTCGCCTCGGTCGCGCTCTCCTTCGACCCCGCGCACGGCGGCGCGGGCGCGATGTGGCTGATCTGCTGGCGGATCGTCCAGGCCGTGGGCGGCTCCATGCTGATGGCGAACTCCGCCGCGATCATCACCGACGCGTTCCCCGCCGAGCAGCGCGGCATGGCGCTGGGCATCAACCAGATCTCGGCGCTGTCCGGCCAGTTCGTCGGCCTGGTGCTGGGCGGGCTGCTGTCGGCGTGGGACTGGCGGGCGGTGTTCTGGGTCAATCTGCCGTTCGGCATCCTCGGCACCGTGTGGGCCTACCGCTCGCTGCGCGAGACCTCCACGCGCAGGCAGTCCCGTATCGACTGGTGGGGCAATCTCACCTTCGCCGTCGGCCTGGGTCTGCTGCTGGTCTCCATCACCTACGGCATCCAGCCCTACGGCGGCCACACCATGGGCTGGCTGAGCCCGAAGGTGCTGACCGGGCTGATCTCCGGCGTCGTGCTGCTCATCGTCTTCGTGGTCGTCGAGACGCGCGTGGCGCAGCCGATGTTCCGGCTCGCGCTGTTCCGCAGCCGCGCCTTCGCCGCGGGGAACGCGGCCTCGCTGCTGGCGGCGGTCGCCCGCGGCGGCCTCCAGTTCATGCTGATCATCTGGCTCCAGGGCATCTGGCTGCCGCTGCACGGCTACGCGTTCGACGACGCGCCGCTGTGGGCCGGGATCTTCCTGCTGCCGCTGACCGCCGGGTTCCTGATCGCGGGGCCGCTGTGCGGGTGGCTGTCCGACCGGTACGGCGTACGGGCGTTCACCACCGGCGGTCTGCTGGTCTTCTCGCTCAGCTTCGTCGGCCTGCTCCTGCTGCCGATCACGTTCTCGTACTGGGCGTTCGCGCTGCTGATCATGTGCAACGGGATCGGCTCGGGGATGTTCTCCGCGCCGAACACCTCGGCGATCATGAGCAGCGTGCCCGCCACCGACCGCGGCGCGGCGTCCGGGATGCGCTCGACGTTCCAGAACTCCGGGATGTCGCTGTCGATCGGGGTGTTCTTCTCGCTGCTGATCGCGGGCCTGGCCGACCGGCTGCCGTCGGCGCTGGACAGCGGGCTGCGGGCGCAGGGCGTGCCGCCGGACGTGGCCCACCACGCGGCGTCGCTGCCGCCGGTCTCGACGGTCTTCTCGGCCTTCCTCGGGGTCAACCCGGTGCAGACGCTGCTCGGGCCGACCGGTGTGCTGGACACGCTGCCCGCGCACAACAGGGCGGTGCTGACCGGGAAGGAGTTCTTCCCGCACCTGATCTCGGCGCCCTTCCACCACGGGCTGGTGATCGTCTTCGCGACGGCGGCCGGGATGGGCCTGCTGGCCGCCACCGCGTCGCTGCTGCGCGGTGGACCCGCGACGCGGGCGGTGACGGCCGAGGCCACGCCGCCCCAGGTCAGGGCCGGTTCAAGACGATCGAGTTGACCGGGGTGAGGTTGTACGACCAGTGGTCGTTCAGCTCCAGGGTGATCCGGCAGTCGCCGCCGTTGTACTGCCAGCAGAGCTGCGAGCGCGGCGGCGCCCCGCGTGATCCTGCGCATGGTGATGTCCCTCCGTCCGCGGCCGGACCCCCGCCGGCCGTCGCGTCGGCGGCCGGGTCCCGCCGGCCGCCGTCACCGCCTGACGCTAGGAGACGCCGGGCCCGGTCCGCTCCTGACGAATGACAGGGACCGGCGCGATGGTGCCGTCGAGGCGGACCTGGAGGGCGGGGTGCGGCGGGGTCGCGAAGCCGAGGCCGGTGTAGAGACCGGCGCCGTCCGCGGTCGCGTTGAGGTTGATCACCCGCGCCTGGGTCTCGTCGGCGAACCAGTCGAGCACCGCCTCCATGCAGGCCCGCGCGTAACCGCGGCGCAGGCGGCGCGGGTCGGTGCAGACGTTGGAGATGTGGCCGTGCAGACCGCTGAGGTTGGTCGGGCCCGGCGCGTGCCGGTCGCAGGCGCCCACCGCGTTGCTCACCACGCCCAGTTCGGGGTCGTCCACGACGAAGGCGGCGAACTCGCCCGTGGCGGCGAGGCGTTCGGTGAACCACGTACGGGCCCGCGCCCGCCACGGCGCGTCGTCCCCGCCGACCCGCGTGCCCATCGCGTCGAGCATCACGGCTCTGAGGCGTACGAGGGCGTCCGCGTCGGCGGCCGTCGCGCGGCGCACGATCACGTCGGGGGCCGAGTCCGAGGCGGCCGGGTCCGGGGCGGCCGGGCCTGAGACAGCCGGGTCCGAGACAGCCGGGTCCGAGCCCAAATCCCGCTCGGGCGCGGGGAGTTCACCGTCGGTGCCGATCTTCATACGGCGCATTGTCACTCATACGGACAGCGCACGGCATCTCAGTTCCCCGAGCCCTTCACAACAGCGGTCAGGAGTGGTAGGTGGGGCGGATGGTACGTGAAGGTGGTACGGGCGGCCTCGCGGTCGTCCGTACCACCGGGTTCCGGAGTCGGTGCTCCGGACTCAGTACCGGATCAGCGCTCGGGATCGATCCTTCGCTCGGGGTCGATCCTCCGGTCGGCGCCCAGCCCACGGTCGGAACGCGCACCGCGGTCCGTGCTCATCGCGCGGTCCGAGCTGAAGCCGCGCTCCGCGCGGTCCGAGCCCATCCGGCCGCCGCCGGCCGGGAGCCCACGGCTCCTGGACCGGCTACGGCCGAGCATGCCCATGCCCATCGTGGCGAGTCCGACCAGGCAGATCACCGCTCCGGTGATCACGTTGCTGAGGATGGTCTTGTGCACGTGGGGGCTACCGGACACCACCCAGGGTGCGACGATCGTGAACGCGCCGATCACCACGGCGGCCCAGCCCAGTCCGTGCGTACGTTCCAGGACGGAGCCGAAGCCCAGGGCCAGGACGGCCAGGGCGATGCCGAGGATCAGGTTGGTCACGGTGAGAGCGTGGAAGCCGGTGAATCCGGCCACCCACGGCGAGATCGCCAGGTAAAGCCCGGCCAGCAGGGCCAGACCTTCAACGAGACCGGCCCATGGCTTCGCCGCCGCTTCCTCGTACCGGCCCCGAAGGGCCATCAGGTCCGGGTGGGTATCGATTCCCGTCGTCGGGTTGGTCGATTCGGTGGCCATTCCAGCCACCTCCTTTGCTGAGTGCAGTCGCTTCTACCACCGGATGTCCTTCGGGTCTCCGCCCCGAAGCTGCCGCATCCTCACACAGCGTAAATCGCCTGATACCACTCAGGCCACTCGGATGGCGTACATATCTCCTCATATCACCCTGCCGCCCCCCGCCGGACCCTTGCGACGACCGCCCAAGGGCGTTCCTCGCCGATTTCCTCACCGAATCGCGGGGCAGGGGTGCCAGCGGCGGCGCGGGCGGGGGTGCGGGCGGGGGCGGCACGGCCCGGGACCCGGCGGATCACGGGTGGGGGGTGCGGGCGAGGGGTGGCCGGGGCGCACGGCCTCGGCCCGGCCCGGCTCGGCTGATGGCTCGTCGCCCCGGCCGTACGCGTCAGGCGGTCGGGGCTCAGCGGGCGCCGAGCGCCTCCACCGTACGGACCAGCGGCGCGAGTTCGGGCTCGCGGGCGGCCTCGTCGAGGGCCTCGCGCAGGGCGCGGTCGTTGGTGGGGCGGGCCTCGGCGAGCAGGGCGAGCCCGGTCTCCGTGACGTCGGTGTAGATGCCGCGGCGGTCGGTGTCGCAGAGGTAGCGGACCAGCAGGCCGCGGTCCTCCAGGCGGCTGACCAGCCGGGTCGTGGCGCTCTGGCTGAGCACGACCGCGTCCGCGACCTTCTTCATCTGGAGGTGGCCGCCGGGGCCGCTGTGCTGCTTGCTGAGCACGTCGAGCAGCGAGAACTCGCGCACGCTCAGCTCGTGCCCCGCCTGGAGCGCGCGCTCGATGTGCGCCTCGATCCTGCCGTGCAGCAGGGACAGCGCGCACCAGCCCTGGGCCAACGCCACGGTCTCGGTCATCCTCGGCTCCTCCACCGGCCTCGCGGCGGCTCGCACCACCTCCGTCCCCGACCGGCCGGTTCGCACCGGTCGGTCCCGCGGTCGTCGTCGGCCGCGCCTTCAGGATAGCCCGCTTCCGCAATAGGCGGCGTTTGCACTTATCCCGCGTCTGCAATTATTGTGGGCGCTGGTTAACCGCGCACCGGTCCCGTACGCGTCCGTACCGCCGGTTCCGTCCCCTCTCCTCCGGAAGGTGTTTCCCATGCCGCTCGCGCTGCTCGCCCTGGCCCTCGGGGCCTTCGGCATCGGCACGACCGAATTCGTGATCATCGGGCTGCTGCCCGACATCGCCGGGGACTTCGGGGTGTCCATCCCGACCGCGGGCTTCCTGGTGACCGGCTACGCGCTCGGCGTCGTCGTCGGCGCGCCGCTGATGACCGTGCTCGGCACCAAGATCTCCCGCAAGCGGATGCTGATGCTCCTGATGGGGCTCTTCATCGCCGGGAACCTCGTCTCCGCGGTCGCGCCCACCTTCGCCCTCATGCTGGCGGGCCGCATCGTGGCCTCCCTCGCGCACGGCGCCTTCTTCGGCATCGGCTCGGTCGTCGCGGCCGGTCTGGTCGCCGCGGAGAAGAAGGCTGGGGCCATCGCGATGATGTTCACCGGCCTGACCGTGGCCAACGTGGTCGGCGTACCGCTGGGCACCTTCGTCGGGCAGTCCGCCGGGTGGCGCGTCACCTTCTTCGTCGTCGCCGGTTTCGGCGTCCTCGGCCTCGCGGGCATCGCGAAGCTCGTCCCCGAGATCCCCCGGCCCGAGGGCGTACGCCTCCGGCACGAACTGGCCGCCTTCCGCAACGTCCAGGTGCTGCTCGCCATGGCCATGACCGTGCTCGGCTTCGGCGGCGTCTTCGCCGCGATCACGTATCTCGCGCCGATGATGACGAACGTGACCGGTTACGCGGACTCGTCCGTCACCTGGCTGCTGGTGCTCTTCGGGCTCGGCATGGTCGGCGGGAATCTGCTCGGCGGCCGGTACGCCGACCGGCGGCTCATGCCGATGCTCTACGCCACGCTCGGCGGGCTCTCGCTGGTCCTCGCGCTCTTCACCGTCACCGCGCACAACAAGGTGGCCGCCGCCGTGACCGTCTTCCTGATCGGCGCGCTCGGCTTCGCGACCGTCCCGCCGCTCCAGAAGCGGGTGCTCGACCAGGCGTCCGGCGCCCCGACGCTCGCCTCCGCCGTCAACATCGGCGCCTTCAACCTCGGCAACGCGCTGGCCGCGTGGCTCGGCGGGCTCCTTCTCTCGGCCGGGCTCGGCTACACCGCCCCGAACTGGCTCGGCGCGGCCCTCGCCGCGGCGGCGCTGGCGCTGGCCGTGACCTCGGCCGCCCTCGGCCGCGGCTCCGCCCCCTCCGGCCGACGGCCGGGAAGCGTCACGTCCGCGCGCGCCCCGAAGGAGCGCGGGGAACCGCGCGAGCAGCCCACCGCCGGGCCGGTGGCCCGACGACAGCCGGACTACCCCGCTGGGGCCGGTGGTGACCTGCGCGAACACCGTGGCTGAGCGCGCGGTTCCCCGCGCCCCCGAAAGGGCCGCTCGCCGTCGCGCCCAGGGCACCGGCCCCGCGGGGGCCGGCGGGCGACCCGTGGAGGCCGGCGGATCGCCCGTGGGGGCCGGCGGATCACCCGTGGGGGCGCGTTGGCGCAAGGTAGTGACGGAGTGTCAGCGTCCGTGCAAGAGTAGTGAGTTATGACTCATGGGGACGGGGAGCCGGGCCGCAGGATCCGGATTCGGGTCACTGGCGACGACGCGCAGGATCTGGAAGCGCTGTACCGCTGGCTGAGCCTGGAGGACTGGTTCGCGCAGGCCGAGGCCGCGCATCAGCTCACGGCGGAGGTCCGCGAGTACGACGGCGGGCGGCACGACCCGGAGGAGCGGCGGGACGGCCCGCCGATGAGCGGCGGCCTCGTCGAACTGGTGCTGGTGATCGCGGGCGCGGCCATCACCCCGGTCTTCGAGGACCTCTACAACCGCGCGAAGGTCGCCGCCCACGCGTGGGCGGCCAACAGCAGCAGCGACGACCACCCCATGGTGACCGACGTCCAGGCGGACGGCGCGGGCGACGGGGTCGACGGCGGCGACGGGGCCGGGGACGGAAACGGGGAAGGCGCAGCCGACGGGGGCAACGGGGCGGACGACACGGACGACGCCGACGAGGAGCCGGAGGACGACGAAGGCGGAAGGAACACCTAGCCATCGTGTCCTCGCATGCTTACGACCCACGCGGCAAGGCCAATCGCGCACTGCTCTTCGGGGTGTACCGGTACGACCACTTGGACGACCTGCCGGGCGTGCGGCACAACCTCGGCCAGTTGGTCGAAACCCTGATGGCCGGAGGGGTGTTCGGGGCCAACGAGGTCCGGCAGGTGCTCCCCAGGACCCAGCTCGAATTCCTCTCGCACCTGGAGAACGAGGCCAAGGCCGCCGAGGGCCTGTTCCTGCTCTACTTCGCCGGGCACGGCGGAGTGGACCGCAACGGCGACAACTTCCACCTGCTGGTCGGCGAGTCCCGCAGGATCGGCCGCGACGACTACGCGGAGGCAGTGTCCTGGAGCAGCCATGTGCTGCCCAGGCTCAGGGACATCGCCGAACGCCGGCTGGTCGACCGGATCGTGGTGATCCTGGACTGCTGCTACGCGGGCAACGCGCTGCTCGAATTCAAGCCGGGCACGCTGCACCGCGGCAGGGACCGTATCTCGGTGCTGACCGCCGTCCAGATCAACCGCCGGATACCGGGGGGCAACGGGCACGAGCCGACGCCGTACACCAAACAGCTCATCCGGCTGCTGCACGACGGGCTGCCGAGGACCGATGAGGACGTCGGGCCGGAAGAGGCCGCGCGGATCGAGCTGATCCCGCTGTCGGCCGCGCTGTACGAGGCGATGCGGCACAAGTTCACGGAAGGCGGCGACGACCCGTGGGTGCCCCGTCACCACGCCGCCGAGTCCCGGCAGGACGTACTGCTCGGGCTCTCGCCGCGGCTGCTGGAGGAGATCGACCGGCGGAACGCCGCGGGCCGGGCGGCCTGGTGGCGGGCGGCGCTCGCGGCGGCCGGGATCGGCGCGGGCGAGGGGCGTACGGGGCGGGGCCGTCGCGGAGAGCGCGGAAGCCGTGGAGAACGGGGTGGTCGTGGGGAGCGGGGAAGCCGTGGGGAGCGCGGCCGTCCTGGGGAGCGCGAGCAGCGCAAGGGCCGTCCCCGTAAGGAGAGTTCGGGCACAGCCGGTCCCGGCAAGGGCCACAATCCCAAGGTCCTGATCCCGCTGTTCACCGCCTTCGCGGTGCTCCTCGCCGGAGGCGGCTACGGCGTCTACACCTGGGTCGGCGGGAGTACGGCCTGCGCGCCGCCGGTCGAACTACGGCTGCTCACCGACCCGGACGCGGCCCCGACCGTGAAGAAGGCCGTGGCCGCGTATCTGACCTCGGGCGCCAACCACACGGGGAGCGGCTGCCGCCGCTCCGGGATCAGCCTGGTCGACCCCAAGTCCGCCGACGCGGTGACCGGTTTCCAGCACGCGGCCGACTGGCGTACGCCGCGCTCGACCGGTGAACTGCGCCCGCAGCGCGACATCGGCGCGCAGCCGGACATCTGGATACCGGGCTCCGACGTCACCCTGGCCCGCGCCAAGTCCCTTGTCGGCAAGGGCGACGACGTGGAGCTCGGCTCGCTCGGCCCGGTCGCGTACACCCCGGTCGTGCTGGCCATCCCGACGACCCTGGCCAGTACCCCGGCCTCGGTCACGGGCACCCCGCTCGGTCAGCTCCTCGACCAGCTCAAGCGCAACAACCCCAAGTCGGTGCCGGTGCTCCGCGCCGATCCCGAGTCCACGGATTCGGCGCAGCTCGCGACGGTCGGGGTGTACGGGCAGAACGGCGTCGCGCCCGTGAGCGACGCGGTCGTGGGGCAGTTCGAGCGGCAGGCGGCCCAACTGCGGCCCGCGCAGCCCGACTCGTACGCGCTGATGTGCGCGCTGGCCGGGGCGGACCCCGAACTCAAGGACAACGCGGCGGTGTTGGTGCCCGAGCAGGTGATGACGCAGTTCAACACGCACGCGGACGCCAAGGCGCGGGTGGGCTGCGACAACAACAGGCTCCATCCCCGCGCGCCCCAGTATCCGGCCGATGTCGCGCCGCTCGACCTGCCGTTCGTGCACGTCACATGGAAGGGCGCGGACCGCGACGCGACGGCCAGGAAGGACGCCGTCGACCGTTTCCACACCTGGCTGACCGGCGCGGCCGGGCAGAAGGTCTTCACCGACGACGGCTACCGGACGGTCGGGGGCGCGACCGGCACCACCAGCGGTTCCGCGAGCGGCACGGCGACGGACACGGGCTCCGGGGCCGTCGTTCCCGGCAGTACGGTCATGCCCGGCACGTACCCGCCCGACGCCCAGTGGCTGGCGAGGTACGCCGCCGCCGTGGGCAGTGCGCTGGACCGCTACCGGCACGCGCTCGGCCCCGGCCGGGTGCTGTACCTGCTGGACAAGTCCAGCTCGATGGACACCTACTGGAGCAATTCCGCGGGCGCCCTCGACCTGCTGTCGCAGTCGCTCGACACCTTCGGGCCGGACGACGCGTACGGCGTGTGGACGGTGGTCGACAAGCCGCCGACGCAGCAACTGGTGCCGCTGGGCAGGCATTCCGACCTCGCCGGTATCCGCCGCGAGGTCAAGGCGACGAAGCTGGTGGACGAGGAGTCCTACCCGGGACCCGCGCTGGACGCCGCGCTCACCGAGATGACGGAGCACCAGAAGGCCACGGGCGGGGCGCAGTTGATCGTCTACATCACCGACGACGAGGACGACGAGCACTTCAAGGGCCGGGATCTCCCCGACCTGCTGGCGCGGATCGCCGCCCGTCCCGTACCGGTGGAGTGGGTGTCCCTGGCGCCGGGCGGCGGCTGCGCTGCCGGTTCGGTCGGCGCGCAGATCGCCAGGACCAGCGGCGGGCGCTGTCTGAACGCGTCGAGCAGCCAGGTCTCGGAGCTGCGCGACGACGTCGCCCGCGCGGGAACGGGGAACGCCCGGTGAGGCGGCGTCGCGCGGCGACCGCCGCCGCCCTGTGCCTGCTCGCGCTCGCCGCCGCCGCGTGCACCGGCGGGGGCGGCGGGGGCCGTGCCGCGCAGCCCACGACGACCGGCGGCGGCGAGATCATCGTGGCCAGCGGTCTGGACGTGACCGGCAGCGACGGGGTGCGCCAGCAGCTCATCGAGCAGTGGAACGGGACGCCGGAGGGCAGGCGGCACCCGGCGCGGCTGGTCGAGCTGCCCGGCGAGGCCGACCAGCAGCGCAGCCAGTTGCTCGGCGCGCTCCAGTCCGGCAGTTCCGCGTACGACGTGGTGAATCTGGACGTCACCTGGGTGCCGGAGTTCGCGCAGGCCGGGCTGATCAGCCCGCTCGACCACCAGATGAATCTCGACGACGGGGACGTCATCCCGTCCGTCGCGGGCACCGCACGGTGGGACGGCCACACCTACGCGGCGCCCTTCAACAGCGATGTGGGGCTGCTCTATTACCGCGCCGACACCATCAAGGCCATCGGCATCGATCCGGCGAGCTTCCCGAAGGCCGACACCACCTGGCAGGAGCTCCAGACGCTCATCAGCGATGTCGACGCCGACAAGGACCACCAGCCCAAGGGCTACATGGCGGGGTGGACGAGCCAACTCGGCGCGTACGAGGGGCTGACGGTCAACGCCATCGAGGCGTTCGCCTCGGTGGGGGTCCAACTCGCGGACGCCGAAGGTCGTTACACGGCCGACCCGGCAAAACTGCGGGCAGCTTTGAGCGAGTTGAAGTCCCGCGCGGGCCATGACGAGACGCTGCCCGAGGCGCTCACCTCCGACGAGTCGACATCCCTCGGCGACTTCGCGGCCGGGCACACCGTCTTCCTGCGGCACTGGCCGTACGCGTACGGCGCGCTGTCGCGGACCTTCGGCCCCTCGCGGATGCAGGTGGCGCGGCTGCCGGGGAAGGCCGTGCTCGGCGGGCAGAATCTGGCCGTGGCGGCGGGGTCGCCGCGCGCGAAGTACGCGCTGGACCTGGTCAAGTACCTGACGAACGCGCAGTCGGAGCGGTGCCTGCTGGACGCCGGATTCGCGGCGACGCGGGAGTCGGCGTACAAGGACGCGAAGGTGCGGTGCACGCTCGCGCCGGGCACGAAGGGGTCCGGGGGTTCCGGCGGGTCCGGGGGTTCCGGGGGTTCCGGCGGCTCTCCGAGTCCGGGGGCCTCGGCGTCGTCGGAGTCGCTCGACATGCCGCGCGACGCCGACGGCCGCCCCGCGTACGCCGCTTCCACGCTGCTGCCCGCGCTGACCCAGGCGGTGCAGCGCCCCCGCACCCCGTACTACGGCGCTCTCACGCAGCTTCTCCAGGCGCAGTTACACGACTGGATCTCCGACACCGGTCCGTTCAGCGGGGGCGGCTCGTCCATCGACCCGGGGCCGCTCGCCGATTCCCTCGACCGGTCGCTGGCGAAGATCCTGAAGGGCAAGTAGGTCGCTGGCGATCGTCTTTGACACGCCTGGGGCCGGTGAGGCAACTCGGGCGGTGCTCCAGCGTGTTGACCGGAGTATGAGATCTCCTCTTCGATCCACCGTCCGCGCGGCGGCGGCCTCGCTGCTGCTGGCCGCCGGGCTCCTGGCGGCGGGCACGCAGACACCGGCCGTCGCCGCCGTACCGCATGCGACCGCCGAGACCGCCGCCACGACCGCCGCCGGCGTCGGGACCGCCGAATACGACCTCGGGGACACGGCGTTCACCGATCCGGAGTCCGGCACGGTCAGCGAGGTGCGGGCCGTGGTGCACTACCCGCGTCATCTGACCGGGCGGCTGCCGCTGGTCGTCATGTCGCACGGCTCCTGGTACGCCTGCGACGACGCGGACGCGCAGACCTGGCCGTGCCCGGCGGGCTCGCACCCGTACCCGAGCTACCGGGGCTACGACTACCTCGGCCGGGCGCTGGCCGAGCGCGGCTTCGTCGTGGTCTCGCTCAGCGCCGACGCCATCAACATGACGTCCTTCGACTACGGCGACCGCGCCCGCCTGATCAATGAACACCTGCGGCTGTGGCGGGACTTGGCCAACGGCGGCGGCGCCCTGAAGGGCCGCTTCACCGACCCGGCGACCGGCCGCGAGGTCGCGCCCGCGTTCACCGGCCACGTCGACATGACGCGCGTCGGCACCCTGGGGCACTCGCGCGGCGGCAAGGGCGCCATGTGGCAAGCGTCCGACAAGCACCGCGCCGAGTGGCCGACGGGCGTACGGGTGAAGGCCGTTCTCGCGCTGGCGCCGGTCAAGTTCGACTACCCGGAGGGCGAGAACAGCGACACCCTCGATACGAAGGTGCCGTTCGCGGTCGTCACCAGTACCTGTGACGGAGCCGTCCACGAGCAGGGCCAGGAGTATCTGGACGACATCGCGGGCCTGAACACCGTGACGGACTTCTCCGTCTCTCTCCAGCACGCCAACCACAACTACTACAACCGGTCCTGGACCCCGCCGGCCTCGCTCGGCGAGGACGACAGCACCTGCCCCGCGCAGGAGTTGACCCCCGCCCACCAGCAGGACGCCCTCACCGCGTACGCCGTCGCCTTCTACCGCTACGAGCTGTACGCCGACCCCACCGGCCTCCCCGTCCTCACCGGCCGCCACCCCCTCCCCCACACCCCCGCCACCACCCGCATAGCCCTCCCCGCCCCCACCCCCTAGGCCCGGTCAGCGGCCCGCAACACGGCGCCGTACTTCACCAACCGCCGCCGGGACAGCAGCACCCCCAGCCCCCACAACCCGACGAAGAACGCCCAGACACCGCCGCAGACGAGCAACGGCCCCGCCGTGAAGCCGAACTGGGACAGTGGGATCAGCAACGCCAGCGGCAGCACCACTACTTGGATCAGGCCGCGCCTGCGATGGCCTCGCGCGTAGTCCACCTGAATACGCGCGTGCAGCAGCTCGACCTCTTCTCGCACCTCCGGCGACGGCCGCAGCCGCCGCCGTCCCGGCCGCATTCCCGGCAACTGGCCGCCGCGCAGTCCCTCGGGATACCGCGCGGCGGCCAGGGTCGCCCGTTCCGCCGCGTCCGCCTCCCGCCGGAACCCGAAATACGGATTCGGACTCCCCTTCGGCGACGTCGCCGCCATCCCCTCGTACCGGTACCCGTACTGCTCGGCGACAAAGGCGAACGCCGCGAATCTCCGCCACGACCCCACCAGATTCCGCGCCTCATGCCGCGCCGCTCCCCGCGCCCCGTCCCGCATCAGCGCCTTGAGTTGAGCCTCCACGAACATCACGACCTCCGGCCTCCGTGGTCTGGCATGACCTTCTGTCCGGTCCCCGCCGGCGGACCCGCATCCGGGACTCGGCGGAACCATCCATACCGCAAGGATCTTCTTATAGCTTGGTCAAGAAAAAGTCATCTCTGAACGAAGCGGCATGAGTTCGTCATGCGGATGGGGGGCGAGCGTGGGCTCGTTGAAGTATCCGAACCTTGGCTTCGATCCGGCTCCGGGGGATCTGGAAACCGTCCGTCTGATGGTCTCCGCGGTGGGGCAAGTGGCCCACAATAGCGGCAGCGCCCAGAGCCAACTGAGCAAGATCGGCACCTCGGACGGTGTATGGGTGGGGAAGTCCGCCGACGCCTTCACGGAGTCCGTGGAAAAGATTCCGCCATATCTCAAGAAGGCCCTTGACGCGGTGAATTCGGCGCACCGGGCCCTGGCGGGCTGGGAGACCAGTCTGGACGGCTTCCAGTCGCGGGCCCGCGGGCTGGAGGAAGAGGCGGCTGCCGCGGCGCGGAAGGTCGACTCGACCAAGAGTTCCTTGACCGGTCTTCCCGCGGACACCTCCACGATGTCCGACACGGAGAAGGAAGCGCACGAGCGGGACAAGAAGGGCAAGCAGCAGGCGTACGACACGGCGCACGGCGAACTGGAGTCGGTCCGGGGGCGCGCCCGTACTCTGCACGTCGAGTACACCACCGCGGCCGACTCGACGGCGCGCGCGCTGAAGGACGCCACCGACGACGCCCCGCCGAAGCCGGGTTGGTTCGACAATCTGGTCGACAGCGTCACCGACTTCCTCGCCGACGCGTGGAACGTCCTGTCCGATCCGAACTTCTGGAAACTGGTCGGCGACATACTCGCCGACATCGCGATGGTCATCGGCGTGATCTGCCTGGTCGCCCTGGCTCTCGGCACCGGAGTGGGGGCGCTCGGCCTGATCGGCTTCATCGTCGGCGTGGGCGCGCTCGCCGCGCACAGCGCCGCGATGATCGGCGGCGCCGAAGGTGTGACCTGGCAGACTCTGGCCTGGGACGCCGCAGGTGTGATCGCGGGCGGTATCGGTCTGGCGGGCGGCAGCATGATGAAAGCCGGGCGCGCGATGGTACAGGCGGGGCGTGAACTGCGTGTCGCGGAAGGCATCGTGGCGACGCTCGGCAAGATCCGGCCCGGCGCGCTGGGCAACATCGCCAAGATACCCAGCGGTGTCGCCAACACCCTGCGCGGTTTCAGCATGGCAGGGCAGGGCTGGACGTATGTGGCCACGGGCAAGGTGTTCGACTTCGTGGGCACCGTCACCGGCGCGGGCTTCGCGCTCGGGTCCAACGCGAACGACGGCCGGTGGACCGACGGCGACTGGAACATCTCCGACATCCCCGTAGTCGGGCCGATCGCCGGATTCGTCAACTACAAGGCGCCCGACAACAATCCCACGGTCATGGCGCCCCGCCCGCTCGGCCCGACGTTCGACGTCCCCACGACCTTGACGTCAGCGGGCAACAGCTTCGCCAAGGGGCTGGAGCAGGGGCAGTACGGGACAGCGGCGTGAGCGGCCCGACTGCCCAAGGCACGGCAAAGGGCGCGGGGCGGGAGATCCCGTACGCGTTCGGATACCAGGTACCCGACGAGTTCATCCGGCTGCCGGAACCCACTGAGTCCGAAGGCTGGCACGAGGCGCTGGCCACGTTGATGCCCGACGCCGACGAGGAGCAACTGGCTTCTGCGGGAGCGCAGATGCGTGCCAGTCTGCCGGGTCTGGCCGCGGGCAGCGGGGACACCGTCGTCCTTACCGCGATGTGCCTGGGTACGGAGGACGTGAAGGGTGACGAACGCCTGTCGATGGGCCTGCTGGCCGTGACGGTACGGCCCAGCACGCACCGGGACCGGTTGCTCGCCGCCGAGGCGATCTTCCAGGCGGAGCAGCGCAAGCTCTTCGCACGCGAGGGCCGGCTTCAAGAGCTGAACTTCCCTCTGGGCAAGGGTGTGCAGGGCAGGCAGGACATCCTGATCGCCGCGAAGCTGCCCGCGGGGCCCGGCGTGATGTCGACCTCGCTGCGGCTGCTGACGCTCCCCGCGGGCATGGCCGCCGCGGCCGGAGTCGAGGATCCTACCGGCGCCGCGGCGACAATACGGCCGACGCTGCCCGTGGCGGCGCTGCAACTGATCGTCCCGGCGCCCCGCGACTACTGCGTCTACGTGACGATCTCGACGCCGTCGCTCTTCCTGCTGGACTCCTACAGCGGGCGGCTCGCACACATCGGGCGGACGTTCACCTTCAATCCGTCCCAGGAGCACGACGGTTGAGGCCGAGGCGCGGGGAGTGAGCCCGCGGGGCGAGCGGCGGACGGATTACTCGCCGCCGCCCTCGCCCGCCTTCTTGAGTTCGTCGAGGAGCTTCTGATCGATCTTGGCGAACTCCTCGGCGGCCTGATTCGCGAACTCCGAGACGCCCTGGGTGAGTTTGGAGAGCTGGCCGAATCCGTAGTCCCAGGAGTCGGCAAAGTCGTCACACGCCGATTCCAGGCCGGAGTGGCCGATCTCCTTGGTGTTGGCGTGCTTCATCTCCTTCGAAGCGCTCTTCATCTGGTCGCCGCTGGTCTCCAGCTTGCGTGCCATGTCCTTGACCTCGTCGCCCGCGAACCGCAGAAAAGACATCCGGCCCCCCGTCCGTATCGCGTCTTCGTGTTGCGCCTCTGCCGATTCCCAGAATAGGTCCAACTGCCCTGGCGCGGCGGTGAGCTCAGGGTTTGAGGAGGGCGTGGAGTTCGGCTTCGTAGAGCTGGGCGGGGTCGAGGGACATGCCGGTGAAGTGGCCGGCGGCTTCGAGGGAGAGGACGCCGTGGAGGCGGGTCCAGCAGGTGAGGGCGCGGTGGAGGGCGGTGGTGGGGGCGGGGTGGGGGTCGGCCCATGCGCGGTGGGTGGCGAGGTGGGTGTCGAAGGGGGTGACGGGGGCGGTGGCGTCGGGGTCGAGGGCGACGCAGGCGTCCAGGAGGACGGCCATGATCTCGGACGCGATGCCGGTGATGTCGTCGGGGGCGTGGTAGCCGGGGACGGGCGTGCCGTAGAGGAGGAAGTAGCGGTGCGGGTCCTCCAGGGCCCAGCCGCGCAGGGCGTGGGCGAGGGCGACCAGCTCGGGCCGGGAGTCGTAGGCCGAGGCGGCGGCGTGGACGCTGAGGAAGGTGTCGGCGAGGCTGCGGTAGCCGTCCCTGACCAGCTCGGTGATGAGTTCGTCGCGCCCGGCGAAGTAGCGGTAGAGCGCGGGGCCGCTCATGCCCATCTGTTTGGCGATGGCGTTGAGGGAGAGCGCTGAGGCGCCCGCCGTCGCGATCTGCTCCCACGCGTGTTTCTTGACCTCCTCGCGGACCTGGGCCCGGTACCGCTCGCGCGGGGTGCTGGTGGTCGTACCCGGTTCAGCCATTGGCCTTGCCTCCTTCCCGTACGTCGTGCCCGTACGTCGTGTCCGCGTTCCCTTTAGTTAGAGGCTATCACGAACGCTATTGACACTCCCGATCGTGAGGTGTTAGAACTTCTAACGAACGCAAACGTCAGTAACGAGCAGCTCGCAGCGGAGGCCGCCATGAACACCACCGAAGAACTCACCGAGGTCGTCCTGCCCGGCAAGGTCGAGCCGGAGGGCCTCCAGGTCAGGCACGGCGCCGTTCCCACGCCGGGCCCCGGCCAGGTCGTGGTGCGGATGGAGGCCACCGGCGTCTCCTTCGCCGAGCAGCAGATGCGCAGGGGCCGCTACTACGACCAGCCCCCGTTCCCCTTCGTGCCGGGTTACGACCTGGTCGGCACCGTGCAGGCGGCGGGCGAGGGCGTCGGCACGGACCTGGTCGGCACGCGGGTCGCCGCGCTCACCAAGACCGGCGGCTGGGCCAGCCACGTGGTGGTCGACGCCGCCGACACCGTCCCGGTGCCCGAGGGGGTCGGCGCGGCGGAGGCCGAGGCGATGGTGGTCAACGGCGCCACCGCCTGGCAGATGCTGCACCGCAAGGCGCGCGTCCGCGCAGGACAGACCGTCCTCGTGCTCGGCGCGAACGGCGGCGTCGGCTCCGTCCTGGTCGAACTGGCGCGGGTCGCGGGCGTCAAGGTGATCGGCACGGCGTCCGTACGGCACCACGACGCGCTCAGGGAGCGCGACGTCACACCGGTCGACTACCGCGCGGGTGACGTCGCCGCCCAGGTCCGCGCCCTCGCGCCCGGCGGAGTGGACGCCGTCTTCGACCACGTCGGCGGCCGGGGCGTCGTCGACTCGTGGCGGCTGCTCGCGCCCGGCGGCACGCTCGTCTCCTACGGCACCGCGTCCACGCTCAACGACGAGGGCTCCAAGCAGTGGCCCGTGCTCAAGATCATCGCCCGCGTCTGGGTCTGGAACACGCTGCCCAACGGCCGCCGCGCCTACTTCTACAACCTCTGGGCCGGAAAGGCCCTGGCCAAGGACCGCTTCCGGGCCCGGCTGCGCGCCGACCTCACCGAGGTCTTCGCCGCGCTCCAGCGCGGCGACGTCACCGCCCGGGTCGCGGCCCAACTGCCGCTGGCACGCGTGGCGGAGGCGGTCCGGCTGGCCGAGTCGGGGACGGTCGCCGGGAAGGTCGTCCTCACGGCGTGACGCGCCCGCCGCCCCGGTCGAGCAAGGGCCCGGCCGGTCCGGCACCGGCACCGCCCCTCGACCCCGGCACCGGCACCGGCACCCACCCCGCCACCGCCACCGCCACCGCCACCGAAGCACCGCCACCGCCACCGACGCGCCGCTGACGCCCGGACGGGGTCACGGCATCGGCAGGGCATCGGCCTTGCGGAGCAGCAAGGCGCGTTCGCGGGTGTTGGGGCAGTGGCGGGCGGCGAGCTGGAGTGCGGCGCGGGCTTCGGCGGTGCGGCCGAGGCGGGCGAGGAGTTCACCGCGCACGGTGGGGAGGAGATGGGAGTGGGAGAGGTGACCGGCGGCGGCGAGTTCGTCGACGAGGTCGAGGGCGGGCTGCGGCCCGTGGGCCATCGCGACGGCGACCGCGCGGTTGAGGTCCACGACCGGCGAGGGGGCGATACGGCCGAGGGCTTCGTAGAGCACGACGATCCGTTCCCAGTCGGTCGCGGCGACGGAGGGCGCGGAGGCGTGGCAGGCCGCGATGGCCGCCTGGAGGCCGTACGGGCCCAGGCCGCGCCCGACGGTGGAGGCGCGTTCGAGAGCCGCCCGGCCACGGCGGATCGCCGAGCGGTCCCACAGGCGCCGGTTCTGGTCCTCCAGGAGTACGGCCTCGCCGTCGGGGCCGGTGCGGGCGGGGAAGCGGGCGGCGGTCAGTTCGCAGAGGGCGAGCAGACCGTGCACCTCGGGCTCGCGCGGCAGCAGGGCGGCCAGTACGCGGGTGAGCCGGATCGCCTCGTAGGCCAGGTCGGGGCGGAGGAGGTCGTCGCCGGACGTCGCGGTCGACCCCTCGGTGAAGATGACGTAGAGCACGCTGAGGACGCCGCCGAGCCGTTCCCGCCGTTCCTCGGCCGGGGGCAGGGCGAACGGGACCTCGGCGGCGGCGATCGTACGTTTCGCACGGGTGATCCGCGCCTGGACGGTCGGCACCGGCACCAGGAAGGCGCGCGCGATCTCCTCGCTGGCCAGGCCGCCCACCGCGCGCAGGGTCAGGGCCACGCGGGCCTCGGGCGAGAGGACCGGATGGCAGGAGATGAACATCAGGGCCAGGATGTCGTCGTCGATACGGTCCGGGTCCCAGGGCAGGTCGGCGTCGGCCGCCGAGCCCACACCCGTATCCGGGCCCGCGGCCCTTCCCGTGGCGACGCCCGTACCCGCGTCCTCGGCCGCCTCCCCCGCGAGCAGCGCGTACCGCTGGTCCAGCGCCGAGCGGCGGCGGAAGGCGTCGATCGCCCGCCGCCGCCCGGTCGCGAGCAGCCAGCCCACCGGGTTCGCCGGTGTGCCGTCGCGTGACCAGCCGACCAGCGCCTCGGCCAGGGCCTCCTGCGCCACGTCCTCGGCCAGTTCGAAGTCCCCGGTGTAACGGGCCAGGGCCGCGACGACGCGGGCCGACTCGATCCGCCAGACGGCCTCGACGGCGCGGCGCGCGGCCTCCGTACTGCGGGGAGCCGACCCGCCGGGAGCCGACCCGCCCGGAACCGACCCGCCCCGAGCCACCCCGTCAGGAACCGGTCCGCTCAGATCCGGCCCGCTCAGATCTGGCCCGTCCGCTCGCGCCACGCCCGCTCCTTGGTGATCCACTCGTTGTCCTGCGGGAACTCCTCGATGCTCGGCACCCGGCGCACCTCGCACTTCGAACCCGCGACGGCGGGCAGCCGCTTCGCCCACTCGACCGCTTCCTCCTTCGAGGCCACGTCGATCAGGTAGAAGCCGCCGAACAGCTCCTTCGTCTCGCCGTACGGGCCGTCGGTGACCACCGGCGCCTCACCGCTGAAGTCGACCACGACCCCCTGGCCCGGGTCGTCGAGCCCCTCCGCCGCCACCAGGACCCCGGCCCGGATCAGCTCTTCGTTGAACCGGCCGACCGTCTCCAGCATCTCGTCGAACGGGGTCTCCATCATCTTCGCGACGGACTCGTCCGTACCACGCATGATCAGCATGTACTTCGCCATGACGGCTGTCTCCACTCTGTTCTGTTCCGTGCGTTCAGCGCTGACGCGCTCCGGGGGCCGTTTTCCGACCCTCTCACCCCCAAGGTCGAACGGCGCGGGAGCGGATCGACACGGCGGCCGGATCGAATTCGGAGAATTCACGGGACCTGGCCGGAGGCCACCGCCAGGTCGGCGTCCGGGACCGGCCCGGCGTCGGTGTCCGCACCGCCGTGGGACGGCGTGCGGTACGCCCGGAGCGGCGCGTTCGTCGCGGCCACGGCCAGCACCGCCAGGACGGCGGACACCCCGCCGAGGACCAGGGAGAACGGGGCGGAGGTGGCCGAGGCCAGCAGACCGCCCCGGAAATTGCCGAGTTCGGGCCCCGCGACACCGATCACGTGCTCCACGGAGGAGACCCGCCCCCGGTACGCGTCCGGCGTCTCCCACTGGACCAGGGCGCTGCGCGTGACGACGGACACGGTGTCGGCGGCCCCCGCCGCGGCCAGGCAGCCGAGCGCCAGCCACAAAGGCCCCGCCAGCCCGAACCCGGCCAGCGCCAGGCCCCAGACCACGGCGGCGGAGAGCTGTACGAGGCCGCCGCGCCGCCAGCGGGTCACCGTGCCGGAGAGCAGACCGGCCGTGATGCCCCCGACCGCGACGGCCGAGAGGAACAGGCCGAGGGTCCGCGGGTTGCCGCCGAAGCGGATCTCGTTGACGAGGGGGAAGAGCGCCACGGGCATGGCGAGGAGCGTCGCGGCCAGGTCGGTGGCCATCGAGCCCCAGAGGGTGGGTCGGCGCAGGACGATCCGCCACCCGCCGCGCTCGGCACGCCGCCGCCCGCCGCCCTTCCCGAGCGCGCGCCCAATCCCACCGCCCTTCGCGCGCCGACGCCAGCCACCGCCCCTCTCGGACGCCGTCCCCTCACCCCCCTCCGGCCGCATCGCCGGGAGGCGAATCACCGCGAGCATCGAGACCGCCATGGCCACGGCCTGAATCCCGTACGCGGCGGGGAAATCCCAGCGGGCGATGATCAGTCCGGCCGCGGCGGGCCCGGCCAGCATCGTGGCCTGGAAGGAGACGTTGGTGAGGGCGAGACCGGCCGCGACCTGGTCGCCGGGCAGCAGCCGGACGGGAAAGGTGCGCCGGGCGGGAGCGCCGAGCGCGCTGAAGACGGTGGCCAGGGCGACGAGGGCGAGCAGGAGCAGGACGTTCCTGTTGTGGGCCAGGGCCTGGGCGCACAGGGCGGCGGCGACCAGGAGTTGGCCCGTGGTGGTGGCGCGTACGAGCGCGCGGCGGTCGACGGTGTCGGCCAACGCGCCGCCGAGCAGCCCGAAGAGCAGCATCGGCAACCCGGTGGCGAGCCCGATCGCGCCGGTGCCGACCGGGCTGCCGGTGAGGTCCCAGACCTGGGCGAGGACGGCCACATTGCCTATCTGGCCGCCGAGTTGGGAGACGGACGTGCCGATCCACAGGTCGCGGAAGGGCTGACTGCCGCGCAGCGGACGGGTGTCGAGGAACCGGACGCGTATCCGTCCGCTCACTTCGGCGGCTCGACAAGGCGGTTGAGGATGCGCTGGCGCATCGACCGGTGTTCCAGCGCGCGCCGCACCTCCTCGACGACGGCGGTCATGGCGTACGGCACCTCGGCGTCCAGTTCGGCGACGGTCTCGTGGGTGGCGCGCCACTCCGCCTCCAGGAACGGTACGAGCGACCGGCCGCGTTCGGTCAGGTCGATCCGCCGGGTGCGGGCGTCGGGGCCGGGCTCCGAGGTGACCAGGTCCTCCTTGCGCATGGCGGCGACGGTCTGGCTGATCGCGGAGTGCGAGCGGTTCAGGGACTTCGCCAGCTCGCGGATGGTCAGCGGGCCGGTGTGCGCGAGCCGGATCAGCGGATACGCGAACCGGGGCCGTACGCCCGTGATGCCGCGCTCGACGTAGAGCTGCTCGATCTCGGCGTCCATGGCCGCCAGCAGCTCGTGCAGGGTGTGCCAGGGGTCGGGGAGCGCGGTGGGATCAGAAGTTGTCACAGCGCTAATATAACAGCGCTGCGACAATTGCGGAGGCTACGGCTCCGGGCGCGCCGGGGTCAGCCGCGAAGTGGCCCCCGGACCCCGGAGATCGGGGCGGCTTTCCCTTGCCCGAATCGACATTTCGTGGCTCCAGCCGACCGCCCGTACGGTCCCTGGCATGGACAGAAGCTTTCAGACGGCGGAAGAACTCCGTGCCGCCCTGCGCGCCGGTGACGTGACCTCGGCGGAACTGACCGACGAGGCGATAGCCCGTATCGAGCGGGACGACGAGGCGGTCAACGCGATCTGTGTGCCGGACTTCGACCGTGCGCGGGCCGCCGCGCGGGAGGCCGACGCGGCGCGGGCCCGCGGCGAGGACCGGCCGCTGCTCGGCATTCCCGTGACGGTCAAGGAGTCGTACGACGTGGCCGGGCTCCCCACGACCTGGGGCATGCCGCAGCACCGGAACCACCTGCCGGCCGAGGACGCGGTGCAGGTGTCGCGGCTCAGGGCCGCGGGCGCGGTGGTGCTCGGCAAGACCAATGTGCCGGTCGGGCTCCAGGACATCCAGAGCTTCAACGAGATCTACGGCACCACCAACAACCCGTGGGACCACGGCCGCACGTCGGGTGGCTCCTCCGGCGGATCGGCGGCGGCCCTCGCGTCCGGCTTCGGCGCGCTGTCCATCGGCTCGGACATCGCCGGTTCGCTGCGCACCCCCGCGCATTTCTGCGGGATCTACGCGCACAAGCCGACGCTCGGGCTGGCAGCGAACCGCGGCATGGCCCAGCCGCCCGCACCGGCGCTGCCGGTCGACCTCGACCTCGCCGTCGTCGGCCCGATGGCGCGCTCCGCGCGCGACCTCACGCTCCTGCTCGACGTCATGGCAGGACCCGACCCGCTGACGTCCGGTGTGGCGTACGAGGTGAGGCTGCCGCCCGCGCGCCACGAGCGGCTCGGCGCCTTCCGGGTCCTGGTCCTCGACCAGCACCCGCACATTCCGACCGGGGCCGCGGTACGGGCGGCCGTGGGCCGGGTGGCCGACGCCCTGGCCGACGGCGGCGCCCGCGTCGAACGGCACAGCCCGCTGCTGCCCGATCTGGCCGAAGCCGCGGTGGTCTACACACAGCTCCTGATGTCGAGTTCCACCGCGCACTTCCCGGTCGAGGCCCAGGAGCAACTGCGGGCCCTCGCCGCCGACTTGAGCCCGGACGACCAGAGTCTGGAGGCGACGCGGCTGCGCGCCATGGTGTTGAGCCACCGCGACTGGCTCGGCGCGAACGGCCGCCGCGAGCTCCACCGGCACGGCTGGCGGCGGTTCTTCG
Organism: Streptomyces sp. NPDC008317; assembly: GCF_042955955.1. NCBI lineage: Bacteria > Bacillati > Actinomycetota > Actinomycetes > Kitasatosporales > Streptomycetaceae > Streptomyces > Streptomyces sp. NPDC008317. The sequence continues at coordinate 525,220 of NZ_JBIBFQ010000006.1, forward strand.
CCGAATTCGACGCCGTGGTCTGCCCGATCACGCCCACCCCCGCCTTCCCGCACGACCACGGCCCCGACCCGAGGCGACGCCGGATCGACATCGACGGCGCCGGGTACCCGTACTTCGACCAGCTCGTCTGGGCCGGTCTGCCCACCATGCCCGGCCTGCCCGCCACCGCCATCCCGGCGGGCCGGTCCCCCGAGGGCCTGCCGGTGGGCGTCCAGCTCGTCGGCCCGATGTTCGAGGACCGCACCCCGCTGCGCCTGGCCGAACTGCTCGAACCACTGACCGGCGGCTTCCACCCCCCGACATAACCCCCGCCTCAGCGGGCCGGGGTGGTGGGGTGGTGGTCGGGCCAGGGGAGGGCGTAGGCGGAGGTGGCGGCGGGGCGGGGGCGGGTGAGGCGGGTGAAGCGGAGGAGTTCGCGGACGATGCCGGCGGTGCCCATGGCCCAGCCGGGGTGGGGTTCGAGGGTGCTGGGGGTGGCGCGGTGCTCGATGTTGGACCAGCGGGCGCCGTCGCGGTCGCGGGTGGCGCGGGAGGAGAGGTCGGCGGCGAGGAGTCGGGCGAAGTCCGGGGGGTCGCCCTGTTCCGCCAGCCGGTCGCAGGCGAGGGCGAGGACGCCCGCGGTGCCGCAGCAGCGGCCGTTGTTGTCCCAGAAGCGGGGCCGCAGGCGGCGGGGCAGGCCGGAGTGGGTCACGGTGTGCCAGCAGCGGTCGGCGAGCGCCTGCCATGCGGCGGGCTCGTCGAGGACGTCCCGGAGCAGCCGGAAGACCTGGGCGTCACCGGCCGGTCCGTGACACCAGCCGTAGCTGTAGCGCTCGATGAGTTCGGGCCGGTCCTGCGGGTCGGAGTGGGGTACGAGGAAACCGTCCGGCCCGTCCTCGTCGCGCGCCACGACGTCGGCGGCGCCCGCCCGCGCCAGCTCGACCAGGTCGGTGCGGCCGGTCGCCGAGCCGACGCGGGCCAGCGCGTACACGATGCCGAGCGTGCCGTGCGAGATGTGGTGCAGGCGCGGGGCCGCGTCGGTGCGCACCTCCCAGTGGACACCCGCCGGGGTCTCCTCGGCCGTCCGCAGATACGGCTCCACGGCGAGCACGGCCAGGTCGGCGTCGCCCATCGCCAACGCGCCCAGGCCGATACCGGCGTTGCCGCCGAGCAGTTCGAACAGCACGCCCCAGCGCGTCCCGTCGAAACGGGAGCGCACCAGGTCCAGGGCCCGCGCGGCGCCTGCCGCGGCCTCCGGGGCGCCGAGTTCGTCGTGGACGGCCCGCAGCGCGAACGCCATGCCGGTCAGGCCGAAGTACAGCGAGCTGCCGTCCCAGCCGTCGACAGCGGCGGCCACACTGCGGGCGGCGCGCACGGCCGCGTCGCCGTACCGGTCGTCCCCGAAGTGCCGCCGCGCTTCGAGGAGTAGGGGGATCACACCGGCCGTACCGCTGTAGAGCGAGGCGTTCGGCTCGTCGTCCGAGGGCGTGGTGGTCCAGGCGAGCCCGCCGTCCTCGCCCTCCCGCGCGTTCCCGAGCAGCCAGCGCAGCGCGTCCGCCGACAACTCCTCGACCTCATCCGCTGTTACGTCTGTTGCGTCAGCCGTCATAACGCCCACTTTGGCACGCTCTCGCTACGGGGCCGCTTCCAGGGGAAGGGGGAGGTCGAGTTCGGCGCGGAGCGTCTTGCCGACGGGGTCGCGGGGGAGGACCGACCAGCGGGTGGCGAGGGCTTCGACCAGGAGGAGCCCCCGGCCGGAGTCGGAGAGCGGGGAGGCGGGACGGAGCTGGCCGGGGTCCGGGGGACGGCGTTCCCCGCGGGCGTCGGAGACGTCGATACGGAGCAGGGTCGCCGTGAGGCGGATACGGAGTTCGAAGTCGCGCCCGGCCACGCGGCCGTGGGTGGCGGCGTTGGTCGCCAGCTCGGCCACCAACAGGGCGGCCGTCTCGGCCAGTTCGGTGCCGTGCGCGACACCCCACAGGTGGAGCTCGTTCGACGCCGCGTGCCGCGCCAGCCGGGCCCCGCGCCGCGTGGCGCTGAACCGCTGGCTGAACTCACGTTCGGTCACGGGGAGTTCGTGCATCGTTGGTGCTGTCATACCGCCCAATGTGACCCCGGCCCCGCCCCTCCCACCAGGGTCCCGCCGCGTACGCTGCGCCAGCGTACGCGCACCAAACGTAGACAGTACCCGTCACCCCCTGTGAGCATTGTCCGACTCGATGTGGTCAAACGGGCGGGCGCGCGGGAGGTGGCCAAGGATGGCCGATGGCATGGACGGTGCGGGAGACAACGGTACGGGGACGTTCGGCAGTGAGCCCGAGACGTCGGACAGCTTGCGCACCTTCGGTGCGTTTGTCCAGGCGCTCCGGGAACACGCGCGTCTCAGCCGCGAGGAGTTCGGCGACCAGGTGCGCTTCTCCAAACACACGATCGCCTCGATCGAGCAGGGGCGACGCATGCCCGACGCCGACTTCGTGGACCGCGCCGAACCGGTTCTCGGCAACACCGGAGCTTTACGCAAGGCGCTCGACCATGTCGGGCGGCAGCCCGGCCTCGCGGCCTGGTTCCACCAGTGGGCGCGCCTGGAGAAGACGGCGATCAGCCTCGACACATACGACTGCCGCATCGTTCCTGGGTTGTTGCAGACGGCGGCATACGCGCGCGCTGTCGTCGAGAGCGTCCCGCCGCTGGTCAGCGAGAAGGCCATCACTGAGCGCGTCACAGCGCGGCTCAAGCGGCAGGCCCTGCTGTCCACCCACCGCGATCGGCCATGCGCGTTCAGCTTCATCCTCGAACAGGCCGTTCTCGAAAGGCATACCGGCGGCGAGGACGTCACGCGGGAATTGCTCGACCATCTGCTGGACGTCGTCGCGACGCACTGGAACATCGTGTTGCAGATCATGCCGCTCCAACGGCCCGTCCACGCTGGCCTGGACGGACCGCTCGCTCTCCTGGAGACGCCGAAGAACCGCTGGTACGCCTACTCCGAGGGGCAGAAGAACGGCCGCCTCATCGGAGACCTGAAAGAGATCAGCGAGCTCCAGCAGCGGTATGCAAAACTGCGCTCGCAGGCTCTGACGCCCGATGACTCGCGGGGCCTGCTGGAGCGAATGCGAGGAGCGCTATGAGCACGTCCGATCTGGCCTGGTTCAAGAGCAGTTACAGCAGTGCTCAGGGTGACAATTGCATTGAGGTGGCCGCCACCTGGCACAAGTCCAGCTACAGCGGATCTGAGGGCGACAACTGCGTAGAGGTCTCGGCCTGCCCGAGCACCGTCCACGTGCGGGACTCGAAGGACAAGGAAGGGCCCCAACTCGCCTTCTCCCCCGCCCAGTGGGCGGACTTCCTGAGCTTTGCGAGCCAACTCTGAGGCTGGCGGGGTAGGAGGAGGCCATGAAGGTCGGATTCGCACTGCCGCAGTTCAACAAGCAGGCTTTCGAGGTCGCGCGGGCCGCCGAGTTCGCGCGCGGGATCGAGTCGGCGGGCGGAGCCAGCCTGTGGGTGGGCGACCGGAATCTGGCCGCCGTCGATCCGAGCGTCGGGTACGGCGGCGGGAGCACGATTCCGCCGGAGTTGAACGCGGCGGCCGATCCGTTCGTCCTGCTCGGCGTGGCCGCGAGCGCCACCGAGCGCGTCCTGCTCGGCAGCCACGTACTGGTGGCGCCGCTGTATCCGCCGGTCCAACTGGCCAGGTCGCTCACGACCGTTGACCTGATCAGCGGGGGACGCCTGCTCGCGGGGTTCGGCGTGGGCTGGTCGCCGGAGGAGTACGAGGCCGCGGGCGTGGACTTCGCCACGCGGGGCGCCAGGATGGACGAGACCCTGGACGTACTCGAAGAGATCTGGACGAAGGACCCGGCCGGGTACAGCGGGGCGCGGTTGTCGGTGCCGCTGCACCACGCGCCGCTGAAGCCCGCGCGGCGGCCCCGGCCGCCCGTGTACCTGGGCGCGCGCTCGGGGCGGGCGCTGCGCCGGATCGGGGAACGCGCCGACGGCTGGCTGCCGGTGTGCGTGGTGCCGGGCTTCGTGGACTTCGACGGCATCGTCCGGCAGCGGGCACGGGTGGACGAGGCGGCGCGGACGGCGGGCCGCGATCCGCGCGTCATCGACGCGGTCTTGCGCGTCAACATCGAGGCGGGCACGTCCACGGAGCAGGTGGTGACGGTGATCAAGGCCGCGGGCGAACGTACCGGCATCGACCATGTGATGGTCGACACGATGTACAGCGACGCGGGCGTCGACCAGTCCGTGGAGCGGGCCTTGGCGATCCTCGACGGCGTCCGCGCGGGCTGATCCGAGGAGCCGGTACCCCGGCCGGGCGCCGTACGTCGCCCGGCCGCCGGTTCGTACCCTCGCGGGACTGCGGACTCGCGGGCCCGCGGATTGGCGGGCTCAGAGGATCTGGATGCTCTTGACCCGCGGAGGGCGGTTCGGGAACGTGATGTCGGTCCAGCGGTTGATCCGCACCGAGTCGCCGTTGACGTCGTAGTAGATCAGGTCGTTGTTGCCCGTGACGATCCGGTCGACCCACCAGCCGCCGAAGTCGGTCCGGCCCGAATTCGCGTAACAGTCCACGCTGTCACGGCCGTTGAGGTGCGAGTAGATCTTCAGGTAGTCCGCGCCGCCGACGCACTCGACGTGGTCGATGGCGAAGGCGGGGCCGCTCGGCACGGCGACGGTCAGCGCGGCGGCGGCGGCCAGCGCCATGGTCATCGAGCCGATGACCTTCTTGGCTTTCGAGATCACGCAAATCCCCTTCACACGGAGCCCGGCACCCGGCCCGGCTCGCTCGCTTCTTCGGGCCGGACAGCGGCCCGCCGCCGATCTTGGTGTGATGCCTCTGGCAAATGCGGCAAGCGGAGCGATGTCGTCGGTTTTTGACTCGATCGAGCGAAGGTGTGTTTGTTCCGGGCGCGATTGGTTACGGGGCGGGCTCGGGGCGGGGGCGGTCCGTACGCGCGTAGACCAGGGCGGCTTCGGTGCGGTTGCGGACGCCGAGCTTCTCCAGGATGTGGGAGACGTGGACGGCGACGGTGCGGTCGCTGATGTAGAGGGAGCGGGCGATCTGGCGGTTGCTCTCGCCGCGGGAGAGCAGGGCGAGGACCTGGGCCTCGCGTTCGGTGAGGTCGAGGCGGGCCTGGGCGGCGACGGACCGGGTCGTGGGGTCGGGCGGCCGGGTGAGACGGCCGCGGGTGGCCAGTTCGTGGGCGAGGCGCAACAGCGGTGCTGCGGACAGGGGTTCGGCCAGGCCCAGGCAGGCGGCCAGGGCGCGGCCCGCCTGTTCGCGGCGGCCCGCGCGGATCGCGGTCCCGGCCTCGCGCAGGCGTGCGTACGCCTCGCGGTAGGGCTGGTCGGCGGCGCGCCAGGCGTCGGCGACCTGCCGCCAGGTCGCCCGGTCGTCGGAGCCGTCGGCGCGGGAGTGTTCGGCCGCGGCGAGGGCGCCGAAGGCGGCGACGACGGGTTCGCCGCAGTGGCGGGCGGCGATGGCGGCGGCGCGTTCGGCGAAGGTCACGGCGGAGCCGTCCCAGGCGGCGGGCAGGCCGTGGGGGCGTACCGGGCCCGGCAGCAGGGCGAGTTCGGCGGCGAGGCGGGCGCCGTCGGCGAGCAGCCGGATCTCCTCCTCGGCGAGGGCGCCGCCGCCGACGGCCCGCAGGCCGTGCAGGACGTGGTCGGCGGCTGTCGCCAACTCCCCCGCGTCCAGCGCCTGTTCGGCCTGGCAGGCGTGGCAGGGGCCGAGCAGGCGGGGGTCGTCGGGGGCTTCGGCGAGTACGGCGGTGAGTTCCGCGGTGCGGCGGCGGTCGCCGCGGGCGACGGCCAACTCCAGTTGGAGCAGGTGCAGATAGCGGGTGATGTGGGCGGTGGACTGGCCGACGAGTTCGGCCAGGAGCTGGTCGGCCTCCGGCCAGCGGCCGGTGGCGACGAGGACCGCGGCCGTGTTGAAGTCCAGGACGGCGGTGAGCGGGGGCGGCGCGCCGAGTTCGCTGGCCGCGCGGCGTCCGGTCAGGGCCACTTCGCGCGCCTCCGCGAAGCGGCCCCCCGTACAGAGCAGGTACATGTGGTTGCTGGCCGCGCGCAGGACGTCCTCGACGGAGTCCGTACGGCGGGCCAAGTCGCGTGCCGCGCACAGGGCTTCGAGGCCCGCCTCCAGGTCGCCGCGCTGGGCGCGGACGATGCCGAGGGTGGTGAGGGCGTGGGCGTGCTCGGCGAGGGCGCCGATGCGCTCGGCCATCCGTAAGGCCCGTTGCGCCAGCGGCAGCGCGCCGTCCGGGTCGCCGACCTGGACGCGCATGTCGGCCGCCGCCGCCAGGACTCTGGCTTCGAGGGCGCCGGTCGCCTCGGGCGCCGTGGCCAGGAGCCCTTGCGCCTCTTCCAGTGCGGCGATGGCGCCCCAGGGGTCTCCGGCCTCGCGGCGGTAGGCGCCGAGGCGTTCGAGCAGGCGGGCGCGGTCTTGTGCGTGTGCCTGTGCTTGCGCTTCTGCGTGGGCCTGTGCCTGTGCCTGCCCTTGTACGGCGGCTGCCGCGTGGCTTCCGTCGGCGCGGTACGCCTCGGCCGAACGCGGGCCGTGGCGTGGTGTGTTGAGGGTGGCCGGGCCGCCGCCCGCCGACAGGGCCAGCGCGCGGGTGACGTACTCCGTGGCGCACTGGGGCTCGCCCGCGTAGCTGGCCGCGCGGGCGGCCTCCGGCCAGAGAGAGGTGGCGGCGGCCTCGGAGAGGTGGTCGGAGAGGGTGACGGCGAGGGCGTAGAGGCGGTGGGCCTCGGGGTACGCGCGGGCGTTGACGGCGAGGCGGGCGGCCGTCAGGGCCGAAGTGGCCGCGCGGGCGGGGCAGTCGGCGAGGTGCCAGTGCCGGGCCAGGAGGGCGGGGTCCGAGGCGGTACGGGCGGCGAGGGCGTGCGCGTAACGGCGGTGCAGGCGGCGGCGCTCGCCCGGGAGCAGGTCGGCGTACAGGATCTGGCGGATCAGGCCGTGCGGGAGGGCGTAACCGTCCTCGGTGGAGGTGAGCAGGCGCTGCTCGACGGCCCGGCGCACGGCGGCCAGCAGCGTTCGCTCGGGTAAGGGGACGGTGGCGGCGAGGAGTTCATGTGTCATGCCGTCGTCGGTCACGGATATCTGGTCGATGACCTCGCGGACGTCGGCGTCCACGCAGCTCACGCGGGCGAGGACCACTTCCGCGATGGACGCGGGCGGCCAGGGGCGGGCCGCCCGCGCCAACTCCTGTGCGTACAGCGGGTTTCCCTCCGCCGCCGATACGGCCGCCGCCACGTCGGCGGCGTCCGCGTCGGCCGGGAGCAGCGCGGTCACCAGCTCGGCGACCTCCGCGTCCGCCAAGCCGCTCAGCCGCAGCCGCGTCACCCTCGGACATCGGCCCAGCTCCGCGAACCAGCGCCGCGCGTCCGCCGTCAGCTCCTCCTCCCTCACCGTGGCCACGATCAGCACCGGCTGTCGTCTCAGCCGCACCGCCAGAAACGCCAGCAGATCGCGCGTGGACGCGTCCGCCCAGTGCAGGTCCTCCAGCACCAGCACCAGCGTCGTACGCGCCGACATCTCCCCCAGCACCCCCAGCACCCGCTCGAACACCCGCTGCCGCGTAGCCGGCCGCCCCCCACCGAACGCGTACGCCGCGCCCCGTCCACCAGCCGGCCCGGTCTCAGCCCACCCGTCAAAGCCCCCGCGCCCGCGCGCAGCACCCGCGACTGCGGGCGCGGGGCCACCCCCCGCATCGCCGGACCCCCTCCCCGCGCCGGAACGGCCGCGCCCACCGCTTTCACCGTCCGCCAGCGGACCGCCGTCCGACGGACCGGCCGCACCCCCGAAGCTCCCCGGCGAACGCGCGCCGCCGTCCGGCGAGGGTTCGCGCTCGTGTGGAGCGGCACCGGGGGCGGGGTGGGGGGCCGCGCCGGAGGCGAAGAGGTCGCGGAGGGCGGCGATGAAGGGGCCGTAGGCGAGAGTGGGGCCGGTGAGGGGGACGGAGTCGCCGGTGCGGAGGCGGGCGTGGCGGGGGGCGGTGGTGACGAGGGTGGCGAGCTCTTGGACGAGGCGGGTCTTGCCGAGACCCGCCTCGCCGGTGACGAGGAGGAGTTGGGCCTGGCCGGCCGCCGCGCGGTCGAAGGCGGCGACGGCGGCGCGCTTCTCGGGGTACCGCCCGACGAAGGGCGCTGACTTGGTCATGTGCGCAGTGTGAGCACGCGGCAGCGGTGTGTCGACGGCGAAGCGAAGAAGCTGCCATCGGGGGCGGAGCGAAACCGGCCCATTTTCATCGTGGCCGGTACGGGCGTTCCGCAAAGGCCGCGTGAAGGTTTGGTGCCTGGTGGCGGACGGTGTTCGCTCACCGGACGCGGCGGGAATCCGGCGTGATTCCCCGCGCCGCGCCCCGGCGGCGGTCTCGTATCTGTCGCAAACAGAAATCCGTGAAGTCCCCGGCCGTACACGGGTATACGCCGAAAAGGGGTCACCCGGCGGTCGTGGACGAGTACATCTAGTCAATTCCCACATACGCGCCTACGTCATGTTGCAGACGTGCGCGAGCGCTTTACCACCGCATAGTTGGCCCGGTTCGGCCCGGCGGCCAGCCGCGGCCGAAGACCGCTCGACGGAACCGGGAGGAGGAAACCCCATGAAGAAGATGTCGATCCGCAAGGCCGGCACCATCCGCCTGACCAGCTCCGCGTACTACTGCTGCTCGGCCCTCTAGCAACACCGCCGGAGCCGGGCCCTGTTGACCACTTCGCGCAGGCCCCGGCTCCGGTGACCGGCTCCGGTCACCGACTTCCCCGTAGAGAGGCACCCCGCATGACCGTGACCTCGTCGGACGGCACCACGACCGCGCCGGACGGCGGCGGCGGCGCGGTCCTGCTGCACAAGCTCACGATGATCCCCGAGGACGACGGCGTGATGGTCGGCCGTCCGGACACCGCCTCGTACGCCGTCTTCCCCGAGGAGGGCGCTGAGGCGCTGCGGATGCTGGAGGCCGGGGTGCCGGTGGCCGAGGTGGCCGCCTGGTACGAACGGACCTGCGGCGAGCCGCTGGACGTGGACGACTTCCTCGACGTCCTGGCCGATCTGGGGTTCCTGCGCGGGGACGGCGAGGACGAGCCGGCCGGCCCGGTGCGATGGCAGCGGCTCGGCGCCTGGACGTTCTCCTGGCCCGCCTGGCTGGTCTACCTCGCGCTGATGGTGACCGCCGCCGCCTGGATGATCAGGGACTCGTCGCTGCGGCCCTCGTACCACGACGTGTTCTTCACCGACCATCTCGCGCTGATCCCCATTGCCCTGACGGTCGTTCAGATCCCCTGCATCCTCGTGCACGAGGGCTATCACGCCCTGTCCGGGCGGCGGTTGGGGCTGCCGTCCACGCTCACGATCAGCCGCCGGCTGTACTACCTGGTCGCCGAGACCCGGCTGGACTCGCTGTTCAGCGTGGAGCGCAAGCGGCGCTATCTGCCGTTCGTGGCCGGGATGCTGGCCGACGCCGTGCTGATCTCGGGCCTGACGCTGCTGGCCGTGGCGCTGCGCGGACACGGCCCCGCGTGGATCTCCGCCCTGATGCTGGCGATCTCCTTCACGTGTGTGATGCGGCTGCTCTGGCAGTTCATGTTCTACCTGGAGACCGACCTCTACTACGTCCTCACCAACGCCCTGCGCTGCTCCGACCTCCAGAACGCCGCCCGCTTCCAGGTGCGTACGCTCTTCCGCCGCTGGACGCGCAGGCCGCCCCCGGTGGCCGACCCCGACGCCGAATGGTCCGACCGCGACCGGCGGATGGCGCGCTGGTACGCGCCGATGCTGGTGGTCGGTTACGGATTCTCGCTCGGCAGCCTGCTGTGGGCGGGGATTCCGACCACCGTGCACTTCTGGTCGCAGATCAACAACCGCTTCAGCGATTCCGGGACGGCCACCAGCGGGATTCTCGACGCGATCAGCTTCGTCGGCCTCACCGCACTACAGTTCGGGCTGCTGCTTTACGTGACAGTACGGGACCGGCGCGCCGCGAAGGAATCCCGTGGGGATTCGGAACGGGAAGAGGAGCAGGGCCCGAACGGCCAGGAGCCGGAAATCGCAGGCGTCGCTTAAAGCACGCCTTTCCTCTTGGAGCGCTCGGCTCGCTTCCCCCGCTTTGTTCGCTCACCACGCTTTGTTCGCTCGCCCCGCTTTGCTCGCTCGCCCCGCTTTGTTCGCTCGCCCCGCTCGGCTCGCATGAACCCCAAGAACCTCAGGAACTCCCAGGAACTCCAGGACCACAAGGAGCACTTCATGACCTCGTCCCCGCCTCGGCACTGCTGGGTCGCCGCCACCGGCACCGCCGCCGACCCCGCCGACCCGGCCGGTTCCGTCACGTACGGCGACCTCCCGCCCGCGCCCGAGCCCGACATCGACGTGCGCTGTCACCGCCGGCTGCGGGGCCCGTACACCGGGGGCGGGGCCCTGCTGCGCGCGGTGATCCCCGAACTGGCGGGCGAGCACGACGAGTTCATTGCCGCGCGGGCCACCGAGGTGATCTCGCTGGCACCCGACCTGGCACCCCGGGTGCCGATCGCGCCGCAGACGCTGACCGCGCTCGCCAGCCGCGCCGAGCGCACCCGCTTCTACTCCGTCGCCCGTACGCTGCGCGTCTCGCACGGCGTCGCCGAGCTGCTGACGGACTGGGCGCGTACCGTCCGCCCCGGCGGTACGGTGATCCGCTTCCGTGAGCTGGACGACGCCGACCCCACCGACCGTGAGCTGGTCTCCGTCCTGCTGCGGCGCTGCGACCCGGCCGTCCTGCGGCTGGTGGTGGAGACGGACGGTCTCGCCGACGACGAGTTGGGGCAGGCGCTGCGCACGTACGCCGACCGGGCCGCGCCGGAAGCGGCCGGGACCCCGGACGAGCGGCCTGCCGAGCGGCCTGCCGAGCTGCCGGACGAGCACCTGGACGAGCACCTGGCGGGCGCCGATCTCGCGCAGCTCTTCATCGACGCGGACGGCACCAGCAAGGACCCGCGACTGATCGCCGCCTACGAGGCGTTGGACCCGGCCGAGCGGGCCGCCCGGCACAGCGCCCGCGCGGAGCTGCTGGCCGAACGCGCCGAGCCGGGTGTGTCGTTGGGCGCGCACCTGTACCACCTGGAGCACGGCACCGACCCGGCGGCCGGGGCGGGCACCGCCTTCGTGGACGCCTGCGAGTCCTGCTTCGACAGCGGCTTCTACGAGGCGGCGCTGGAGATCTCGCAGCGCGGGCGGGCGCTGTTCGGCGACGCGCGGCCCAAGCCGTACTGGAACCTCACCAACAAGATCGGCGCGTGCCTGTCGTATCTGCGGCGCGGCGAGAAGGGCTTCTCGTACTTCGCCGAGCTGCGGTCGGGCAGCACCGAGCCCGAGATCCACATGAATAGCTGCTACATGATGGCGATGCTCTACACCCGCCACCTGCCCAAGGGCATGCACGACGAGATGCGGGCGCTGGAGTGGGTCAACACCGCGATCGCCATCGCGGACTGGAACCCGGACCCGCACCGCCGGGTCTTCGTGGGCGCCTTCATGCGGAACGCGAAGGCGCTGGTCGAGCTGCACCGCGCCGACCTGGACGCGGCGCTGGCGCTGGTCAACGACGCCATCGCGATGACGGACGAGGATCTCGGCCCGGACGAGCAGCTTCTGCACCGCTCGGTGCTGCGCTACAACCGCGCGCAGATCCTGGCCGCGCGCGGCGACCACGAGGGCTCGCTCGCCGACTACGACCTGGTGATCAGCCGCGACCCCGACTACGGCGACTACTACTTCGAGCGGGCCGGAGGGCGGCGCGCCAACGGGCAGTTCGACGCGGCGCTCGCCGACTACGCCGAGGCGATCCGGCTCAGCCCGCCGTTCCACGAGGCGCACTTCAACCGGGCCGATCTGCTGCGGGAGTTGGGCGACGAGGAAGCCGCGCTGCGCGATCTGGACTACGCGGCGATCCTCGACCCCGGCCACGTCGACACCCTCGTCAACCGGGCCGACCTGCTCATGGCGCTCGGGGAGATCGAGCAGGCGACGGCGGACGTCGAGGCGGGCCTCGCGCTGGACTCCAAGAACGCCAACCTGCTGTGCGCGCAGGGGACTCTGCTGGCCGAGTCCGAGCAGGTCGACGCGGCCTTCACCAGTTTCACCGCCGCCCTGGAGTCCGACCCGTCGTTCGTCGCCGCCTGGGTCAACCGGGCCGTGCTGTCGTACTCCGCCGGGCGGCTGCCGGAGGCCGTGGACGATCTGGACCACGCGATCGAGCTGGCCGACGATCCGGTGCTGCGCGGCAACCGGGCGCTGGCGCTGTACGACCTGGGCGCGTACGAACGGGCCCTGGCCGACCTGGACATCGCGATCCCGGCGCTCGCCGACGAGGACCCCGACCTGCTCTACCGGCGCGGCGCCGTACGCCTCGCGCTCGGCGAGACGGACGGCGCCTTCGCCGACTGGCGCGACCACCTGGCGGCCTACGGGGAGGGCGAGGCGTCGCCCTTCGTGGAGGAGATCGCCGAGCGGATGCGGGAGTTCGTGCCCGGCGACGGGGAGTCCGCGACGGTCGGCCGGGAGTCGGTACCGAGCGGCCGGGAGGGCGCGGCGTGACCGCGTCCGCCGAGGCGCCCGCCTCCGTACCGGAGTTGGAGGCCGGTGTGGGGCCCGGGCTCTACCGGGCGGTGATGCGGCAGCACGCGAAGGGCGTCGCCGTCATCACCGCGGGCGAGGACGCCGGGCCGCCGGTCGGCTTCTGCGCCACCTCGCTGACGTCGGTCTCCCTCGACCCGCCGCTGGTCTCCTTCACCGTCGGCCTGCACGCGGCGTCCTTCACCGCCGTGGAGAGCGCCCGCCATGTCGCCGTCCACCTGCTCGCCGAGGGCCAGGAGGACACCGCCCGGCGCTTCGCCCACGGCGGGGCCGCGAAATTCGGGGCGGCCACCGCCTGGCACCGGGGGCCGCGCGGCCTGCCCGTGCTGGACGACGTCCTCGCCGCGCTGATCGTCTCCCTCGTCCAGCTCGTGCCGGTCGGCGACCACGCCCTGGCCATCGGCCGGGTCGTCGAGGCCACCCACGCGCCCTCCCCCGCCCGGCCGTTGATCCACCACGACGGCGCGTTCGTCCATCTGGCGCTTCCCTAGGGTGTGTTGACGGCCCGGCGGGACGACCCCGCGGGCTCCCCGTCCACCGTTCGGTGGACAGCGGAGTACCCGTACGGTCGTCCCGCCGGGCCGTCCGCGCGGTCGACCGGCTCGGCGCCCGGCCGGAGCGCCCCCGGCTGTCCGGGCGCGATGCGGTACGGATTCCGCGAACCCCTCTTCCGCGTCGCCGGCTTGACGGGGGGTCAGCCGGTGGCGGTCACCGGCGCCATCTTGTCGGCGATCCCCGGATTCTTCGCGAGCCACTTCTTGACGCCCGCCGCCGTGTTGTCCTGGCCGGCGGACTGGATGTCGGCCTCCAGGGAGCTGAGCTGCTCCTCGGTGAGGTGGAAGTCCTTCATCCAGGCGGTGACCTGCGGCAGCTTGTCCGCCCGGCCCTTGTTGGCCAGATTGTGGATGGAGTCAGCCTTGCCCCACAGGCCCTTGGGGTCGGCGAGCTTGGTCAGCTCGTACGTGCTGTAGGCCCAGTGCGGGGACCACAGGACGACGGCGACCGGCTTGTGCTGCGCGTAGTCCCGCTTCAGCTCGGCGAGCATGGCGGAGGTGGAGCTGCTGACGACCTTGTACTCGCTGTCGAGGCCGTAGCCCTTGAGCACCGTGGAGTTGAGCAGCTTCATCTCGCCCGCGCCCGGCTCGATGCCGATGATCTTGCCGCCGAACTCCTTGCCCCGGCCCTTGAGATCGGCCATGGACGAGACGCCCTTGACGTAGGACGGGACGGAGACCTCGAGGGACGTCTGGTCGTACCACTTGCCGAGGTCGGCGTAGTCCTTGCCGTACTGCTGGAGGTAGGACGCGTGCGTGGTGGGCAGCCAGGCGTCGGTGAGGTAGTCGAAGTTGCCGGTGGACAGGCCGGTGAAGGCGGCGCCGGGGTCGTAGGTGTTGACCTGGGCCTTGTAGCCGCGCGAGTCCAGGACTTCCTTCCACAGGTTGGCCGACGCGATGGACTCGTCCCAGTTGAAGGAGCCGATCTTGACCGTCCGGCCCTTGCCGACGTCCGCCGAACCGGCCGTCGCGGGGCCGTCGTCGGAGTCGCCGCCGAAGATGCCGGTGCCGCAGGCGATCAGGGCGAGCGCGACGACGGCGGACAGGCCGACGGCGGGGCGCGGGCGGTAGCGCAGCACGCTCAGGCCGCGCGTCGGGAGCTTCGCGCGGGCCAGCGCGAGGGCGCGGCGGCCCAGCGGCGAGACCTGGTCGCCGAGCGCGCCGGTGATCCGGTCGAGGTAGATGGCCAGGATGACCACCGCGATGCCGCCCTCGAAGCCGAGGCCGATGTTGACCTGGCTGATCGCGCCGAAGACGGTCGAGCCGAGCCCTTCGGCGCCGACCATGCCGCCGATGACGACCATCGACAGCGTCAGCATGATGACCTGGTTGACGCCCGCCATGATGGTCGGCAGCGCCAGCGGCAACTGCACGCGCATCAGCGTGCGGCCCGGCGACGTACCGAACGCGTCGGCGGCCTCGACCAGTTCCTCGTCCACCTGCCGGATGCCCAGCTCGGTCATCCGGACGCCGACCGGCATCGCGAAGACGATGCAGGCGATGACGGCCGGGACCGTGCCGAGGCTGAAGAAGATGATCGCCGGGATCAGGTACACGAAGGCGGGCAGCGTCTGCATGACGTCGAGCACCGGCCGGACGACCATGCTCGCGGTCCGGCTGCGTGCCGCCCAGATGCCCAGCGGCACCGCGAGCAGCAGGGCCACGACACCGGAGACGACGACCAGGGACAGCGACTGCATCGCCTCGTCCCACTGCGCGATGGAGTCGATCAACGCGAAGCCGAGGAAGGCGAGTACGCCCGCCGGGAGGCCGCGCATCCACAGCGCGATCACCGCGAGGATGGCCGCCATGAGCAGCGGCGGCGGGCCGCCGAGCACCCATTCCACGCCGTCGTACATGTGGTTGACGACGCTGCTGATCGCGTCGAAGAGCCAGGAGAGGTGGTCCGTCAGCCAATTGACGGCGTCCTCCGCCCAGTTACCGAGGTGAATCCTAGGCACGGGCGGCCTCCTTCCCCTCGAAGGACCCGGATTCGACGGAGCCGGAATCGACGGAGCCGGATTCGAGCGCGGAATCGACGGTCCCGGATTCGGGCGCGGTCTCGTCCTCGTGGTCGCCGAGCGCCGCGAGCAGCGCGACGCGCGGGATCACTCCGGTGAGCCGCCCGTCGTCGTCCACGACGGCCAGCGGCAGCTTCGTCCGCGAGGCGGGCGTGAGCAGGCCGGACAGCGGGGTGTCGGCCTGGGTCGTCACGCAGTCGGTGTCCATGAGGTCGCGCACCGTGCCATCGTTGTCAGCCTGCGTGCAGCTGACCTCGGTGACCGTGCCGACCAGCTTGCGACCGCCCTCGGCCCCGCCCTCGACGACGAAGGCGGCGGACGCGTGGTCGTCGCGCAGGACGCTCATCGCGGCGCGCGGCCCGTCGTCCGGGCTGACCATCACGCGCGGTTCCTCCATGATCGAGGCGGCGGTGAGCACACGGGAGCGGTCGACGTCCTGCACGAAGCTGGCCACGTAGTCGTCGGCCGGTTCGGTGAGGATGTCCTGCGCGGTGCCGATCTGGACGATCCGGCCGTCGCGCATGACGGCGATACGGTCGCCGAGCCGCATGGCCTCGTTCAGGTCGTGGGTGATGAAGACGATGGTCTTGCGCAGCCGCTGCTGGAGTTCGAGGAGCTGGTCCTGCATGTCGCGGCGGATCAGCGGGTCCAGCGCGGAGAACGACTCGTCCATCAGCAGCAGTTCGGCGTCGGTGGCCAGCGCGCGGGCCAGGCCGACGCGCTGCTGCATACCGCCGGACAGCTCGTCGGGCCAGGACTTCTCCCAGCCGCTGAGGCCGGTCATCGCCAGCGCCTCGGCGGCCTTGGCCTCGCGCTCCTCGCGCGGGCGGCCCTGGACCTCAAGGCCGTAGGCGGCGTTCTCCAGCACGCTGCGGTGCGGGAAGAGCGCGAAGTGCTGGAAGACCATGCTGATCCTGCGGGAGCGCAGGTCGCGCAGGGCCTTCGCGGACAGGGCCGTGAGGTCCCGCCCGTCGAACAGCACCCTGCCCGAGGTGGGCTCCAGCAGACCGTTCAGCATGCGCAGCAGGGTGGACTTGCCCGATCCCGACAGGCCCATCACGACGAATATCTCGCCGGGTTCCACGGTGAAGGAGGCGTCGACGACCGCAGCGGTCGTCCCTTCCTCCCTCAGTTTCTCGCGGTCGGCGCCTTCCTGAAGCCGACGTACTCCTTCCTTCGGCCTTCTGCCGAAGATCTTGCTTACGTGCTCGACGACGAGCTGTGTCACGGTGGCCTTTCGGGGCAGGGGACAGAGCGGAGCCGAACCTTCCGACTCCGCGTCGCCGCCTACCCGAGGTCACACGCAGCGCAAACAAGACGGCTTAAATCGGTCCTCTATGCCCGATTTGATGTCGCTTTGCGGGGCAGCTCATTGTGACCGGATCGTGTCCAAGAACGCAGGGGGCTCGTCAGCCCCGCCTGACACTCAGGCCCCGTGCGGCGCACTGGCGGCGTCCGTCTCCGTCATCGTGTCCGTCTCGACCGCCGCGCCTGTCCCGGCCGCCGCGTCAGGCTCGACCGCCGCGTCTGTCCCGGCCGCCGCGTCCGGCTCCGCGTCCGGCTTCAGGGTGCCCGCCGCGACGCTCGCGATGACACAGAAGGCGACCGGCAGGGCGAAGGTGGCGTTCAGCGGCATGAAGTGGGTGAGCGGGCCGATGACGGCCGGGCCCGCGAGCATGCCGAGGTAGCCGAGGCCCGCCACGCGGGAGACGTTGGCGCCCGCCGCGTCCTTGTCCGCGTGGCCGGCGGCGCTGAAGAGCTGCGGGATGCAGCCGGACAGGCCGATACCGAAGACCGTCCAGCCGATGAGGGCCAGCGGGACGCTGTTGGACAGCGCGGCCGTGGCGAGACCGACGGCGCCGAGGGCGGAGCCGTACCGCAGGACCGCGACCGTGCCGACGCGGGCGGCGACCGAGTCGGTCAGGAAGCGGCCGACGGTCATCGCGGTGGCGAACGCGCCGTACGCGAGGGCGGCGGTGGCCTGCGGGGCGTCGAGGACGTCGCGCAGGTGGAGCACGCTCCAGTCGTTGGCGACGCCTTCGCTGAGCATGAGCATCAGGGCGAGGGCGGCGAGGATCCAGATACGGGAGGGGGTCTTGCGCGCGGACTTGGCCGCCGCCTTGGGCGTATCCGTGGCCGTATCCGTACCCGTGGCCGTCGCCGCGCCCGTGGCCGTATCCGTGGCCGCGCTCGCGTCCGCCCGCTCGGCCACTTCCTTGGGGAGCAGCGCCGGGGCGGCCAGGGCCATGACGGCGAGGCCGACCAGGGCCGCGGCGCCGAGGGTGACCGCCGGGCTCCAGCCGAGCTTCAAGGTGAGCGCGCCGAGCAGGGAGGCGATGACGCCGCCGACCGAGAAGACGGCGTGGAAGGCGGACATGATGGGCCGCGCGTATCCGTGCTCGACCTGGACGGCGTGGGTGTTCATGCTGACGTCGAGGGAGCCGTTGCCGAAGCCGAAGACGAACAGGGCGGCGGCCAGTGCCCACGGGTTGGTGGCCAGGCCCGGCAGGACGACGGCCGCGGCGCACAGCGTGGCGCTCGCGGGTACGACCTTGCGGGAGCCGATCCGGTCGGTGAGGGGCCCGGCGAGCTGCATGCCGATGAAGGCGCCCCCGCCGAGCAGCAGAAGGAGCCAGCCGAGCACGGCGTGGCTGATGCCCACGCGGTGTTCGATGGCGGGAATGTGCACGATCCACATGCCCAGGACGAAGCCGTTGAGAGCGAAGAAGGCGAAGGTGGCCAGCCGTCCGGCCCGCAGGGATCTCTCCATGGTTCGAACGTAACGAACAGATTCTCTGTTTGTAAAGTTGCAATCCGAACATCTCGGGTGTTCGATTGCGTCATGGCGAGTACGGCGGGCGGTACTGAGGGAACGGGCGGCGCGGCGCACGCCGGGGCGGCGGAACGGCTGCGGCGGATCGCGGAGGCCGTGCGCGAGGCGGGCCGGATGAGCGTCGCGGACCTGGCGGAACTCACCGACACCTCCGAGATGACGATCCGCCGCGATCTGGAGGCGCTGGCCGAGCAAGGCGTCATCGAGCGCTACCGGGGCGGCGCCCGGAGCCTGCTGCTGCGCGGCGAGGAGCCGCCGTTCGCGCTGCGCGCGCAGGACGGGAGCGACGCGAAGCGGCGGATCGCCGCCGCCGTCGCGCAGATGCTCACCGACGGCGAGTCCGTCGTGCTCGACAGCGGCACCACATGTCTAGAGGTCGCGCGCGCCCTGGAACACCGGCGCCTGACCGTCATGCCGCTGTCCCTCCACGCGGCCAACGCCCTCACCGGCGCCGCCCACGTCAAGCTGCTGCTGCCGGGAGGCGAGCCCCGCCCCGGCGAACTCGCCCTCACCGGACCGCTCACCGAGGCGTCGCTCGCCTCCCTGCGCTTCGACACCGCCGTCATCGGCTGCTGCGGCCTCACCGCGGCCGACGGCCTCACCGCCTACGACCTCGCCGACGCCGCCGTCAAGCGCGCCGCGATCTCCGCCGCCCGCAGGGTCATCGCCGTCGCCGACGCGGCCAAGTTCTCCCGTACGGCGCTGGCGTTCGTCGCCGCGCCGACCGCCCTCGACGCCGTCGTCACGGACGGCGCGGCCCCCGCCGAGGAGACGGAAGCCCTCGCGGCGGCCGGAGTCACGGTCCACACCGTCTGAGACGTGTCCCTCGGGGGCTTTCCCGCCTCCCGCGAACGGCGCGCGGGCAGGGGGCGCGCCGGGGTGAAACCTTGTGACGGGGGGATCACCCGAACCCGTGAAGGGTGGGGAAAACGCCTGGCGGCGGCGTTGTGGCGGCGGGCTGAGGTGATCGCGGGGGCGCGCGCCCCTTCCCGCCTCGGCCGGAAGGTTTGCACCACTCGCGGCGCGAAGTCGCCCCCCGCGCGCCGTACCGGGACGGCGCCCCGGGCTGTTTCGCTGGTTCCCGTGCGGTGGGCCGTCCGGTCCCGGGGCCGTTCGGTCCCGCGGGCCGTCCGGTCCGCGACTGGCCTGTGCGCACAGCTCTGTTCCCCGTCCCGGAGGCAAAGTGCCCGCTTCGGAAAGCACCATCAGCCCCACGACCGACGAGCCGCCGCCCGCCGCACCCGGCGACGGCGCGCGGCTCACCAGCCTCAGCACCCTGGGGGCGCGGCAACTCGCCACCACCACCAAGTCAGAACCGCAGATGCGCGGGATCAGCTCGCGCTGGCTGCTCAGGATGCTGCCCTGGGTGGACGTCCCGAGCGGCACCTACCGCGTCAACCGCAGGCTCCAACTCCACGTCGGCCAGGGCAGGGTGAGCTTCGACCAGAACGGCGCCGACGACGTCCGGGTGATCCCGGAGACGCTGACCGAACTCCCGGCGCTGCGCGGCTACCAGGACACGGACGTGCTGCGGGAACTGGCCGGCCGCTACGAGGTCCGCCAAGTGCGCGCCGGAGAAGCGCTGTTCACGGCAGGGCAGCCGATCACCGACACCTACCTCGTCGTCCACGGACGGCTGACCCGGTACACCGAGGGCAAGTACGGGGAGGAGGCGGTCACCGGAGTCGTCACCGACGGGGGCCAGTTGGGGGACGAGGCCATCGGCCAGGACGAGCCGCGGTGGACGTCCTCGGCGCGGGCCGACACCGCGGCCGTCCTGCTCACCGTCCCCTGGACCGTCGTCGCCGAAGTCGCCGGCCGCGTCCCCTCCTTCGCCGCGCACCTGGCCGCGTACGCCGAGCGGCAGCGGCGGCCGACGAACCGGCGCGGCGAGGCGGACGTCCCGACGCAGGCGGGGCACCGCGGCGAGCCGTCGATCCCCAGCGGCTACGTGGACTACGAACTGGCCCCGCGCGAGTACGAGTTGTCGCTGACCCAGACCACGCTGCGCGTGCACAGCAGGGTCGGGGACCTCTACAACGACCCGATGGACCAGACCCAGCAGCAGCTCAAGCTGACCATCGAGGAGATCCGCGAGCGCCAGGAGTGGGAGCTGGTCAACAACCGTGACTTCGGGCTGCTGCACAACACCGAGTACGACCAGCGGATCAGCACCTTCAGCGGGCCGCCGACACCGGACGACCTGGACGAGCTGCTGTCCATGCGGCGCGGCACCCGCTTCCTCATCGCCCACCCGAAGGCGATCACCGCCTTCTTCCGGCAGGTGAGCAAGCGCGGTCTGATGCCGGGCCTCGCCGACGTCAACGGGCACGCGGTGCCCGCCTGGCGCGGTGTGCCGCTGCTGCCCTGCGGCAAGATCCCGGTCACCGCGCACCACACCAGCAGCATCATCGCGCTGCGTACCGGTGAGGACGACCAGGGCGTGGTCGGCCTGCTCCCGACCGCGCTGCCGGATCAGCTCCAACCGGGCCTGAACATGCGCCGCATGGGGGTGAGCACGACGGCGGTCATCAGCTATCTGGTCACCGCCTACTACTCGATGGCGATCCTCGTGCCCGACGCGGTCGGCATCCTGGAGAACGTCCAGCTCGGCAGGACCGTCGAGTGACCGGGCCGAGCGTGGATCACGCGACGGGCGCGCCCCCGGACACGGACGTGTCGCGGGCGGCGGCCACCACGGTGGCCGCCGTCACCCCCACCGTCCCCCGGCAACTGCCCGGTCCGCAGAATCTCACCCGGACGCTCAAGGCCCGGCGCACCGGGGCCGTTCCCGGTCTCAGGTACCAGCCCGCGCCGCCCGTGGACCAGGCGAAGGTCGACGAGGTGGACCGGCGGCTCGAGGAGTGGGCGCGCGGCCTCGACCTGTTCCCGCCCGCGTGGAACGGGGACTTCGCGGGATTCCAGTTCGGCCGGGCCGTGGTGCTCCAGCATCCGGGCGCCGCCGACCTCGAACGGCTCACCGTCGCGGGCGAGTTGCTGCTCGCCGAGAACCTGGTGGACTCCTGCTACTGCGAGGAGGAGGAAGGAAGAGGCGGTTCCCACCAGGGCCTCGGCGGGCCGCTGCTCATGGCCCAGTCGGCGATCGACCCGCACCACGGCACGCCCGAGTCCGAGGCCCAGTGGCGGCTCGGCATGCAGGCGGACGGGCCCCTGCGCTCGTACCACTGGGCGATGAGGGACTACGCGGAGTTCGCCACCCCGAGCCAGACCACCCGCTTCATGCACGACATCGCCCGGCTGCACCTGGGCTATCTCGCCGAAGCGGCCTGGGCGGAGAAGCGTTTCGTCCCGCAGGTGTGGGAATACCTGGTGATGCGGCAGTTCAACAACTTCCGCCCCTGCCTGTCGATCATCGACGCGGTCGACGGGTACGAGCTGCCCGAGGCCGTCTACGCGCGGCCGGAGATCCAGCGGATCACGGCGCTGGCCTGCAACGCGACGACCATCGTCAACGACCTCTACTCCTTCACCAAGGAGCTGGAGGGCGACCCGACGCACCTCAATCTGCCGCAGGTCGTGGCCGCCAACGAGGGATGCGGCCTCAAGGCGGCCTATCTGGAGAGCGTCGAGATCCACAACCGGATCATGGGCTCCTTCGAGGAGGAGGCCGCCGCCGCGTCGGCGACGTCACCGCTGGTCGCGCGGTACGCACGCGGGCTGTCGGACTGGGTGGCCGGCAACCACGAATGGCACGCGACCAACACCCACCGATACCGCCTGCCCAACTACTGGTAGGCGCAGGCCGCTTCACCCGCTCCACGGCACGATGACCGATCCCAGTACCAAGAGGAGTCAGCGTTGACCATTTCGCACCCCGGCGTCGCCAAGGCACCGGTTCCGGCCCAGTCCACGTACCAGACCCGCGTCGCGGACTACTGGAACGCCGAACAGAATCCGGTCAACCTCGAACTGGGCAGGATCGACGACCTGTACCACCACCACTACGGTGTCGGCGACGTGGACTGGTCCGTACTCGACGAGACGGACCCCGCCAGGCGCCGGGATCTGATCACCACGGAACTGCACCGGCTCGAACACGCCCAGGCCGAACTCCTCGCCAAGCACCTGGGCCCGCTGAGCCCCGAGGACCGGGTCTTCGACGCCGGCTGCGGGCGCGGCGGCGGCAGCGTCACCGCGAATCTGCGCTACCAGTGCCACGCCGACGGCGTCACGCTCTCCACCAAGCAGGCCGACTTCGCCAATGAGCAGGCGCGGGCGCGCGGTATCGACGGCAAGGTCCGCTACCACCACCGCAACATGCTCGACACCGGCTTCCAGACCGGCGGTTACGCCGCGTCGTGGAACAACGAGTCGACGATGTATGTGGAGTTGGACCTGCTCTTCGCCGAGCACGCCCGGCTGCTGCGCCGCGGCGGTCGCTACGTCGTCATCACCGGTTGCTACAACGACACGTACGGGCGCGCGTCCCGCGAGGTGTCCCTGATCAACGCCCACTACATCTGCGACATCCACCCGCGCTCGGCGTACTTCCAGGCGATGGCCAAGCACCGGCTGGTGCCCACCCACGTCGAGGACCTGACGGCCGCGACCATCCCGTACTGGGAACTGCGCAAATCCGCCGACCACTTGGTCACCGGAGTCGAGGACGCCTTCCTGACCGCGTACAAGAACGGCAGCTTCCAGTACCTGATGATCGTCGCCGACCGCGTCTGACCTTCGGCGCGCGAGACCTCCGGGGGGACCCCGGCTCGGACCAACACGAGCCGGGGTTCCGGGGGTCAGTGGCGGCGCGGCGGAAGGGGGGCGGACAGGCCCGTACCGAACAGGCGGTGGTCGACCTCGTCCAGGGCCAGGCGCAGGGCGCCGAGGGCCACGCCCTCGTCGGCGAGCGTGGAGGCCCGGATCTCGGGGAGGCGCAGGCACGGGCGGCGGACACGGTGTTCCTGGCCGTGCACGGCGTCCAGACCGGCCGGTTCACCGCCGCGAGCGAGCCGGAGGCCGACATCGGGCGGGCCCTGATCGCCGCCGCACGGCGAACCGTCGTGCTCCCCGACTGATCCTGGCCGGCGACCCATCCGCGGCCGGAGCGGCTCCGAATACGGGGCAGGAGAGCGTCTCCGTGTGGTCGTCGTACGGGAAGGACCGGGCCTGCCGCTTACCTCCACTGAGCTGTGGAGGTGTCGTTTCCGGACCGCGGGATCTGCTGAATCTCTGCCCATTCAGCCCGCGTCCGGAATTTGTCGTGCCCGAATACCGGGACGCTCCCGATGAGCTTTGTGGTGCGTGAGTGAATTACTCGCGAGTAAAAGGATCACCGTAATGATCATCACCACTCTCGCCGCGCTGACCAGCACGTTTGATCGCAGCGGGCATATTCGGGATTCACTCCGTGTCCGAGATTGAACGGAAAGTGAGAGGGCTTGTCAGTTTCGTTCAAGTGTGCTGATATTCGGGCTGGATTCCTTTCGCTCCGAGGCGCTGCGGAGTCGGCTTCCTCAGGGGGGAGGCCGATTTCGCGGAAGCGGGCACCAGCCCGTGACGCCCCGGTCCCGGTCGTCCGGGCGGCGGTCGTCACCGCCGCGCGGGCGCCGTTCCCCTTCCAACCCGTGAGCGGTCCATGTCGCAGAACTTCTTCGAGCCCCGCACACCGGTACGGCGGCCACGGCCGCCGGGACCGGCGCTCGGCCTGCCGCCCGGCCTGGTGCCGGGGCTCGAACCCGCGGCCCGGGAGGGGAAGGCCGCGGGACCGTCCGGGGGCGGGGGGCCGTCGGGGCCTGGTGAACCTCCCAGACCCGGCGGCCCCGACGAGCCGTCCTGGCTCCGGATCTACTGGAACACCCTGCGGTCCTTCGTCCGGCGCCACCTCGGACTGAGGCCGAAGGCGCCGGCCGCGCCCGGTGAACGGGCCGCCCGGCGGCACCGGGGCCGGGCGCTCGCGGTCACCGTGCTCGTCCTGGCGGTGGTGTCCGCGGCGGCCGTGGTCGTCCTGCGCGACCGCGGCGGCTCGGGCTCCGGGTCCGGGACCGAGGGCTCCGACCGGCCGACGGCGGCCGTCGATCCGAACGCGTCCGCGTCCGGGTCGTCGTCCGCGTCGTCTTCCGCGTCGGTCTCCCCGTCCACGCCGCCGCCGATCCGCGACGCCGTCGCGACCTGGGTGGCCGGGCACATCGGCCCCACCCACGTCGTCGCCTGCGACGTCGCCGTCTGCGCCGCGCTCGTGTCGCACGGCTTCCCCGCGGGCTCCACGCTCACCGTCACCTCCTCTCCGCAGCAGCTGCTCGGCGCCGATGTCGCCGTCGTCACCGGCCCGTTGCGCGCGATGGCGGGGGACGCGCTACGGGATCTGACCGGCCCGCAGCCGCTCGCCGTGTTCGGCGGGGGTGAGGGTGACGGGACCGGGTCGGGGGACGGGGCGGGTGACGGGGCCGGGAGCGGCAGCGGGACGGACGCGGCGGCCGACGCGCAGCGCGCCGAGGTGCTGCCGATCGCCCACGCCGGGCGTACGGCGTACGAGCGCGTGGCCGCCGCGGACCGCGCGGAGCGCCGCTTCTCGGGGGCGGCGCTCGCCGCCAACCAGCGGATCACCTTCCAAGGCGGCACGCGCGCGCTTCTGACGAGTGGTCATGTCGACCTGCGCGTCTGCGCGTTGCTCGCCGTCCTCAGCAGCGGTCACACCCTCACCGTCGCGTCCTTCGACGCGCCCGCGCCCGGCGCCGGTGCCGACGTCCCGCGCGGCGGCGTGGCGATCTCGCGCGTGGACGGCTCCCCGGCCACGGGGAGCGGACCGCAGGCCGCCGCGCTGCGCGCCCTCGTCGACGCCCAGCAGCCGCCCTACCGCCCGCTGCGGACCGCGGCGCGTACCGGTGGCGCCGGAACCCCCGCCGTCCTGACCGTGCTGTACGACCAGCCCGCGCCCGACGGCCTCGTCAGCGCCAACTCGCCTTCGTGAACGCCGCATCGCCCCCGCACGGGCCGCCCTCCGGGCCCGGCCCGAACCCGGACCTCGACCGTGAACGCCGAAGCCGACCCCGTACCGGCCCCCGGCTCGACCGTGAAGGCCGGACCGACCGGCCCACCCCGTTGGGCGGCCCGACCCCGAGCCGACCCGACACAGGCCCCGGCCCCGAACCCCGAGCCGCCCGTCAGACGGCCCGACCCCGCCCCGACACAGGCCCCGACCCCGCCCCTGAACCCCGAGCCGACCGGCACACCCGCCCGTCAGACGGCCCGACCCCGGCCCGCACCGACGCAGGCCCAGACCACGCCCCCGCCCCCGCCCCCGACCCGCCCCTGAACGCCGGACCAATCGGCGCATCCGCCCGTCAGAAGGACTTCGCATGAGGCTTTTCCCGCGGGCGACCGCGCGCACCGGATCGTCGTCCAGACCGTCGTCCAGATCCTCGTCGCGGGCCGCCGCGCTCGGCGCCGCCGCCGTTCTCACGCTCAGCGCCGCGGTGCTGGCGGGCCCGGCCGCGGCCGGTGCGTCGGCGGCTCCCGCCTGGTCCGGCGGCTGGCTGCGGCTGGCGCACTTCTCGCCCGGTACGCCGCCGGTGGACGTCTACCTCTACCCCTTCGGCGGATCGAAGGCCGCGATGGTGCTCAAGAGCGTGTCGTACGGGCACGCTTCGCCGTACGAGTCGGTCGCCACCGGCCAGTACACGGTCGCGATGCGGAAGGCGGGCGACCCGGCGTCGGTGTCGCCGGTCATCTCCTCGACCGTGCGGGTCGTGCAGGGCCGCGCGTACACCGTCGCCGGGCTCGGCCCGAACTCGGCGCTGCAACTGCGCACGCTCTCCGACCAGTTGTCGGCCCCGCAGGGCCAGGCCGCGGTACGGGTCATCCAGGCGTCGCTGAGCCAGCCCGCCGTCGCGGTCCACGTGGCCGCGCTGAACCAGGGTTCGCTGCGCTTCCCCGCCTCGACCCCGTACCGCACGGTGTCCGCGGGCAGCACGACCGTACGGGTCTCGGCCGGGGCCGCGACGACCTCCCGTACCGTCCAACTGACCGGCCGCAGCACGCACACGCTGGTCGTCCTGTCCTCCACCGGCTCCGCGCCCGGCCTGCTCGACCTCACCGACTCCGCGGGGCCGAGCCGTCAACCCCACGGCGGCGTGGACGCGGGCTTCGGCGGCCTCGACCAGCGGAAGGCGGCGGCCGAGGGCTCCCGTACGCCCCAACTGGTCGGCTGGGGAGCCGCCTTGGTCATCGGTTCCGGCCTGCTGGTGCTGTCGGTACGCCGACTGCGGCGCGGCTGAGCGGCGTCATGGCGCCGCGACACGCACGGCCCCGGCCGCGTCATCGGGGAGCGGCCGGGGCGCTCGCCGTCCTCGGAGTGGTGACGGTCGCGGGCGGCGCCGTCGGCCTCGCCGCGAATCTGGGGACGCGGCCGGGCTCCGGCCATGCGCGCGCCGCCGTCGGGGCGGTCGCCCCGGAGCCGGGCCGGGTCGTCAGCCGGCCCGTGGCCCCGACGGAGGCGACCGCCGCCCGGCCCCGCGGGCTCGCCATCCCGGCCATCGACGTCGACACCCCGCTCGAACCGCTCGGCCTGACCCCTTCCGGTGCCCTGGACACCCCCTCGCGGCCGAGCCGGGCGGGCTGGTTCGACGCGGGTCCGGTCCCCGGTGCCCCCGGCCCCGCCGTGCTCGTCGGCCACGTCGACTCCCCCGACGGCCCCGCCGTCTTCTCCCGTCTCTCACTCCTGCGGGTCAACGACGTCATCCGCGTCACCCTCGACGACAACCGGACCGTCCGCTTCCAGGTGACGTCCGTCCGGAGCTACGCCAAGGACGCGTTCCCCACCGAGGCCGTCTACGCCCCGCGCCCCGACCCCCAACTCCGCCTGATCACCTGCGGCGGCCGTTTCACCGGCCACACCTACCTCGACAACATCGTCGTCTTCGCCCGCCTCCTGCCCTGAGGCCGCCCGCCTCGTCCCCCGCGACACAGCGCGCCGTGAGGATTCCGAATGCGTTTCGCGGGAGCGGTCTCACATTCCCGCAACACCGTTCCGGATAGCCGTACTTCGCGGAAAACGGAATGCCGCACCTTACTTGCAGCGTGAATCAAGTTGAATCCGGAATTCCGCACCGGAGGGCCGTTTCCCGGATCTGATTCAAGCCGCATACCGCCGAGAACGCGCCAAGCCTCGGTACGGGATTCGAGGTCGGCCGGATCCGCGCCTATCGTCGGCCGGGTTGCCGCGGACCACCCGGCACCGGCACGGGGGAGCACACATGCGTGGGATCAGAAGACCGACCATCGGCGCAGCGCAGCACGTGAAACGGTACGGGCCCGCTGCGGCGACCGCCTGACGCGTCGCCGTCCGCACCGGCGCCCGCCCGCCCGCGCCGGGCGTCCACGTACCCCGTACCGCCCGAAATCCGGCCCGCGGCCGGACATCGCGCGGTGCGGAATTCCCGCTTCCCATTCACCTGCCGACCACCGCCGTCGCCGCCCGCTGACGCCGGTGGATTCAGGCATGGGCGGACCGTTCCGACCCGCCCGCGACAGGCAATTCCCGGAGCGCAATTTCATGGTTGCCAGTGCAACTGAATGTGTGCCAGGGTTCTGCCTCGTCCGATCAAGCCCACGAGAAAGCGGAGTTCATTCATGAACAAGAAAACCGGAATTAAGGTCGCCGTCGCCGCTGTCGCCCTCAGCTTCGCCGCCGCCACGCCGGCCCTGGCCACCTCGGTCGACGTCGGCGGCGGCAAGTGGAGCTACGACCACGGCGCCAACACCGCGTGGTCGAACTACAAGCACCCGACGAACAAGCACGCGTCGTCGGTGAAGATCGGCACCGTCGTGTTCGGCAGCGGCTGCACGGCCAAGGGCGTATGGTCCCTGGCCTCCGCGGGGCTGAACGGCAACTCGGTCAGCTACTACTACAACCCGTCCTGCTGACCCTCCGTCAGCGAGGGGGCCGGTCATGGCTGACCGGCCGGGCGGTACCGGTCGGGCGGTAGCGGTCGGGCGGTAGCCGCCGGGTGGTAACGGCCGGGTGGTAACGGCCGGGTGATCCGGCGCGGTTGTGGAGGCGGGGACGTCACCGCCTCCACGGCCGCTCGGCGCTCCCGCGCCCGCGCCCGCCCTGAGCCGTGAGCCGTAGCCGCAAGCCGCAAGCCGTAAGCGGTAAGCCGTGAACAGCCGGTACACCGTACGTCGCCGTCACGCCGTCACGCCCGTCTGAATTCCCGAGCGCCCTCAACCGAGGAATCACCATGCTGCATCGCGGTATTCGAGTCGTCCACGCCGCCCTTCTGGCCTTCTCCGCCGTCCTGGCCTTCCTCTTCGTGCGCGGACTCGACGAGGACGGGGTGCTGGGCAACTCCGCCATGGTCGACGTGCTCGACTCCGACGGATCGACGAGCGCGCCCCACGTCGTCCAGGCCGTCGAGTCGTTCGCGGCGCGGCACGGGGTCGGGGTCGCGCGCGAGGTGCCCGACCTCAAGAACCCCGACACGGTCCGCCACCTGTACCTCGCGCCCGGCGGCACCGGTACGCGGACCGCGAAGTGGCTGGATCACGGCTACCCGGCGTTCAGCGAGAACTTCACCACCCGCGTGCACCCGCTCGCCGACGTCGGCCAACTCGACCCGCGCGGCACGTACTACGTCTTCGGGCCGGCGGGCGCCGCCGACGCCCTGCGGCTGGAGTTCACGCACCTCGGCATGACGGTCGAGGTCAGCCACCCGCTGTCCGTACGGGGGTTGATCGACCGGTACAAGAACGACTCGCTCTTCCGTTCCTTCTACGTCGTCGCCCTCGCGGCGCTGACGATGACCGGCGCGAGCGTGCTGCTCAACGCGCGGGCGTACGGCGTACTGCGCATGCAGGGCATGTCCTTCACCGGCATCCTGCTGCGCGACCTGCGGCGGCTCGCGGTCTTCTGGCCGCTGTCGGCCGCCGTCGTCGCGGCCGCGGTCCTCACCTTCCTCGGCCTCTACAACGGCCTCGCGTGGCTCGGCCTGTTCGGCGCGGTGGCCGCGGTCCTCGCCGTCCTGCTGGCCGCCGTCGTCCTGGCCGCGCACGCGGCGGCGCTCGCGCTGACGTTCAAGGTCGGCGTCCTGCCCGCGCTCAAGGGCGAACTCCCTTCCCGAGCCGCGTCCTTGAGCGTCTACCTGGTCCGTGTCCCGGCGCTGCTGCTCGCGCTCAGCATCGCCACCAACGCCACGCTCGCGAGCCGCGACGTTCTCACCCGTGAGGACAACCGGGACGCGTACCACGCGGTCGGCGACGCCGTGTCGATCCGGCTCAGCGGCGCATTCGCCATGCACATGGACCAGTTGGACCAGCACGTCGGGCCGTGGCTGCGCAGAGCCGACGCGCGGGGCGAGGTGATCGTGGCCGGGCGGCGGGACCTCCAGATGTCCGCGCCCGGTGAGCACCTGCCCTCCGGCGAGATCCTCGTCGTCAACGACACCTATCTGGCACGGCAGCCGATGGTCGACCCGGCGGGGCGGCGCTACGCGTCGCAGGCCGGGAGCGCGACGGCCGCGGACGCCCGCGCGGTACGGCTGCTGATCCCCGACACGCTCGCGTCGGACACCCCCGCGATCACCAAGGCCGCCGAGGCGATCATCGATCCCGACCTCACCGGGCGCGTCCCCATGAAGGTCTCGGCGACCCGCGGCGGCCAGCGCGTCTTCGGCTACAACACCGGTGAGTACTCCTACCGTTCGGGCCACGACGCGGCCGAGGACCGATCCATGGTGCGCGACCCGGTCGTCATCGTCGTCCCCAACGGATCGCGCTTCCTCACCGACGACGCCTACACCGCCATCGCGACACAGGCCGGAGTCGTCTTCCCCGACCCCGCCGACGTGACCGCGGGCATCCGCGCGGAACACCTCCAGGACTACGTGAACTCCATGAGTCCGGTGGGCGAGAAGACCGCCCTCGACCTCAGGAAGGCGCTCACCGAACTCCGGGTCCAGATCTTCAACCTGGTCATCGCCGCGATGGTGCTCCTCATCGCCGCGGTCGGCGTCTGCCTCATCTACGCCCGCAAGAACGCGCAGAGCATCTTCGCCCAGCACGTCAGCGGCTGGCGGTACGTCGCCTCGCACCGCTTCCTCCTGGCCGTCGAGGTGGCCATCGCGGTGATCTTCGCGACCCGGGTGCCGTTCCAGACGTGGCAACAGCGCCAGCACCTGCGGCAGTTGGCCGCCGCCGGTGAGCCCGCGACCTTCGAGCCGACCCGGCTGACCGCGCTCGACCTCGGTGTCATCAGCGGTCTGGTCGTCTTCGAACTGGCCGCCGTGCTGCTCGCCCTCGCCTACTTCCACCGCCGCATCGTGAAGGAGGGCGCGACCGGGACCTGAGCCGGCCGCGCCCACGGAATTCCTCCACCGAGCAGGAGTGTGCCTGTCATGACGAAGCTGATCGAGATCGAGAGTCTTTCGAAGTCCTATGGTTCCCGCACGTTGTGGGACAACGTCAACCTCACCGTGGAGCGCGGCGAGATGCTGGCTCTCGTCGGTCCCAGCGGATCGGGAAAGTCGACCCTCCTCAACTGCCTCGGTCTGCTCGACCGCCCGACGTCCGGTGCCATCCGGTACGAGGGGAAGGACATCACGCGGTTCGGCCGCCGCGACATCCGGCAATTCCGCCGCGACACCCTCGGATATCTCTTCCAGCACTACGCGCTCATCGAGAGCGAGACCGTCGAGCAGAATCTCGAAGTCGCGGCCAGGCCGAGGCCGTTGCTGCGCGGCAAGGCAGGGCCCGCGATCGCCGAGGCCCTGGAGCGGGTCGGCCTCGCGGGGCGCGGCAAGGAGACGGTCCATCACCTCAGCGGCGGTGAGCAGCAGCGGGTCGCGCTGGCGCGCGTGCTCGTCCAGCGCTCGGCGCTGGTGCTGGCGGACGAGCCGACGGGCGCGCTCGACGACGCCAACTCGGCTGTGGTGGTGGACATTCTGCGGGAGCTGAGCCGGTCGGGGTGCGCGGTGGTGATCGCCACGCACGACGCGGGCGTGCGGGACCGCTGCGACAACGTGTTCGCGGTGGGGAGGGGCGCGGGGGCCGCACCGGGGGCAGGGGCCGCACCGGGGGCAGGGGCCGCACCAGGGGCAGGGGCGGCACCGGCATCCCCCCGGCAGGCCGCACCCGCGCCCGCATCGACCGCCGCATCGACCGCCGCGCCGAACAACGTACCGAACAACGCGCCGAACACGGCGCCGAACAACGTTCCGGCCACCGTACCGACGGCCATTTCGAGCGGTGCGCGCGCGGAGAAATGACGTTCCGAAAGTCCGCCGCGCGCGCCGGAGTAGGATGCGTGTCACCGCCATCAGTGGGTGTCGATCACGCTTCCTCCAGGCGGTTCACAATTCAACAAACTGCCTCGGGTGCCTCTTTGACGTCCACCGACAGCAAATCCCGTTCGATACAAAGCCGTTCGGGATTCAAAGCAACCATCGCGGCCTCTCGGGCATCTTTACCGAGTCGGGCGATGCTGATCTGGCTGATTCCGCCGCTGTGGACTCTCGCCCTCGGCCTCTGGGGACTCTCCCGGCAGCACACCGTCTGGCGTGACGAGGCGGCCACCTGGCAGGTGGCCGGGCGGTCGACCCCCGAGATCCTGCGCATGCTGCACCACGTGGACGTCGTGCACGGCCTCTACTACCTGCTGATGCACGCCCTGTTCAGCGTGTTCGGACCCCACACGACCACGCTGCGGCTGCCCTCGGTGCTGGCCGGCGCGGTGGCGGCCACCTGCGTCGCGCTCATCGGGCGGCGGCTGGCCGGTCCCGCCGCGGGCCTCGCGGGCGGGCTGGCGTTCGGGCTGCTGCCCGCCGTGCAGTTCTACCTCCAGGAGGGGCGGCCGTACGCGCTGGTCGCCGCAGGGGCCGGGGTGTCGACCCTGCTGCTGGTCGCCGCGCTCCAGGAGGACACCGGACCGCGCCGCCGCGCGTGGCGCTGGGCGGGATACGGCGGCGCCGTCCTCGTCTGCGGGCTGCTGAACTGGTTCTCGCTCCTGATCCTCCCCGCGCACCTGGCCACACTGCTCTGGTCCCGGGCCGCCGACCGCCGTACGTGGGCCGCCTGGACGGCCGCCTCCGCCGTCGCCGTCCTGGCCGTCACTCCGCTGGCCCTCTTCAGCCGGGGCCAGTCGGCGCAGGTGTCCTGGATTCCGCCGCTGACCTGGCACATGCTGATCGGACCCGGGGTGCTGGTGCTGATCGGCGGCGTCTGCGCGGCGGTGTCCGGCCGCCGTATCGCGGGCCGCGCCCGTACGGACGTCTTACGTATCACCCCACCTCGTACCGGCACGCCTCGTATCGCCCCACCTCGGTCCGACGCGCCTCGTACGGACGGGCCTCATGCGCACGCGCCCCGTACGGACCGGCTGTCCGCCGCCGCCGTGGGGCTGCCGTTGCTCGCGGTGCCGCAACTCGGCCTGGTCTGCGTGTCGTTGTTCCAGCCGCTGTTCCTCGACCGCTATGTGCTCTTCAGCATGCTGGGCCTCGCGCTGCTCATCGGCGCGGCGATCGGCGCCGCGGTGCGCGCCGCCCGGCCCCGTTTCCCGCGCGCGTCCGCGTGGATCGTCCCCGTGGCGGTCGCCCTCGCGACGGTGGCGCTGATCCCGCAGTCGCTCGCCGAGCGCTCGCCGAAGAGCCGGGTCGACGACGTCATGGCCGTGGCCTCCGACGTCCAGCGGCTCAAGCGCCCCGGCAACGCCGTCCTCTTCATCCCCTCCGCCCGCCGCGACACGGAATCCGTCTCCCCCGGCGCCTTCTCCGGCCTGCACGACATAGCGCTGACCGAGACCCCGGAGCGCTCCGGAACGCTGAAGGGCCTGGAGGCGGCCCCGGCCCGCATCCGTACGGCGATGCTCGCGCGGGACCGCATCCTGCTGGTCACCGACGTCCCCTGGATCGCCCGCCCCCTGACGGCGGCGCAGGACCGGATGAAGATGCGGGTCCTGCTGACGTACTTCACCCCGGTGGCCGATGTCCGCGTCCACGGACGGCGGTTGACGGTGTACGAACGCCTTCCCCGCCCCGCGCGCGCCGCCCGCTGAACCGTCCTGCCGCACCGTCCCGCTCACATCGACTCCCCGTCCGTCGCGGCCGACCCGGCGGCGAACATCACCGATGTCTCCGCGTTCACCAGCCCCGACAAGCCGGACACGGCGACGCTGGTGCTGAACTCGTACCCGTTCCAGGCACCCGGCCCGGCCGTCGCGGCAGAGGGCATTCACCCCAACTGCCGCTGTGCTCCGAGCCCTTCGGCGAACCACCGGGTCAGCGTCGTCGGGTGGGTGATCGCGGT
>NZ_JBIBFQ010000007.1:0-485839 GCF_042955955.1 Streptomyces sp. NPDC008317
CACACTCGCGATCCCCGCATCCCGGCAGGCACGGGCAACGCGGACAGCAATTTCACCGCGGTTCGCGATGAGCACCTTGCGCACGATGGCTCCCTTGGCTCATTTGGCTGGTTCGGCTTCCCCGACTCCGGCGGCTTCCCGGCTCCGACGCCCCGCGGCGGTCAGGGGGCCGCGCGACGGACGGCCGCGCTCACGGCGTCCAGCCGCCGCTCCGGCCGCCGCGCCGCCACTGGCCGGGGCCGCGGTCCGGGGCGGGCACCGTGCCCCGCCGCCACGATCGCCGCGAAGGTGACCGCCGCGCCGCGGGCTCGTCACCGAGCGCGGCGCCGGCGCCCGCCCACACCGCGAGCAGCGCGGCCAGCTCCTCGGCGGTGGGCTCGCCCCGCACCACCCGGATGTCGGGGTCGCGCGCGCCGCTCACAGCGGGATGTTCCCGTGCTTGCGCGGCAGCCGCGTCACCCGCTTGTCGGCGAGCGCCCGCAGCGCCTGGGCCACTTGCCCGCGGGTCTCGTGCGGCATGATCACCGCGTCCACGTAGCCCCGCTCGGCGGCGACGTACGGGTTGCACAGCGCCTGTTCGTACTCGGCGCGCAGCCGGTCGCGCTCGGCGGCCGGGTCCTCGGCCTGCTCGACGGCGCGGCGGTGCAGGACGGTGACCGCGCTCTCGCCGCCCATGACGGCGATCTCGGCGGTGGGCCAGGCGAGGTTGACGTCGGTGCCGAGGTGCTTGGAGCCCATGACGCCGTACCCGCCGCCGTACGCCTTGCGGGTGACGACCGTGACCATGGGGACGGTGGCCTCGGCGTAGGCGTAGATCAGCTTGGCTCCGCGCCGGATGATGCCGCCGCGTTCCTGCTCCAGGCCCGGCAGGAAGCCGGGGACGTCCACGAAGGTGAGGACGGGGATGTGGAAGGCGTCGCAGGTGCGGATGAAGCGGGCGGCCTTCTCGCTGGCGTCGATGTCGAGTGCCCCGGCCATGTGAGAGGGCTGGTTGGCGACCACGCCGACACTGCGGCCCTCCACCCGGCCGAAACCGCAGATGATGTTGCGGGCGAACAGTTCCTGCGTTTCGAGGAGCTCGCCGTCGTCGAGGACGGTGTGGATCACCTGGTGCATGTCGTAGGGCCGGTTGGCCTCGTCGGGGATCAGCTCGTCGAGCGCGAGGTCGGCGGCGGTGTACTCCTCCGCGGCGCGCACCTCGTAGTCGGGCGCGTCGTCCATGTTGTTCGACGGGAGGTAGCCGAGGAGCAGGCGGACGTACTCGAACGCCTCCTTCTCGTCGCGCGCGAGGTGGTGGGCGTTGCCCGAGACGGCGTTGTGGCTGTAGCCGCCGCCCAGTTCCTCGCGGTCGATCTGGTGGCCGGTCACCGTCTTCAGCACGTCGGGCCCGGTGACGAACATGTGGGAGATGCCCTCGACCATGACGATGAAGTCGGTGATCGCCGGGGCGTAGACGGCGCCGCCCGCGCAGGGGCCGGTCATCAGGGAGATCTGCGGGATGACACCGGACGCCTGGACGTGCCGCTTGACCAGTTCGGCGTAGAGGGCGAGGGAGACCACGCCCTCCTGGATGCGGGCGCCGCCCGAGTCGTTGATGCCGATGATGGGACAGCCGGTGCGCAGCGCCAGGTCCATCACCTTGAGGATCTTCTCGCCGTAGACCTCGCCGAGGCTGCCGCCGAAGACGGTGAAGTCCTGGGCGAACAGGCAGACCCGGCGGCCGTCGATCGTGGCGTATCCGGTGATCACGCCGTCGCCGAGCGGACGCTGGCGGTCCATGCCGAAGTCGTGGCAGCGGTGCCTGGCCATGGCGTCCAGCTCGACGAAGCTGCCCGGGTCGACCAGGGCGTCGATGCGTTCGCGGGCGGTGAGCTTGCCCTTGTCGTGCTGGCGCGCGACGGCTGGTGCGTCGGTCGCCAGCCGCGCCGACTCGGCCCGCCTGCGGGTGAGTTCGGACAGCCGCTCGGCGGTGGTTCCTCTTCCTGGGCTTGCGGACACGGTGTCTCCTCGGTGCGTCATGACCTGGCCGTGCGGGCGTCGCGGGGCCCGGACGTCAGCCGCTTCGTACGACGGCGTCGGCCAGCGATCCGTCCGTGTAGAGCTGTCGGCAGGCGCGGCGTCGCACCTTGCCGCTGGAGGTCTTGGGCAGAGTGCCGCGCCGCACCAGCAGTACGTCGTCCGCCTCCAGCCGATGATTGTCCCAGACCGCCTCACGTACAAGCCTGTGCAGCCGTTCCGTACCGGTCTCGCGCAGGGTCCGCCCGTCGGCCTCCACGACGACGACCAGTTTCTCGGTGCTGCCGTCGTCCACGGAGAAGGCCGCAGCGCAGTTGGGGCGCAGGCCGGGGGCGGCGGTCTCGGCGGACAGTTCGATGTCCTGCGGGTAGTGGTTGCGGCCCGCGCGGATGACGAGGTCCTTGAGCCGCCCGTTGATGTACAGGGTGCCGTCGTGGAGGAAGCCGAGGTCGCCGGTGCGCAGGTATTCGTGGCTGTCGTCGGCGGCGGGGGCGGTGCGGGCCCAGAAGGTCTCCTTGCTCGCCTCCGGGCGGCCCCAGTAGCCGGCCGCGACGCAGGGTCCGTTGATCCAGATCTCGCCGACGCGGCCGTCTGGCAGCGGGTTCAGGGTCGCGGGGTCGACGATCCTGATCCGGGTCCCGGACTCCGGCGCGCCGCAGCCGACGATCGGCACGGCGCCGGGCGCGTCCGCGTCGACCTGCCGGACCACGCCGTCCCGCAGGGCGTCGTCGGAGACCCACAGGGCGGCGGGTTCCCGGTCGACGCGGTCGCCGGTGGCCTTCAGGGTGTTCTCGGCGAGCCCGTAGCCGGGGCACATCGCGCGCGGGTCGAAGCGCGCGGGGGCGAAGGCGGCGGCGAAGTTCTCGATGGTCCGCCAGCGCACCGGTTCCGCGCCGTTGCCCGCGACCTGCCAACTGGACAGGTCGAGGCCGGGGCCGATCCGGCCTTCCGCGGCGGCTGACACGCACAGGTCGTACGCGAAGCCGGGCGCGGCGGCGTGCGTGCCGCGGAACCGCGAGATCGCCTCCAGCCAGCGGGCCGGGCGGCGGATGAACGCCTCGGGTGTCATCAGGTACGAGGTCGGGCCCGCCCACAGCGGCAGCACGATCCCGAACAGCATGCCCATG
The DNA here is from genome assembly GCF_042955955.1 of Streptomyces sp. NPDC008317. Lineage (NCBI taxonomy): Bacteria > Bacillati > Actinomycetota > Actinomycetes > Kitasatosporales > Streptomycetaceae > Streptomyces > Streptomyces sp. NPDC008317. The sequence goes on from NZ_JBIBFQ010000007.1 coordinate 3,144, forward strand.
TCGTGGAAGAGCGGCAGCCAGGACACCACGGTGGCGCCGGGACCGCAGGGCCACAGGTCGTCGGTCTCCCGCGCGTTGGCCATGAAGTTGGCGTGGGTGACCATCACGCCCTTGGGGTCGCCGGTCGACCCCGAGGTGTACTGGAGCAGCGCGGTGTCGCCCGGTCCCGGCAGGGTGCCGTGCCACTGCTCCGGGTCCGCGCCCCCGGCGGCGTCCTCGGGCAGTTCGTCGGTGGGGATCAGCGTCAGGCCGGTCAGCTCCGGGCGGTCGCCGAACCGCTCCCGCAGCTCGCGTGCCACGGCGGCCGTGGTGAGGACGGCGTGGGTGTCCGCGTCGTCGGCGATGCCGCGCAGCCGCTGGAGTCCGCTGACCCGGCTGGGCACCTGGACCGGCGCCGCGGCGATGCCCGCGTACATGCAGCCGAGCAGGGCGCGGACGAAATCGAATCCTGAGGGGTAGAGCAGTACGGCGTTGCGGCCGGCGAGTCCCGCGGCGGTGAGCGCGACGGCGTGCCGCCGGGCGTCGGCGTCGAGGGCGCCGTAGGTCAGCGGGTCCTGCGGCTCCTCGCCGTCGTGCAGGAAGACGAAGGCGGTGTCGTCCGGCCGTGTCGCGGCGCGCAGCCGCAGCGCGTCCACCAGGGTGCGCACCTCGGGCAGGGTGCGCAGGTCGAGCGGCGCGGAGGGGTCGGGGTACGGGGGCACGGCCTCGGCGACGGGCTGTCGCGTCAGGTCGATGCTCATGGTCAGCGCTCCTTGTCGAGCCGGGCGAGCCGTCCGCGGTAGAAGGTGAGCGGGCCGTCGTCCTCCAGCGTGCCCAGCGAGGTGACGGCGCCGACCACGATCCGGTGGTCACCGCCGTGGTACTCGTCGGCGACCTTGCACTCCAGGTAGCCGATGGCGTCGCGCAGGATGGGCGCGCCGGCGCTGCCGCTGAGGCAGTCCAGCCCGTCGAAGCGGGTCGGCCCCGGTGCGGCGAAGCCCATGGCGACCGGGCCCTGTGCCGCGCCGAGGATGCTCACGGCGAAGGTCCCGGTGGCGCGGACGGCGGCCAGCAGCCGGGAGTCGTGCCGCAGGCAGAACAGCACCAGGGGCGGTTCCAGCGAGACGGAGGTGAAGGAGTTGACGGTGGCGCCGACCCATTGCCCGTCGATCACGCTGGTGACGACGGTGATGCCGGTGGTGAAGTGCCCGCACACCTGGCGCATGGCGGACGGCTCCGGCGGCAGGGCCTGGGCGGGGAACCTCTTGGTTCCGGTGTCTGCTTCCATGTCCACGATCCCCAGGTGGGCGAGTCTGCGTCGGATGTCCTGTTCCTGGTCAGTCGTCATGGCCGAGGTCTTTTCCGCCGCCGCGCGCACCGTAGGGCCGCACCAGGCGCAGCACTCCCGGTGGTGCTTCCTTGCGCGCCCACAGCAGGGTGCGCACCCGTTGCGGGGTGGTGAGGACGTACTCGCGGTCGGTGGGGTCGCCGAAGCCGTAGATCGGCGGCACCATCGGTTCGTTCCGCAGGCGGACGAAGATCCGGTCGGCGCTCTGGCGGGCGGTGGCGCGGCCCTCGGCGGTGTCGCGGCAGGCGGCGAGGGTGAAGTCGAGCAGCTCGCGGTATTCCGGCAGCGTCTCGTGGCAGACACCGGTGGCGGGGTCGGCGCGCAGCGAGGTGAGGGCGGCCTCGGCGGCGCCCGACGCCATCGTCTTGGCGCTCCGCTTGAGGGAGAGCGCGTCGAACATGGTGCCCAGCAGCCAGACCCTGGCCGTCGCGCTCCACAGCGCGGGGTGCGAACTGGCGGTCAACGCGGCGTCCACCAGGCGGTCCTGACGGTCCGCCATGCCGTGCTGCAATCGCTCCAGATAGCGGAAGCGGCCCGCCGACCAGTCGTCGTCCCTGGCCGCGGCGAGGATGTCGGAGGCCGCGGAGTAGACGAGTTGGGCGGAGGTGTAGAGGTCGCGGCCGAGGACCGGGTCGCCGCCGAGCGCGGAGCCGTCGAGCAGCAGCATGCGGTCGCCCACGGTGCGCGAGGCGTGCCACTGGCCGGAGTCGGCCGTCCAGCAGAACATCGGCTGGGCGTCGGCGAGTTGGGCGGCGACGGCCGGGTGACGGGCGGCGCGGGCGAGGATCTCCTCCCAGCCGTCGGTCCCCTGCCGGGGGAAGCGGGCGGCGTCCAGCGACAGGGTGACGGTGGCGAGCGCGGAGCCGGCCGGCGTACCCGAGCCGTTGCGGAAGTGGCCGACCTGTATCCAGCCGCCGTCGAAGACGTGGTGCAAGGTGCCCTGCGACCAGGGGTGCGAACCCTTGAGGACCGGCGCGACCCGCTCGTACGGCCGTACGCCGACGGCGTGCGCGCCGATCACCCGCGTGCCGGTGCCCCCGGAGACCCGCTCGGCGCCGAGCGCGCGGGCCACGGCCGAGTCGGGGCCGCCGGTGTCGACCACGAAGCGGGTGCGTATCTCCTCGCCCGAGGTCAGGGTCAGGCGTACCCGGTCGTCCTCGGCGACGGCCTTGTCGACCCGGACCCGCTGCCGTACCCGGGCGCCGTACCCGACGGCCGCGGCGAGCATCCAGGCGTCCAGGTCGGGCCGGTAGAAGCGGCTCTCGCCGTGCTCCGAGGGGATGTTGAACTGGAGGGAGTCGGCCCGCCGGTGCCCGGCGCCCTCGTGGTGGTGCACGAAGCCGAGGGTGCGCTGCACGCCGCAGTTGTACGACAGTTCGCGTCCGACCCGTCCCGCGTCGGCGAGCAGCGCGATCTCCGGCACCCGGAAGCGCTCGGCGATCACCTCGTAGAGGAACGAGGTGCACGGCAGCGTCATCTCACCCGGCTCGCTGCCGGACGTGTCGTGCTCGCCGAGCAGCAGGACGCGCAGGCCGTGCCGGGCGAGGATCACGGCCAGCGAGGTGGCCGTGATCCCGGTGCCCAGGACGGTGACGTCCGGGTCACGCTGGTCGTCTCCGATGTGGTCGGGGTCGGTTCTCATGGTGCCCATCACCTGTTCGGGTCGGATACGGATGGGTCAGCCGCCGTGCGCGACGCGTTCCATGGCGAAGCCGCGCATGGCGTGGGTCACCGTGCCCGCGATGTCGGCGGGTGCCTTGGTCCGGGCCCAGGCGACGGTGCGCGCCATGCGCGCGGGGGTCGCGTGGAAGAAGTGGTTGCCCGGCTTGTCGAGGTTGAGCGGCGGCGGGATGAAGTCGGCGGCGGAGAGCTGCGCGAACAGCCGCCGGGTCGCCTCCTGCGGTGTGATGGTGCCGTTCTCCACCTGCTCGCTGACGGCGGTGGTGTGGCGCAGCAGTTCGTTGCAGCCGTCGTGGGTGGGGAAGGGCGAGCCGAGGTACTTGGAGTGCTCCATCTCGCGCAGCGGGCCGGTGTCGCCGCCGCGCCGCAGCCGGTCGTAGACGCCTTCGAGGTGGAAGGTGCCGAGCACGGTGGAGATCGCCCAGGTCCTGAAGACCGCGTTCCACATCTCGTAGTCGCGGAAGGCGATGAAGGAGCTGTTGACCAGGTCGTCGTTGGCGCTGAGCAGGCCCTGCTCCAACTGCTCGACGAAGGCGAAGCGTTCGCGGGAGAAGTCGTCGTCGCGGATCGCGTCGAGCAGCCGGTAGCCCAGGACGTTGACGACTTCGAGGGTGTTGGTCAGGCCGCGGGAGTAGAGCGCGTCGATGAATCCGGCGGCGTGCGCGGTGATGCAGAAGCGGTCGCCGACGGTGCTGGTGGTCGAGTACTGCAACCGGCCGGTGGAGACCCACTCGCGGACCGGGCGGGCGTTCTTGAACTGCGGTGCGATGTCGGGGAACCGGCTGAGGAATTCGTCGAATTCCTGCTGCGGCGGGCCGTCGGGCCGCGGGTGGCGGCGCGGGTCCAGGGTGAGGCCGACGCTGCACAGCCGGTTGGTGCCGCCCTTGTTGTTGTCGAAGGGGATCACCCACAGCCAGCCGCCGTCGAAGACGTGGTGCAAGGTGCCCTGGTGCCACGGGCTGGGGTTGCCGTACTGCGACGGGTTGCGCATGACGTCGTCGTACGGGGTGACGCCCACCATGTGCGTGAACAGCGAGCGCGAGTGGTGCTTGAAGCGCGTGGGCTGTTCGCGCAGGCCGAAGTGCTCGGCGACCGGGGAGCGGTGGCCGCTGGCGTCGACCACGTAGCGGGCCTGGAAGGTCTCGCCGCGGTCGGTGGTCAAGGTGACGCCCGAGCCGTCGATGTCGACGTCCTGGATCCGGGTCTGCTGCCGCAGGACCGCGCCGTAGGAGGCGGCGGTGTACGCCATGTAGGCGTCGATGTCCTGCCGGTAGAAGTGGTTCTCGGTGTGCAGCATCTTCGGGATGACGAACTGGTTGACCTCGTCGGGCCGTTGGGCCTGGCCCTCGCGCTGGTAGACGAAGCCGAAGTTGCGCTTGACGCCGCAGGCCCCGGTCACGTGCTTGCGTACGCTCTGGAAGCTGGCGAGGTGGGCGATCTCCGGCACGTCGTAGCGGGCGCTGACGACCTTCATCAGCACCGAGGTGTAGGGGATGGTGGACTCCCCGATGGCGAACCGCGGGTGGGTGCCGGCGTCCAGCAGCAGCACCTTGGCGCCGTTGCGGGCGAGTACGGCGCCCAGGATCGAACCGGCGATGCCTGCGCCGAGAATGGCTACGTCGTGGCGGGTGTTCATCTGCGACCTCCTGGGATACGGCGGTGTGTCCTGGGGCTTCGGCCGGTGCAGCCGGATCGGTGGGTCAGTGCTGACGGGCGACCTCGGCGGCGAGCAGCCGTGCCCAGTGGACGGCCGGTTCCTCGAAGAAGGGACGGGGTTCCAGGCGCAGGGCCAGGTCGGCGCGGTAGCGGGCGATGACCTGCGTCACCCCCAGCGAGTCCAGTCCCAGGTCGAGCAGGCTGATGTCGTCGGTGATCTCGGTGAGCGCGACGCCGAGGTGGTCGGCGAGGACTGTTCTGACGTAGCCGTCGAGCAGCGGTTCGCGCTGGTCGGCGGGCGCGTCCAGGACGGCCCGCAGGTGTTCGGAGGGACCCTGGTCCTGGCCGGGACCGGCGCTGTCGGCGCGGACCTCGGTCAGCAGCGGGCGGGCGCGGCGCGATTCCAGCAGCGGGCCGAGCGTCGTCCAGTCGGCGCCGGAGACCACGGCGTGCGCGGTGTCGGAGGCGAGCAGCGGGCCCAGGTGCCGCAGCCCGGTCTCCGGGTCGATCGCCCGGAGCCCCAGGGCCTCCAGACGGGCCATCAGCTCGTCGCCGCCCAGGCCGCTGGCCACCCGCCAGGGGCCCCAGCTCACGCTGAGCGCGGTGGCGCCGGTGCCGCGGCGGTAGGCGGCGAGCGCGTCGAGGAAGCGGTTGGCCGAGGCGTACGCGCCCAGGTGCGCCGAACCCCACACGGAGGCGATGGACGACATCAGCAGGAAGAAGTCCAGCGGTGTGCCGTCCAGCAGCCGGTGCAGCGTCCAGGCTCCCTCGACCTTGGGCAGCAGCACGGCGTGCAGCGACTCGGGGTCGGCCTCCGCGATGTTCTGCGCCCCGGCCAGGCCCGCGGCGTGGATGACGCCGCGCAGCGGCTGCCCGCTGTCGGCGATGTCCGCGAGGACCGCCGCCATGCCCGCCTCGTCGCCCACGTCGGCGGCGGCGACGGTCACCCGCGCGCCCTCGGTCTCCAGGGCGCGGATGGCGGCGACCCGCTCGGCGACGGGCGCGGGGAGCGCCGGGTCGTCCCAGCTCTGACGCGGGGGCAAGCCCGCGCGGCCGGTGAGGACCAGGTGCCGGGCGCCGAGGCCGACCAGCCACTCGGCCAGCGTCAGCCCGAGGCCGCCGAGCCCGCCGGTGATCAAGTAGCTTCCGTCGCCGGTCACTTGGAGGCGCGGGGCGTCGTCGGCCGGGGGGCCGGAGCGGATCAGACGGGGGACGAGGCGGGCGCCGCCGCGGTAGGCGACCTCGTCGTCCTCGTCGCCGAGGAGCAGTTCCTCGGCCAGTTCCGCGGCGCCGCTGTCGGCCGCGCCGCCTTGCGGGTCCAGGTCGACGGCCCCGCCCCACAGGTCGGCGTGTTCCAGCGAGACGACCTTGGCGAGGCCGGTGAGCAGCGATCCCGCCAGGCCCTCGGGGGCCTCCTCCTCGCCGGTGGCCTGCGCGCCGCGGGTGACCAGCCACAGCCGGGGCGGCCGGGCCCCGGCGGTGGCGGCTTCGGAGGCGGAGCCGGGAGGCGCCTGGGCGGCTCCTTCGGCGAGCGCCTGGATCAGGTGCACCACGGTCTCGGGTCCCGTCACACGGGCCCGCGCCAGGTCCTCGACGGTGGTCTTGTCGCCGCCGGGCGCGTCGAGGGCCGCCAGGTGCACGATCCGGTCGACCGGGCCGACGTCGGCCAGCAGCGCGCGCAGCGCGGCGGGATCGCCCGCGGGGACGCTCCGGGCGCCCGGCAGCCCGGCCGGACCGTCGCCGATCCTGGCCAGCACGCACTCCCCGCCGAGCGAGGACAGCTCCGCCGCCAGCCGCTCACCGACCCCCGTGGTGTCGGTGAACAGCAGGGTGCGCCCGGCCGGATCCGCGGCGCGGCCCGCGCGCGGCGAGCGGTGCCACTCCACCGCGTACTGCGGGTAGTCCCCGGCTTCGGGGTCCGCGACCGCCCCGCCGGGCCCTGGCAGTACCGGAGAGGTGCCGTCGGCCAGCGGGAAGTTCAGTCGCAGCCGCTGGAAGGCGTACGTGGGCAGCGGCACGTGCCGGTCGGCGGTGGCCGGGTGCACCCGCGACCAGTCGACGGGTACACCCCAGGCGTGCAGCGCGCCTAGGCTCCCCAGGACCTGCTCGGCCTCGGGCCGGCCGCGCCGCAGGGACGGCAGCCACAGCAGGTCGGGGTCGGGCAGGGCGCGGGCGGCCAGGCCGAGCAGGGTCCGGCCGGGGCCGATCTCCACGAAGGCGCCGACGCCGGTCTCGCGCAGTGCCAGCACGCCGTCGTGGAAGCGGACGGGCTGCCGGGCGTGCCGGGCCCAGTAGCCGGGGTCCGCGAGGGTGGCGCGGTCCAGCGGCCGGCCGGTGAGGTTGGAGATCAGCGGGACGCGCGGCTCACGGAAGGTGATCTTCGCCGCCGCCTCCTCCAGCGGGGCGAGGACCGGGTCGAGCAGCGGCGAGTGGAAGGCGTGCGAGACGGTCAGCGGTTTGGCGGTCACACCCTCGCGGGCCAGCTCCGCCCGGATCTCCGCGATGGCGTCGGCATCGCCGGAAAGGACCGTGTCCTGGGGCCCGTTGACGGCGGCGACGGCGACCAGGTCGGCGCGGGAGCCGATGGCCCGCTCGGCGGCCTGCGCGTCCAGTTGTACGGCGAGCATCGCGCCGGGCGCGGTCACCGACTCCATCAGCCGGGCCCGCAGGGCGATCAGCCCGAGCGCGTCCTCCAGGTCCACCGCTCCGGCGACGCACGCCGCCGCGTACTCGCCGACGCTGTGGCCGATCACGGCGGCGGGGCGGACGCCCCAGGACGCCCACAGCTCGGCGAGCGCGAATTCGACGGCGAACAGCGCGGGTTGGGTGTAGCCGGTCCTGTCGAGCGAGCCGTCGGGCTCGACGGGGTGGACGACCTCCAGCAGCGGTCGGTCCAGGACCGGGTCGACGATCTCGGCGCAGCGCTCCAGAGCCTGCCGGAACACCGGCTCGGCCTCGTACAACTCCCGTCCCATGCCCGCGAACTGGGCGCCCTGGCCGGTGAACATGAAGGCGGTCTTCACGCGGTGCGCGGCCTGGGCGCGGCGGGGGGCGGGACCGCCGTCGCCGGTCCCGAAGTCGTGCAGCCGGTCGGCGAGCGAGGCGGTGTCGCGGGCGGTGAAGGCGGCGCGGACCTGCTGCGGTGAGCGGCCGGCGGCGATGGTGCGGGCCACGGAGTCCAGCGGGGTCGCCGGGTTGGCGCGCAGGAAGTCGGCCCAGCGCAGGGAGAGTTCACGCAGCGCCGGTTCGCTGCGGGCCGACGCGACGAACACTTCTGCCTGCCGCCCCGGCCGCGGGTCCGGCTCGGGCTGCTCGGTGGTCATGGCGGGCGGTTCCTCGATGACGAGGTGGACATTGGTGCCGCTGGCGCCGAACGAGCTGAGGCCCGCGGTGCGCGGCTGCCCGTCGGACGGCCACGGGGTGTGCTCGGCGGCGACCCGCAGGTGCAGCGCGTCCCAGTCGACGTTGGGGTTGGGCGTGCGGAAGTGCAGGCTCGCCGGGATCTCGCCGTGGCCGACGGCCAGCACGCTCTTGATCAGCCCGGCGATGCCCGCCGCCGCCTCCAGATGGCCGACGTTGGTCTTCACCGACCCGACGTAGACGGGGTGATCCGCCGAACGGCCGGTGCCGAGGACGGTCTCCAGGCTGCGCAGTTCGATGGGGTCGCCGAGGGCGGTGCCGGTGCCGTGCGCCTCGACGTAGCCGATCCGGTCGGCGGCGACTCCCGCGTCGGCGAGGGCCGCGCGGATGACCTCCTGCTGCGCCTTGCCGCTGGGTACGGAGATGCCGCTGGCGTGGCCGTCGTGGTTGACGGCGCTGCCCCGGATGACGGCGAGCACCCGGTCGCCGTCGGCCACCGCGTCGCTGAGCCGCTTGAGCACCACCAGGCCGCAGCCCTCGCCGCGTGCGTAGCCGTCGGCGGAGGCGTCGAACGCCTTGCAGCGGGCGTCGGGCGAGACCGCCCCGGCCTTGCTGACCAGCACGAAGCCGTACGGGGACAGGATGACGTTGACCCCGCCCGCCAGTGCCAGATCGGTCTCGCCCAGGCGCAGGGCCTGGCACGCCTGGTGGACGGCGACCAGTGAGGAGGAGCAGGCGGTGTCGACGACCTGCGCGGGTCCGCGCAGCCCGAAGGTGTGCGCGATGCGTCCGGCGATGAAGCTGTTCTCGCCGAGGAGTTGGTAGCCGTCGATCGCGGCCGGGTCGCCGTACTGCTGCCGCAGCCGTACGTAGTCGCTGGTGCTCGCGCCGATGTAGACGCCGGTGCGGGAGCCGTCCAGCGAGTCGTGCGGGATGCCGGCCCGCTCCAGCGCCTCCCAGGCGACTTCGAGCGCGATCCGCTGCTGGGGGTCCATTCCGAGTGCTTCGCCCGGCGCGATCCCGAAGAGCTGCGCGTCGAAGGTGTCGGCGCTGTCCAGGAACCCGCCTTCCACGACGTACGCCTTCGCGGGCGCCTCGGGGTCGGGGTCGTAGTACGGGTCGGTGTCCCAACGGTCGCGCGGGAAGGGGCCGATGGCGTCCACGCCGTCGCGCAGCAGGTCCCACATGCGCTCGGGCGAGTCGGCGCCGCCGGGGAAGCGGCAGCCGACGCCGATGACGGCCACCGGGCTGTGCAGCGCGGCCCGTTGGTCCTCGACCATCGTGCGCAGCCGCCCGATGGTCTCCAATGCCTGGGCGAGGCGGGACCGTTGGTCCGGTGCGCGCTCCGGCGTACGGTCCGATGTGCGGGGTCCGGCACCGTCGGTGGGCTGGTTCATCGCTTGTCTCCCTCGATGAGGGCGTTCACGGCGGCGACTTCGGCGTCCAGACGGGCGAAGAGGTCCGCGTCGTCGGGGTCGTCGTAGTCGTCTTCATCGGTGAGGTCGCCGGTGACGGTGGCGTTGTCCGCGGTGCCTTCGGTCCTTTCGGCGCGTCCGGTGGTCGCGGCGTTCTCGGCGCGTCCGGTGTCTTGGGTACGGGTGACGCTGTCGGCGGCGGGCTGCGGCGCGTCAGACCGCTCGTCGCCCGATCCGCCGACCACCTCGGCGGCGAGGAATCCGGCCACGGCGTCGCCCGTCGGGTATTCGAAGGCGAGGGTCGCGGGGAGCGCGCTGCCGAAGCGGCGCTCCAGCCGTACCTTCATCTCCAGCGCCGTGATGGAGTTCAGGCCCAGTTCGAAGAAGCCCTGCCGGGGCTCCAGTTCGCCGGGTCCGTCCAGGCCGAGCACCACCGCCACCTCCTCCAGGACGCACTCCAGCAGCAGATCGCCGCGCGCCGCGTCGGGCAGTGAGCGCAGCTTGTCCAGCAGCGCGCCGGAGTCACCGGGCGCAGCCGCCGCCTCGGCGGCCAGGGCGTCGAAGAGCGGCCAGGGGCGGGCCTGTTGGTAGAGCGGCAGCAGCAGGCCCCAGTCGGCGTCGGCCGCGGCGGCGCCGGTCAGGCCCGCCGCGGTGATCCGGTCGAGCAGTTCCACGGCGATGCCGGGCGGGAGCAGGCGCATGCCGCTGCGTGTCAGCCGGTTGGCGCTGTCGCGGTCCAGCAGATCCACGTCGAGCCAGGGCGCCCAGGCGATGGCGCAGACCGGCAGGCCCAGGGCGCGCCGGTGCCCGGCGAGGGCGGTGAGCAGCGCGTCCACCGGGGCCTGCACGCCCGCCCCGATCGCCGCCCAGGCCGACGCCACGGTGCCCCACACCTGGAAGAGGTCCAGGTCGGTACGCGTGTCGAGCGCTGCTTGGTGCAGCAGCCACGCGCCGCGGGCGCGGCCCTCGACCGCCTCGGCGATCGCGGCGGCGGTCGGCTCCTGGTCGATCGGCAGATTCCAGCCGACGCCGAGCCAGATCACGCCCGCGACGGGGTGTCCGGCCGCGGCCTCGTCCTCGATCAGCCGGGTCGCCTGCTTGGCGTCCTCCACGCGGGGCACGACCAGCGTGCGGCCCGCGCCGCGCGCGGTCAGCCAGGCGGCCACCCGGTCGGGCAGCGGTCCTTCCGCGCCCGCCACCAGATAGCTGCGGTCGGCGGCCAGTTCGACCGGCTCGAACAGCGGCGGCGGGGCCGGGGCGCGCAGCACCCGGGCGGTGAGCCTGCGGCCGGCGCGCAGCGCGATCTGGTCCTCGACGTCCTCGCCTCCGGCGCGGTCGGCGCCGTGGGCGAGCAGTTCGGCCACGACGGCCGCCGCGTCCTCCGCCACACCCGAGGTCAGCGGGTCCAGGTCGAGCGCGGCGCCCCAGGCGGTGGGGCGTTCCACGCCGGAGACGATCGCGGACTGCCGCAGCGGTGCCTGTGCGGCGGCGGGCAGTTCCAGCTCGTCCACCGCGACCGCGCCCCGCGTCACGTACAGCACGCGTGCGCCGCTGGCGACCGCCGCCGTCACGGAGGCGACCGCCGTCACCCCCGCGCACGCGTCGGCCACGGCGAGGGGGTCGGGCTCGTCCCGCTCCGGCAGGTCCAGCGCCCCGAGGTGCACGACGTCCCGGCAGCCGGGCCCGGTGCGCAACTCCCGCAGCGCGTCCGCGAGTCGCTGCCGTACGGCGTCGGGCTCGCCGTCGGCCGCCAGCAGGGTCGCGGGCCGCCCTTGTGCGGCCAGTGCCCGTGCCAGTTCCTCGGCGACGCCGCCGCGGTCGGCGAGGACGACGGTGACGGGTCCGGTCAGGGGCGCCCCCGCTCCCCCGGCGGCTGTGGACGGGTCGTCCTCGGTCCGCGATGCGCCGAGGCCGTCCCGCTGGGCGGGGACATGGGCGGTCAAGCCGCGCTGCGGAGTCCCGGCTTCGAGCCGAGCCGGGGTTTCGGCCGGCCGCTGCTCGGGCTGACGGACCGTCAGCGGGCGCTCCTGCCAGCCGAGGACGTACAGGCTGGTGGTGAGGCGCGCGGTCTCCTCCTGGTTGAGGACGCGGCCTCGCGGCGGGGCGAGGCGCAGGCCGGTGATCTCGGCGAGCGGCCGGCCCTCGGGGGTGGTCAGGCGGATGTCGGCGGTCGGGTCGCCCGCGGTGTCGGGGCGCAGGGCGGCGGTGACGAGGACGCGGTCGTCGGGGGCCGCGTACAGGGTGAGGCTGTCGAGGGAGGCGGGGAGCGGCGACGGGTCGGCGGGGTCGGCGGACAGCAGGAACGCGGGCAGCCGCAGGGCGAGTTCGAGGAGGTCGGGGGCGAGGTGCCAGCGCATGGTGGCCGGGCGCAGCCGCAGTTCGAGTTCGATGCGGCCGTCGGCGGTCCGGGCCGATTCCGGGGTCGGCGCGCAGTCCCCGGTGGCGTGCCGGGCCACCCAGGCGCGCAGGGCCTCGTCGACCGGGCCGCGCGGGTGCGGCGGGGCGTCCGCAGCGGTGTCGGACGGCGCGCGTCCTGGCAGGGCGCGGCCCGAGACGAGGCTGCGGGGGCGCGGCGCGGTGTCGGTGGCGGGCTCCCACAAGGTGAGCGCCAGGCCCGGCCGGTCGCCCGACGCGGTGCGTTCCAGGCTGAGTTGGGTGGTGACGGAGCCGTCGGCCGGGACCAGCAGGGGGCGGTCGAGGGTGATGTCCTCAAGGCGGACGGGGCGGCCGGGGCCGAAGGCGGTCCCGGCCGCGGCGACGGCCAGCTCCAGCCAGGTGGCGCCGGGCACCCGCAGCGCGGCGCCCACGGGTTCGGCGCCGAGCCGGGTGGCGGTACGGGCGTCGAGGTCCGTCTCCACGACGCGGCCCGACGGGGTGCGGACGTCGCGGGTCAGCAGCGGGTGGGCGCCCTTGTTCGCGGGGGCGGCGTCGCGCTGGTCGACCCAGTACCGCTTGTGCTCCCACGGGTAGGTCGGCAGCTCGGCGAGCGGGCCGTTCCCGGGGTGCAGCCGCGGCCAGTCCACGGCCTGGCCGCCGACGTGCAGGGCGCCGAGCCCGGTGAGTAGCGACTCCGGGCCGTCCTGGTCGCGCAGCAGTGACGGCACGAACAGTCCGTCGGTGCCCGCGGCCCGCAACTCCTGCTCGATGGGCACGAGTTGGATGGGGTGGGCGGACAGCTCCACGAAGGTGTCGTGTCCGTCCGCCGCCGCTGCCCGTACGGCGTCGGCGAACCGTACGGTCTGCCGCAGGTTCCGGCCCCAGTAGGCGGCGTCCAGGGGGGTGTCGGCGGCGAGCGGAGCGCCGTCCACCGAGGAGTACATCGGCAGGCGCGGGGCGGCCGGGGCCAGGCCGGTCAGGGCGTGTACAAGCTGTTCGCGCAGCGGCTCGGCCCAGGGGCTGTGGGCCGGGCCGCCGGCGTTGACCGCACGGAAGAACACGTTGCGCGCGCGCATTCGGGCGCCCAGTTCCTCCAGTGCGGTCGTCTCTCCCGACACCACCGTCGACTGTCGGCTGTTGACCACGGCGACGCACAACCGGTCGCCGTACGGTGCCAGTTCGTCCTCGGTGCGGTCGGCGTCGAGGCCGACCACGGCCATGCCGCCCTGGCCGACCAGGGCCCGCAGCAGGTGGGTGCGGCGCACCATGATCTCCGCGGCCTGCGCCAGGTCGAGCGCGCCCGCGCACAGGGCGGCCGACACCTCGCCCATGCTGTGGCCGAGCACGGCGGCGGGCTCGACGCCCAGGGCGCGCCAGCTCGCCGTCAGGCCGTACTGGGTGGCGAAGAGCATGATCTGCTGGTCGAGTTCGTTCGAAGGCTCGCGCGCGGATTCCAGCGCTTCGCGCACCGACCAGTCCAGGTGGCGGGCGAGCGCGGCGTCGCAGTCCGCGATCGCGTCCCGGAACACCGGGTCGGCGGCCAGCAGGGAGCGGCCCATGGCGGGCCAGTAGGAGCCGTGTCCGGAGAAGACGAAGACGGGTCCGCGTGCGCGTGCGGCGGCCTTGCCGAGGACGGTGCCGGGGACGCTGTCACCGTCGGTGACGGCGGTCAGTCGTTCGGCGAGCGCGGCGCGGTCGCGGCCCACGACGACCAGCCGGTGGTCGAGGTGGGAGCGGTGTACGGCCAGGGTCCGTGCCACGGCGGCCGGTTCCGCGCCGTGCGCGTCCCGTGTCGCGTCGCCGTCCGGCTCGGCGCTGAGCAGTGAGCTCAGGGCGGCGGCCCGGTCGCGCAGTGCGGCGGGGGACGCGGCGGACAGCGGCAGGACGTGGAGGCGAGCGGTCAGGGCCGCGCCGTCGTCCGCGTCGGAGGTACCGGGGGCATCGGGGACGTCGGAGGCGTCGGTCGCGGGGGCCTCGGCGAGCACGATGTGCGCGTTGGTGCCGCTGAAGCCGAAGGCGCTGACCCCGGCGACCCTGCGGCGCTCGCCGCGGGCCCACGGGCGGGCCTCGGTCGGGACGTCCAGGGGCAGTTCGTCCCAGGGGATGTCGGGGCTCGGCCGCGTGAAGTGCAGGTGCGCGGGCACGGTCTCGTGCCGCAGGGCCAGGACGGTCTTGATGAGTCCCGCGATGCCGGACGCGGCTTCCAGGTGGCCGATGTTGGTCTTCACCGAGCCGACCAGGCAGGGCTGCTGGGCCGTCCGTCCGGCCAACGCCGCGCCGAGCGCCCGCAGTTCGATCGGGTCGCCGAGCGGGGTGCCGGTGCCGTGCGCCTCGACGTAGTCCATGTCGTCCGCGCCGACGCGGGCGTCGGCGAGTGCGGCGCGCAGCAGTGTCTCCTGCGCGGGACCGTTGGGGGCGGTGAAGCCGCTGCTGGCGCCGTCCTGGTTGACGGCGGAGCCGAGGATCAGCGCCAGGACCCGGTCGCCGTCGCGCCGGGCGGCGGACAGCGGCTTGAGGATGACGGCTCCGCAGCCCTCGCCCCGCGTGTATCCGTCGGCGGTGGCGTCGAAGGTCTTGCACCGGCCGTCGGCCGCGAGGGCCCCGGCGGCGTCGCTGGCCCGGTGGATGGTGGGGCCGAGGATGAGATTGACGCCCGCGGCGACCGCGAGGTCGCTCTCGCCCGAGCGCAGGCTGGCCACCGCGAGGTGCACCGCGACCAGCGAGGACGAGCAGGCGGTATCGACGGCCAGGCTCGGGCCGCGCATGCCGAGCAGGTACGACAGACGGCCGGCGGCGGCGCTGAAGGAGGTGCCGGTGCCGTAGAAGGCGTCCACGTTGTCGGGGTGGCTGCCCACGATCTGGGCGTAGTCGGTGGAGTTCATGCCGAGGAAGACCCCGGTGCGGGACTCGGCGAGCGAGGTCGGCGGGACGCCCGCGTGTTCCAGCGCCTCCCAGGCCACTTCGAGGAACATCCGCTGCTGCGGGTCCATCACCTTGGCCTCGCGCGGCGGGATCCGGAAGAACGGCGCGTCGAAGCCCGCCGGGTCGTCGTCCAGGAAGCCGCCCCACCACACGCGCGGGTCGTCGAAGCGGCCGTCGGGGGCGCGGCGTACGGCGTCGCGGCCCGCGGTCAGCAGCCGCCAGTAGGCCTCCGGGCCCTCGGCGCCGCCGGGGAAGCGGCAGCCGACGCCGATGACGGCGATCGGCTCGGGCGCGCCGGGCGTGCCGGTCGGCGCGGACGGAGCCGCGGGCGTGTCGGTCGTACGGGACACGGCCGCCGTGTCGGTCGTGCGGGCCACGGCGGGCGCGGGAGCCGGGGCGTCGCCGAGCAGGCCGTCGAGGTAGTCGGCGAACCGCCGCACGGTGGGGTGGTCGAAGGCCGCGGTCTTCGGCAGCCTCAGCGGCACGGACCGTTCCAGCACCTTGCACAGCTCGACGGCGCCGAGGCTGTCCATGCCGAGGTCGGTGAAGCCGCGACCGCGCGCCACGGTGGTGCCGGAGGCCAGCCCCAGCACCTCCGCGGCGGCGTCCGCGACCAGGTCGGCGAGCTGGTCGCGGCTGGGGCGCGCCGGGGTCGCCGGAGCGGTGGCGGGAGCGGCGTCCACCGGCGCGGGCAGGGCGGGCGGCGCCGTCTCGGACAGCGGCGCGCCCGGTGTGCTCAGGCGCAGTCCCACGGTCTCGGCGACGAGCCGCCCGGCCTCGTCGTACAGCTTCAACTCACCGTGCAGTGCGCTCAGTCGCGGCAGGGTGTCGGCATCGGCGTTCGCGTCGGGCGCGGGGATGTCGAACCACAGCTTGTCGCCCTGCCACGGGTAGCCGGGCAGGTCAGTGACGGCCGTGGGTCCCGGATTGACCTCGGGCCAGCGGATGTCGACCCCGGCGGCGTAGAGCCTGGCCAGCGAGGTGCGCGCGGTGGCGACGTCGTCGGTGTCGCGGCGCAGGGTGGGGACGACGAGCCCGTCGACTCCCCGGTCCTCCAGGCTCTGGACGACGGGCTGGGCGAGCACCGGGTGCGGGCCCAGCTCCACGAAGAGGCGGTGACCGGCGTCGAGCGCGCGGCCGAGCGCGGCGGAGAAGCGGACCGGCTGGCGGAGGTTGCGTCCCCAGTAGTCGGCGCCGAAGGGGCCCTCGGCGCCCGGCTCGCAGGTGAGGTGGACCGGCACGCGCGGCTTCGCCGGGGTGATCTCGCCGAGCATGGCGACGAGTTCGTCCTGGTAGGGCGCCATCTGCGCGCTGTGGAAGGCGTATTCGCCGGGCATCGCGCGGTAGCCGTGGCCGAGCTCGGCCAGTTCGGCGCCCAGGGCCTCGACGGCCTCGGTGCGTCCGGAGACGACGGTGCTCGCGGGACCGTTGACGGCGGCCACGGTCACGTCGTCGCCGTATGCGGCGAGCAGCGGCAGCAGGTCGGCTTCGGGGAGGGCCACGGAGGCCATCCGGCCGCCGCCCTCGGCCCGTTGGAGGAGGCGTCCGCGGTGCACGATGACGTGTACGGCGTCGGTGAGGGTGAGGGCGCCCGCCACGTGGGCGGCGGCGATCTCGCCCATGCTGTGCCCGATGACGGCGGCGGGCTCCACGCCCCAGGAGCGCCAGAGCGCGGCGGCGGCCACCTGCACGGCGAAGACGACAGGCTGGGCGAATTCGGTCCGGGTCAGCCGGGAGTGCTCGGCGTCCGCGGTCAGTTCGCCGATCACCGACCAGCCCGCCTCCGCGGCGATCAGCTCGTCCACGCGGGTCAGTTCGGTCCGGAAGGCGTCCTCGTGGGCCAGCAGTTCGCGGCCCATGCCCGTCCATTGGCCGCCCTGCCCGGAGAAGACGAAGCAGACCTGCGGCAGGTCGTCGCCCGAGTCGCCCGGGTCGCCGAAGTCCCCGGCGTCCGTGCCGCCCCACTGCGCGCCGCCTCGCTCTTCCGCCGCCAGGTCCGGCACGGCGGTGTCGAGAGACGTCTCCAGCAACGCGCCGAGTTCCTGGGCGAGTTCGGTGGCCGTCCTGCCGGTGACGGCGATGCGGTGCTCGCCGTGCTGGGTGCGCCGGGTGCCCGCCGCCGTGACGTACGCGGCCAGTTCGGCCTCCGGCTGGTCGAGCAGCCGGTCGCGGTGCGCACGGGCCAGTTCGCGCAGCGCGGCGCCGGAGCGCGCGGAGACCGGCAGGAGCAGCCGGGACGGCCGGTCCTGTGCCGCCTCGGCGGGCGGGGCGACCGCGGGCGGTGCCTCGACGATCACATGGGCGTTGGTGCCGCTGAGCCCGAAGGCGCTGACGCCGGCCAGTCGCCGCCCGCCGCCGTCCGGCCACGCGGTGAGGTCCGTCGGCACCCGCACCGGCCAACGGTCCCAGCGGATACCGGGGTTGAGCCGGTCCAGGTGCAGATGCGGCGGGATCTCGCCGTGCTGTGCGGCCAGTGCCGCCTTGAGGAGCCCGGCCGCGCCCGCCGCGCCGTCGGTGTGCCCGAAGTTGGTCTTCAACGAGCCGACCAGCAGCGGGTGTTCCGCGTCGCGTCCTTCGCCGAGAATCCGGGCGAGCGCGCTCATCTCGATGGGGTCGCCGAGCGGGGTGCCGGTGCCGTGCGCCTCGACGTAGCCGATCTCGTCGGGTCGTACGTCCGCGGCGGCCAGGGCGTCCCGCAGCAGCGACTGCTGGGCGGCGGCGCTGGGCACGGTCAGTCCCGCGCTGTGCCCGTCGTGGTTGACGGCGGAGCCGCGGATCACGGACAGCACGCGGTCGCCGTCGGCGAGCGCGTCGGTCAGCCGCTTGAGGACGAGCACCACGCAGCCGTCGCCGCGGACGATTCCGTCGGCCGCCGCGTCGAAGACCTTGCAGTGCCCGTCCTTGGCCATGGCGCCGACCTTGGACATGAACACCGTCAGCTCGGCGGAGAGCAGCAGGTTGACGCCGCCGACCAGCGCGGTGTCGGACTCCCCCGTGAGCAGGCTCTGCCGCGCGAGGTGCACGGCGACCAGCGAGGAGGAGCAGGCGGTGCTCAGCGCCACGCTCGGGCCGTTGAGGCCGAGCAGGTACGACAGCCGGCCGGGGCCGAAGCTGGCCTCCTTGCCCGAGGCGTACCAGGGGTCGATGCCGCGGACGCCCGCCTCGCGGGAGTGCCGCAGGAAGTAGTCGACGCTCAGGCCGCCGGAGAAGACGGAGGTACGGGTGCCGGCGAGGCTGCCGGGGACGATCCCGGCGTGTTCCAGCGCGTCCCAGGCGACCTCGATGAGCATCCGCTGCTGCGGGTCGATCTGCCGGGCCTCGCGCGGGGCGATACCGAAGAACTCCGCGTCGAAACGCGTCTCGTCCTCGATGAAACCGCCCCAGCGCGTGTACGTCCGGCCTGGCGCGTCGGGGTCCGGGTCGTAGTGCCGGGCGAGGTCGGAGCGGGACGGCGGGATCTCGGTGATCACGTCCGTGCCGTCCCGCAGCACCCGCCAGAATCCGGCCAGGTCCGCCACGCCGCCCGGGAAGCGGCAGCCGGCACCGATGATCGCCACCGCCTCCGGGGCCTGATCGGTCATCAGAACAGCGCCGCCGCTGAGGGCGCGGACAGGCTGCCCAGGTGCTTGTACCAGAGGTGGTCGGGATCGTTCTCGACCGTGGCGACGATCTTCCGCATCGCGGCGAGCGCGCGCGGTTCGTCGTCGTCGTAGACGTCGCCCTGGAGCATCTTGAGGACGTCGAGCCGGTACCTGGGGTCCTGCACGAAGGCGGTGAACAGGATGTTCAGCCGGTAGTAGATGGAGATGAACTCGTACCAGTTGCTCACCCCGCGCCGCAGCGTCCGCTCGTACTCGGTGAAGCGGGACTTGCTGAAGTCCCCGGCCTCCGCCGCCGCGATGATGTCCTTGGTCGCGATGCGGGCGCTGTTGAGCGCGACGCTGACGCCGCTGGAGAAGATCGGGTCCACGAAGCGCGCGGCGTCGCCGATCAGCACGAAGTTGTCGCCGGTGATCTCCTTCATGCCGTAGCTGTAGTCGCCCTCGGCCTTGAAGGGGCGCACGCGCTCGGAGTCCTCGAGCGCGGCGCGCAGTTCGGGGCGGCTTCCCACGCACTCCCAGAAGAAGCCCTCCAGGTCGTCCTTGGAGGCGGTGAAGTGCTTCTTCTGCGTGACGACGCCGACGCTGGTGATGGTGTCGGTGATCGGGATCTGCCAGACCCAGGTGTCGGTCAGCGGCAGGAAGTGGATGAAGATGTAGTCGGCCTTCTTCTTGTCGTGCGAGAGGGCCGTGCGGTCCAGGCCGTCGAACCAGGTGTGCACCGCGTACTGGTTGAACACCGGGTCGGGGACCTTGAGCTTGAGCTGGCGGCCGAGCATCGTGCCGCGCCCGCTGGCGTCCACGACCATGCGGACGGTGACACCGGTGTCCTTGTCGCGGACGGGGTGGATCACCGGGTGCTCGCCGGAGAAGTCGACGCTGCCGATGCGGGTGTTCTCGAAGACCTTCGCGCCGCAGGAGGCGGCGTGCTGGAGCAGGAGCTGGTCGAACTTGCCCCGGTCCACGTGGTACGTGTGGGACTGGAGGACGCCGGGCTGGTCGCGCTCGTCGAATTCGATCTCGGCGGCGCCGAGGCCGTGCGAGAGGCCGCCGAAGCCCATGGTGGGGATGCCGGCCGGTGCCGCGGACGTCCAGGCCGCGCCGAATTTGCGGGGGAATCCGGCCTGCTCGACGAGGTCGAGCGCGCCGATGTCGCGCAGTACGGGGGTGGTGGCGGGCACCAGTGACTCGCCGACGTGCTCGCGGGGGAAGGTCTCCCCCTCGAAGACCGCGACGGTGAGTCCGGCCCTGGTCAGGTATGAGGCCGCGGTGGAGCCTGCCGGGCCTCCACCGATGATCCCGATGTCATAGTCGACTGCGGACAAGACTGCTCCTCTTGAGTCGGATCGGACGGGCCCTGCCTCGGCACGGGCCGCGCTTCCGGTCGGGCGGTTCGCGTCCGCGTCAAAGCGGCGGCGGCACAGCGGCGTCGGACAGAGCGTCAGGCCATGGCGGCGGGGTCGGTCTGGATCCGGACCACGAGCTTGCTGATGGCGTCCAGGCTCTTGAAGTTCCTGCCGACGATGTACTCGGGCGGCATGAACAGCCCGTACTTGTCGTGGATATGGGCGATCAGCTCGGTGGTGTTCAGCGACGTGAGGATTCCGAGCTGGAGCAGCGGGGAATCGGGCTCGATTCCCTCCTCGCCCTCGGGCAGGAATCGCGTTTCGACGAACTCCTTCAGCTCCGCGAGGACTTCGTCGTAGCCGAGCTGCGGATCAGAACTGTCGGACATGCGTAGCGACCTTCCGGAGTCCGGGGTTGACACGGCGGAACCCCCGACTCCACGAAGTCGCGGTCGGCTCGGCCAGGGCCCCAAACGTAGCTACGGGCGCCGCCGGAGGACTTCACCAGACCTGATGAATTACGCCCGCGCACACACGCCCCGAAGTGCGTACTTACGGGGGAGGCGCCGCTTCCGCTTCACGTGCGGGTCCTCATTAATGATGAGTACTCACGGCCGTGGCCCCGTGCCGCCGCAACGGCGAGGATCGAGGGACCATCCGGTGCGCCCGATCACAGGAGGTCCGCGGCCGTGCTGCTTCCCGCCCTACGGCCCCAGTTGCTGTGCCTGCCCCATGCCGGCGGCAGCGCGGTGATGTACCACGCGTGGCGGCCCGGCCTCGCCGAGGTGGCGCGGGTCCGCCCGGTCGACCTGCCGGGCCACGGCAGCCGCAGGCGCGAACCGCTCGCCCAGGACATCGGCACGCTGACCCGTACCCTCGCGGCCGAGCTGGCACCCGGTATCGAGGGACCCTACGCGGTGTTCGGGCACAGCTTCGGCGCCGTGGTCGCCTTCGAACTGACTCACCGGCTCTCGCAGTTGGTCGGGCCGCCCGCCGCCCTGATCGTCTCGGGACGCAATTCGCCCCGCACCCCGCACGCGCTGCCGCCGCTGCACAACGCTCCGCCCGCCCAACTGCTGAGCGGCCTGCGGACGTTGGAGGGCGCGCTGCCCGCCGTCGAGGACAGTCCTGAACTGCTCGACCTGTTCCTTCCGCCGCTCCGCGCCGACCTGCGGATGACGGAGACCTACCGCCGTCCCACCGAACTGCCGCCGCTGTCCTGCCCGGTGCATGTCTTCGCCGGCGACCTGGACCCGGTGGTGGACGCGCCGGGGCTGGCCGCGTGGGCGGCGGAGACCACCGGGCCGTGCCGGGTCACCACCGTGAGGGGCGGCCACATGATGCTCGCCAGCGCCGAACTGCGCTCCGCGCTGGCGGACCTGCTCACGGTGGGCGCGATGTGATCCGCGAGCCCTGAGCGCGGGGCCCTCGGCCCCGAGCCCCAGCCCTGAGCCCCGAGCCCCCGCCCTGAGCGCAGCACCCCGCCTTCCGTCTTTCCCTCCCCCCTCCCGATGCAGGAGCCAGCGTGGACTTCAGTTGGAGCACCGAGCAGACCGCGCGGTACGAGGAGACCGTCCGCCGGGCCGCCGACGCGTTCCCCGCGGACCGTCCGCGGCGCCCCGGTGAACGGTCCGACTGGCGGGAACTCGGCCGGATCGGCGCCCTGGGCGCCTGTCTTCCCGCCGAGTACGGCGGGGACGGCCTCGGCGCGCTCGACACCGCGCGGGTCATCGAGGCCGTGGGCCGCGGCTGCCACGACACCGGGCTGGTCTTCGCGGCCAGCGCCCACCTCTTCGCCTGCGCCGTGCCGATCGCGGAGTTCGGCAGCGCGGACCTCAAGAAGCGCTTCCTGCCGGAGCTGGCGTCCGGCCGGATGATCGCGGGCAACGCCATGACGGAGCCGGAGTCCGGCTCCGACGTCTCGCGGCTGCGGGTGACGGCGACCGAAGTGCCCGGCGGATTCGTCCTGGACGGCGAGAAGAGCTTCGTCAGCAACGGCCCGGCCGCCGACGTCCTGGTCACGTACGCGACCAGCGACCCCGACTCGGGACACCTCGGCCAGACCGCCTTCGTCGTGCCGGCCGACGCCCCCGGGGTGCTGCGCGGTGAGCCCTTCGAGAAGATGGGTCTGTCCTCCTGCCTGGCGGGCACGGTGACCTTCCAGGAGTGCTTCGTCCCCGACGACCAGGTGCTGGGCGTCGAGGGGATGGGCGCGACGATCTTCCAGACGTCCATGGGCTGGGAGCGCGCCTGCCTCTTCGCGGGCTATCTGGGCCTGATGGACCGCCTGGTCGAGGAGTGCGTCCGATTCGCCCGCGAGCGGCGGCAGTTCGGCCGTCGCATTTCCGGCTTCCAGGCGGTCTCGCACCGCATCGTGGACATGAAGCTGCGGCTGGAGAGCGCCAGACTCCTGCTCTACCGGGCCTGTTGGGAGATGGACCGCGGCGGCAGGGCGACCCTGCCGGTGGCGCTGTCGAAGCTCGCCGTCTCCGAGGCCGCGGTGCAGAGCGCGCTGGACGCCGTACGGATTCTCGGCGGTCGCGGATACCGGTCGGAGTCGGGTATGGAGGCGGCGCTGCGGGACGCGGTGCCGAGCGTGCTGTTCTCCGGTACCTCGGAGATCCAGAAGGAGCTCGTCGCGAAGGAGCTGGGACTGTGAGGCTGCACGAATTCGTCACCGCCGCCGCCCGCAGGGCGCCGGATTCCCTCGCGGTCGACGCCGTCGACGGACGGCTGACCTACGGCGAACTGGACGCGCTCGCGGCGCGTTACGGCGCGGCGCTGGCCGCGAGCGGGGTGCGGCCGGGCGACCGGGTCGTGCTGTGGAGCGCGAAGAGCCTGCACGTCGTGGCGCTGATGCAGGCGTGCCTGCGCGGCGGCGCGGTCTACGTACCGGTGGCGTCCTCGAACCCGCCGTCGCGGCTGGCGCGGATCGTCACGGCCTGCGCCCCCGCGCTGGTGGTGACCGACGAGGACGGCGCGGACGCGGCGGCCGACGCGGGCTGGGACGCGGCGCCCTGCCGTACCTTCGCGGACCTGCTGGCGACGGGCGAGGGCCAGCCCGTACCGTCGCCGGTCGAGGGCTCGGAGCACGATCCGGCATACATCCTGTTCACGTCGGGTTCGACCGGTGAGCCCAAGGGTGTGTGCCTGAGCCACCTCAACGCGCTGGCGTTCGTGCGGTGGGCGGCGGCCGATCTGCGGCTGGTCCCCTCGGACCGGCTCTCCAACCACGCGCCGTTCAATTTCGACCTGTCGGTCTTCGACCTCTACGCGGCGTTCCTGGCGGGCGCCAGCGTCCATCTGGTGCCCGAGGCGCTGGCCTACGCGCCGGCCCAGCTCGTCCGCTTCATGGACGAGCACGCGATCACCGTCTGGTACTCGGTGCCGTCGGCGCTCACCTTGATGATCACCAAGGGCGGGCTGCTGGACGGGCCGCCGCCGCGCGCGCTGCGGGCCTGCGTCTTCGCGGGCGAGGCGTTCCCGATCGCCCATGTGCGGCGGCTGCGCGCGGCCTGGCAGGACGTCAGGCTGCTCAACTGGTACGGCCCGACCGAGACGAATGTCTGTACGTCGTACGAGGTCTGCGCCGCCGATCTCGACCGCGCGGGCGCCCTGCCGATCGGCGCGGTCTGCTCGGGCGACACCCTGGAGCTGGGCCCCGAGGTCGCGGGCCAGGCGGGGCGGGAGCTGCTGGTCTCGGGCCCCACGGTGATGCTCGGGTACTGGGGCCATCCGCCGCAGAGCGGCCCGTACGCGACCGGCGACCTCGTGCGGTACGACGACGCGGGCATGCTGGAGTACCTGGGGCGCCGCGACCACATGGTGAAGATCCGCGGTCACCGGGTGGAACTGGGCGAGATCGAGAGCGTCCTGAGCCTGCACCCGCAGGTCAGGGACGTGGCCGTGGTCGTGCTCGGGACCGGGCTCACGGCACGGCTGCACGCCGTGGTGGTCCCGGCCCCGGACAGCGCTCCGGGCCTGCTCGCGCTCAAGCGGTGGAGCGCCGAACGGCTCCCCACCTACATGCTCGTCGACAGCCTCAGCCTTTTCGACGAGATACCCCGAACCGGGAACGGCAAGAAAGACCGTTCCCAGGTCGCGAAAATGGTGTCACATACTGGTACCGACTAAAGATTCTAAATTGCCGCCGGCTCTGACAATTCCTTTTTCATAAGCATATATAACGGCGTGTACTCGATTGCGCAGAGCCAGCTTGTCCAGCATGCGCTGAACGTGTGATTTCACGGTGCTCTCACTCAGAAAAAGTGCTTCTGATATTTCCGCGTTCGAATAGCCGCGGATGATGAGCTGGAGCACGTCGCGCTCACGCCGGGTTATTCCACTGGACACCAGATCGGTCTCCGATGTTTCCGCTTGCGGCGGTTCCGGCGTGATGGCCGCCGCGGTGGCGGCGGCAGTGGCGGCGCCGACGGTGGGAATCACCAGTCGGTAACCGGCGGCGACCATCCGGACGGCGGCGATGATCCGCTCCGGACTCGCCTGACTGTCGAGCACACCCCTGGCACCGGCCGCCTGCCAGTGCTGAGCGCACTGCTCCAGGCTCTGGACCAGGGCTAATATCTTAGGGCAGCCGTCGGCGCCGCCGACGATGAGCTGCTGGATGGCATGCGGAACATCCGGCGCCACATCCAGCGCGTCGATGATCACCACATGCGGAGACAACCTTGCCACGCAGGGCAGAGCGTGCCGAATATCGGCAACCTCGCCCACGACTTCCAGATCGGTTTCCCTGCTCAGCAGGACACTGAGTCCCACACGGGAAACCGCTCTGGAGTCGACGAGAAGAACTCTCGTGATCCCATCCTGAAGCATCGAGCCCCCGACCTTCAGCAAACAGCACGTTATTTCGACTCTAGCACGCACGCCTGACCAGCATCAACATGGAACATTTGAGCTCGTTATGATTGAAAGTTAAATCTATAGCCCTTTCGGGCAATGCCCCGAGCCGCCGCACAGGTCACGGCGCGCCGATAAACTCCCCTCGCGGACAGGTCGCCCGTTTGCGCCCCAAAGAGGTTTCAAGCGACCCTCGCGGGTAATTCTTCCGGGTTCGGCGAGGCGTGTCGAGCGCCCGGCGGGCGGCCGGGCCGCGTCGGCGCCGGACCGGACCGGCGCCCGGTCCGCACGCGGTCCGCGCCCGCGGCGCGGGCGGTGGCCGGCGCACGGCCGGCGGGTGGTTGGCGTTTCACCCCGCCGAGGCTACTCTCATAAATCACCGAACGGTGAATTTGCGTGACAGGGCGGCGGTCATGGGAGAGGCGGTCACCGGACGGCCCGGCCGACGGCCGGGCCGCAGCGGCAGCAGAGAGGCGATCCTGCGGGCGGCGCGGCTGAAATTCGCCGAGTACGGCTACGAGCGGACGACGGTGCGCGGCATCGCCCGCGAAGCGAAGGTCGACGCGGCGCTCGTGCACCACTTCTTCCGGTCCAAGGAAGGGGTGTTCGCCGCCGCCGTCCACGAGGCGGTGCGCCCGATGGAGTTGCTGCCGGTGCTCGCCGGGGATCCCGCCACCTCGGGCGAGCGGCTGCTGACGACGGTCCTCGGCCTGTGGGAGTCGGCCGAGCGGCACGACGCGCTGCTGGCGGTGATCCGGTCGGCGGTCTCGCACGAGACGGCCGCCGGGATCCTGCGGGAATTCCTCGGCCGCGAAGTGCTCGGCCCGCTGGCCCAGGCACTGGCCGAGCCACAACGCGCTTTGCGCTCCGCCCTGTTGGGCTCTCAGCTCATCGGTCTGGTCATGGCCCGCTACATCATCCGCGTCGAGCCGCTGGCATCCGCGAGCACGCCGTCGCTGATCGCCGTGTACGCGCCGGTGATCCAGAATTCCCTCACCGGCGACCTGCCGCTCCCCCGCACGGCCGACCGTCCTGGCGGCGCGGGCTGAGCCGCGCCCGGCCCGGTCCTTCACCATTCGCCGCGCAGTACACCGGTTCGTGATTCACCGTCGCCGCGCAAAGCCTTTACGCGAGCTACGCGATCCGGGCCGGTGATTCGCCGTCACAATGGTGATTTAGCGCCATATCGAGTCGGCCCGGGGCCCGTTGGCCATGCATCGACCGCGCGCGAATCTTGGTGTAGCGTCTGCCGCCAAGCAGCGTGTCCTTCAGGGGAAAGGGCCCGAAGAGAAGCCTGCCCCGAACACCTTTGCCGCATTCATCGGCGAATGCACAAAATGGTAACGGGACAGCTCGACTCCGGGTATCGCCCCAGGTCTTCGCCCTGCGCGTGTCGCAGTCGCGTCGATACGAGGAGTCACAGGATATGGTCACGGTCGCGGCATTCGACAGCCGTAATAAGGCCCCCGCGCTCAGCGGTGCTTCCCGTCTTCTGCTGGTGCTTTTCTCGGTATTGGTGCTTTTCACGGTGGGGTTGCTCCTGGCGCGCGGCACTTCCGCCGCCGCTCCCATCCCCGGTTCCCCGCTGGACGCGTACGACAAGCAGTTGCCCTACGACATGGGCGTCCACAAGATCGCGAGACTCGCGGCTCTGATCGCGTATGTGCTGATGGTGGCCACCGTCGTCCTCGGTGTGCTGCTGCGGCTGAGATTCCTGCAGCACGCGGTCCACCGGGCCACCTTCTACGGCGCGCACATGACGCTGGCGCTCTCGGCGATGATCTTCGGTGTCGTGCACGGCGCGACCTTTCTCTACCAACCGGTCTGGCGGATCGGCGGCCGTGAGCTGACCGTGCCGTTCACCGGCGGTGTGCAGCGGCTCCCGGTGGGCTTCGGCATCCTCGGCACCGAACTGGCCATCGCCGTGGGATGTTCGGTGTGGCTCCAGCGCAGACTGGGCTACCACCGCTGGCTGCGGACTCATCAGTTCGCTTATGTGGCCTTTGGGTTGATCTGGCTGCACGTCTTCCTGGTGCACCCGGAGCCGCGCCATCTGAATCTGGTGTCGGTCGGCATCGCCACCGGGGCGGGCACGGTGTTGCTGGCCTTCCTGATCCGCGCCTTCCCGTCCCGCTCCCGGCTCAGACAGCGCACCTACCTCGGCAGGCCGGGAGCCGCCGAATGATCCAGCCGCCTCCCCCGGGCCGTGTCCCCCCGGCGCCCTGGCCACCGGGTCAGTCCCCCGCCGCACGGCCCACCACACCGGTCGTCGTCCACCAGGGCCGCCCGCCCGCGCGCACCGCGCCGCCGCTCCCCCAAGCCCCCATCGCCGCCGAGTCGTTCGCGCCCGCCAGGCCCGTACTGGTGCCCGAGGCGGAGCCGGTACGGATCAGCGTCGACAACAACCGGTGCCACATCTACGGCATCTGCCAGCAGGAGGCGCCCGAGGTCTTCCGGATCGCCGAGAGCGGTTCGCTGCACTACACGCGCAGCGTACCCGCCGACTACGCGGCCAAGGCCCGCCAGGCGGTGCGGTGTTGCCCGATGCAGGCCATCACCGTCCACGGCGGGCAGAGCCCGTCCGGCGGTCCCGCCGCGATCGGGCGGCGGGCGGCGAGGCCGCTGCGCAGCGGCTCCGCGGCGCGGGCGAGCCTGCGGCGGATCGTCGTCGCGGGCGCCGGGCTCGCCGGGCTGAGCGCCGCGACCCGACTCAGGGAGCGCGGTTTCGACGGGGAGTTGGTGATGGTCGGCGAGGAGCCGCACCGGCCGTACAGCCGTCCGCCGCTGTCCAAGCAGTATCTGTCGGGCCGGCTCGCCGAACAGCAGTTGCCCTTCCGGGCGGACGCGGCGCTGGACGCGCACTGGCTGCTCGACACCCGGATGACGGGGCTGGACCTGGCGAAGTCCGCGATCGAACTGCGCGGCGGGGAGTATCTGCCGTTCGACGGGCTGGTGGTGGCGACCGGTGTGGACGCCAAGCGGCTGCCCGAGGCGCCGGTGTTCAGCGACCGGGTCCGTACCGTCCGCACGATCGAGGACGCGGCGGCGATACGGCGGGCGATGCACACGGCGCGCGCCCGTCGGGTGGTGATCCTCGGCGGCGGCTTCATCGGCTGCGAACTCGCCTGCACCGCGCGGGAGAACGGGATGGACGTGACGCTGGTCGTCCACAGCGCGCCGCTGCTGCGCCGGGTGCTCGGCACCAGGGTCGGCGCGGTGGTCGGCTCGCTCCAGCGCCGCGCGGGTGTCGACGTCCGCCTCGGCACGAAGATCACCGACTGGCAGGACCACGGCGACGGGCTGCGGCTGCGGCTCGACGACGGCGCGGTCCTCGACTGCGACTTCGTGGTGCTCGGTCTCGGCGGGCAGCCCCGTACCGAGTGGCTGCGGGGCAGCGGTCTGGAGATCTCCGACGGCGTGCTCTGCGGGCCGACCTGCCACGCGGTGGACCAGTGGGGCAGGACCACGCCGCATGTGGTGGCGGCCGGGGACGTGGCCCGCTGGCCGAACCCGCGGTTCGACACCGAGCCGCGCCGGGTCGAACACCTCATCCACGCCGTGGAGATGGGGCAGCACGCCGCCGACTCGTTGCTGCGCGGCCCCGGACGCGCGGCGCGCTTCACTCCGGTGCCGCGCTTCTGGTCGGAACAGCACGGCATCCGGATCCAGGCGGTGGGCATCCCCGCGCTCGGCACGGACACCGAGGTCATGGCGGGCTCGATGCGCTCCGACCGCTTCCTCGTCCGCTACTCCCGGCAGACGGCGTACGGTCCGCAGATCGTGGCGGCCGTCGCCTTCGACATGCCGCTGGAACTCCTGCGCTACCGCGACCAGATCGGACGCACTCTGCCCCATACCCGGCCCACCGGCGGGAGGGGGCGCCGATGAGCCGTCGCGGCGTCAACCGCAGGAGTCGTTCCGGGCTGCTGCTGTCCGGCGGGATGCTGTCGTGGCTGCTCAGCGTCCCCGCCCGGCTGCACCTGCGCTGGCTGATGATCCTGCTCGTGATGGCGGCGGCGATGGCGGCGTACGGCAGGGTGCTGATCACCGCGGCGCCGATGCCGCCCAGCAAACCGCCGGGCGTCCGCTCGGGTTCCCCCGCGTCCCCCACCTACTCGATGCCGCCCGCGACCTCCAGCCCGCCGGACGTGCACTGAGCCGGCGCCGGGGCGGACCGACCCCCGCCGTCCCCGTCAGGACGGCGGGTTGCCCGTCGTGCCCGCGGTGAAGGGGGTGACCACGAACTCGTTGTCACAGTTGGTGATCTTCCCCGGGAAGACCAGCGACGCCCTGCTGCCCGGCGGGTAGATCCGCAGGCTCGTGGAGGTCGGCAGGCAGGTCCCCTGCTGGTTGACGGTGTGGATGGTGTCGCTCGCGGACTCGCCGGGCCGCAGCACGACGGGCCCGTGCGGGAGATTCTGGTACGTGGCGGGGGCGCCGATCTGCTTGCCGTTCGCGTCCAGCAGCGACAGGCCGGGGAAGCCGGTGACATGGCAGACCGCATCGCTGTGGTTGGTGAGCAACAGGTAGCGGTAGAGGTTGCCCGCGCCCGCGTCGCCGTCGCCGAGGGAGGCGGTGAGCTGCGCGGCCGTGCACAGCGGTGTGGCGGCGGAATCGGTGCCGGTGCTGGTGCTGGTCGGCGAGGTGGGCGGGGTGGTCCCTGACGGCTCGGACGTGACGGTCGTACCGTCGCCCGGGCCCTTGGTGGGCGTGGTCCGCGTCGGGGTGGGCGCGGGCGGCGGCACGACGGGCGGGGTCGTCGGTCCGGGGGCCGTGGTGACGGGCCCGCTGCTGTTGGCCGGTGTGGGGACGACCTCCTGCGAGTCGTCCCTGTTGAGCGTGCCGGCGACGTAGAAGGCACCGGTGATGACGGCGGCGGCGAGCGTGCCGCCGACCATCGCGCGGGAGCGGCGGCGCCTGGCCGCGCGGCGGCGGATCAGCTCGAACGAGCCCGCGGGCGGCGGCAGATAGACCGCGGGCGGGCGCAGCAGCGGCTCCAGCGGGTCGAAGGGCTCCCCGCCGGGACCGTCGTCAGACAGTCCGGTCATGGTGTTCCCCCAGCCTGGCGCGCAGCAGTTCGCGGGCCGCGTGCAGGTCGGCCTTGACCGTGCCCTCGTTCCGGCCGAGCAGCGCGGCCACCTGCTGTACGGGCAGGTCCGCGTAGTAGTACAGCAGTGCCGGGTCGCGCAGTCGCTCCGGGAGGGACTGGACGAGCATGCGCACCGAGGGGTCGCTGCTGTCCTGCTGCTCCTTCACGGCTTCCTCCGTGGTGAATCGGCGCATGGCGCGGCGCTCCCGCTCCAGTCTGCGCCAGTGGTCCCTGACCAGGTTGGCCGCGGTCACATAGAGGTATCCGCTGGGCTCCTCGACCTTGGTCCAGCGCGCCCACAGCCGGGTGAAGGCCTCGGACGCGATCTCGTGCGCGGTCCCGTCGTCGTCCACCAGACGGCGGCACCAGCCCGCCAGGCGCGGATAGACGGCCTCGAACAGCTCGGCGGCCGCGCGCTCTTGGGACCGGATGGCCGCTCTCCTCACTCGTCGTCCTCGTGGTGATCGTCGTCTGCCCCGGTGGCGCCGGGGCAGACCTCCCGGGCCGCCCGGCGCCGCCCGCCCCGCGCCGGCCCCGGATCGGGGCCGGTGCCGGTGACGTACGCGCGGACCGGGTCCGGTGCGTACGAGCGGTCGGTGTCCGGACGGCGGACGGGTGCGGGGTCCTGTTCAGGTTCCCGCTCCCGAGGACAGGGACGCGTAGACGATCACGTTGTCCTGATAGCCGCTCCCGGTGATCCGGGTGCCGCCACAGGTGATGAGACGCAGAGCGGGGTGGTCGACGTTCCCGTACACGCGGTCCGTCGGAAATCGCGCTTTGGCGACCGTCTGGACGGAGTCGACGGTGAAGGCGGCCGTGGCGCCGTCCTTGAGGCCGATCTCGATCCGGTCGCCGGCGGCGAGCTCGGACAGGTGGCGGAAGACGCCGTCGCCGTACTGTCCGACCGTGACGTGGCCGAGGATCACCGAGGGTCCGGTGACGCCGGGCGTCGGCGAGCCGCTGTACCAGCCCGCGGGCGAGCGCGCCTCGATCGGCGGTACGGCCACGGTGCCGTCGGAGTTGAGCCCCAGTGACATCACCGGGGTGTCGACGCCGATGGCCGCGATCCGCAGCCGGACCGGGACCGAGCGGGCCAGCGGTACGGCCCCGGTGGTCGCCGGGGTCGTGCCGCCGGACGACGGCGTCGAGGTCGCGGACGCCGAGGCGGACGGTGTCCGCTCCGTCCCGCCCGGGGTGGCCCGAGCGGGCGGGTCGGACTGGCAGCCGCTCAGCAGCACCAGTACGGCGGCGGCGAGCACGCACCAGGCCCGTACCGGGACGGAACGGCTGAGGGAGGTGACGGTCGGCAACGGTCAGTCCTGTGCCCGGCCGTGCGACCTGCGGCGCATCCCGGTGACCAGGCCGAGGGCGCCGACGGCCAGCACACCGGCGCCGGCCAGCGCGAGGGTGTCCTTGTCGTGGGTGCCCGAGGAGTGCGCGGTCTCGGCGAGGCCGGTGTCGGGGGCGCCGCTGGGTACGGCGGTGACCTGCGAGCCGGAGCCGGAGGACGTGGTGGTGGGCGTCGGCGCGGGCGCGGAGTTGGAGGGGTTGCCGCTGGTGCCCGCGACGAGCGGGGTGACGGAGAACTGGTTGTCGCAGTTGGTGATCTTCCCCGCGAAGACCAGCGACGCCTTGTTCCCCGGCGGGTAGATCCGCAGGCTCGTGGAGGTCGGCAGGCAGGTGCCCTGGTGGTTGATGGTGTGGATGGTGTCGCTCACCTTGCCGCCGGGGCGCAGCACGACCGCCGCGTAGCCGTTGTGCTCGCGGGTGGCGGGCGCGCCTATCTGCTTGCCGCTCGCGTCGAGCAGCGACAGGCCGGGGAATCCGGTGAGGTGACAGGTGGTGCCGCTGTGGTTGGTCAGCACCAGGTAGCGGTAGAGGTTGCCCGCTCCGGCGTCCTCACCGCCGAGGGACGCGGTGAGCTGGGAGGTGGCGCACATCGGAGTGCTCGATGTGTCGCTCGCGGGGGCGACGGCGGTCGCCGGGGACGCTCCGAGTACGGCGAAACTGGCCGCGGTCGAGAGCGCGGCGGCGCCGACGGCGAGTGAACTCATGCGCATGTCCGGTCTTCCCTTCTCCCCCCGGCTGCCGCGCTCCGGAACGAGCGCCGGCCGGGCCGTAAGGGGATTCGCAGGGGAGAGACGACGCGGGGTGGCGCCGGGTTGTAAAGAGATTGCCAAATCAATCGAGCGGCGAGCGGCGGCACTTCGCGCACGGCGTTTCCCGCGCCGCCTCCCGGCGGGTCCAACGGCGGGCCTGGCAGGATCGGTTGCCATGGGCGCGCATCAGTGGGGCACGCACGCGGTGACGTTCGCGGCCGGCGGCGTGACCAAGCGGTTCCCGGCCGCGGCCCACGAGCGCGCCGTGCGCGAGTGGCGGGCGTTGACGCTGCTCGACCGGCACGCGCCGGGGCTGGCGCCGCGGCCGTACTCCTGCGACCTGGGCGACGCGGGGCCTGTGGTCTCGATGTCCCTGCTGCCCGGAGCGCCGCTCCGGGGCGCGCCGTTGGACGGCGAGCGGCTGACGCGTCTCGCGCGGACGGTGAACGCGCTGCACAGCGCGCTGCCCGCCGACGTCCTCGCGCGGGTGCCCGTACGGCCGGAAGGCCCGGCGGAACTCGGCGCGCGGCTGCGCGGTTGGGCGCCGCGGGTGCGGGGACGGGTGGACGCGGCCGTGGGGGCCGCTGTCGACGCGGGCCTCGCCTGGCTGGACGCGTCGGGCCTGGACCGTACGGAACAGACCGCCGTGCCCGCGGTCTTCGGCCCCGGTGACGGCAATCTCGCCAACTACCTCTGGGACGGCTCGCGTGTGCGGGTCGTGGACTTCGAGGACTCCGGCCGCAGCGACCGCGCCTATGAACTGGCGGAGATCACCGAGCATGTGGCGAGCTGGGTGGAACACCCGCTGGACGTCACGGCGTTCCTGTCGCACGTCGAGCTGACGGCGGCGGAGACCGTACGGCTGCGGGACTGCCGACGGCTGATCGCGCTGGTGTGGCTGTTCCTGCTGTCCTTCGAGGACCTGGCCTCGGGAGATCCCGCCGCCCGGCGCAATCCGCCGGGTACGGCGCGGCGGCAGGCGGGCCGTCTGCTGGCCCTGCTCGGCTGACCGGCCGTACGGCCCTCGCGTGGACGGCCCGCCGAGCGCGGTCTCACGGCCGCGGCCACTGCCGCCCTTCGCGGGACTCGATGCTGCGGTTGAAGCGGGCGAGCATGTCGCTGAGGAGTTCCACGTCCTGCGGCGACCAGTCGGTCAGGACGCTGTCGATGCCCGCGATGTAGAACGCGCGGTCGGCCGCGAGCCGTTTGGCACCCTCTTCGGTGATGCGGAGCTTGCGGGCGAGGCCGCCGTCGGGGTCGGGGACGCGCTCGGCGAGGTCGGCCCTCAGGAGGGCGGCGGTCTGCCGGTTGACCGTCGAGGTGTCGAGCGCGAAGGCGTCGGCGAGCTGTCCGATGGACATCGGGCCCTCCGAGTCGAGGCGCGCGAGCAGCAGATACGCGGACTTGTCCAGCCGCTCGGCCGAGCTGTCCCGGCGCGTCAGCACATGGTGGCGGGCCACCAGCATCAGTTCCCGCTCCAGCCGCTCCAGCACACCGCCTCCGCATGACGTATGGACGCACGACGTGGGACGTACGAACCCGGGGCGCGCGCCGTGACGTCCGTGCTCCCGCCTCCCGAGAGTACCCACGACCTGGGCAATGTGCATGACGCACATCCTATGTATCATGCACATCTCCCTGCCCACGTCGTCCACGGCCCGCGGCCCGACGACCCCCACCGAAGGCGACGACATGTCCGACTCAGCAAGCGGCACCGGCATACCGGCAGCCGGTCACACCGCCGGTGTCCACCGGCCCGCGAGTGGCGCGGTCGTCGCCGTGCTGGCCTTCGCGGGCATCGTGGTCGCCCTCATGCAGACGCTGGTCGTCCCGCTGCTGCCCGAACTGCCCGGCCTGCTGCACGCCTCGGCCTCCGACACCTCATGGGTGATCACCGCGACCCTGCTCGCCGGAGCGGTCGCCACCCCGGTCACCGGACGGCTCGGCGACATGTACGGCAAGCGCCGCGTCCTGCTGCTCAGCCTCGGTCTGCTGGTCGTCGGCTCGCTGGTCTGCGCCTTCACCTCGTCGCTGGTCCCGATGGTCGTGGGCCGGGCGCTCCAGGGCGGCGCGACGGGCGTCATCCCGCTGGGCATCAGCATCATGCGCGACGAACTGCCCGCGGAACGGCTCGGTTCCGCGATGGCGCTGATGAGCTCGTCGCTGGGCATCGGCGGCGCGCTCGGCCTGCCCAGCGCCGCGCTGATCGCGCAGCACGCCGACTGGCACGCGCTGTTCTACACCTCCGCGGGGCTCGGCGTGGCGGCGATGGCGCTGGTCCTGTTCCTCGTGCCGGAGTCCCCGGTGCGCACGCCGAGCCGGTTCGACGTGCCGGGCGCGATCGGGCTGTCCGTGGGCCTGGTCTGCCTGCTGCTGGCGATCTCCAAGGGCGGCGACTGGGGCTGGGCCTCGGGCACCACGCTGGGACTGCTGGCCGCGGCCGTCGTCGTACTCGTCGGCTGGGGCATGTTCGAACTGCGCACCAGCGCGCCGCTGGTGGATCTGCGCACGACGGCCAGGCCGCAGGTGCTGCTCACCAACATCGCCTCCGTCATGGCCGGTTTCTCGCTCTTCGCGATGTCGCTGGTCCTGCCCCAGCTCCTCCAGCTCCCCGAGGAGACGGGGTACGGGCTCGGCCGGTCCATGCTCGTGGCCGGTCTGTGCCTGGCCCCGTCCGGGCTGGTGATGATGGCCGTGTCGCCGCTGTCGGCGCGGATCTCGGCGGCCCGCGGCCCGCGCGTGTCCCTGATGATCGGCATGGCCGTCGTCGCGGTCGGCTACGGGCTCGGCCTGTTCCTCACCCACGCCGTGTGGCAGGTGGTGGTCGTCGCCTCCGTCATCGGCTGCGGGATCGCCCTCGCCTACGCGGCCATGCCCGCGCTCATCATGGGCGCGGTGCCGCTGGCGGAGACCGCCGCCGCCAATGGGCTCAACACCCTGATGCGGTCCATCGGCACCTCGTCGTCCAGCGCGGTCGTCGGCGTGATCCTCGCCCACATGACCACCACGTACCACGGCGCGCCGCTGCCCTCGCTCAGCGGCTTCCGGGTGGCCTTCGCCGTCGCCTGCGGCGCGGCCGTCGCGGCGCTGTTCATCGCCGCGTTCATCCCGGCGCGCCACGTGCGCGCCACGGGCGGCGGTACGGCGAAGGTCCCGGCACCGGCGCCGGCGGACGAGCCGGTCTGAGCGGTCCTCGGCCGTACCCGGTCCGAAGATCTCAGGAGGTCCCAGAAGGTCCCAGAAGCTCAACGTGAGGTCGACCTTCAGGGCAGGATCACCGCGCGGCCGTTGATCTTCCCGGCGTGCAGCCGCTCGTAGGCGAGCGGAGCGTCGTCCAGGGAGTACGTCTCGACGTGGACCTCGACCGCGCCGGAGCGGGCGAGGTCGAGCACCTCGATCAGCTCGGCGCGCGAGCCCCAGTAGGGGGCGCGGACGGCCGCGTCGTAGGCGACGGTGCCGAAGCCGACCGTGGCGCTGCCGCC
This sequence comes from Streptomyces sp. NPDC008317, assembly GCF_042955955.1. Classification (NCBI taxonomy): domain Bacteria; kingdom Bacillati; phylum Actinomycetota; class Actinomycetes; order Kitasatosporales; family Streptomycetaceae; genus Streptomyces; species Streptomyces sp. NPDC008317. The sequence goes on from NZ_JBIBFQ010000007.1 coordinate 38,355, forward strand.
GCCGATGCCGACGATCGTCACGTCGGACTCGACGGCGGCGCACGCGGTGGCGGTGGCGACCGTGGGGGCGGCTCCCACGAAGTCGAAGACGGCCTGGGCGCCGACGCCGTCGGTCAGCGCGCGGACCCGGTCGGCCGCGTCGGCGTCGGACAGGACGGTCTCGTGGGCACCGACCGCGCGCGCCAGCTCCAGCTTCTCCTCGCTGACGTCGAGGGCGATGACGCGGGCCGGGCTGAGCACGCGCAGCAGCTGCACGGCGACGTGGCCGAGGCCGCCGGTGCCGATGACGACGGCGGTGCTGCCGGGGACCAGCTTCGGCAGCGAGGTCTTGATCGCGTGGTACGGCGTGAGGCCCGCGTCGGTCAGCGGCACCGAGGCGACGGGGTCGAGGTCGCCGAGCGGCACCAGGTGCCGAGGGTCGTCGACGATCATGTACTCGGCGATGGCGCCGGGCGCGCCGAGGCCGGGCGGGCGGATGCCCAGCTCCTCGGCGCGCAGACAGTAGTTCTCCTTGCCCTGCGCGCACATCAGGCAGCCGCCGCAGCCCCACGGGCCGTAGACGGCGACCGACTCGCCCGGCTCCAGGCCGCCGACGCCCTCGCCGAGCGCGGCGACGGTGCCCGCGCCCTCGTGGCCGAGGGTGAGCGGCAGCGCGAAGGGCAGGGACTCGGCGGGCCAGCTCATGACGGCGATGTCGGAGTGGCACACCCCGGCCGCCGTGACCTTGAGCAGCACCTGGCCGGGGCCCGGCTCGGGGCGCGGGACGGTCACCACTTCGGGGGCGGCGCCCACGGTGCGGTACTGAACCGCCTTCATCTCGGCCTGCGGCTCCGCTGTCGTCCCGGGCCGAGTCGTGGCCGTCGTCCCTTCAGGGCTTGCTGATGTCGACATTCGGTGACCTCTCTCCGGCTCTCGCTCCCCCGCTTCGGTTCCCGGTCCCACCGCCGGGACCCCGCTCCCGGCTCTTCGATTTTCCCCCGGTCCCGCCCGCCCCGCTCAGCGAACGCGGAAGGCCCCCGGCGGGTCGCCGGGGGCCTTCGGGCCTACGAGGTCGCTGGTGGGGTGCTTACGCGACGGTGCCGGATGCGGAGATGACGACCTTGGCGGAGGGCGTGCCGCTGCGCGAGCCCTTGCCCTCGATCTGCTTGACCAGTTCCTCGCCCTCGACGACCTCGCCGAAGACGACGTGCTTGCCGTCGAGCCAGTCGGTGACCACGGTGGTGACGAAGAACTGCGAGCCGTTGGAGTTCGGCCCGGCGTTCGCCATCGACAGCAGGAACGGGCGGTCGTGCTTGAGCTTGAAGTTCTCATCCGCGAACTTGTTGCCGTAGATGCTCTTGCCGCCGCGGCCGTCGCCGCTGGTGAAGTCGCCGCCCTGGAGCATGAAGGACGGGATGATCCGGTGGAACGCCGAGCCCGCGTAGCCGAAGCCGTGCTCGCCGGTGGCCAGCTCACGGAAGTTCCGCGCCGTCTCGGGCACGACGTCGTCGAAGAGACGGAAGACGATCCGACCGGCCGGAGCGCCGTCAATGGAGATGTCGAAGTACACGTTGTCCATGGGCACCATCCTTGCATCCCCAGCGGGAGACGCCGCGCCCAGAGCGGCCCAACACGGCAGATCCGCAGGTCACAGCCGTACCGGAGGTGCCCCAGGGCCTCCGGGGGCGACCGGGGCCCTAGGAAGGCCGACCGGGTCAACCTCGTCGCCTTGCCCGTGCGACCGGTGGCAAACTGCGCGGGTCCGAACTGTGCCGGATGCGTTTCGGTCATGGCACGTCGGCAAGACGCCCCGTTGACGACAGACCTGGGAAAAACGTCCGCAGGTGTCACCGCGCACCGCGGGCGACCTCCCCGGACCGTCGCCGTCCGTTGCGACCCGATGTCGAATTCCTGGAGATCAGATGGCCGCTGACAGGCCGCCGCCGGGTGGTGGGCAGCGCTCCACGCAAACGCCCCCCACCGGTATGCGAGCGCTTCGGGCCCCCTTCACGGCCGCCGCCGTACGCGCTCTGGTGCGGGAGACCGTGGCCGCCGACCCCGAGCCGTGCGATCCCAGAGCCATGGGCGACGCGGTGCTCGCCACCTCGGAACTCGCCACCAACGCCATCGTGCACGGCGGCGGTATCACCCACTGCCAGGCCCGCCTCGTACCGCTCGGCGTCGAGGTGAGCATCGACGACCTGAGCCCCGCGCTCCCCCGCCTCACCGAACGCCCGCCGGGCACCGAAGCCCCTTACGTGGGCGGCGGATTCGGCTGGCGTCTGATCCAGCAGCTCGCCCTGCGGGTGACCGTCACCCCGCACGACCCCGCGCCCGACGGCACCCCGCGCGGCAAGCGGATCACCCTCATCCTGCCGCTGTACTGAACCCGGCGCGCGCGGCGGCCTACACCTCCGCCGCGGCGTGCACGAATCGCCCCAGGTGGGCGCGCGGCTCGCCGATGTGACCGTCCAGTGGGTCCGCGCGGCCTTCCGCGCCGAGTTCGGCGTTCATGGCCCAGTTGACGGGACGCCGCCGCAGAGCGTCCCGCGCCGCCCGCCGCCGCCCCCGTACGGGGTCGGCGACGTGCCGGGCGAGGGTGTGGCGGCCCTGCCACGGCGAGTGGCTGATGCCGGGACCCTTGACCTTGACCGGAGGTGAAGGTCGACAGTGCAGGTGGAGACCAGCCGACGAGCGGAGCCCACCCGGCTCCGGCGGGAACCGGACGAGAGGACCCACCCATGGACGACGACGCCCTCGTGGCGGAGCAGATGGCGTACTACCGGGCGCGGGCGGGCGAGTACGACCGGACCTACGCGCAGTACCAGGAGCTGCGGGACCTGCTGGAGGTGGTCGACGAACTCCCCATCACCGGGGACGTGCTGGAGTTGGCCTGCGGGACGGGCCAGTGGACCCCGAGGCTCGCGGCGCGGGCGCGGTCGGTGACGGCGGTCGACGCGGCGGCCGAGGTACTGGCCATCGCCCGTACCCGTACCGCGTCCTCCACCGTCCGGTTCGTCGAGGCCGACGTGTTCGCGTGGCAGCCGCCGCGCCGCTACGACACGGTCTTCTTCGCCTTCTGGCTCTCCCACGTCCCGCCCGCCCGGCTGCCCGGGTTCTGGGGCACCGTCGCCGCCGCGCTCGCCCCGGGCGGCAGGGCCGTCTTCGTCGACGACGGCCCGGGCGCGGCGACGTACGAGGACGTCCTCACCGGCCATGCGACCCCGGCGGCGCTGCGCAGGACCGACGACGGCGGTCGGTACCGCATCGTCAAGGTGTTTCACGACGCCCGGACGCTCACCGACGCCCTCACCGCGCTGAAGTGGTCGGTCAGCGTCCGTACCAGGGCCGGGTTCCTCGTCGGCGTCGCGGAACCGCCGCCCGGCGCGGGCCCCGCACCGACGGCGCAAACGGCGTGACCGGTGGTCGGGCGGGCGCGAGACTGGCCGCATGACCGTTACGGATGCCAAGACCGACCTGCGCTTCTACCTCCAGTCCGCGCGCGACGCCCTGCTGTGGAAGCTGGAAGGGCTCTCGGAGTACGAAGTGCGCCGCCCGATGACGCCGACCGGCACGAATCTGCTGGGCCTGGTGAAGCATGTGGCCAGCGTGGAGTTCGGCTACCTCGGCGACACCTTCGGACGGCCGTCGGGCGAGCCGTTGCCCTGGCTCGACGCGGGGGCCGAGGCGAACGCGGACATGTGGGCCGCCGCCGACGAGTCACGCGAGTACATCGTGGGCCTCTACCACCGGGCGTGGGCCCAGGCGGACGCGACGATCGACGCGCTGGCCCTGGACGCGACCGGCCGGGTGCCGTGGTGGCCCGACGGCCGGGACGAGGTGACGTTGCATCACGCCGTGGTGCGGGTGATCTCCGATACCCACCGGCACGCGGGGCACGCGGACATCCTGCGCGAACTCACCGACGGCGCGGTGGGCATGAACGAGAACAACGGCAGCCTGCCGCCGGGCGACGCGGCCTGGTGGGAGAACCACCGTGACCGCCTGGAGCGGGCGGCCCGGGAGGCCGACGCGTGAGGCGGTAGGACCGTCGTTCACCGACCGCCCGGCGTCACGGCACGCGCGCGGCCTCAGTCGGCCGCGACCGCCTCCGGCAGGTCCACGGGGCGGTCGCGGATGCCCAGGCGCAGGTGCTCGACGTGGTAGAGGGCCTGGTCGAGCAGTTCGGCGACGTGGTTGTCGTAGAGGGCGTAGACGATCGAGCGTCCGTGGCGTTCGCCGGTGACCAGGCCGAGGTTGCGCAGCAGGCGCAGTTGGTGGGAACAGGCGGAGGCTTCCATGCCCACGGCGTCGGCGAGGTCGCCGACCGCGCAGGGGCCCTCCTGGAGCCGGGCCAGGATGTGCAGCCGCGAGGGCGTGGCGAGCGCCTGGAGGGTGGCGGCGACGTCGGCGGCGCCGACCGCGTCGAGACGCTCGCGCGGGGTGGCGGTGCCGGCGGCGTCGTTTCCATGGCCCATGCCCCCATCATACGGATGACAACTGAAGACCTGTTCAGATGTTCCTGTACGGTGGGGGCTGTCACCTCGTCCGCCCGTGAAGGGTTGTTTTGTCATGCCTTCTGTCCTGGACCGGCGGCCCGCACCGGTCTCCGCGGGGCGTCCGCGACCGGCTCTTCCGCGCCGCCGCACGCGCGTCCTCGCACTGCCGGAGGCACGGTGGGCGTGCGCGGCGCTCGCCCTGTTCCTGCTCGCGCTTCCCCCGTACCTGCTGGGCGCCCCCGCCTGGTCATGGGGTCCGCTGTTCGCCGCCACCTACGTCACCGGCGGCTGGGAACCGGGCTGGCAGGGCCTGAAGGCGCTCAGGGACAGGACGCTGGACGTGGACCTGCTCATGGTCGTCGCGGCGCTCGGCGCCGCCGCGATCGGCCAGGTACTCGACGGGGCGCTGCTGATCGTCATCTTCGCCACCTCCGGCGCCCTGGAGGCCGTCGCGACCGCGCGGACCGCCGATTCCGTACGCGGACTGCTCGACCTCGCGCCCGCCACCGCGACCCGGCTCCGGCCGGAGGGCACGGACGGTGGTGTCGGTGGTTTCGGTGCCGACGGTGGTGTCGTCACCGAGGAGAGCGTCGAGGCCGCGCGGCTGGCGGTCGGGGACGTCATCCTCGTCAGGCCCGGCGAGCGCGTCGGCGCCGACGGCGTGGTCCTGGACGGCGCCGGCGACGTCGACCAGGCCACCATCACCGGCGAGCCGCTGCCGGTGGTGAAGCAGGCCGGGGACGAGGTGTTCGCCGGGACCGTCAACGGCACCGGGTCCCTGCGCGTACGCGTCGAGCGCGATCCGGCGGACTCGGTGATCGCCCGGATCGTGCGGATGGTCGAGGAGGCCGCCGAGACCAAGGCCCCCACCCAGTTGTTCATCGAGAAGGTCGAGCAGCGCTACTCGATCGGCATGGTCGTCGCCACGCTCGCCGTCTTCGCGCTCCCGCTGGCCTTCGGCGCGGCGCTCCAACCGGCCCTCCTCCGCGCGATGACGTTCATGATCGTGGCCTCTCCCTGCGCGGTCGTCCTGTCCACGATGCCGCCGCTGCTGTCCGCGATGGCCAACGCCGGCCGGCACGGGGTTCTCGTCAAGTCGGCCGTCGTGATGGAGCGCCTCGGGCAGACCGACAGCGTCGCGCTGGACAAGACCGGCACGCTCACCGAGGGGACGCCCCGCGTCACCGACATCCGGCCGCTGCCCGGCAGCGGCCTCGAAGCGGACGCCCTGCTCCGGCTCGCCGCGTCGGCCGAGCACCCGAGCGAACACCCGCTGGCCCGCGCGGTGGTGGACGCGGCCCGCGAGCGCGGCCTTCCGCTGTCCGCCGCCGACGGCTTCACCTCGGCCCCCGGCCAGGGCGTCACGGCCACCGTCGGCGGCCGCACGGTCCAGGTCGGCTCCCCCGGCCGCCTCCTCCCCCTCGGGACCGGCGAGGCGGCGCAGGGCGGGCTGCGGGACGGGGTGCGCGAGGCAGTGCGGGAGGTGGAGGCCGCCGGGCGTACGGCCGTGGCGGTGCTGCGCGACGGTACGCCGCTGGGAGTGCTGGGCATCGCGGACCGGCTGCGCCCGGACGCCGCCGCCACCGTCGCCGCCCTCGCCCGTATGACCGACCTCCCCCCGGTCCTGCTGACCGGCGACAACGTACGGGCCGCCCGGCAGTTGGCCGCAGAGGTCGGCATCACCGACGTACGCGCCGGCCTGCTGCCGCAGGACAAGGCAGCGGCCGTACGCGCGTGGGAGGCACGCGGTCGCAAGGTGCTGGTCGTCGGCGACGGCGTCAACGACGCGCCCGCGCTGGCCGCCGCACACACCGGCGTCGCCATGGGCAGGGCCGGGTCCGACCTCGCGCTGGAGACCGCCGACGCCGTGGTGATCCGCGACGAGTTGGCCACCGTCCCGGCCGTCGTGAAGCTCTCGCGCGCCGCCCACCGTCTGGTGATCCAGAATCTGACGATCGCCGCGGTCTTCATCGCCGCCCTGGCCGTCTGGGACCTGACCGCCACTCTCCCGCTCCCGCTCGGGGTCGCGGGCCACGAGGGCTCCACTCTCGTCGTCGCCCTCAACGGCCTCCGGCTGCTGCGCGACACCGCCTGGACCCAGCCGTGAGGCGAGCGGTCTCCGCGCGCCTGCTCTGCCGACAGCGGGTGTGTTAGCGTCGCTCGCTCACTTTCACAGAGCGATCAGTGCGGGGGCGTCATGAAGCTTCTCCTTACCGACTCCGGTGTCAAGAACGCCAGCATTCTGGCGGCGCTCCTCGATCTCCTGGGCAAACCGATCGCCGAGGCCAACGCCCTGTGCATTCCCACCGCCGGGTACGGGGGCCCGTACGGCGATCCGGGCGGGCCGTGGCGTTTCATCAGCGGACAGTCCCTTCACCCGATGACCGGGCTGGGCTGGAAGTCGGTCGGCGTACTGGAGCTCACGGCGCTGCCCGGCATCGACAAGGAGCGGTGGGTCTCCTGGGTCCGGGAGACGGACGTCCTGCTGGTGAACGGCGGCGACGCGCTGTACCTGTGCCACTGGATGCGGGAGTCCGGCCTGGCCGACCTGTTCCCTTCGCTGCACGACACGGTCTATGTGGGGCTCAGCGCCGGGAGCATGGTGCTGACTCCCCGCGTCGGGGAGCACTTCGTCGCCTGGCAGCCGCCCACCGGTGACGACCGCGCCCTGGGAGTCGTCGACTTCTCCCTTTTCCCGCACCTCGACAGTCCGGGCTGCCCCGAGAACACCATGGCCGAGGCGGAGCGGTGGGCCGCCTCGATCAAGGCCCCGGCGTACGCCATCGACAACCAGACCGCCATCAAGGTGACCGACGACGGCGTCGAGATCGTCTCCGAGGGGAACTGGAAGCTGTTCAACGCGGCGTCGTGACCTGCTCGACCGTGAGCACGATCTTGCCCTGGAGGTGTCCGCGGGCGGCCCGTTCGTGCGCCGCCCGCGCGCGGGCGAGCGGGAAGGTGCTGTCGACGGCGACGCGTACCGTGCCCGCGTCGAGCAGGCGTCCCAGTTCGGCGAGTTGCGCGCCGTTCGAGCGGACCTGGGCGGTCGAGACGGTGACGCCCAGCGTCGCGGTCTCCTCGGCGTCGAAGTCCCCGGGAAGCACGGGGAATTGGGCGCCCCCGCGCTTGAGGGTGCGCAGGAACCGCCTGCTGTCGGGGCCGCCGACGGCGTCGAGTACGAGGTCGACGTCGTGCACCAGCTCCTCGGGACGGCTCTTGGTGTAGTCGATGAACCGGTCGGCGCCGAGATCGCGCAGGAACGCCTCGTGCGCGCCGGACGCCACGGCGGTGACATGCGCGCCCTTCCACTTCGCCAACTGCACGGCGAAGTGCCCCACGCCGCCCGCGGCGCCGTTGACGAGCACCTTGCTGTCGGCGTCGAGCGCCGTCGGGCGGTGCCGCGCCGCCTGGAAGGGCGAGGGGTGGTCGTGTCCTGCCTCGATGAGGAACTGCCACGCCGTGAGCCCGGCCATGGGCGCCCCGGCGGCGTGCACGTGGTCGATGCCGGACGGCTTGCGCGCGAGGTCCGACGCGGGCGCGGCCACGTACTCGGCGTATGCGCTGCCGTGGAAGCCGGGGAAGCGCAGAAGACCGAAGACCTCGTCGCCCACGGCGAGGTCGTCCACGTCCGGGGCGACGGCTTCGACGACACCCGACACGTCCGTTCCCGGAACGGCGGGCAGCCTGACGGTCGACTCGGGCTCCCCCGGCACCGAGGTCAGCCCGCCGCGCAGGTACCAGTCCGGAGGATTGACGCCCACCGCGTGGACGCGGACGAGCACCTCGCCCGGTCCCGGCTCGGGGATCGGCACCCGGTCCTCACGCAGCACCTCGGGGCCGCCGTGCTCGTGCAGCCGGATCGCCCGCATCGTGTCTGACGGCATCGTCGTCGGCATCGTCGCCTCCTGCCCCCACCGGGGGATACGCTGAACGGATCAGTGGTCCACCTATCCGAACCACTGATCCGAATATATGGACCACTGATCCGGATAGTCAAGAGGGACCCATGCGCGCCGACGCCAGGAAGAACCGCGACCACCTGCTCGACGTCGCGGGTGCCGTCATCGCCGAGCACGGTGTCGACGTCTCGCTGCGCGACATCGCCCGCAGGTCAGGCATGGGCCTGGCGACACTGCTCCGGCACTTCCCCACCCGGGAGGCCCTGCTCGAAGCCCTGCTCCACACGAGCTTCCGCGAACTGACGGCGCGGGCGGCCGACTTGGAGACACAGGGGTCACCCGAGGACGCCCTCGTCTCGTGGCTGCGCGACTGCGTCGCCTGGACGACCGAGTACCGGGGTGTGACCGTCCTGATGGCCGCCGCCATCGAGGACACCGAATCCGCGCTCCACGCCTCGTGCGTCACCCTGCGCGCGGCCGGAGCGCGGCTCCTCACCCGCGCCCAGGCCGCGGGCGTGGCACGCGACGACATCGACGGCGCCGACCTGTTCGCCCTCGTCGCCATGCTCGCCTGGCTCGGCGACCAGCCCTCCCTCGTCCCCCGCGCCGACCACCTCTTCGACGTGATCGCGAGCGCGATCCTCACGAGCGCGGACAGCGCCGACACCGGCCGGCAGCCGCGCCCCCCGGTCCTCAACTGAGGCCGTCGCGCCGGGGTCCGCGACGGGCTGGTCCGCACGTGTCACCGTCCACGCGGGCTCGGCGATGCCGCCGCACAGGAGCGGGCCGTCAGCGGATCAGCGGCGTCGCCGCGATCGTCGGAGGCGGCCCGGCGCCGTACGGGTCACTTGGACTCCAGGTGTCCCAGGGGGTGGGCGGCGGCGAGGACGGAGCGGGCCGTCTCCCAGTCGGTGTGGTCGTCGCCGGTGATGTGGCGCAGGTAGGCGAGGGTGACCTGCTGGACGAGAGCGACGCGGCCGGGGTCCTCGTCGGTGGTCTCGGCCGACCGGTAGCCGGAGATGCCGCCGAGGAAGTGCTCGCCGCCGCGGACGGTGAGCAGGCTCTTGTCGCCTCGGCTGAGCGTGTAGGGGTCGGTGGTCCACGCCGGACCCCGGGTCGAGAGGGGGAGGTCGTCCTGGTCGCCCGCGACGACGAGTCCGGGGGCGGTGATGTGGGAGAAGTCCTGGTCACGGAGCCAGGGAAGGTGCTCGTGGGCGAAGGGGGTGAGTTCCGCGCCGCCCTTGCCCGCGGTGGCGAGCTGGACGCTGGCCATGACCCGCGGGTCGGACAGGTCTTCGGCGAGGCCGGTCCGCGGGTCCTTGACACGCAGCCCCACCAGGATGCCCGCGGTCTGACCGCCGAAGGAGTGTCCCGCCGCGACGACACGGCCGTGGTCGGTCCGGCCCGCCAGGCCCGGCACCGACGCCTCCAGCGTTCCGAGTTCGTCCAGGACGCGCTTCATGTCCTGGACGCGGTAGCGCCACAGGTCGGGCGTACGGGGGTCGTCCCCGGCGAGGCCGAAGCGCTTGGAGTCCAGATGGGTGGCCTGGACGGTCACGAAGCCGTGCGCGGCCCAGTGGTCGACCAGCGGCCCGTAGCCGTCCAGGTCGGACCCGAAGCCGTGCGCGAACAGCACGATCGGCAGGCGGGTGCCGGTGACCGGGGCGGAGATCCGTACCCGCAGGTCCGCGCCTCGGTGCGGGGCGGGCAGGACGAGCGGCTTGACCGAGACGGTCGGGGTGGGCGCGGGGCCGGTGAGGCCGGTCGCCGAATACGTGGTCATGCGGGTCTCTTTCGGAGGTGCGGGCGTGCGGAGGTGCGGAGGTGCGTGCGGGCGGGCGTGCGGTGGCTCGGGAAGCGGGGCCCTCCGGGAGAAAACTCCGGGAGAAGGGCGCATTGGTTACGCTAAAACCTGACGTTGACGTCAAAGGCAAGTGGCTGTGACGCGGATCGCAGGGACGTGGAGTGGCACATGCGCATCGGGGAACTGGCTCGTCGCACGGGCGTCAGCACCAGGGCGCTGCGGTATTACGAGGAGCAGGATCTGCTGGTCTCCGAGCGCAGCGACAGCGGCCAGCGCCACTACGCGGAGGCCGCGGTCGACCGGATCAATCTGATCCGGGAGCTGTACGCGGCCGGTCTGTCCAGTAAGACCATCGCCGCGCTCACGCCCTGCGTCATCGACGGCCGGGCCACGCCCGAGCTTCTGGATCGCCTCACGGTCGAGCGTGATCAGATCGACCGGCACATCGCGGATCTGACACACACCCGCGACCGGCTCGACTCGGTCATCGCCGGCGCCTCCGTGAACCTGCGCACCGGCGCGTCCTGCCGACAGGACACGTCCGGCTAACGGTGTCGCGCCGGTCCCGCGGTGGCACTCTTCATCCCCCCCATCGCCCGCCGACTGACAAGCGGCCTGGTGCGATTCCAGGGTGCGACGGGGGCACCCACGCGCCACGCGGACGACCGCGCAGAGTGCCCGCCCCGCCACCCAGGGTGCCGCCACGTTCGCGCAATGTCGCTGTCGTAATTCCCCTGCATGGTTGGTGCATGGTCCGGCGCGAAGATCGCCGGGACCCACTCTGACTAGGGGGATACGCAGTGACGTTCAGCCGCAGACAACTGCTCGGTACCGGAGGCAGCCTGGCCCTGACCGGTGCGCTGGCCGCCGCCTGCGGGTCGAACAGCGGCCGGGACGACGGGGGTGGCAAGGGCGGCAAGGTCACCTTGCAGCAGTGGTACCACCAGTACGGCGAGGCGGGTACGGAGCAGGCGGTGCGCCGGTACGCCGACGCGTACACCGCGGCGAACGTCAAGGTGCAGTGGCGGCCCGGCGACTACGACCAGCAGACCGCCGCGGCGCTGCTCACCTCGTCGGGACCGGACGTCTTCGAGGGCGGCCCGACGCTGGACCAGATCCAGGGCGGTCAAGTGGTCGACGTCACCGACCTGGTCGGCCCGGTGAAGGCCGACTTCAACCCGGCCGTGGTGACGACGTACGGGGACAGGATCTGGGGTGTCCCGCAGGTCATTGACATGCAGCTTCTGTACTACCGCAAGAGCCTGCTCACTGCCGCGAACATCGCGCCGCCGACCACGCTTGACGAACTGGTCGACGCGGCGGCGAAGTTGACCACCAAGAAGGTCAAGGGGCTGTTCCTGGGCAACGACGGCGGCGCCGGGGTGCTCGGCGGTACACCGCTCTACGCCGCCGGGCTCAGCCTGGTGACCCCGGAGGGCACCGTCGGCTTCGACGACCCGGCCGCCGCCCGCACCCTGGCCAAGTTCCACCGGCTCTACGCCGACAAGTCGCTGCTGTTGGGCGCGCCGACCGACTGGTCCGACCCCTCGGCGTTCATCCAGGGGCTCACCGCGCTCCAGTGGTCCGGACTCTGGGCGCTGCCCGCGGTCAAGAAGGCCCTGGGGGACGACTTCGGGGTGCTGCCGTTCCCGAAGGACGGCGCGGCGGGCAAGCCCACGGTGCCGGTCGGCGCGTACAGCTCGGCCGTCAACTCCCGCAGCAAGCACCAAGCCGAGGCCAAGGCGTACATCAAGTGGCTGTGGATCGACAGGACCGAGTACCAGGAGGACTTCGCGCTCTCCTACGGCTTCCACATCCCGGCCCGGATCTCGCTGGCGAAGAAGGCGGCCAAGCTGCGGGAGGGCGCGGCGGCCGACGCCGTCTCGTACGCCACCGACCACGGCTTCTCGCAGCCGCTGTTGTGGACACCGGCCAGCCAGACCGCGTACCAGGACGCGCTGAGCCGCATCATCAAGGACGGCGCGAACCCCGACACGGAGCTCAAGTCGGTGGTGCGCAAGACCAGTTCCGAATTGCAGCGGGTCCGGAAGAAGTCGTGAGACACCGCACTCTGTGGTTCTGGGTCTTCGTCGGACCATTCGCCGCCGGGCTCGCGCTGTTCACGTACGTGCCGCTGTTGTGGAGCGTCTATCTGAGCTTCTTCGACGCGCACAACACGGTGTCCCCGCACCGCTTCGTGGGCCTGGGCAACTACGCGGACGTCCTCGGCGACCAGGCGTTCACCGACAGCCTGCGCACCTTCGGGGTGTTCGCGCTGTTCATCGTGCCCGCCACCTACGCGCTCTCGCTCGCCCTGGCGCTGATGGTGAACCGGCTCCGGTACGCGCAGGCGTTCTTCCGTTCGGTGTTCTTCCTGCCGGCCGCCTGCTCCTATGTGGTGGCGGCGCTGATCTGGAAGCTGTCGATCTTCAACGGTGTGCGGTTCGGCCTGGCGAACACCGTCCTGGGCTGGTTCGGCGCCGACCAGACGGCGTGGCTGTCCACCACCCACCCGCCGTGGTACTGGCTGGTGATCGTGACCGTACGGCTGTGGTTGCAGGCCGGGTTCTACATGATCCTCTTCCTCGCCGGACTCCAGCGCATCCCCGCGCAGTTGTACGAGGCGGCGGCGGTGGACGGAGCGCGGCCCGGCTGGCAGGTCTTCCGCCACATCACGTTGCCCCAGTTGCGGGCCACCTCGGTGGCGGTGGCGCTGCTGCTGGTGATCAACGCCTTCCAGGCGTTCGACGAGTTCTACAACCTGCTCAGCGACTCCCGCGGCTATCCGCCGTACGCCCGGCCGCCGTTGGTGTACCTGTACACCACCGCGCTCGGGCGGGGGCAGAACCTGGGCGTGGGCAGCGCGGGCGCCGTCGTCCTCGCGCTGATCATCGCGGTGGTCACCGTCGTCCAGGCCCGCTGGTTCGGGCTCGGCAGGAGGGAGGACTGACATGGAGCAGGCCCTGCTCAGATTCGGGCGGGCGGTGCGCCTGGTGCTGCTCGTGGTACTCGCGCTGCTGTTCCTGATCCCGTTCTACCTGCTGGTGCGCAACGGCCTGTCGGCCGAGCAGGACATCACCTCGCCGGACTGGACGTTCTTCCCCACCCACCTCCAGTGGTCCAACATCCGCGAGCTGTTCGACGACCCGGCGGTGCCGATGGCCCGGTCGCTGCTGAACTCGGCCATGATCGCGGTCACCACGACGGTGGGCACGGTGGTGCTGGCGTCGCTGGCGGGATACGGACTGGCCCGTATCCCGTACCGCTGGTCCAACCAGGTGTTCTACGCGATCCTCGGCACGCTGATGGTGCCCGCCGCGGTCACCTTCGTGCCGAGCTTCGTACTGGTGTCCTCGCTCGGCTGGATCTCCACGCTGCGCGGCCTGATCATCCCGACGATCTTCTCGGCGTTCGCCTGCTTCATCTTCCGGCAGTACTTCCTGGGCTTTCCCGGTGAGTTGGAGGACGCGGCGAAGGTCGACGGACTCGGCTACTGGCGCACCTACTGGCGGATCGTGGTGCCCAACTCCCGGCCGGTCTTCGCGGCCGTGTCCACGATCGTCTTCATCGGCGCCTGGAACGCCTTCCTGTGGCCTCTGGTCATCGGCCAGGACACGTCGTCCTGGACGGTGCAGGTGGCGCTGTCCACCTTCACCACCGCCCAAGTGGTCAACATCCACGAGCTGTTCGTCGCGGCGGCGGTGTCGATCCTGCCCCTGCTGCTGGTCTTCCTGCTCCTCCAGCGGCACATCGTGGCGGGCATCGAACGCTCCGGCATCGACGACTGAGCCCCCGCCGGGGAGTCGCGGCGGTACGCCCGCGAGCCGGTCAGCGGACGTCGCGGACCGCGGCCAGGCCGCGGTCGTAGAGGTCGAGGATGTCGCCCTCGCCGTCACCCTCGATCCAGGTCGCGGTGGCGGCGTCGAAGCAGCCGAAGGCCGTGGCGAGGACGGCGCGAGCCTGTACTCGGTCGGCGCCCGAGGCTGCCAGCCTGGCTTCGAGGAGCGGGAGCAGTTCCTCCTGGCAGCGCACGCGCTTTCCGAGGTAGGCGGCGCGCAGCGAGTCGGTGCGGTGGATCAGGCGGAAGCGCTCCAGGGCCTGTTCGGGACCGGTGTGGACGGAGAGCGCGGCCTTGAGGGCGGCGCGCAGGGTCTGCCAGGCGTCGGCGTCGGCGGGCTGCTCGCGGACGGTCTCCGTCAGCAGGGTGACGAATTGCTCCTGGCTGCCGCCGACGAGGTCTTCCTTGGTGCCGAAGTAGCGGAAGAGGGTGCGCTGCGAGACACCGGCCTCGCGGGCGATCTGCGCGATGGTCGTCTCGTCGTACCCCTGCCGTGTGAACAGCCGCAGGGCGGTGTCGAGGATCTCCCGGGCCGCGAGCTGCCGCGTCCGGTCCCACAGTGTGGGCGCGGCCGGCCCGTCGCCCGTTGTTCCCTGCGTCATGACATCACCTTAGCGCGGCCTGCCATCGTGGCATTCACACGATATTTGGCAGTCACTGCCACACGGGCGTACGGTGACAATCAGTGGGGCCGTCCACGCGCCCCACGCGTCGACAAGGAGAGCGACCGTGGCAGCGAAGACAGCACTCGTCACCGGCGGCACCAGCGGGATCGGCAAGGCCACCGCGGAACTGCTCCACGCGCGCGGCTACCGCGTCATGGTCACCGGCCTCGGCAGCGTCGACAGCTCCGGCCTGCCGCACGACGTGGTCGCCATCCGGGCCGACGCCGGTTCGCTCACCGACATCGACCAGGCGGTGGAGCGGGCGCGCGGGCACCTGGGCTCCCTCGACCTGCTCCATCTCAACGCGGGCATCTCCCGGCCCGGACCGATCGAGTCCACCGACGAGGCCGCCTTCGACGCCCTGTTCGACATCAACGTCAAGGGGAACTTCTTCACCCTGCGGAAGGCGCTCCCGCTGCTGAACGAGGGCGCGTCCGTGGTGTTCACCATCGGCGCGGGCGAGGGGCTCGGCGCGGCCATGACCGCCGCCAAGGGAGCGCTGCTGCCTCTGATGCGCTCGCTCGCCATCGAACTGGCCCCGCGCCGCATCCGGGTCAACGCGGTGAGCCCCGGCCTGATCGACACTCCCGCGTACGGCAAGCTGGGCATCGGCCGGGAGACGGTCGCCGCGTGGGGCGAGGACGTTCCCCTCGGCCGCGTCGGAGCCCCCGCCGATGTCGCCGAGGCGGTCGCCTTCCTCGCCTCCGACGCCGCCGGTTACATCACGGGCGACAATCTGATCGTCTCCGGCGGCATGGGGATCCACGCCCGCTCCGCCTAGCGGACGGTCCGCCGCCGCGGGCCCATCGGTTTGCGACTGGTTCCGACCGCTTGCGATCAGTTTCTGACCTGGGATCGGGCTCCACCGGCGCGCGTCGACGGGGGCGCACTCGGGTTCGCCCTGATCCGCTCTTTCCTCTCCCCCGTGACGCTGGACATACTTGTCATATGTCGACACACCACGACGCGCATAGGGATCCGGTCGTCGGCGACCTCCCGCGCATTGTCACCCCGCACGGCGACCTCGACGCGGACACGCTGGGGCCGTTGCGGCAGGAGCTGACCGAGGCGGCCGAGGCCGGCCGGGTGCTGGTGCTCGACGCCAGCGGGATCACCTTCGCCGATTCCAGCTTCCTCAATCTGCTGCTGAGCATCCACCAGCACGGTGACCTGCGAGTCGCCGCCGTGCCGCCGCAGTTGGCGCGGCTGCTCCGTATCGTCGGCGTGGACCGCGTCCTCAAGGTGTACTCGACGGCGGAGGAGGCACTGCGGGCGACGGCGTGAGCCACCGGGTCCGGATCAGCGGGTGACGGTGAGTCCGGCGCACTCCCAGTGCAGCAGGCTGGTGCGCGCGTCGGGCGGGGTGTGCCCGTACGCGCCCGCGGACACGCTGATGTTCACCACCGGCCAGGCGCGCCAGGCGGGGCCGACGCCGTGGCCGTCGCGGAAGACGACCTCGTCGTCGATGGACCAGCAGACGTCGTCGGCGTCGAAGCGGACCCGGAGTGCGAAGGGGCGGCCCGGCGCGATCACGTCGGCCGCCTCGAACCCGCCGGGGCGTACGTGGTTGGACAGTTCGAGCAGCCGCGGGTTGGTGGGGTGGTACTCGAAGAGGTCGATCTCGCCGTGGCCCGGCTGGGGGCGGCCCGCGTCGCTGTCGCGGCCCCAGGTCCAGATCGCGGGCCAGGCGCCCTGCGGGGCGTGCACCACGCAGGTGGCGGTGAGTTCGTCGCCCGGCAGCAGCTCGAAGCCGCCGGGGGCGTACTCGGTCGACACCAGGTCGGTGTGCCAGACGCCGCCCGGCGCCCGCCGGGCGCGGAAGACACCCCCGGCGGTGGGGGCGTAGGCGGGGCCGATCTGGTCGAGTTTGTTGTCGCCGGGATTGCGGCCGCTCTCCGGATAGGCGGAGGTGCGGCCCGCCGCCCAGGCCGTGCGATCGGTGAAGGGCGCGTCGAAGACCACGCGCCGGGGGCGCCGGGGCGGCGGCGGACCGTGCGGCGGGGCCTGCGGCGGGTCATGAGGGGTCGGTTGCTGAGGGGGCGGCTGAGCCGCGTCCTGGCCGGTGGTCACGGTGCTCCTGGTGGCTCGGCGAGATCCGGCCGAGAGTTCAGGCGGGCAGCTCGCTCCGTACCCAGTGAAGATCACCGCGCGGCTCGAGAAAAGGAGCGTGCGGAAGCGCGGGCGGCGCGTAACGCGTCAGCCCACGCCCCCTGACCGGGTCAGGCGCTCACGCTCCGAGGGCGACGCGCACCTTGATCCGCTTGCCCACCGGCTCGCGCCGGACGTCGAAGCCCTCGCAGACCGCGAGGATGATCTCCAGGCCGTGCTGGCCGATCCTGCCGGGCTCCGCCGCGCGCGCGAGCGGCATCGACGAGTCGGTGTCCCACACGGTGATCACCAGATCCGTGCCCTGGATCTCCAGGTTCAGCGCGCAGGGACCCGGCGCGAATTTGCACGCGTTGGTCACCAGCTCACTCACCACGAGTTGCGCGTCGGCGACGACGACCGCGGGGATCGGCTGGGCGCGCCCGCCCGTCACACCGGCCAGGAAGTCGGCGGTGAGGGCGCGGGCCGCCGCGATCGATCCGGTCTCGCCGTCGTACGCGGCTCCCGCCCAGATGTCCTGCCCGGCCTGCTGATGCGGGCCGTTCACGGCCATCGCGCTGGAACGCATGTTCTTGCCCCTGTCCGGTTGTCCGGCACAACCGTCAGGGCTTCTGCCCCACCCCAGTCGCTTCACACCCATCCTTTTTTCGGCTTCTCCTTCCGGGCCGGACGCGGGCCTCGGACGGGCGGCGCGCTCGGGGAACGGGCAGGTGGTGAGCGGGCCGTGAACGGATGTCGCGCGGAGACGGCCGCCCGGCGGGACGGCCGTCTCCAGGCGGCCCGGTGGGCACGGCCGACGGCGTACGGGCGCGACGGCCCGGTCACAGCTCCAGGTCGTTCTCGATCCGCTTCAACTGGTGCCGGGCCATCGCCAGGTTGGCGCGCGACTTGTCCAGCGCCAGGTACAGGAAGAGGCCGTTCTTGCCCCGGCCCTTGAGCAGCCGGATCAGGTGGTACTGCGAGCCCAGGGTGATGAGGATGTCCTCGATCTCGTCCTTGAGGCCGAGCAGTTCCATGGTGCGCGCCTTGGCACGGACGACGTCGGTGTTGCCGGCCGCCGCGACGTTGAGGTCGAGTTCCTTGCCCCCGCCGAGGGTGCCCAGCGCCATTCCGCTGGTGTAGTCGACGAGTGCGACGCCTATGACGCCGTCGATCGAGGTCATCGCGTCCTTGAGGGCGGTTTCGGTGTTGGCCATGATGGCTGGGCTTCCTTCCGGTCGGTTCATGTGCGGTGCTGACGTGGATGCGGTGGACGCGGCGGATACGGTCGATGGGGTGGATACGGTCGATGCCGTTGCCGCGTCGGGGGCGGTGGGCGCGCGGTGGCGGGCGCCGCCGGTCCGGGTGGGTCGGGTGGTCATGGTGTGGGGGCGTCCTCCCGTGGCTCGGGGTCGCCGTCGACCAGGTGCGCGATGTGCGCGCCGGAGCGGCGGGCCTCCATGTGCAGCCGGCCCACGTTGACCTGCGGTCCGGCCAGGACGGTGAGCACGCAGGCGGTGCCCGCGGCGTAGATGGCGACGTATCCCTGCTCGCCGCGGACCAGCAGTTCCCGGAAGGGGCCGTGGGACGCGGTGTCGGTCAGCCGCAGGCCGACGCCCAGCGCCGCGGCGGTGAGGGCCGCCACTCCCTCGGCCTCCACGGTGTCCGCCTCCTGGGCGAGCACCATGCCGTCGACGCCCGCGGCGAGCGCGCCCGTCGCGTGCGGCAGCCGGGCCCGCAGCCGCCGCAGTTCCTCGCGTATCTCGGCCTCCTGCGCCATCAGATTCCTTCTCTCCTCTCTCCTTCCGACCTTCTTGTCGGCGCGTTGTCGCACGACGCGCCTCATATCTGTGCGGTCCCGGTCCTGCGGGCGGGAGTGCGCTTCACGGTCGTGCCTCCAAGGCGTCGAGGACCCTGCGGAGCGTGCCGACGTCGGGAGGTCCCGGCAGGTACCCGGCGCGGTCCGCGGTGGCCGGTGCGGATGCGGCTTCCTGTGCCCGTCCCGGTGGCCGCCCCTGCCCGGGTGGCGGTGCCGCGCGCCGCGGGGTCTCGCAGTGCCCGGCGGCGGCCAGCCGCCGTACGTCGACCAGCGCGTGGAAGGTGGGCCTGCCGAGCACGGTGGCGATGGCGGACGGGGTGCGTACCCCGTCCACGAGGTCCAGCAGGGCCCGCTGCCGACGCGGTACGGGCGGCAGGCACGCGGCCCTGCGGCGGACGACGGGGGCGGTGTCGAGCTGCGGATACGGCCACAGGGCGTCGAGGAGTCCGCGGCGGCGGCGGGTCTCGCGCTCCACCTCGGCCACCCGCACCGGGCGCACGGGGCCGAACCAGTGGACGACGCCGTGCCGGAAGCGCGTGGGGCCGCTGCCCGCGGCGAGGACGAAGAAGGCGGCGTCGTAGAGCGCGCCGAGGTGGCTGATCTCCAGTTCCGCGGCGGAGATCCTGCGGTGTTCCAGGAGGTGGCGGGCGGTCCGGCAGCGGGCTCCGGCGGCGTCCACCGCCTCCTGCCACACCTCGACGGGAAGTCGGCCGCCGGCGGTCAGCAGGACGTCGATGCCGGGGGTGGCCGGGCTCTCGGCGTGCACCACGACGCCGTCCGCGAGGTAGAGCGCCCCGCTGTCCCGGAGCAGCGCGCCGGTCGCGCCCTCCTCGGCCAGGCGCAGCAGCATCGGTGACAGCGGCCCGGTCATGCCAGCACCAGCCGTTCGGCGAGGTCGCGTACGCGCATCATGGCGAGGGCGAGGTTGGCGTGCTCGCGGTCGAGCCACAGGTGCAGGAACACCCCGCCGTCGAAGGGCGCTTCGACGAAGCGCAGCAGGTGGTAGCCGGTGCGGGTGACGACGATGACGTCCTCGACCGGCAGTCCCTTGGCGGTGTCTGCGGGTCCTGAGGCAGCGGCGGGCGCGGCGGGTCCCGTGGTGCCGCCGCGCGGTGAGCCGAGGGGTTCCGCCGGTTCGAACGCCGAGTGCTCCACGGCCATGCGCGCGAATTCCGCGGTCTCGGCCGCCGCCGTCTCGGGGTCACCGCCCGGCGCGTCTCCGACCTGTCCGAGGGAGAGCCCGCTGATCCACTCCACGAGAGCGGCGCCCCGGGCTCCCGGCAGCGTCATGGCCTCGCGCAGGCACTCGTCTATCCCGGACACCCGACTCCCCTGCGTGAGGCCGCTGTTGGCCCGCCGACGGATCGGCAGTGACCGTCACGTTACGCACGGTGGCACTCGCGCGAAGGACTTCTGGCAATTTCCAGCGGTACATGACCGCACTGGGCATAAAATGCTCCCCCTCCGTCCGGCCGTCCGCGCTTGGTCGCCGTCCCCGGAGCGCCACCGGCCCCTCGCGTATCGCACGCGAGGGGCCGGCCGGTTGTACTCAGGGACGCCGGCCGGGTCGGGCCGGGTCGGAGGAAGTCGAGTCGGGTCCGGTCCGGTCGGGTCGGGTCGGGTCGGAGGAGGTCAGTCCGGGTCAGGTGTTCCAGACCTGGAATTCGGAGATCTGCCCGGCGGGCCAGCCGGAGTTGGCGGTGACCGTCACCCGGAAGTACCGCGCGGTGGCCGCGGTGAAGGTGAGGGTGACCGTGTTGTTGGAGGCGGGGTCGAAGGAGTAGGAGGCCGAGGACTTGAGGGTGGTGAAGGTGCTGCCGTCGGTGCTGCCCGACAGGGACAGCGTCTGGTTGCGGGCGCCCCAGCCCGCGGGGAGCTGGAGGACGACCTTGCTCGCGCTCTGCGCGGAGCCGAGGTCGACCTGGACCCACTGCGGGAAGGCGTTGTTGGCGCTCTCCCAGTAGCTGTTCTGGCTGCCGTCGGTGACGTTGGAGGACCCGTAGACGTCGGAGTGGCTGGACTCGCTGGTGGCCTTGCCCGCCGCCAGGTTGGTGCTCACCGTGCCGCTGCCGGTGCCGGTCAGCGCCACGGTGGTGGGGCTGTTGGAGGCGTTCCCGCTGATCGTCAGGGTGCCGGTGCGGGTGCCGGAGGCGGTGGGGGTGAACTTCACCGCGACCGAGCAACTGGCGTTGGCCGCGAGCGACGTGCCGCAGGTGTTGGTCTGCGAGAAGTCCCCGGAGGCGGTGACCGAGCTGATCGACGCGGCGGCCGTACCGGTGTTGGTCACCGTCACGCTCTGCGCGCCGCTGGTGGTGCCGGGCGCCTGGGAGGCGAAGGTGAGCGAGGTCGGAGTGACGGACAAGGTCGCGGACGACGGGTTGGTGCCGCCGCTCGGGTAGACCTGGAGGCCGGACAACTGGGCGGCGCTCCAGCCCGAGTTGGCGGTGACGTTGATCCGTACGTAGCGGGCGGTGGCCGCGGGGAAGGTGAGGGTCACCGTGTTGTTGTTGGCGCTCGGGTCGAAGGTCTGCGCGGCGGACGGCGACAGGGTGCTGAACGAGGTGCCGTCCGTGGAGCCCTGTACGGACAGGGTCTCGGTACGGGTGGCCCACGCCGTGGACGGCGGGAGCCGCAAGGTCACCTTGCCGACGGCGTAGTTCTGCCCGAGGTCGACCTGGACCCACTGTGGGAAGGCGCCGTTGGCGCTCTCCCAGTACGTGGACGCGTCCGCGTCGGTGACATTGCCCGCGACGAAGGTGCCGTTGGCGGAACTCGCCGTGGCCGGGCGGCCTGCGGCGATGTCGGTGCTGCTGTCGATTCCGGCGCCGCTGAGCGCGACCGTGGTCGGGCTGTTGTTGGCGTTGCTGGTCAGTGTCAGCGTGCCGTTACGGGTGCCGCCGGCCGTCGGCTTGAAGGTGACGGTCACCGCGCAGGACGAACCGACCGCGAGCGACGAGCAGTTGTTGGTCTGGGTGAAGTCGCCGGTCGCCGCGACGGCCGAGACGGTGGCCGTGGTGGTGCCGGAGTTGGTGACGGTGACGGTCTGCGGGGCGGCCGTCGCGCCGACGACCGTGCCGCCGAAGGACAGGCTCGCCGGGTTGGTGCCCAGGATCGGGCCGGGCGCGGTGCCGGTGCCGGACAGGGCGACGGTGCTGGTGTTGCCGCCGGCGCCGACGGTCAGTGTCCCGGCACGCGCGCCGGTCGCCGTCGGCGCGAATTTCACGCTGACGGTGCAGGAGCCGTTGGCCGGGATGGAGGTGCCGCAGGTGTTGGTCTGCGAGAAGTCACCGCTGGTGGTGATGGCGGAGACGGAGGCGGCCGAGCCGGTCGGGTTGGTGACCGTCGCGGTCTGGGCGGCGCTGGTCGAACCGGTGGCGACCGAGCCGAAGTTGAGCGCGCTCGGGCTGGCGGTCACGCCTTCCGCCGGGTAGGGCGGGAAGACGGGGGTGGGGAATCCGCCGCAGAACGGGGTGCCGCTGATGCCGGAGTTGCCGCCGCCGTCGGTGACGGTGAAGTTGTTGCCCTCGCAGCTATAGATCGGTGAGCTGGCGCCGATGCCGGTGGCCGTGACGTTGGTGAACTTCGCGGCGCCGCCGGTCTGTTCCTGGAGGGCGAAGGTGCCGGCGCCCGCGATGGTCACGTTGTTGAGGCTGACCCCGCTGACGGTGCCCTCGACCCACTGCACCGCCTCGTAGGGGCTCTGCTGGATCAGCGCGTTGGTCACGTTGATCGGGCCGGTGATGGCGCCCTGGCTGCCGTCGAACCACAGCGCGCCGACGCCGAACTGCCAGTTCGGGTCGAGACTGCCCGCCCTGATCAGGGTGTTGTTGGAGATCGTGGTGGTGCCGACCGGGGTGGAGGTGAAGCGCTGGCCGACGTGGATGCCGCCGCCCTGGGCGAGTCCGGTGTCCCGTACGAGGTTGCCGCTGACGGTGTTGTCGTGGCCGCCGTAGATCGCGATGGCGTTGGCCAGGATCTGGGTCTCCACGGTGTTGTTGGAGATGGTGTCGTTGGCGTCGGCGCCGAGCGCGGCGTCGGCCCAGGTGGCGATGCCGTCGTCGCCGGTGTTGCGGATCTCGCTGTTGGTGACGGTCGAATTGGTCACTCCGCCGTGGAAGTTGACGCCGTCGGCGGTGGTGTCACGGATCCGCAGACCGCTGAGGGTCAACTTGTCCATCGGCCCGTCCATCCAGGCGCCGACCTTCAGGTGGTCGATCCAGAGGCTGGAGACGGTGGAGTTGCTCATCGCGCCGCCGATGCCGTTGACCTGGTCGCAGTCGTTGCGCTCACCGACCTGGCCGAAGATCGCGAAGTTGGAGAGGTGGACGTTGCTGCTCACCCCGCGGTTGCCGCCGACTCCGCAACTGTCGGGCTCGCCGAGCCCGTAGAAGCCGGGCGCCGCGCCGGTCACCGTCGAGTACCACATGCCCGCGCCGGTGACGGTGACGTTGTTGACCGTGATGTGCCGGGGGATCTTGAAGGTGCCCGGCGGGATCCACACCGTGCCGCCGGGGCCCGCCGCGTTGATCGCCGCGTTGAAGGCGGCCGTGCTGTCGGCGGCGCCGGTCGCGTCGGCGCCCTGGCTGGTCACCGAGACCGAGCCGGACGGCTGCGGGAGGGCGGCGCCGACCTGTTCGAAGTCGGCGAAGTCGATGGTGGTGGCGGCGCTGGAGCCGCTGGTCTGGAGGGTGAAGGTGGTGCCGGCCGGATAGGTCTGCGGGAGCAGCCGGTGGACCTCGTCGTAGAAGTGGTGCGGGTTGCTGCCCGGTGTGTTGGTGAACGGGTAGCTGCCGTAGTACCAGCTATAGGCGTTGGTGAGGGTGAAGTCGGGCTGCGCGGCGCCGTTGATCGCGAACGACAGCGGGGCGGTGTAGACCGAGCCGCCCGAACCGTCGGGGATGCTGTAGCGGAAGTCGATCGAGTTGGTGGCGACCGGGGTGGTGAAGGTGACGTACTTGCCGCTGCCCGAGAGGGTCACCGCCTTGCGGTACGACGCCTCGTCGGCGAGCTGTCCCGCGGCGAAACTCGGGCCGATGGCCGTGCCGTTGGTGGCGGAGTTCTCCGCCTGCACCTCGACGTAGGGAAGGCTCGCGCCGCTGCCGCCGGTGGCTGCGGCGGCCGATGCCGGTGGGGCCGCGAGGGCGATGACGCCCGCGGCGGCGATCAGCGCGGTGGTGCCTCCCACGGCGATGGTGCGCCTCAGGGATCTGATGGGCTGGAACAACGTCTGCTCCTTTTCGACACGGAATGCCGGACCTGCGCCGTGCGGACAGCCGTACGAGGGCATGGGGAAGCGAGGTGACGCGGAGCTGGGCCGCCGACGCCGGAGCGGGCCTGGGACACGGCCCGTCGCGGTGGCGGTGAAGGGGATGGCGACTGGGGCGTTGCGCTGAAGCGGTCGGCGGGTGGGGGGTGACGGCGCAAGGGGAACCGTAATGTCGTGGACACGGCAGCGCAATATACGAACTTATCTTTGCTCAATCTCTACTTTCTCTCGCAAGATCCAATGTTGCCCGTCCGTGGATTCGGGAGACCGCCGCCGCTCGCCCCGCGCGCCCTCCGATCGACGGGCACCTCGCCCACCTTCTACAACGTGTAGTAGATTCGCGGGCAGCCCCCGGCCGGGGCCGTCCGCCGAGGTCACCGCGGGGCGCGGGTCCGGCATGCCCGGCTCCCGCTGCCCACACCCGCAAGGAGGCCGATCACCGTGACTCCTCATTCCGACCGGCGGATCGTCGCCCGTACCGTCCTGCGCACGGGTGCGGTGGCCGCGTCCGCGCTGGCCGCCGCGTACGCCGGGCCCGCGCTGTCGACCTTCGGGCCGCTGCGCAACCGGCTCATGCCGCGGCTGTCGGGACGCGGACGGCCCGACAGCGTGGCGCTCACCTTCGACGACGGCCCCGACCACCTGTCCACCCCGCACTTCCTGCGACTGCTCGACACCCGCCGCGTGCGGGCCACCTTCTTCCTGCTCGGCTCGATGGCCGTCCGCTCCCCCGGCCTCGTCACGGAGATGTACGAGGCGGGCCACGAGGTCGCGATCCACGGCTGGACCCACCGGCCCGCGCTGCTGCGCGGCCCCTGGACCACGTACGAGGACCTGGCCCGCGCCCGCGACCTCGTCGGCGGCCTCACCGGCGGCGCGCCGACGCTCTACCGGCCGCCGTACGGCGTCATGACCGCCGGTACGCATCTGGCCTGCCGCCGCCTCGGACTCACGCCGGTGCTGTGGACCGCCTGGGGCGAGGACTGGCGCGGGCGCGCGACGCCGCGGACCGTCCTCGACACCGTCACTCGCGACCTGCGCGGCGGCGGCACCGTCCTGCTCCACGACTCCGACTGCGCCTCGGCCACCGGGTCGTGGCGCAACACGCTCGGGGCGCTCCCCCGCCTTCTCGACTTCTGTCAGGAACGCGGCCTGACGGTCGGCCCGTTGCGCGATCACGGGGGTCTCGCGGTGGCCGGTTGGTCGGGCGGCCGGGGCCGGGGCGGCCAGGTCGTGCCGTAGTACCGTGAGGATTCCTACGAAGGAGCGGGAAGCGTGGCCGAGCAGGAAGGCCCGGCCGCCGGGCGACGCGCGCCGGGCGAGCTGGAGAGCGAAGTCCTCGCGGCGCTGTGGGCCGTCGGCGAGCCGGCCGGGGCGGGCGCCGTACGCGAACAGGTCGCGGGCGAACCCGCCTACACCACCGTCCTGACGATCCTCACCCGCCTCCACGACAAGGGCCTGGTCACCCGCGAGCGCGCCGGACGCGGCTACCTCTACTCCCCCGTGCGCGACGAGGCGGGCCACGCGGCGGCCGGCATGCGCGACCTGCTGGAAGCCGGCGGCGACCGCGCGGCCGTCCTGGCCCGCTTCGTCTCCGAACTGCCCGCGGAGGACGAGAGGTTGCTGGAGAGGTTGCTGCGCGATCACGCCTCGGGGCAGGCCACCGGCGCCGCTCCCGGCACCCGCCCGGCGCGGCGCCCGCGCGGCCGCCGGTCCTGACGACGCCGGGCACGGGCGGGCGTGCCAGGGCCGAAGGGGCCGGGGGCTGTTCGTGATCCGCGGAACGGACCCTAGCCCGGCGGGAGTGTCACCTGGAAGCGGGCTCCGCGCGGTGCGGGGACCAGGGTGATGTCGCCGCCCGCCGCACGGGCGAGGCGGCGGGCCAGGGGGAGGCCGAGCCCGGCGCCGTCGTGGGCGTCCGTCTCCGAGCCGAAGCGGCGGCCCGCCTCGAAGACGGCCTCGGCGTGTTCGGCGGGGACGCCGGGGCCGTCGTCGGCGACGAACACCCGCGCGCCGTCGGGGAGTCGGACGCATTCGAGGGCGATCGCGCGGGCGGCGTAGCGGCGGGCGTTGTCGAGCAGCGGGGCGAGGACGCGTTCGAGGAGTTCGGGGGTGACGCCGACGTCCACCGGCTCGCCGGACGCCGTGACCGGGGGCGCCTCGGGGTGTTCGGCGCGGCTGCGGTCGGCGACCGCGCGGGCGACGTCGAGGGCGGCGCAGCGGCCCGCCGCCGCCGCGGACGGCTGCCGGGCCTCGCTGAGCAGTGTCCGGCAGATCTGCGCCATCTGTGTGGCCGCGGCGGCGATGGCCTGGTGGGAGGAGCAGGACTGGTCCGCGGTGCGGGGGCGGGCGGTGAGCCAGTCCGTCTCCGCGGTGATCCGGGCCAGCGGATTGCGCAGTTCGTGGGAGAGCTCGGCGGTGAGCTGCTGTTCGTGCCGCAGGACGGCCGCCTGGCGGTCGAGGAGCTGGTCCAGATTGGCGGCCAGCGCGGCCAGTTCCGCGGGCCTGGCCTCCCGCGCGCCGAAGCGCTGCGCCGCGCCGTACCGGCTCCAGCGGGACGCCTGGTCGCTCATGGTGCTGACCGGGCGCAGGGCGCGGCCGATCACCATGCGGGTGACGAGGTAGACGCCGCCGACCAGCAGCAGGGCGAGGCCGAGCGAACCGGCCAGCGCCGAACGGGCGGTGAGCAGATACGGCTCCAGGCTCGCGGCGGCCACGACGGTGGCGACCTGAACTCCCCTGCTGCTCAACGGCATCGCGTACAGCCGGGTCGAGCGCGGGGTGGAGGTGTCGGCGAATCGGGTCCCCTCGCCCGCGAGGGCGTCCGCGCGGCGCTGGAGCGGTTCGGGAGCGGCGGGGCGTTCGACGACGTGGGCACCGCGGTAGATCCAGATGCCGCTGTCGAGCGCGCCGTCGTCGCCCGGTTCCCGGACGGCGATGGTCCCGTCGGCGCGGATGTCGACGGTCGCGGCGACGGCCGCGGCGCGGGTGCGCAGCAGGTCGTCGGCCTGGCGGCGCAGTATCTCGTGCAGCGCGACGTTGAACGCGGCGGTGAGCAGCGCCACCCACAGCACGGTGGTGACGAGGGCGAGCAGCGCCAGTCGGCCGCGCAGGGTCGCGGGCAGCGTGCCGGACAGACCCCGGCGGCGCGGCCGCCCCGCGCGCGGCTGCTGCCCGGCGCGGCTCGGGCGTTCCGCCCGGCCCGGACGTCTCACGCGGGCGGGCGGCCTCACGCGAACCGGTATCCGATGCCGCGCACGGTGTCGATGCCGCGCGTGCTGCCCGTCTCACGGAGCTTGCGGCGCAGCCGCGACACGTACTGGTCGAGGGTGTTGTCACTGACCTGGGCGCCGTGCGGCCACGCCGCCCGTACCAGGCTGTGCCGTCGTACGGCGGCGCCGGGCGCGGCCATCAGGCAGGCCAGGATGCGGAATTCGGTGGGGGTCAGGGGTACGGCCGCGCCGCCGTCCGCGGACAGCGCGTGCGTGACGGGGTCCAGGCGCAGTCCCTCGACCTCGCGGGCCGCCACGCGGTTGCCGCGGCGGAGCGCCGCGTGCAGGCGGGCGGTCAGCTCGGCCAGGTGGAAGGGCTTGGCGAGATAGTCGTCGCCGCCGGAGGAGAAGCCCGACAGCCGGTCGTGCAGCGCGTCGTGCGCGGTGAGGAAGAGCACGGCGGCCTCGATGCCGACGGCGCGCATGGCCTGGCAGACGTCCCGCCCGTCGGAGTCGGGCAGGCCGACGTCGAGGACGACCGCGTCCACGCGCGGGCCGACCGTACGCAGCGCGCTCGCGCCGTCGGCGGCGGTGAGCACCTCGAAGTCCTCTTCGCGCAGGCCGCGGGCGAGGACGTCGCGCAGTCCGTGGTCGTCCTCGACGATCAGGACGCAGTGGGCGGTCATGGGCCCAGTATTGACGACCGGGCACGTCGGGGAAGGGCCGGGCGGCCGGAGGCGGGGCGGCGCTCAGGTTGTGTTCAGGCGCCGCGTGCCAGCCTGCGCGGCATGACAACGACCATGGAACGCTCGGGCTCCGCGCCCGGGGTGCGCACGATGCTCAACAAGGTGCCGGAAGTCACCGTCTACTTCTGGCTGATCAAGGTCTTGTGCACCACGGTCGGCGAGACCGCGGCGGACTATCTCAACACCAATCTCCACATGGGCCTGACGAACACGACGTACGTGATGTCGGTGCTGCTGGTGGCGGCCCTGGTGGCGCAGTTCCGGGTACGGCGGTACGTGCCGGGCGTGTACTGGCTCGCGGTGGTGCTGATCAGCGTGGTGGGCACCTTGGTCACGGACAATCTGACCGACAACCTCGGGGTGGCGCTGACCACCACGACCGCGGTCTTCGCGGTCGTCCTGGCGGCGACCTTCGCGCTCTGGTTCGCCGTCGAGCGGACGCTGTCGATCCACAGCATCCGCACCCCGCGCCGTGAGGCGTTCTACTGGCTGGCGATCCTGTTCACCTTCGCCCTGGGCACGGCGGCGGGCGACCTGGTCGCGGAGCGGATGAACCTCGGCTACTGGCTCTCCGCGCTCGCCTTCGGCGCGGTCATCGCGGTGGTCGCGCTGGCGCACTTCCGGCTGCGGCTGAACGCCGTGCTCGCGTTCTGGCTGGCGTACATCCTGACCCGGCCGCTGGGCGCGTCCCTGGGCGACTACCTCTCGCAGCCGCGCGCGGACGGCGGTCTCGGCCTCGGCACGGTGGGCACCAGCGCACTGTTCCTGGCCACGATCCTGGCGCTGGTCGTCTATCTGACCCGGACCCGCAAGGACCAGCGGCCCGCACCGCACACGCCGCTGGACGAGCCCGCCCAGCAGGACCGGCGGGCGGCGGAAACCGCCTGATGACGTACGCGGCTGCCACCGTCCTGTCTGCGCTGATACGCGGCCCGCGCCGGTCACCGGCGTCCCCCGGTCCCCCGTGCCGTATCGCAGCAGACAGGAACGACAGCCCGTGCGTGCTCCCTTCGTCCCCCGCGCCCTCGCGCGCGTCCAACGGTCCCTGACCTGGCTGATGGCCCTGGCCTACGCCGTCGCGACGGTCGCTCCCGCCGCCGGTC
Source organism: Streptomyces sp. NPDC008317 (assembly GCF_042955955.1). NCBI lineage: Bacteria > Bacillati > Actinomycetota > Actinomycetes > Kitasatosporales > Streptomycetaceae > Streptomyces > Streptomyces sp. NPDC008317. The sequence continues at coordinate 67,270 of NZ_JBIBFQ010000007.1, forward strand.
TGTGGCTACGGCACCTGCGGTGGAGCGCGCCGCGCGGGGTCGGCGTACCGGCCGCCGCGCTGTCGCCGCCCTCGGCGCTACTGGCGTTCGTGCTGTTCACGGCGGCCCTTCAGGTGCCGGTGCGGCGGCTGCCCGCGCTGGCCAGGCGCCCGGGGGCGCTGATGACCGGTACGGCGGTGAACGCGGCCGTGCCGCTGCTCGTCCTGCCCTTGCTGGCGGGACTGTTGCGGTTCTCGCCCGACACCGACGGCGGCAGCGGGCTGCTGACCGGGATCGCGCTCGTCGGCGCCATGCCGGTGGCCGGGGGCGCGACGGTCTGGGGCGGCCGGGCGGGCGGCAACCACGCGCTGGTGGTCGGCATCGTGCTCGCCTCCACGCTGCTCAGCCCGTTGACCACCCCGCTGACGCTCTCCATGGCCGCCGTCTTCGCGCACGGCCACTACGCCCACGATCTGGGGCGGATGGCCGGTGCGAGCAGCGGCGCCTTCGCGCTGGCCGGGGTCGTCGCGCCGTGCCTGGCCGGGCTGTTGGCGCAGCGGATGACGTCGCGGGAGCGGCGGGACCGCGCGCTTCCCGGTCTGAAGCTGGCCGCGCTGCTGGCGTCACTGCTGCTGACGTACGCCAACGCGTGCGGCGCGCTGGGCGGTCAACTGCGGCACCCGCAGGTGGCGTTCATCGCCGCGTCGGTCGGTGTGGCGGCCCTGGCGTGCCTCGCGGCGCTGGCCGTCGGCTGGGGTCTGGCGCGCGGTCTGCGCAGTGACCGGGCCGACACGGTCGCGATCACGCTGGCCTCGGGGATGAACAACAGCAGCGCGAGCGCGGTGCTCGCGGCGACTCATCTTCCCGCGCATCCGCAGGTGTTGATGCCGGTGCTGGCGTACAGCATCGTGCAGAAATTCGGCGCGGGGGCGGTGGACAGCTTCCTCGGCCCCCGCGCCGCCGCCGGATCCCGGCGGCGGCGCGGGCGACCGCGCGTCACGTCCGGTGCTACGCGCCCGCGTTCGCGGGCAGGTCGCGGTGACTGACCGCCAGGAAGCCCACCAGCGCGGCGATCAGGACGGCGAGCACCAGGCTGACCGGTCCCGTGCCCCAGCCGAGGCCGCCGCGGTGGAGGGGTACGCCCATCCAGTCGGCGAAGGACGCGCCGAGCGGGCGGGTGAGGATGTACGCCCACCAGAAGGCGGCCACCGCGTTGAGCCCGAGGAAGCGGCCCGCGAGCGCCGGTACGGCGATCAGGACGGCGAAGACGACGCCGGAGGAGAAGTAGCCCAGGTGCAGGCTGCCCGCGGTGAGGTCGCCGGCCGCGGTGCCGAGCGCGAAGGTGGTCAGGACGGTCGCCCAGTAGAACGCCTCGCGGCGCGGGGTGCGGACGCTGTGGATGGACAGCGTCCCCTCACTGGCGTACCAGGCGGTGAGCACGGCCGCGAGGATCAGCGAGAAGGCCACCGTGGAGACCGCGTACGGTACCCCGGCCACCACGTGCACGACGTCGGCGGCCATGGTGCCGAAGACGCTGACCATGACGATCGCCGACCAGTAGATCCACGGCGAGTAGCGCGGCGCGCGGAACTGGGCGACCAGCAGCGCCACCAGGCCGATCAGGCCGAGGCCGCCCGCGACGACCGGGCCGAGCGCGCGGGCCAGGAAGTCCGAGGTCGTCTCGCCCATGCCGGTGGTGAGCACTTTGGTCAGCCAGAACCAGGCGGTCACCTCCGGCACCTTGCTCAGGGCGCCGCCGACCGCGAGGCCGCTCCGCCCCGTCCGCCGGTGCCGTACGGGACCGGCGCCCGCCGACTCGTACGGCACCGCTCCGACCGTCCGCGCACGCGCGGACCGCTGCTCCACAGGTTGTTCCACAGGACCGCAACTCTCCCGGCGCGCAGGCCGATTCCGCTCTCCGCACAGCACGGCCCCGAGCACGCGCCGACCAGGGCGGCGAGCCCCGACAGGCCGACGACTACACGACTGTAGACGAACGGCATGCGGGCGAATCGGACACGCGGGCGGTCCGCGCCGATCCTTTGCCGACCCCTTACCGGGACCCGCGACGCACAGCGCCCGCGGCGGTCGCCGCGGTTCCCGGGGACCGGCCGGGCCAGGCGGTCAGCGCAGCGTGGCCGTGAAGCTGCGGCCGTACGCGTGCCGGGTGGTCACCTCGACGCGGGTGCCGCCGGGCACACGGGAGACGCGCACGCCGTCGTCGGCGGTGACCGCGCGCAGCGGACGGCCCCGGAGGACGAGCGTGATCCGGTCGCGCTGCGTGGTCGGGTCGGCGACGGCGAGGGAGACCACGCCGCGCCGGTCCTCGCGCAGCAGGACGGACGCGGGCCCTTCGACGGAGAGCCGCTCGGCGTGGTGCGAACCCGCGGTGAAGGTGTTGACGGCGAGCAGGCCCAGGTCGCGGTGGCGTATCGCCTGCGCCGCCGTGGAGTTGGCGACCACCGACAGCGGGCCGCGGGCGTACGACCGCAGACGCGCCTCGGTGGCGTGCGGGACCAGGGCGTACGCCACGGAGACCGGCCGCGCTCCGGCGGCCTGCTCGACGCGGACGGCGAAGACCTGCTTGGTCACGGTGGTGTCGGGGTTGGAGGTACGGACGACGCGGCGGCTGCGGGCGACGGTGTCCAGCGCGACGGTGGTGCGCGGTCCGGACCGCCCGTGTCCCCGGTCCGGTTGTCGCCGGTCCTCGAAGCCGTCGAGGAAGACGTACCCCACGGCCGTGCCCTGGCCCGCGTCGGCGTAGCGCAGCCAGGCCAGCGGCGCGGTGCCGGTGCCGGACCACGGGGCGCCGTCGCGCAGCCGCCCGGTGAGGGTGACCGGGTCCGCCGGGTCGGCGATCCGGGTGTCGAGCGTCGTGGTCACCGCGCGGCCCGCGCCGTCGCCGACTCCGGCGGCGAGGACGACGATCTCGTCGTCGAGCATGAACCAGGACTTCGTGGCGTCCGCGTTGCGGTAGACGACGAAGTCGTCCGGCAGGAGCCCGGCCCGCTCTGCCGCGTAGGCGGCGTCGTCGGACTGCACGAAGGCGGCCGTCCCGTACGCGCCGAGGGTGGCGCCGCCGGAGAGGGCGTTGGTGGCGCGCGGGAAGTAGACGTAGGTGTTCTGCGACTCGGAGGAGGCGGTGAAGCCCTGGTCGGGGTTGTCGTACCAGGCGGTGCCGTACAGCTCGGGCACGCTGCGCCGGGTCTCGACGGGGGCGGTGACGCCCGCGAGGCCGTAGGGCGACACGGCGGTGAGGTAGTCGATGCCGTAGGCGCGGGTCTGGTCCTGGCCGGTGAGATAGAGGTAGTGGGCGCCGTCGCCCTGGAACCACGGCAGCAGATTCTCGCCGCTCATGTACTCGTACTTGCTGATCCTGGCCGAGCTGCGGGCCAGCGCGAAGGCGTAGCCGGGGCGGCGGTGGACGGTCCTGTCCATGGAGTTGAGGGCCGCGTGGTGCGCGGCCGGGACGAGGTCGCGCGCCGGGGCCGAGGTGTCGGCGAGGATGTCGGCGTAGCGGACGACGGTCGTCGGGGAGACGAAGGTGACCGGGTCGAGGGCGGCCCGCGAGGTCTGCCGTACGTAGCGGACGTAACCGGCCAGCGCCGCCGCGTCGTTCGCGGAGGCGTAGGCGGATATTCCGGTGACGGCCTCGACGACGGTGGCGACGTCCGCGTACCCGGTGGTGGTCCTGGAGATCGCGCGGCCCTTGACGATCTCGGTCATCCACCCCTCGAAGATCAGCGGGGCGAAGCCCTCGGCGATCCAGCCCTGCACGACGCCGATCAGGTCGTCGCCCTGCACATGGCTGGTGCCGTCGAGCATCCGGACGGTCTGCACGACGCGGCTCAGCAGCCCGGTGCCGTACGAGCCGGTGTAGGCGACGGAGGCGTGCTGGATGAAGGAGCCGTCCGCGTAGAAGCCGTCGGTGACGCCGTGCCGCAGGCCGTACGGGTCGATCGTGGCGAAGACCGTCAACTGGTCGGCGACGGCCTTGGACGTGCGGGCGTCGTCGCCGAGGACCGCGCCTTGCAGGATGCGGTTGGTGGTGATGTCGGCGAGGTTCGCGCCGGTGTGGAAGCGCGAGTCGAGGTCGACGTCGCCGTCCTCGCCATTGCGCAGATAGGCGTCCATGGCGGCCACGAACGCGGCGGTGAGGTCGGGCCGGTAGGCGGCGAGGGCGTCCTGGAGGAGCAGCAGCGTCTTGGTGAGGTGGGTGGAGATGCCGATCTCCCAGTTGAACCAGTTGCCGTAGTAGCCCTTCGCCTGGTCGCCGTAGTAGCCGTCGTAGAGGAAGGCCAGGCCGTCGATGACGCGCCGCTGCACGGCCACGTCGTCGCGCAGTCCGGAGCCCGGACCGCCGGGCGCGCCGGGTACGCGGGTCGCGAGCGCCGTCTCGTACAGGTACTGGAACGACGTCGTCAGGTTGGTGTCGCTGGTGCCGAGCGTCAGGCCGCCGAAGAGCTGGTGCGCTCCTGCCGTGCCCAGCGCGGCCAGCCTGGCGCGGGCGGTCGCCTCGATCGCGGTGAGCTTCGCGGCGACCTCGGGGCGAACGTTGGACTCGGCGGTACCGGCGAAGACCGCCACCGTGTTGGCGACGAGCGCCGCCTGGTCCGCGCTCGCGCCGTGCGCGCCGCCCGCCGGGACCGGGCCGTCCGCGGCTCGCGCGCGCAAGGGTGCGACCAGGGCCGTCAGGCTCGCCGCCGGGACCGAGGAGAGCAGGACACGACGGGATATCGGCACGGCGGCGGCTCCAGGGAAACGGGGACGGAAAGCGCTTGCTGCATTGAAGCAACGCGGGCCACGCCTGTCACTACCCTTGCACGGCGTCCGCGCCGGGCCACGGGGGAAGGGACCGGTTCCGCACCTCGGGCCGTCCGCCGCCGACGGCATTGCGGCGGCGCTCCCCCGCGGCCACAGTGGGCACATGACTGACGCGGCGGCCCCGGACCCGACAACGATGCTGGCCACGGCCCTGGAGGAGGCCCGCGCCGGGCTCGCCGGGGGCGGCATCCCGATCGGCGCGGCCCTCTTCGGCCAGGACGGGCACGTGCTGGGCCGCGGGCACAACCGCCGGGTGCAGGACGGCGACCCGTCGGCGCACGGCGAGACCTCGGCCTTCCGGGCCGCCGGACGGCTGCGCGGATACGGGCGCACGACGATGGTGACGACGCTGTCCCCGTGCTGGTACTGCTCGGGACTGATCCGGCAGTTCGGCATCGGCCATGTGGTGATCGGCGAGGCGCGCACCTTCTCCGGCGGCCACGACTGGCTCGCGGAGCACGGCGTGCGGATCACGCTGCTGGACGACCCCGACTGCGTCGCGCTCATGCGGGACTTCATCGCGGCGCGGCCCGAGCTCTGGTACGAGGACATCGGGGAGTGACGGCCGACCGGTCGCGCCTCCCCCAGGCAGCGGTACGGCGCGCGGGCGGCGGGAAATGCGCTTGCGGCGCCGTGACCAGGTGTTCCTAGACTGGGCGGTATGCCCGCCGTCGAGGTCTCCGCCGTCGATCTGCACCGCATCGCGTCCTTCCGCGCCGCCTTCCAGCGGCGGCAGGCCCGGTGCGTCGTCGAGTTCCCCGGCGGCGCGGCGGTCCTCAACGGCGCGTACGCCGCCTCCCACGAGCACAATCAGATCGTCGTGGAGGGACCGGTGGCGGTGGACGAGCTGCCCGCGTTCGCCGACGCCGTACTCGCCCATCTGCCGCACCGCCGGATCTCGGTGCTGGACGACGAGTTCGGTGTGCTGTGCGCGCCGACGCTGCTCGCGGCCGGTTACGAGCACGAGACGGAACTGGTGATGCGGCACTCGGGTCCCGCGCCCGCGCCGGACCCGGCCGCCGAGACCGTCACGCCGCGGGCCCTGCGGTCCGCCGTGCTGCGCCAGACGCGGCAGTGGCTGCCGAAGGCCGACGACGAGGTGCTGCGCCAGCTCACCGACCGCCGCGCCGCCCGGCTGCGGGGCGCGGACCAGGTGCGTTTCCTGGCGGTCAGGGACGAGCAGGGGGCGGTCGGCGCGTGGACCGACCTCTACCTCGACCCGGCGGAGGGCATCGCGCAGATCGAGGAGGTCGTCACCGCGACCACGCATCAGCGGCGCGGCTACGCGGACGTCAATCTCGCCACCGCCGTGCACCTGGCGGCCGGGTGCCCGCTGCTGTTCCTGATCGCGGACGCGGACGACTGGCCGCGCACCTGGTACGCGCGGCGGGGCTTCACCCCGATCGGCCGCTCACACGTCTTCACCCGCGCCGCGTGAACCGGGTGAGCCGCCACCTGAGCCGGACGAGCCGTCCGCGCTGCCCGAACCGCGCGATTCGCACGCTCCCGCGCGGGAGCGTACGAGCACGGCGGCGATGTCGTCGTCGAGCTGTCCGTCGCTGAAGCGCAGCAACTCGGCGCGGAGCTGGTCGAGCAGTTCCCTGGGCTCCACGGGCGGTCTGCCGCTCACCCATCGGCGCAGCGAGAAGAACGCGCCCGTGTCGTCGCGGGTCTCGATGACGCCGTCGGTGTAGAGCAGCAGCCGGTCGCCGCGGACCAGCGGGACGGTGTCCATGCGGTAGTCGGATCCGATCAGCACGGCCATGTTCAAGGGCGGTGACGGGGCGCTCGGGTCGAGGGACGTGGCCTGGTCGCCGCGCAGCAGCAGCGGCGGCGGGTGGCCGCAGTTGAGGAGGACGGCGTGGCCGCCGTCGGCCGGGATCTCGACGAACAGGGCGGTGGCGAAGCGCTCGGGCGCGTCGCCGCCGGGGATCGACGCGCTGTAGCGGACCACACTCCTGTCCAGCCTGCGCGCGACCGCCGCGAGGTCGGGTTCGTCGTGGGCGGCGTCGCGGAAGCTGTTGGCGATCGCCCCGGCCGCGCCCGCCGCGTTCAGCCCTTTGCCGCGGACGTCGCCGATGAGCAGGCGTACGCCGTGCGGGGTGTCGGCCGCCGCGTAGAAGTCGCCGCCGATCCGGGCCTCCGCGGCGGCGGCCACGTACAGCGTCTCGACGTCCACGTTCCCGACACGGGGCGGCACCGGCCGCAGGACGACCGCCTGTGCGGTGTCGGCCACCGATCTGACCTGGGTGAGGGTCTCCTCGCGGTGCAGCCGGCTGTGCGCCGCGTATCCGGCCGCGGCGGTGACCACGGCGATCGCCCCGGCCGTGAACAGCATGTTCGGGGAGTCGATGATGAACGAGTCGCCGACCACCACGGCGGTCGCCACTACGCCCAGCGCGACGGTCGGGCGCACCGGCCACATGGAGGCGGCGAGCGCGGGAGCGGCGGGCAGCAGGCGGCTGATCGCGAAGTCGGTCGGAGTGACCAGCGCCACCACTATGATCATCACGGTCAGCAGGAGCGGGGTCAGGAGGACGGGATCCCATCGGACGTCCGGCCACCAGGAGCGCCAGCGGGATCGGATCGTCTTCACACCGTCGAGCATAACGGGGCATATCGGACAATACGTCTTCCCGACCAGGCGGGTCGGCCGCTTCCTGCCGCGTACGCGAGGGCATGTGAACCGCGCCGCGCGGCCGTCCGCCGGTCTCCCCGGCCGACCGGCTGACCGGCCGACTGACCGACTGACCGACTGACCGACTGACCGACTGACCGTACGTCCATGAGCCGGACGCGGTGAGTCCGCCCTACGGGGTCCACTCGTCGGCGAGCAGCCCGAGGACCACCTCGTCGAGGAAGGAGCCGTACACCCAGGCCGCCCGGCGCAGCGTTCCCTCGACACGGAATCCGGCGCGTGTGGCCGCGGTGATCATCCCGGTGTTGTCGGCGAGGGTTTCGAGCTGGATCCGGTGCAGACCGCGCACGACGAAGCCGTAGTGGCACAGCGCGCGCACGACGTCGGTGCCGAGGCCGCGACCGCGGTAGGCGGGGCGCAGACCGATCCCGAGGTGGGCGAGCCGGTTGTGGGTGTCGATTCCCCACATCGAGGCCGCGCCCGCCAGCTCCCGCGTCCGCGTCTCCACCACGGAGAAGACGACCACCTCCGGAGGAAGCCCGTTCACCGCGTACGGTGAGTCCGCCGTGCCCGGCGATATGGGGCGCCAGGGGCGGGAGTCGGAGCGGGACCTGCCCACCACGTCGTCCTGCAACTCGGCGTGGAGCACCGGGACATCGCTCTCGATCCTGGCTCTGAGCTGGATTTTCTCGCCTTCTATCACCCGGCATTGCTATACCGGCCGCATGCGTCGGTCAACCGAATTCGAGGCCGGCGCCCGCACCCCCGTACCCGTGCTGAAAGAGGTCTCCCCCGTGAAGGACGAACACGAATTCCTCGCCGCCGCGGACATCCCGTGGACCCCGGCGGAGGGCTCGCCGGGCGTCAGCGAGCGCGTGCTGTCCGCCGACCCGGCCGCCGACGGCGCGGAGCTGACCCGGCTCGCACGCTGGGAGCCGGGGCTCGACACCTCCGCCGCCGGGGTGATCAGGCACGCCTACTACGAGGAGGTCTATCTCTTGGAAGGCGAGCTGGAGGATCTGACCCTGGGGAAGACCTTCGCCAGCGGCCACTTCGCCTCCCGCCCTCCCGGCATGCCGCACGGCCCGTACCGCACGGGCCCGGGCTGTCTGATGCTGGAGATCCGCTACCGCCCGAGCTGACCGGCCGTCCCCCGGAGCCGGGCGGGTGACGCGGCGGTGGCATGCTGGACGGCGTGTCCACCATCCCCGCCGACGCGGAGCCGATCGTGGCCGAGGCGCCGCCCGGCGCCGCGGCCGAGCCGCTGATGACGCAGTGGTGGCTGGACCTGGCTTTCGTGCACTGGCCGGTGGAGCCTGGGCTGGTGGCACCGCTGCTGCCGCCGGGCGTACGGCCCGACACCCTGCACGGCGTCACGTACGTGGGTCTGGTCGCCTTCCGCATGCGCCGGGTCGGCTGGTTCCGGCTGCCCGGTGTGCCGTATCTGGGCACCTTCCCCGAGACGAATGTGCGGCTGTACTCGGTGGACGAGCGGGGGCGGCGCGGTGTGGTGTTCCGGTCGCTGGACGCGTCCCGGCTGATACCGGTCGTCGTGGGCCGGGGCGTCTTCCGGCTGCCCTATCTGTGGTCGCGGATGTCGGTGCGCCGGGACGCCGACACCATCACGTACACCAGTTCCCGCCGCTGGCCGGGGCCGCGCGGCGCGCGGGCCTCGCTGAGCGTACGGATCGGTGAGCCGGTGGCGGAGCCCACGGAACTCGAACACTTCCTCACCGCCCGCTGGGGCATGCACAACGCCTTCTTCGGGCGGCCGGTGTATCTGCCCAACGCCCATCCGCGCTGGCCGCTGCACCGCGCCGAGCTGCTGTCCCTGGACGAGGACGTGGTGACGGCCGCCGGTCTGGCCCGGCCGCTGGGGGACCCGGTCAGCGTGCTGTACTCCCCCGGCGTCCCGGTCCGCTTCGGCCTGCCGAACAAGCCCGCGGGCATCCCGACCCCGTAGCGCGGGTCCCCTGCCCTTTCGGACTCCCGTCACCGCCGGTCATCATCGCCGGGCTTTACAGTCGCTCATACCGCCGGTCTTACGGTCGGCCGCGCCAGGCCACGGCCGGTTCCCGGAGCGTGCCGGCCGCGGCCGACTCGGGGGCGCTGCAGTACGGCAGGTCGTCCAGCGGGTGGCCGGCGCAGAAGCGGGTGACGAGGTCGGCGAAGTCCGCGATCCGCTCGACCGGCGCGAGGTGGTCGGTCTCATCGATGGTCAGGAAGGTGGCCGCGCGCAGCACCGCGGCGACCTCGCGGCCCATCTCCGGGGTGCACAGCGTGTCGTACTCGCCGGTGACGACCAGGCTGGGCACCGCGGGTACGGGCTCCGGCCGGTACCACTCGTGCCGCATCAGCCGCTTGTTGTGCTCGGCGGACTTCCGCAACTGCTCGGCGTCCTGGCCGATCAGTCCGCCGTACACCAGGCGGGCGACGGCCGCGTGCTTGCGTACCCGGCCGGTGCCGGGCGGGGACATGAAGCGGTCGGTGAGCTCGCGGGCGATCCGGTCGGTCTCGCCGCGGTCGATCATGCCGTCCCAGCGTTCCATGGCCGCCGCGTAGTCCGGCGGGATCCGGGTCGTCATGCCGACGAAGAACAGCCGCTCGACCCGCGCCGGGTAGTGCTGGGCGAAGCGCAGGCCGACGGCGCCGCCGAAGCAGGCCGCGACGAGGTTGACGGCGGGCACGACCAGCTCGTCCAGCAGATGCCGGACGACGGCGGCCAGGAAGTCGATGCCGTAGAACGCCGGGAGGAAGTCGGCGGTGCCGTAGCCCGGCAGGTCGACGGTGATCACGTCGGCCGCGGTGCCGATCCGCTGCTCGTGCCGCATCCACGAGTGCCGGTCCTGGGAGGAGCCGCCGAGGATCAGCAGGGGGGCGTCGACCGGCCGTTCGTGGTGCCTGATCCGGCAGGTGTACCGGAAGCCCTCGTACTCCAGATGCCACTCACTGATCCGGGCGAATGGCCGCGCCGTGGCGCCGTCGCTCTGGGCGGGCACCGGGCCGGGCAGGCAGGCGGTCGGCTCCTCGCGGGCAGCGGTGGCGAAGGACAAGGGGACTCCAGGGTTCGATGGCGGGCATCGACTCCTGCCTAACAGGGCGAACCGCCTCCGTGCGGGTCCGTGACCCGTTCGAGGGCGGTTCGCCGTGCCGCCTGCGCCGGTGGATTCGACATTCGTACACCTGGGGTACGAATGCCTCCCCCAATGGGCTCCCCCGGTCCGTACGCCCGTCGGCCGGCCGGTCCGCCGGTCCGCCGGTCCGCCGGTCCGCCGGTCCGCCGGTCCGCCGGGTCAGGGTGCCGTGCGCACCTCGATGAGCATCGCGTGCTCCGGGTCGAGCGTGGGCATGGGGATTCCCGCCGTGGCCAGGACGGCGCCAGGCAGCGGCAGCCAGCCCTCGAGGGCGCGGGCCAGCCACGGCGGTGCGGTCGTCTGGTGGAAGGAGGGCAGGCCGATCTCGGTGCGGACGCGGACCTGGTAGGCGATGGCGGGGTCGAGGCCCGGCAGCCGGACGCGGCCCGACTGGCCCTCGGGCGAGGTGGCGATCCTGGCCCACGCGTACAGCGCGGCCGAGCCGTCGGCGGCGACGACGCCGTGCAGCAGGACGGCGCCGCCCGCGAGGTCGGCGCGGACCACCCGTCCCGAGTGCAGCAGCGGGCGCTGCTCGCGGTAGAGCGCGGACCAGTGGGTGAGCCGGGCCAGCTCCTCGGGGGTGCAGCGGCTGAGGTCCTGCTCGATGCCCGCGTGGCCGAACAGGGCGGTGGCCATCCGGAAGGTGTCGGTGCCGGGACGGCTCGTGGTGTGGCTGGGCGTGGGGCCGACGTGCGCGCCGAAGAGTTCCGGCGGCAGCAGCTGGCCGGTCCAGCGCTGGATGGTCTGCCGTTCCACCGGGTCGTTGCAGTCCGAGGCCCACACCCGGTCGGTACGGGCGAGGATGCCGAGGTCGATCCGGCCGCCGCCGCTGGCGCAGCTCTCGATCTCCAGGCCCGGGTGGCGGGCCTTGAGCGCGTCGATCAGCCGGTACAGCGCGAGGACCTGGGCGCGGCTTCCGGGCCGGTCGACGCCGCCGGGGCCGCGCTCGACCGCCTCGTGCAGCTCGCGGTTGTGGTCCCACTTCAGGTAGCCGATCCCGTACCGGCCGACGAGGGTGTCGAGCGAGGTGAGCAGGTACTGCCAGGCGTCCTCGTTGGCGAGGTCGAGCGTGTACTGGTGCCGGGAGCTGGGTCCGAGACCCGCCGAGGGGCCGAGGATCCAGCCCGGGTGCTCGCGGGCGAGGTCGGAGTCGAGGTTGACCATCTCCGGCTCGACCCACAGGCCGAATTCCATGCCGAGGGAGCGGACGTGGTCGGCCAGCGGGGTCAGGCCGTCGGGCCAGACGGTCGCGTCCACCGTCCAGTCGCCGAGGCCCGCGGTGTCGTCGCGGCGGCCCTTGAACCAGCCGTCGTCCAGGACGAAGCGCTCGACGCCGACCTCGGCGGCCCGGTCGACCAGCCGCAGCAGCCGGTCCAGGTCGTGGTCGAAGTAGACCGCCTCCCAGCTGTTGAGGATCAGCGGGCGCGGGGTGGCCGGGTGGGTGGGGCGGGCGCGCAGCAGGGTGTGGAAGCGGTCGGCGAGCCCGTCGAGGCCCGCGTCGGACCAGGCGAACCAGCAGACCGGGGAGGTGTACGACTCCCCCGGTGCCAGCCGTACCTCGCCCGCGCGCAGCAGTTCGCCGCCGCCGAGCACCACGGCGTGGTCGCTGCCCGCGCCTTCCGGCAGCCGCTCGACGAGATACCGCTGGTCGCCGCTCCAGCCGACGTGCAGGCCCCACACCTCGCCGTCCCGGAAGCCGAAGCCGGGCACGCCGACGGTCAGCAGGTACGGCGAGTCGACGCCGGGCTTGCCGCGCCGGACCTCGCGGACGTACGAGCCGTAGTGCAGCGGGCGGCGCTGCGGGGAGCGTTCCCTGCTCCACTTGCCGGTGAAGTCCAGTACCTCACCGGCGCGTTCGGGCAGCGGCAGCAGCAGGCCGAGCGCGGACAGGTCGTACGGCGCCGGGTCCGTGTTGGAGCCCGCCGCCTGCCCCGCGGTCAGCTCGGCGTGCACCCCGAGCACGCCCGACGGCTCCAGGCGGTAGGTGACGGTGACGGCCAGGTCGCTGACCTCGTCCCGCAGGTGGATCACCAACTCACCGCCGCCGCCGGGCACTTCGCACTGCTCGGCGCCGGTCAGGGACGGCCGCGGGGTGGTCGCGGTGCCCGCCCGGTGGCCCTGCTGGGCGGGGCTGCCGGACCAGCCGTCGGCCTCGGTGGGCCAGACGGTGAACCGGCGCGGGACGTCGAGGGAGTTGTTGAGCACCGCGCCCTCGGCGGTCAGGCTCAGCGCGGCGAGGTCGGCGTCCGAGAGATCGCCGAGGTCGGCGCCCCAGTGCAGGACTCTGGGCACCGGCTCGCCGAGCTCCACGACGAGGGCGGCGCCTGCCGCGCGCAGGGTGACGATCCGCGCGGGGATGGTGGTCATGAATGAGTCCTTTCCGCAGGTCCGGTGACCATCATCGTCATCGGGCACCAGGGCGCCGCCGGTGGGGTGCGGCAGCCGTGGCGGCTGCCGCACCCCAACCGCGGGACGGCGACCGGGGTCAGACGGTGACGCGGTCGACGTCCGAGGCGTAGTCGGCCGGGTTGCCGAAGGTGACGGTGTTGTCGCCCGCCTTCAGGTGGACCGGCACGGTCACGGACCGCGCCACGCCCCAGTTGTTGTCGTTGCCGCCGGGCAGCGGGAGCTGGAACGACGAGCCGCCCGCGGTGACCACGGCGGTGCGGCCGGAGGACCCGTCCGCGTAGCCGAGCGTGAGCAGGTAGGTGCCGTCCTTCGGCGCTGTCACGTGGTTGATGGCGACCGCGCTGTCCCCGCCGAGGTTGCCGACTTTCCTTCCGCCGGAGCAGGCGGGGCAGTCGGTGATGCTCGCGTTTCCGGTGAGGGTGTTGGCGGGGGCTTCCGCCTCGTAGGTGACGCGTCCGCCGGGGGCGGGGGTGGTGACCGGAACCGGTTTGCCGGGCGCGGAGTGGCGTCCCTTGGCGTCGTGGGCGGTGACGGTGAAGGTGTAGCCGGTGGCGGGGGTGAGGCCGGTGACGGTGGCGGAGGTGCTGCCGGTCGAGGTGGCCTTGCGGCCGTTGACGTACACGTCGTATCCCGTGGTGGCGGGGCCGGTGTTCACCGGGTTCCAGGCCAGGGAGACGGTGGTGGCGGTGGACGCGGTGCCGTGGACGCCGAGGGGCGTGCCGGGGCCGGGGGTCTTCTTGGCGGGGGTGAGGGTGAACAGGCGGGAGCCGTGCGGGGGCAGGTTCTTCGTCAGGTGGCCCGAGGCGCTGCCGAGGCCGGTGCGGCTCCACAGGTCGCGGACGGCGGCCTTGCCGGTGATGCCGAGGTCGGCGAAGTCCGCGGTGACGTCGGCGGGTGCGCTGCCGAGGTTGAACAGGGCGACGGTGTACGTTCCGTCGGTGTTGCGGGCGTACCAGACCTGCTGGTCGGTGGTCTGGCTGACGGGCCTGGCGGGGTTGCCCGCCTGGTCGACCGCGATCACCTCGTCGTTGGTGAGGAGCTTCAGGCCGTAGGGGTCGAGTCGGGTGAGGTCGTCGCCGGAGTATAGCGGCGCGGACTCGACCGCCCACAGCGTCATGTAGGTCTGCCGTTCGGCGTCGGTGAGGCCGTCCATCGCGCCTGCGCCGACGTCGAGCGAGTCGAGGTTGTTCCAGTGGCCGGGGCCTGCGTCGTCGATCCACTGGACGACGTCGTTCCACCGCTGCTTGACGGAGTTGTCCCAGGTCACCAGCGTGTCGCAGTAGCACTCCACGTCGGTGTCGACCCGCCACCCGTTGGAGTTCCGCTTCCACACGTCCGCCCGGTCATGACTCAACGACCAGGACACCGTGAACTGCATCGGACGGCCGGTCTTCCGGAGCGCGGCGTGCCATGCCTGGACGTCGGGGATGTTGTCGTGGGCCGCGTCGCCCTGGTTGGAGCCGGGGCCGACGCCGTCGACCTTGAGGAAGTCCACGCCCCAGCCCGCCAGTTGGGCCGCGACGGAGTCGATGTACTTCGCGGCGCACGGGCTGGAGAAGTCCATCTGGTAGGAGACGTCGTCCCAGCCGCTGGTCTTGCGCAGGTCCGGGTAGACGATGTCCTTGGTCGTACAGCCCGGTGCCCCGTAGACCGGCGACTTCCCGTCGTTGTACGCGTCGAAGTAGAGCCCGACGGCCAGATAGGCGCCGAATTTCAGGCCCTTGGCGTGCACGTAGTCCGCCAGGCCCTTCAGTCCGTCGGGGAACGTCGTGGCATTGGGCATCGGACGGCCGTAGTGGTCGAAGCCGCCGACCCAGCCCGAGTCGATGTTGATGTACTCGTAGCCGTGGGACTTGAGCTTCTTGGCCACCACATCGGCCTGCTGCTTCACATGCGCCTCGGTCAGCCAGCTCATCCCGCCGTAGCCGGGGAAGTTGGTCGACTCCAGGCTCCAACTGCTCCAGCCCATGTACGGCTTGGCGGCCAGGATCGAGGACGGGGTGGAGTCGGGAGCGGGGGCGGCTCGGGAGACGGCGGCTTGTACGGACTCGGGTGCGGAGCCGGGCGCGGCAGCGGGCGCCGACGCGGACGCCGGTACGGCGAAGGCCGCGATCAGCGCTCCGGCCGCCAGCAGGGCGGGGAGGACGGCGTTCCGGGCGCCGCCCCTGGCGCGGGCGGCACGGGCGCTGAGGCGTACGGGTCCATCGGAAGGTGCCATGACTGCTCCATCTCGGCACCGTGCGCGGGCACGGCGGGGCCGGGTGACGAGGAGGGTTGGTTGGCGTGGACGCCTGCGCCCGCGGGGCGGTCCGAGGGGACGCCGCCCCGTGCGCAGGCCGCGGCCGGAGGGGAGGAACGCCGGTCGCGCTCCTGCCGTTCGGGGCCGTCCCGGACCCCGTTCGGCTGTGGAGTGCGGCGACTGTAGCCAGAGTTTCCTTCCAGCGTCAACATAGTCACCACCTGGTTTCCCGGCGGATTCTGTGAATCCTGTGCACCCCTCGCGCCATTCTCGCCTTCCCTTACCTTCCAGCGGAAAGGTAGGGTCGGAGACGTGACTCTTGCCGATCAGCCGCCCGCCGCCGCCCTGGTGTTCCAGACCCTGCTCGCCCACGGGCCGCTCACCCGGGCCGAGGCCGGCCGACGTACCGGCCTGTCCGCGGGGGCCGTCACCAAAGTGACGGCGCCGCTGCTGAGCGACGGCTGGATCACCGAGCTGAGCACCCCGGCCCCGAAGCGGGCGACCGGCAGACCCGCCACGCTGATCGCGGTACGCCCGGAGCGGGCCCGCTTCATCGGCGTCAAGGTGACCGCGGACGAGCTGATCGGCGTACTGGCCGATCTCACGGCCAAGCCGCTCGTGGCACGCCGGGTCACCCTCGACTCGCGGGACGTCGGCACCGTGGTGCTGGCCATCGCCCGGCTGGTCAAGCGGCTGCGCGCGGCGGCCGGGCCCGCGCACGGCGAGGACGTGCACAGCATCGGCGTGACCATCTCCGGCGATGTCGACGGGCAGACCGGCATCGTGCAGTACTCGCCGTTCCTCAACTGGCGCCGGGTCGCGCTGGCTCAGCTCGTCGAGACCGCCACCGGCACACCGACGGTGATCGAGAACGACGTACGCGCGCTGACCGTCACCGAGCAGTGGTTCGGCGCGGGCGCGGGCCTGGACTCGTTCGCGTTGATCACCGTCGGCGCCGGGATCGGCTGCGGACTCTCCATCCGCGGGCGTGTGGTGTCGGGGGCTCACGGCGTGTCGGGGGAGGTGGGCCACCTGCCGGTCGGCGGCACCGAGCGGACCTGCACCTGCGGCAACACCGGCTGTGTGGAGGCCGTCGCGTCCACGCACGCCATCACCGAGCAGGCCAGGCAGGCCACGGGGAATCCGGGGCTGACGATGACCGAAGCGGTACGGCTGGCGCACGCCGGGGACGAGGCGGTCCGCGCCGTGTTCTCCCGCGCCGGGCACGCGCTCGGCCTCGCCATCGCCTCGGTCGCCAACCTGATCGGCCCCGAGCGGATCATCATCTCCGGCGAGGGCGTGGCGACCTACGACCTGTTCGCCGACCAGATCCGCGAGACCTTCGCCGCCCAGGCGTTCGGCGCCGCCGCCGAGTGCGATCTGCTGCTGCGCCCGCTGCCGTTCGAGGAGTGGGCGCGCGGCGGCGCGGCCGTGGCGGCGCAGCACCTCTTCGCGCCGGTCACGTAGCCGGTCGGGTTACGGGTCGGGGAACCGGGCGAGCAGCGGTTCGGGGAACGGGGCGGGCAGCGGGCGGGGCGGCCGGTCACGTAGCGGACCGGCGGCAGCGCGACTACGCCCGCGGGCGGCCCTGTTCGGCAAAGCCTTCCGGGGCGGGCCGCCGACTGTCACACTCGCTGGTGTGCCCGACTTCGACGTGTTGGTGATCGGTTCAGGTCCTGGTGGTCAGAAGGCGGCCATCGCGGCGGCCAAGCTCGGACGGCGGGCGGCGGTGGTGGACCGCGCGGACTCGCTGGGCGGGGTGTCGATCCACACCGGCACGATCCCGTCCAAGACGCTGCGGGAGGCGGTGCTCTACCTCACCGGTCTCAACCAGCGGGATCTGTACGGCCAGAGCTACCGGCTCAAGGAGGACATCACCGTCGCGGACCTGACCGCGAGGACGCAGCATGTGGTCGGCCGCGAGGTCGATGTGATCCGCAGTCAGCTCTCCAGGAACCAGGTCGCGCTGCTCTCCGGCACCGGGCGCTTCGTCGACCAGCACACCGTCGCGGTGCGCGACGCGGTTGGCCAGGACCGGCTGGTGACGGCCGAGCACATCGTGATCGCCACCGGCACCCGGCCCGCGCGCCCGGCGAGCGTCGAGTTCGACGACCGTACGGTGCTGGACTCCGACAGCGTCCTCAGCATGGAGCGGGTGCCGCGGTCCATGGTGATCGTCGGCGCCGGGGTCATCGGCATGGAGTACGCGTCGATGTTCGCCGCCCTCGGCAGCAAGATCACCGTGGTGGAGCAGCGCGAGGGAATGCTGGACTTCTGCGACGCCGAGATCGTCGAGGCGCTCAAGTACCACCTGCGGGATCTCGCGGTCACCTTCCGCTTCGGCGAGACGGTCGCGGCGGTCTCGCGGCACGAGCGCGGCACCCTGACGGTGCTGGAGAGCGGCAAGAAGATCGCCGCGGACGCGGTGATGTACTCGGCGGGACGGCAGGGTCTGACCGACGAGCTGGACCTCGACAAGGCCGGTCTGCAAGCCGACAAGCGCGGCCGGATATCGGTGGACGAGCACTTCCGCACCGCGGTCCCGCACATCTACGCCGTCGGTGACGTCATCGGCTTCCCCGCGCTGGCCGCGACCTCGATGGAGCAGGGCAGGACCGCCGCGTACCACGCCTGCGGCGAACCGGTGCACGCGATGCGGGACGGCCAGCCGATCGGCATCTACACCATTCCCGAGGTCAGCTTCATCGGCCGCACCGAGGACCAGCTCACCGACGAACTGGTGCCGTTCGAGGTCGGTGTCTCCCGCTACCGCGAGCTGGCCCGCGGCCAGATCATCGGTGACGCGCACGGCATGCTGAAACTGCTGGTCTCGCCGGAGGACCGCAAGCTGCTCGGCGTGCACTGCTTCGGCAC
Organism: Streptomyces sp. NPDC008317; assembly: GCF_042955955.1. Taxonomy (NCBI): domain Bacteria; kingdom Bacillati; phylum Actinomycetota; class Actinomycetes; order Kitasatosporales; family Streptomycetaceae; genus Streptomyces; species Streptomyces sp. NPDC008317. The sequence continues at coordinate 85,367 of NZ_JBIBFQ010000007.1, forward strand.
CGGCGCCACCGAGCTGATCCACATCGGCCACGCCGTGATGGGCTGCGGCGGCACCGTCGACTACCTCGTGGACGCGGTCTTCAATTACCCGACGCTCGCCGAGTCCTACAAGGTCGCGGCGCTCGACGTCACCAACAAGATCCGGCAGATCGACCGGCTGGGGGACTGAGCCGCGCGGGTGCTGTGTCGCCGATGAGTTTTCGGCGGGCGGCCGGTCATAAAGGTGAACGGCGGCGCTCGGGCGCCGACGACAGCCTGACGCGAGGAGACCGCGATGCCCCGGATCACCCCCAACCTCTGGTTCGACACCGAGAGCCAGGAAGCCGCCGAGTTCTACGTCTCGGTCTTCCCGAACTCGCGGATCACCGACACCACCTACTACGGCGAGGCCGGTCCGCGCGAGGCGGGCACCGTACTGACCGTGGCGTTCGAGCTGGACGGCCAGCCGTACATCGCGATCAACGGCGGCCCCGAGTTCCCCTTCACCGAGGCCGTCTCGCTGCTGATCACCTGTGAGGACCAGGCCGAGGTCGACCACTACTGGGCCCGGCTCACCGAGGGCGGCGGCTCCGAGGGCCCGTGCGGATGGCTCAAGGACAAGTACGGGCTGTCCTGGCAGGTCGTCCCCACCGGCATGGTGGCGATGCTGAACGACCCCGACACGGAGCGCGGCCAGCGCGCGATGAAGGCGATGCTCGGCATGAAGAAGATCGACCTGGCGGCGCTCAAGGCCGCCGCCGACGGCACCGGAGCCTGAGGGACGCCGACGGGAGGACGTACCACGCGCCGCTAGGAAGCGCCGTCCGACGCGGGACGGGCACGGGGGTGGCGGCGCAGGAAATCGTCCACGAGACGGTCGGTGAAGTCCCGGTCGACCGGGTCCCCGGTCACCAGGACGCGGTGGTAGATCGGCCCCACGAGCCGGTCGACCTCGGCCGTCAGGTCGAGACCGGCGGGGAGTTCGCCGCGGCCCACCGCGTTCTCCAGCGGGAGCCGGTCGCGGCGGCGCTGCTCGTCGAGATAGCGGGCGCGCAGCACGGCCGCGAACTCCGGGTCGTGCTGCGCGTGCCCGAGCAGGGCCCGGAAGACCGCGCCCGCGTCTGACGCGGTGAGGAAGCCGGCCAGCAGGCCCAGGTGCTCGCGGAGATCGGCGCCGAGATCGCCGTGGTCGGCCGGGGCGAGGGCTTCGGCGGCGTCCTGGAGGAAGGCGTCCAGAAGGATGTCGGTCTTCGTGTTCCAGCGGCGGTAGATGGTCTGTTTGGCGACCCCGGCCCGCGCCGCGATGCCCTCGACGGTGACACCGGCGAAGCCCTTCTCGACCAGGAGGTCGTCGGCGGCTTCCAGTACGGCCATCCGCGCCTGCTCGCTGCGCCCGTGCCGGTTGCCGTGGTGCCGCGCCGTCCGGTCGGCGTCAGCCCCGGCGCCCCCCGCACCTTCCGTGCCGCCCGCACTCTCGGCGCCCCCAGCGCTTTCGGCGCCCCTGGCGCCGTCGGCGACCGAACTCCCTCGCTCCATGTCTGCATCCTCCGGGTCCCGGGGTAGGTCGGCAACTTCTAGACGCAACGCAACGGTGCGTCTACTCTAGAGCCCATGACAGCGACCAGCACCCTCCGCGACCCCCGGGTCGTCTCCGCCCTGACCGCGATGTTCGACCGGGCCGCGCAGGACGACGCGACCCGCCGCCGTATCCGGGCCGCGTGGCCCGACGGCTTCGCCCCGGCGACGCCGCGGGAGTTGGCCGACGCCAACGCCGAGGTCTACATGCCGATCTCGGCCGACGGCGGAAAACTCCTGTACAGCCTGGTCCGGGCCGTCCGCCCGGCCACCGTCGTCGAATTCGGCACCTCCTTCGGGATCTCCACCCTCCACCTGGCCGCCGCGGTGCGCGACAACGGCGCGGGGCGGGTGATCAGCACCGAACTGAGCGCGGACAAGGCCGCCGCGGCCCGCGCGACCTTCGCCGAGACGGGTCTCGACGGACTGGTCACCGTCCTCGAAGGCGACGCCCGCGACACCCTCGCCGAACTGTCAGGTCCGGTGGACTTCCTGCTGCTCGACGGCTGGAAGGACCTCTGTCTGCCCGTCCTGCGGCTGCTCGAACCGCGCCTCGCGCCGGGCACCCTCGTCGTGGCCGACGACGTGGACCTCACGGACCTGGCGCCGTATCTCGACTACGTCCGCGATCCGCGCAACGGCTACGAGAGCGTCACCTTCCCGGTCGAGGACGGCATGGAGATCAGCTGCCGTCTGTGAGCCGCGGCGGCAAGGGGCCCGGCAGGACGAACGGCCGGGCAGGGGCCCCCGGCGGACGGCAACGGGAAGAGGGCCGCGGCGGCCCGGAAAGCAGAGGCGGATGAAAGGCGACGCCGTGGAGCGCGCGGAGCAGCCGAGCCCTCGCGGAGCGCGGCGGCTGCTCGCCGACCACGCCATCGACACCCGCCCGCTGGCCCTGCCCGCCTTCCGGCGGCTCTTCATCGGCCAGGGCACGTCGTTCGTCGGCTCGATGCTCACCCAGATCGCGGTGCCGGTCCAGGTCTTCCGGATCTCGCACTCGTCGCTGGCCGTCGGCATGGTCGGCTTCGCCGGTCTGGTGCCGCTGATCGTCTTCGGCCTCTACGGCGGAGCCGTCGCCGACGCCGTCGACCGCAGGACGCTGTATCTGTGGTCCTCGCTCGGCACCTGGACGGTGACGCTGGCGCTGCTCGCGCAGACGCTGCTCGACCTGCGCAATGTCGGACTGATCCTCGCCCTGGTCGCGACGCAGTCGGCCGGGTTCGCGATGGCCAGTTCCGCGCGCGGCGCGATCGTGCCGCGCATCGTCGAACCCGGCCTGATCCCCGCCGCGAACACCCTCAACTACGTGATCGGCACGGTCGGCGAGGTCGTCGGCCCGCTGATCGCCGGTGTCCTCGTCACCGTCCCGCACGGCTTCGCGTACGCGTACGGCGCGGACGCCGTGCTGTTCACGGCCGCGCTGCACTCCACGCTGCGGCTGCCCCGACTTCCGCCGGACGGCTCCGCGGGCCGCCTGGGTCTGCGGTCGGTACGGGACGGGCTGTCCTTCATCGGCGGGCGGCCGGTGCTGGTGATGAGCTTCTTCGTGGACATCTGTGCCATGACGCTGGCGATGCCGCGGTCGCTGTTCCCCGCCGTCGCGGACGCCCGCTTCGGCGGCTCGGTCGGACTGCTCTACTCCGCCATCCCGATCGGCTCCGTCCTGGCCGGGCTCGCCAGCGGATGGATCGGCCGGATCCGGCGGCAGGGCGTGGTGCTCACCGGCGCCGTGCTGGTGTGGGGCGCCGCCGTCGCCGTCTCCGGCCTGGCCCGGCAGCTCTGGCTGGTCGTCCTGCTCCTCGCCGTGGCCGGCGCCGCCGACCTGATCAGCGCGGTCCTGCGCCAGACGCTCCTCCAGACCTACGCCCCCGACGAGATGCGAGGCCGTATGCAGGGCGTCCACACCGTCGTCGTCGCCGGCGGCCCCCGGCTGGGCGACCTGCGCGCCGGTACCATGGCCGCCGCGCTGGGCGCCGGGCTGTCCTGGACAATTGGCGGCCTCGCCTGCGTGGCGGTCGTGGCACTCGCCGCGCCGCTGGCCCGCTCCTTCTGGCGCTACGACTCCGGCACCCCGGCCCCGGCGGCCGACCCCGCGAAGGACACCGGCCCGCTGCGCGAGCAGACCGCCCCCTGACGGCTCACCAGCCGGTGCGCCCCGCCGGGTACATCCGCTCGCATCAGCTCTTTGCACCAACCCCATTCGCGCCAGTCGGCACACTCCCCTCGCGGCGCCGGATCTGTCATCGTCGACTTGTCAGCGCACGAACAGAAATGCGCTCCAGCGGACCCACAACCAGACATGACCCGACGTCGAACCGACGCCGTGGTCTCGAGCGCGGTTCGAGGTCCTCTCCCCCACGCTGATCCGCACCGCGTACGCGGGCGACACCGCGTTCCTGGACGCGCCGACCTTCAACGCCGTCGGCCGTGACGGCTTCGGCGGCGCCCCGTTCACCCAGCGGGTTCTCGCGCGCGTACGGCTCACTCCAGACCGGCGGCTACGGCGGCAGGGCCGGGCTCGTGACCGGGCCGTGGGCCGACAAGCGCACCACCGTGCACTTCACCGGTGACACCCGCTCGAGCGAGGCGCTGCTGCCGTACACGTACACCCTGGCCGAGGAGGCTCGGAGGCCCGGTGTGCCGGTGTGCCGGTGTGCCGGTGACCAACGCCACCGCGCCGAAGTCCGTGACCGTGGACGGCGTCCCGGTGGCCAGGAGCGCCTGGGCGTGGGACGCCGCCGCCGGGAAGGTGACCGTCACCGTTCCGCAGAGGTCCGTGCGTCAGCAGGTCACCGTCAGCTATCGGTGACGCCGCCCGGGGACGCGGCCGGGGCCCACCGCGCCTCGGTGGCGTCCAGCAGGTGTGCGATACGGGCGGGGTCCGGCAGCGGGCCGTGATCGCCGGGGACCCGCAGGGCCGCGCCCGCGGTGACATGGCCGAGGCGCAGCGCGCGGACGGGCGGCTCGCCGCGGAGCAGGCCGGTGAGGAATCCGGCGGCGAAGGCGTCGCCCGCGCCGACGGGTTCCACGACCTCGACGGCGCGGGCGGGCACGGTGTGCGCCGTCGCGCCGTCGAAGGCGGTCGCGGCGCGGGCGCCGTCCTTGACCACCAGCACGCGCGGGCCCGGCAGCAGGGCGCGTACGTCGGCGACGTCGGCGAGGTGCGCGCCCCACAGTTCCTGGGCCTCGTCCAGGCCGACGAAGGTGATGTCCGCGCGGTCGGCGAAGTCGCGCAGGACGCCGGGCGCCGCGCCGTCCGGCCAGAGCGCGGGCCGGTGGTTGACGTCGAAGCTGACCGGCAGCGGGCCGCGCAGCGCCGCGTCCACCAGGTCGCGGCAGGAGTCCGACAGCGCCGCCGTGACGCCGGTCAGGTGCAGCAGCCCCGCGGTGCGTACGGCCTCGGCCGCCAGCGATCGCGGCCCGAGCGCGGACGCGGCCGACCCCCGCCGGTAGTAGTGCACGCGGGTGCCCTGCCCGCCGGGGCTCTTCACCATCACCCCGGTCGGCCGCCCCGTGTCGGTCGTGACGCCGCCGACGTCCACCCCGCACGCCGCGACCTCGGCCACGATCCGCCGCCCGAACGGATCGTCACCGACCGCCGACACCCACCGGGCCTCCACCCCGTGGTCGGCCAGATACATCGCCGCGTTCGACTCCGCCCCGGCGACCTCCACCCGCAACCGCCGTGCCTCCGCGAGCGTTTCACCGGTCTCCGGCACCATCGCGACCATGGTCTCCCCGAGGCAGGCGACGGGGCCGCCGATCCCGATCACGGCAGTCTCCTCGCGGGGGTACGGCGCGGGCCCCGTCCGGTCATGGCGAGTGACGGCGCCGGGCGATGCCCCCGTCCCGTCGTACTCCCGGTCATCGCGCGGCCCGCGCGCTCGGCGCGTCCGTCTCCGCGACGGCGGCGAGGAAGTCCCTGGCCCGCGCGCGGAGTGCGGTCCGGCTGCCGCCGCTCGCCGCGTCGCCGATGAGGGGCGAGCCGACGCCGACCGCGAGGGCTCCGGCGGCGAAGTAGGCGCGGGCGGCCGGGATGTCGACGCCGCCGACGGGCACGAAGGGCAGGTCGGGGAAGGGGCCGCGCAGGGCGCGGAGGTAGCCGGGGCCGCCCGCTTGCTCGGCGGGGAAGAGCTTGAGCGCGGTGGCGCCGAGCCGCCGCGCGGTGACGATATCGGTGGGCGTCATCACTCCGGCCAGCACGGGCAGGCCCAACTCCCGTGCGGCGCTGACGCCTTCGCCGACCGCGGGCGTGACGACGAAGTCGGCCCCGGCGCGGTGCGCGTCCTTGGCGTCCTGCTCGGTGAGGACGGTGCCCGCGCCGAGCGGCGCGTCGGGGCCGAGGGCGGCGCGGGCCGCGGCGATGACGCCGAGCGCGTTCCGGCCGCTGAGCGAGACCTCGACCAGCGCGACGCCCTCCTCGACCAGGGTCAGTACGGTGCGCAGCGACGCGTCCTCGTCGTCGCCGCGCACGATGGCGACGAGGCGGTGGGCGCGCAGCGCGGTGAGCAGGTCCACGGGTGATGTTCCTTTCCTGTTGCGGTGATTCGGACGGCGTGGGGCCGGGGCGGGCGGTGGGGTCGGGGTGAGCCGGTCGCGGTGAGCCGGACACGGTCAGCCGATCCCGTCGAGGGTTCAGCGGCCCGGGGCGGACGCGGCGGCGGCGGAAGCGCCGGCGGCCGTGACCGTGAGCCGCCAGCGGACCTCGCCGCTCGCAGGAACGCGGGCCGCGTCCCCCTCCCCCGCCGTCGCCAGGTCGAAGACCCGCCCGAGCATCGGCTCCACGCCGATCGAGCGGTACGGCGCGCCCTCGGGGAAGCCGCCCAGATTCCGCCACAGGGCGATGGACGCGGGCTGACCGGCCACGTCGAGCGCGAACCGCAGCCGGTCGGTCCCGTCGTGCACGGTCACCGTCGCGGCCTCGACGACCGCGCCGCTCGCCGTACCGTCGTCGGGCCCGAGCAGGTCGAAGCGGGTACGCGTCCCGTCGCCCGTGCCCCCGGCGGACGGCCAGGTGAACGGCTCGCGCCGCGCACCCCCGTCCGGGTAGTGCAGGGCCTGTGCGCCGGGCGGCAGTTCGATCCGGCCGTCCCGCGACACGTCGAGGAGCGCGTGGGCGGCCCACAGGAAGCGGTAGCCGGGCGCGGCGGTCAGCCGGTAGTCGACCACCGCGCCGCCGCCGGGGCCGCCCCCGATCCGCCGGGTGAGCCGGAAGTCGGGGTGGTCGACCCGGTCCGCGCCATCCGCGCCATCTGCGCCGTTCTCGCGCCGCCAGGGGCGCGACCACACGTCGCCGTGGTCGGGGACGCCCCGGACGGTGGGCAGGCACTCCTCCACACCGCCCGCGTCGGCGAAGGCGTCACCGGGCGCGGCGCCCGCGCGACGCGGCTCGTCCCGGTGCCAGAGCCATTCACGGTCCCCGGCCCGCAGCGACGTCCAACGGCCGCCGTGCGCAAGGTCGGTGACGATCCGTACGGGAAGCGCCGCCCCGGTCAGCGCTGTCACCATTCCGCGAACGACCCGTCGGCGTGCCGCCACACCGGATTGCGCCAGGCGTGCCCACCGCGGTCGGCGGCGCGTACCGCCGCCTCGTCCACGGTGATCCCGAGCCCCGGCAGCCCGGTGCGCAGCGCCTGGCCGTGCACGAAGCGGAACGGCTCGGTGTCCACCAGATACGACAGCAGGTCGGCGTCCTTGTTGTAGTGGATGCCGCGGCTCTGCTCCTGGATGAGGAAGTTCGGCGTGCAGAAGGCGACTTGGAGGCTGGCGGCGAGCGAGATCGGCCCCAGCGGGCAGTGCGGGGCGAGTTGGGCGCCGTACGTCTCGGCGAGCGACGCGATCCGCGTCACCTCGGTGATGCCCCCGGCGTGCGAGAGGTCCGGCTGCGCCACGGCTATGCCCGCGGTGAGCGCGGGCAGGAACTCCGCACGCCCGTACAGGCGTTCACCGGTCGCGATCGGTACTTCGGTGGAGGCCACCAGGCCGCCGAGCAGATGTCCCAGCTCCGGCAGCAGCGGCTCCTCGACGAACAGCGGGTGCAGCGGCGCGATTTCACGCAGGACACGCCGGGCGCCCGCGGCGGTGAAGCGGCCGTGGAAGTCGACGGCGACATCGCGTCCGGGGCCGAGCGCCTGGCGCGCGGCGGCCACCCGCTCCACGACGGCGGCGGTCTCGGCGGGCGTGGTGAGCGCCGACGTGCGGCCGGCCGCGTTCATCTTGACGGCGGTGAAGCCCGCCTCGACCTGCGCGCCGACGTCCTCCGCGAGCCGCGCGGGCTCGTCGCCGCCGACCCAGGCGTAGACCCGGACCGCGTCCCTGACCGGACCGCCGAGCAGGCCGTACACGGGGGCGCCGTACGTCTTGCCCGCGATGTCCCACAGCGCGTGGTCGAGACCGGCGACGGCGCTGGAGAGCACCGGGCCGCCGCGGTAGAAGCCGCCCTTGGTGAGCACCTGCCAGTGGTCCTGGATCCGCAGCGGGTCCTGGCCGATCAGATACTCGGCCAGCACGTCGACGGCGGCGCGCACCACCTCGGCGCGCCCCTCGACCACGGGTTCGCCCCAGCCGACGACGCCCTCGTCTGTCTCGATCCGGCAGAACAGCCACCGGGGCGGTACGAGGAAGGTCTCGACGCGCACTATCTTCACTTCGCCGCCTCTGAAGCCGTGGAGGTCTGGGATTCCTTGGATGCCCGCGCCGTTTCGGATGCCCCGCTTGTCCCGGACCCGCCGGACCCGCCGGACCCCTCGACCGCCTCGGCGCCCGAGCCGTGCACCAGGTCCAGGTCGCGGACGGCCTGGTCGAGCAGGGCCCGCATGGCGCGCTCGGCGGCGTCCGGGTCCTGGTCGCGTACCGCGTCGAGGACGGCCCGGTGGCTGGGCACCGGGTCCTGGCCGTGCGGGGAGCTGTGCACGATCTCGTCGCGGTGCGCGAGACCGGACTCGATCACCATCTCCATCCGCTCCAGCAGTTCGTTGTGGGTTGCGGCGAGCAGGGCGCGGTGGAAGGCGAGGTCGGCCTCGACCGCGTGCGCGGCGCCGCCCTCGTCCTCACCCATCGCGGTGAGCGCGGAGTCCAGCGCGACCAGGTCCCCGTCGGTACGGCGCACCGCCGCCAGCCGTACGGCGGCCGGTTCGACGATCCCGCGGACCTCGCCGAGGCTGCGCAGCAGCCCCAGGTCGGCCCCGGTGCCGGTGCCGCCCGCGAACTGCCAGCGCAGCACGTCGGCGTCCAGCAGATTCCAGTCGGCGCGGGCTCTGACGAAGGTGCCGCGCTTCTGCCGCGCGTCGACCATCCCCTTGGCCGCCAGCACCTTCAGCGATTCGCGCAGCGCGGTGAGACTGACGTCCAACTCGCTCTGCAACGCCACGAGATCGAGTGTCGCCCCTTCGGGGATCTCGCCGCTGAGCACCCGGCGCGCGAGAGTCTCCACGGTCTGCCCGTGCACTCCGCGGCGCGCGTATGGCGTCATGTCGTTCTGCCTTTCTCCAGGTCGGGTGGGGTACCCCGGGTGAGGTACGGCGATGGTGGTCGGCGGCGGTCAGGCCGAGGCCTTGGTGACACTCCAGCCGCCGTCCACCAGCAGGCTCGAACCGGTGATGTACGAGGCGTCGTCCGAGGCGAGGAAGGCGATGGCCGCGGCGACCTCCTCCGGGCGGCCGAAGCGGCGCGCCGCGGTCTCCGCGACGCTGCGGGCCCGGTCCTCCTCGGGCACCCGGTCCCAGGCCGCGGTGAGGATCGGACCGGGGAGCACCGCGTTGACCCGGACCTCGGGCCCGTACTCGACGGCCAGTTGGCCGCTCAGCGACAGCAGCGCGCCCTTGGCCGCCGCGTAGGCGGGGTGGCCGGGGATGCCCTTGTGCGCGTGGACGGAGGAGGTGAGGACGGCGGCGCCGCGGGCGGTGCGCAGGTCGGGCAGCAGCGCCCGGAAGCCGAGGAAGCCGCCGGTGAGGTTGACCGCGAGCTGACGCTCCCAGGAGGCGACGGACATCTCGTGGGCCGGGGCCACGTCGACGGTGTAGGCGTTGGAGACCAGGGCCGCCACGGGGCCGTAGGCGTGCGCCACCGCGACGATCCGCTCCCAGTCCTCGGGGTCGGACACGTCCGCCCGTACGGACACCGCCCGGCCGCCCTCCTCGCGGATGCCCGCGGCGACGCCCTCGGCGCGGTCGGCCGCGATGTCGGCGAGGACCACGGCGGCGCCCTCGGCCGCGAGCCGTTCTGCGGTGGCCGCGCCGATCCCGGAAGCGGCTCCGGTGACCACGGCCACCTTGTCGGCGAAGCGGAGTGCTGCGTTCATGTGCTGGTCCTGCTCCTCGGTACGGTGGGGCTGGTCGGTACGGTCGGTGCGGTCGGGTCGCTCGGTGCGGTCGGACCGGTCCGGGCCTCCCGCGACTTTAGTGACGCCCGGAGCCGTCGGCGGCCTCCTGCCGCGCCAGCACGACGAGTTCGGCGTCGTGTCGACCGGTCCAGCCGAACGGCAGGCCGCTGTGGAGCAGATACGCCCCGCTGTACACCGTCCCGTCCGCCGTGTCGGTGTAGCGGGCGGCGGGGTCCAGGCCGCGCAGCCGCAGCCGCGAGGCGCGTCCGGGGACCAGCGGCGCGCCGTCGAGCCGTCCGGTGCTCCACGCGGTGACCACGACCCGCGCGCCGCCGCGCTCCTCGTACTGGACACCGCAGGTCGGATCGGCGGGGCCGTTCAGCAGCCGGGCCGTGCCGTGGTGGACGACGTCGCGGATCTCCTTGTAGCGGGCGATCCAGCCCGCCGCCTCGGTGCGCTGCTCCGGCGTCCAGGCGCGGATGTCGGCGCCGATGCCGAGCACGCCCGCGATGGCGAGGACGAAGCGGAAGGCCAGGGAGCGGGGCCGCGGGTCGAAGACGCCGGGCGCGTCGGTGACCCAGGAGCTCATGGTGTGCGGGGCGTGCGCGTGCAGATAGCCGTACTGGATGGCGAGCCGGTCGAGCGGCGCGGTGTTGTCGCTGGGCCAGACCACGTCGGTACGGGCCAGCGTGGCGTGTTCGATGCGGGCGCCGCCGCCCGCGCAGCCCTCGACGGTGACGTGCGGGTGGTGGGCGCGCAGGTGGTCGAGGACCCGCAGGTATCCGGCGACGTGGTCGGCGTCGAGGTCCTGGCCCGCGGCCGGTCCCGTGTCGGGCCTGCCGCGCTCGGTCGGCGGGCGGTTCATGTCCCACTTGAGGTAGCTGACGGCGTGTTCGCCGAGCAGCCGGTCCAAGGTGGCGATCACGAAGTCCTGCACGTCCACCCGGCCGAGGTCGAGCAGCAGTTGCTCGCGGACGAGGGTCGCCGGGCGGCCGTCGATCCGGTACACCCACTCGGGGTGCTTGGCGTACAGCTCGGACCGCGGGCTGATCGCCTCCGGTTCGACCCACAGGCCGAAGTCCATGCCGGTGGCGCGGACCCGCTCGATGAAGCCGTCGAATCCCTCGGGGAAGTTGGCCGGGTCCGGGGTCCAGTCGCCCAGTCCCCCGGTCTCGTCCCGCCGCCCGCGGAACCAGCCGTCGTCCACGACGAAGAGTTCGACGCCCATGTCGGCGGCGACGGCGGCCAGTTCGAGCTGCGCGTCGGCCTCCACGTCGAAGCCGGTGGCCTCCCAGGAGTTGTACTGCACCTTGCGGGTACGGTGCAGCCGCTCGCCGCTCAGCGCGCGCTCGTACGCGTGCCAGATCCGCGTCAGTCCGTCGAGCCCTTCCGGGCTGAAGGCGCAGGCGACGCGCGGGGTGGTGAGCGTGGCGCCGGGCGCGAGGCGGACGGACTCCTCGTGCGGCAGCCGTCCGGCGCGTACGCGGACGATCCCGCCGGGTTCCGCGTCCGCGGTGATGTGCCAGTTGCCCGACCACTCCAACGCGATGCCGTAGGTGGGGGTGTCGCCCTCCTGCGGGGCGGCGGCGTCCTGGACCGCGAGCCAGGGCGCGTAGGCGTGGCCCGGCACTCCCTGGGTGGAGGCCATCTCGAACCGGCCCCTGACGAGGTCGAGTTGGGTGCGCTGGAACTCCTGCGACCACTGGCCCGTGAGGTAGGTGAGCCGGGCGCCCTCGCCGTCGGTGACGGGGACGCTGATCGCGGCGGAGTCCAGGCGTTCCAGGCGCAGTTCGTCCGGTCCCGTGCAGGTCAGCTCGGTCCAGCGGAGCAGTACGTCGGTGCCGGACACGGTCTCGTAGCGCAGCGCGACCCGCAGTCCGAGGTGGTCGTCGGTGAAGTCCAGGCGCAGCGACCGGTCGTCGTCCTGTGTGGCGCGCTCGAAGGTCCACCACACGCCGCGTTCGCCGTCGGGGCGGCGTACGACGAGGTCGGCGCCGCCGAAGGGACGCATGCCCTGGGGGAGGTATTCGGCCGGGGCGGCGTCGGCGGGGGTGATGTAGTGAGTGCGGCGCGACCAGTCCAGCGGGGACGGGCCGGTCTCGGCGCCGTGCGGGCCCCAGGCGGCGACCTCGGCCCACCGCCCGTCGCCGCCGAGGCGGACGGCGTAGGTGGTGGTGTCGGTGCGCAGCAGCCACGGTGCGGCCGACGGCGTTGCGGACGGGGTCACTTGACTGCTCCCAGGTTGAGTCCGGCCACGAAGTGCCGCTGGAATCGGAGGAAGACGATGACGGTCGGGGCGGCGGCGATCACGGAACCGGCCGCGATGACGTTCCACATGGAGACGTACTGGCCCTGGAGGCCGATCAGCGACGCGGTGATCGGCATCTTGCTGTCGGTGCGCAGCACGGTGATGGCCCACAGCAGGTCGTTGAAGATCCACGTGAACGACAGCGCGGTGAGCGCGGCGAGCGCGGGCCTGGCGAGCGGCAGGATGATCCGCGTGTAGATCTGCCAGGGGCCCGCTCCGTCGATGACGGCGGCCTGCTGGATCTCCGGCGGGATGGACCGCATGAAGCCGTGCAGCACGAAGACGTAGAAGCCGACGCCGAAGCCGACCTGGACGCCGATGAGGGCGTACAGCGAGTCGTAGAAGCCCAGTTGCTCGCTGAGCTTGGAGACCGGGATCAGCAGGATCTGCGGCGGCAGCAGATTGCCGCTGAGCATCACCAGCAGCAGTACGCGGCGCAGCGGCACGTCGTACCGGCTGAGCGCGAAGGCGGCCATCGAGGCGAGCAGCAGCGAGACCAGCACGGTGGGGACGGACACCAGCATGCTGTTGATCAGCGCGCGCTGCTGTCCGCCGTCGACCCACGCCTGGCGGAAGCCGTCGAGGGTGAAGGAGTGCGGCAGGCCGCCGAGGCCGTTGGCGGCGATGTCGTCGAAGGAGCGGGTGCTGGTGACCAGTACGACGACGATGGGGATCAGCCAGATCAGCGACAGCAGTCCCGCGCCGGTGTGGAAGGCGGCGGTCCCCCAGGCGCGGCGCCGGTCGGGCCGACGGCTCCCGCCGCGCGCGGCCTTCGCACCGGCACCCGCGTCCTCGCCGGTACGGTCCGCGGTCGGCGCCGCGTCGGCGCCCGCGTGCGTGACGGTCATGAGTCGGCCTCCTTGAAGGCGCGCACCAGGTACGACGCGATCACGCCGAACGCCAGCACGAAGATCACGACGGCGAGCGCGGAACCGTAGCCGAGCCGCAGGGACTGGAAGGCGGTGGAGTACATGTACGTGCTGAGCAGTTCGGAGGAGTGGTACGGGCCGCCGCGGGTGAGCGCCCACACCACGTCGAAGGAGCGCAGCGAGTCGATGATGATGACCGACAGCACGACCGCGTTGACGCTGCTGAGCTGCGGCAGCGTGATGTGCCGGAACTGCTGCCAGCGGGAGGCGCCGTCGACCTTGGCGGCCTCGTAGAGCATCGGGTCGATGCCCTTGAGTCCGGCCAGGTAGAGCACCATCACGTAGCCGATCTGCCGCCACAGGGCGGGCACGATCACGGCGTAGAACGCGGTGTCCTGGTCGGCGAGCCAGGGGTGGGTGAGGCTGCCGAGTCCGAGGCCGGACAGGGTGTGGTTGATCAGGCCGTCCGGCTGGTACATCGCCTGCCAGACCAGGGCGGTCGCGGTCAGCGAGAACACCACGGGAAGGAAGAGCGCGGCCCGGTAGAAGCCGACCCCGCGCCGCTCCTGCTGGAGCAGCAGGGCCGCGCCGAGGCCGAGCGCGGCGGACAGGCCGCCGAAGAGCACCAGCCACAGCACGGTGTCGAGCACGGCGGTGTGGAAGACGCTGTCGTGCACCATCTCCCGGTAGTTGCCCAGGCCGATGAAGCGCGGCGCCGAGACCCCGTCCCACTTGGTCAGCGAGAGGTAGAAGCCCTGGAGGGCGGGCCAGAAGACCCAGAAGCCCTCGGCGAGCAGCGGGACCAGGACGAAGGCGAGGACGACGGGCGGGACCCGGGTCGCCTGCTTGCGCTTCTTCGGCTTCCCCGGCTTCTTGCCCGGGTCCGCGCGGGTCGCGGTGAGCACCGCCATCTCACTGGCTCCAGATCTTCTGCGCGTCCCGCTGCCAGGTGGTGAGGATCGAGTCGATCTCCTTGGGCTTGGCCAGGAACTTCGTCAGCGCGGTGTCGGCGGTCGGCTGGAGGGCGTCGCTGGAGTCGCGGTTGAAGAACTGCGTGACCTCGGCGGCGCTCTCGATCAGCGCGCGGCCCTTCTTCACCAGCGGGGTGCCGCTGTCCTTGGCCTTGGGGTTGGTCGGCAGCGCGGTGCCGGAGGAGCCCTTGATGTAGGTCTCCTGCGCCGGGGCGGTGGCCAGATACCGCATGAAGTCCTTGACCTCGTCCCGGTGGCCGGTGCGGGCGCTGGCGAAGTAGCCGTCGGTGGGGCCCTCCTCGGCCATCGGGATCTTGGCGTCGATCACCGGGAAGCGGAAGAAGTCGATGTCGTCCAGTTCGCCCTTCGGGGCGGAGTCGGCGAAGAAGGTGCCGATCAGCATCATCCCGGTGCGGCCCTGGAGCAGCGCCGTGGTGGCGTCCTGGAAGGCGAGCGCGGTGCCGTTGGGGTCGAAGTACGGCAGCGCCTCGGCCCACTTGTCGAAGACCTTGCGGACCTCGGGGTCGTCGAAGCGGTGCTTCCCCGCGAGCAGGTCGCGGTGGTACTGGGCGCCGTTGATACGGATGTTGAGGTAGTCGAACCAGGACGACGCGACCCACGCGGTGCCGCCGCCAGCGCCGAGGCCGATCGGCGCGACGCCCTTGGACTTGAGCGTCTCGCACAGGGCCATGAACTCGTCCCAGGTCTTGGGCTCCTGGACGCCCCACTTCGCGAAGTTCGACTTCCGGTAGAACACGCCCCACCAGTAGTACGTGGCGGGCACGAACACCTTCTGGCCCGACGAGGAGGTGCACAGCGTCTGGAGCGCCTTGGAGTAGCCGGACAGCTCCGGCTCGGCCCAGATGTCGCCGACGTCGAGCAGCAGATTCCTCTTGGCGTACGAGTCCGCGACCGAGCCGGGGTACCAGGTGAGCAGGTCCGGCGGGTTGCCGGAGGTGAGGTACGTCGGGAGCTGGGTGCGGAAGGTCTCAGAGGCGACCGTGTTCAGCTTGGCCTTGCCGTCGCCCTGCTTGTTGTACGCGGCCACGAGGTCCTGCATCGCGGCCTTCGCCTGCGGGGACGACAGGTTGGACTGAAGGGTGACCGGGCCCTTGCCCGACTGGGTCTTGGCACCGGACGAGCCGGAGGTGACGCAGCTACTCATCATCGCCGCGGCGCCGACGGCGCCCGCACCGGCGAGGAACCGGCGGCGGCTGGGTTGCGAGGTGTTCATGGGACTCCCTTACGCCCACGGAACGGGGCCCGGCCCCCTGACGACCGGGCCCTCGTTCGGCTGGTACAGACTGTCGTGACGGCGGAGCGCCGTCAAGATTAATTCCTAATTTATTTACTTAGGCACGTCCGTGGCCCGTGCGCGATCCCGCACCGGACGCCGTACTCGACCTGTCAGAGCGTGCTCTGGCGGACGGCTCCGCCCACCCCGCGGAAGACCACCAGCACGCTCCCGTCCGCCCCGGCCGTGGCCCCGGCCGACCCGTCGAGCGCCCCGCTCACGAACGCCGTGCGCGGGTACCACCCCGACCAGGTGTCGCTCGCGGCGTCGTACCCGCGCTGCCAGAGCGTGTAGTCCGAGGCCCGCGCGAGCAGTTGGACGGTGCCGCCCGCCGTGACCAGCGTGGGCGCGGCACTGATGGTGCCGCCCAGCGACGACCAGCCGGACCAGGCGCCCGAGGTGTCGCGCACCCGCGTCCACACCGCGTCGTCCGCGGCGCGCACCGCCACATGGATCCGGCCCGCGGCGTCGGCGACGGCCGACGGCCGTCCGTACAGCGCCAGTCCGTCCGGCGCGCCGATCGAGGTCCAGCCGGTGCGCGGGCCGCGGCTGCGGACCGTGCCGTCGCTCCCGGTGGCGAACAGCGTCCACCGGTCGGGGCCGTCGAAGGCGACGGTCGGCGCGTCCGCGAGCCGCCCGCCCAGGCTCTGCCAGCCGCCCCAGCGGCCGTGTTCGTAGGTCCGCCGGTACGCGGCGCCGTCCGTGCCGCGCACGAACACGTCGATCCGGCCGCCCGCGCTGCCGTACGCGGCGGGGTCGCCGAGGAACCGGCCGCGGGTGGGGCCGCCGAGGTCGGTGGTACGCGCCGGCCAGTGACCGTCCCGGCCGGTGCGCACCCGCAGTTCGCCGCCGTCGCCACGGGTGAACGCGGTCAGCGTGGCGCCGTCGCGCACCAGCGCGGGGCTCGCCGTGGACCGGCCGCCGAGCGTGACGCCGGGCGCGTCGTCGCGCCCGGTGAGCTTCAGGAAGGCGGTGCCGTGGGCCGGGACGGTGACGGTGTACGAGCCGGTGCGCGTGCCCCGGTCGGCGCGCGCCCGCAGGTCGCGTACGGCCACGTTGCCGGTCAGCCCGGCGGCGGCGAAGTCGACCGTGCGCGCGGCGGGCCGGTCCGAGCGGTTGAGCAGGACGACCGCGCGGCGGCCCGCGCCCTGGAGGACCTTGCTGTAGACGTCGCCGGTCGCGTCCGTGGCCACCCGTACGCCCTGGATCGCCAGCGGGTCCTGGTCGACGGCGAGGATCTCCGGATTGCGCAGCGTGTCGAGCATCGCCTTGGGCAGGGTGCGCGGGTCGGAGCCGATGACCAGCGGGGAGGCCATCTCCGCCCACATCACGAGCTGCGTGGTGGACTCCTCCTGCGTCAGCTCGTACGAGCCGTCGGGCATCTTCCGCATCGGGATCAGATAATCGGGGTCGTTGTAGTGGCCGGGGCCCTGCGCCTCGGGGTGCCAGGCGTTGGCATCCATGTTGCGCAGCACATTGGGCCACTCGTCCGCGGTCGGCGTGCCGTAGGCGATGTCGGTGCCACTGCGCCAGGAGTCGGCGGCGGTCGGCCCGTACACGTACGCGTTGTGCGCGTCCTGCGCCGGGGTGTGCGGCAGACCCCAGTCGTCGGTGAGCGGGTTGCACAGGTTGAGGATCATCGGGCGGCCGGACTTCGCGACGGCGTCGCTGAACTCCTTGAAGGCCGGGCCGGGATCGAGCTTTTCCGCGATGCCGCACAGGAAGTCGACCTTGACCGCGTCGATCTTCCAGGCGGCGAACTGGTCGGCGTCCTGCCGGTAGTGGCCGCGGCTGCCGAGCCCGCAGTTCGCCGGGTCGTAGTCGCCCGCGTCGGTGTAGATGCCGGCCTTGAGTCCGCGCTGGTGCAGATAGGTCACCAACGCCGGTATGCCGGAGGGGAATCGGTCCCGGTTGGCGGTCAGGCGTCCGGCGCTGTCGCGGGGCGTGTCGGCCTGCCAGCCGCCGTCGAGCCACACGATGTCGTAGCCGCTGTCGCGCAGACCGCTGCTGACGAGGTGGTCGGCGACGCTTCTGACCTGGGCCTCGGTGGGGGCGCCGAGGCCGTAGTAGGTGTTCCAGCCCATGTACGGCGTCGGCGCGAGGCCGCTGTCGTAGAAGGCGGGGGCGCCGTCGGCGGCGGTACGTGCCGGGGCGTCGGCATGCGCCGCCCCCGGCACCGCGACCGCGAGCAGTACGCCCGCTCCCGCCGTCGCCACGGCGCGCCGGGCACGCGCCGTCCCTGAACGATGCGAAGTCATGAAGGGTCTCCCGAGAGTTGGGGATACGCGGACGGCCGCCTCCCGGAACACCGGGGACCGCCGCCACGACGAAGACTGTGGCGGCGGTCCCGAACCCTGTCAACGATAATTCCTAATTAACTTAAATTTGCAGCTCCGGGTCGCTGTCCTGACCGCTTCCCCGGCCGCCGTCGCGCCCTTCCGGAGCGGGCGCCGTCCAGTTGCCGAGGAGCTGGAGCGCCTGGGCGCTCGGCGAGCCCGGCTCGACGGTGTAGACGCACAGCGTCTGGTCCTGATCGCCGGGCGGTTGCAGCGACTCGTAGGAGAACTCCAGGTCCCCCGCCACGGGATGGCGGTAGCGCTTGATCCCATGGGTGCGGCGCAGCACCCGGTGGTCGTTCCACCACGTGGTGAACTCCGGTGAGCGCAGGGTGAGTTCACCGACCAGGTCGGCGAGCTGACGGTCGTTCGGGTAGCGGCCGGCCTCCAGCCGGAGCATGGCGACGGTCTCGGCGGCGAGCTGCTCCCAGTCGACGACGCGCTCGCGCGCCTCGGGGTCCAGCAGGTAGTAGCGGGCCATGTTCCGGCGGGTCGCGGGCAGCGCGTCGAAGTCGACGAGCAGCGCGCGGGCCAGCCGGTTGGACGCCAGCACGTCGGTGCGGCGGCCGAGGACGAAGGCGGGCACGTGCTCCAGCGTCTGGAGCAGCAGATGGAGTCCCGGCCGAACCCGCTGCGGTCCGCTCGGCGCGTGCCGGGAACCTGCGGGCCTGCGGGTCAGCAGGTCGGTCAGGTGCTCGCGCTCGGCGGTGTCGAGCCGCAGCGCGCGGGCGAGCGCGTCGAGCACCTCGGGGGACGGGTTCCCGCCGCGCCCCTGTTCGAGCCGGGTGTAGTACTCGGTGCTCACCCCGGCCAGCCGGGCCACCTCGTCGCGGCGCAGCCCCGGCACCCGGCGGACCCGGCCGTCGGCGGGCAGTCCCGCCTCGTCGGGGGTGATACGGGCCCGGCGCGAGCGCAGGAAGTCGGCGGTGTCGGTGCTGCGGTCCATACCCCCAGTGTGGCGGGCGGCGCGCGGGCCGCGCGCGTCGTGACTGGCCCTGTCAGTACCTGCCTCGCCGGTGCGGGTCAGGCCGTTACCTGCCTGCTCAGGGCACTTTTCGGCGCTCCGCGGCGGCTGCCCGGGTGGTGTGCTGGACGGCAGGCGGACCGAGGGTCCGCCGCCGCATCACACCGAACACGAAAGGTGGACAGCCATGTCCGCGCACGACATCAGCAAGCCCCTCACCGGCCGGGTGGCGGTCGTCACCGGCGCCTCCAGCGGTCTCGGCGAGGCGTCGGCGGAGCACCTGGCGGAACTCGGCGCGAAGGTCGCGGTGCTGGCCCGCCGCACCGACCGGCTGGACGACCTGGTCGCCCGGATCACCAAGAACGGCGGCGCCGCGCTGGCCCTGCCGGTCGACGTCACCGACACGGAAGCCCTGCTGGCCGCCGCCGACCGGGTCGCGGCCGAACTGGGCGGCGCCGACCTGCTGTTCAACAACGCGGGCGTGATGCTGCCCTCGCCGATCGAGGAGCTGCGCACCGACCTGTGGCAGCGGCAGATCGACCTCAACGTCAAGGGCCTGATGAACGCGATCGGCGCCTTCACCCCGCAGTTGATCGCCGCCGCGGCCGAGCGCGGCGTCGCCGACCTGATCAACACCTCGTCCATCGGCGCGCGGAACATCTTCCCGACCTTCGCCGTCTACTGCGGGACGAAGGCGTTCGTGACGCATCTGTCCACGAATCTGCGGGTCGAACTCGGCCCGAAGAACGTGCGCGTCACCTCCCTGGAGCCGGGCATCGTCGGCACCGAACTCCAGACCCACGTCACGGACGCGGGCGCGCTGGAGTGGCTGGACGGCGCCCGGCGGTCGATGGAGTTCCTGGAGGCCGGGGACATCGCCAGGACCGTCGGTTTCATCGCGACGCTGCCGCCGCGGGTCAACATCCAGCAGGTCACCGTCATGCCGACGGGCCAGCCGAGCTGACCCGTCGGCAGCGCCGGTCAGTGGCCGGAGGTCGCCTTCAGACCGACCACGGCGACCAGCAGCAGCGAGACGAAGAAGATCCGGGCGGCGGTCGTGGGCTCGCCGAGCACCGCCATGCCGACCACGGCCGCACCGGCCGCGCCGATGCCGACCCAGACGCCGTACGCCGTACCGATCGGCAGCGTCTTCGCCGCCTGGGAGAGCATCAGCATGCTCGCCACAATGCCCGCGCCGGTCAGCAGACTCGGGACGGGACGGGTGAAGCCGTCGGTGTACTTCATTCCGATCGACCAGGCCACTTCGAGCAGACCTGCGACAACAACAAGGACCCATGCCATGAGGGCACCTCCGTGGGTTTCGTGCTTACGGGGGTGCGCCGTCTTTGCAGGGTCCCGGTACGACGCGCTCGTCGGGTACTCATCCGACCATAGCAAATTCCGGCAATACGGCCACCGGCCGAGGTGCGGACCGGCCGCCGTTTCCGGGACAGTCCCGGAGGCACACCCCGTATGCGTACGGCGTATACCTTGATCCTCGGCGGCACCGTTCGCGGCTGTATACGCAGTACGCTGCGTAGTGGCGGCGGCGAGGAATCCGGTGTCGCTCAGGCTGTCGACCAGGAGGTGGCGGGACCCGTGGCGGCTCACAAGCGCTTGAACAGGGACGAGCTGATTTCCACCGCGCTCGCCGTGGCCGACAGCGAAGGTCTCGAAGCCGTCACCATCCGGCGGGTCGCCCAGCAGCACGACGTGACGCCGATGGCGCTGTACCGGCACTTCCCGGACAAGGACGGGCTGTTCGACGCGGTCACCGAGCGGCTGCTGACCGACGTCCGGGTCCCGGAGCCGGACGAGCGGCCGTGGCACGAGCAGATGAACGACCTGCTGAGCGGTTTCCTCGCGGCGCTGCGCCCGCACCCCAACGCCGCCGGTCTGGTGATCACCCGGATCTTCGCCTCGGAGCCCGGTCTCGTCGTCACCGAACGCACCCTCGCGCTGCTCTCCGCGGCCGGTCTGCCGGTCGAGCAGGGCGCGCAGACCGCCGGTCAGGCGCTGTGCTCGCTGGTGACCCTGGTCATCACCGAGCCCGGCCGCAGCAATCCGGCCCTGGACCCCGAGTCCCGCGAGGAGGCCGTCAGCGCGAAGAAGGCGAGCCTGCTCGACCTCTCCCCCGACCGGTACCCGCACGTCGTGGCCGCCGCCGACGCGCTCTTGTCGTGCGCGAGCAACGACGCGTACTACCGGCGCGGTGTCGACATGATCGTCGCGGGCATGCGCGGCACGGCGCAGGACGCCCTCGCGGCCGAGGCCGTCACCGGCTGACCCGGCGCACCCTCGGGACTCGGTGCTGGAAGCCGTTACCAGGGGACGACGCCGGCGTCCTCGAAGAACCCGCCGGTCGGGCCGTCGTCGGGCAGGGTGGCGAGGCGGATGGGGGTGGCCGCGCCCTGCTGGGGGGTGCGGGGGCCGAGGAAGCCGGTGAAGTCGGTCGCGACCAGGCCGGGGCAGGCGGCGTTGATCAGGATGTTCGTACCGGCGAACTGCCGGGCGTAGTGCACGGTGACGGCGTTGAGGAACGTCTTCGTCGGCGAGTAGGCCGCCATGACCGGGCCGATCTCGACGTCCGGGTCCGCCTGCCGGGTCAGGGAGGCGACGCTGCTGGAGACGTTGACGACGCGCGGCGACGCGGAGCGCCGCAGAAGGGGCAGCATCGCGTTGGTCACGCGGATGACGCCGAGGACGTTGGTCTCCACGACCGTGCGGACCAGGTCGAGGTCGAGCGTCGTCGGGTCTTGCGTCCCCCCCGGCCCCGTCGGTCCTGAGATACCGGCGTTGTTGACCAGGGCGTCCAGGCGGCCCTCCCGCCGCTCGACGAGTTCCGCGGCGTCGGTGACGCTGCGGTCGCCGGTCACGTCCAGCGGCACCCCGAAGGCGTCCACCCCGGCGGCGCGCAGCTTGTCGACGGCGGCTTCGAGGCGGCCCCCGTCACGCGCTCCCACGCCCACCCGGTAGCCGAGGGCGCCGAGGCCGCTCGCGATCTCGTAGCCGATTCCCTTGTTCGCGCCGGTCACCAGCGCGATCTTCGTTTCGCTCATACCGTCGATGCTCGCCCGCGGCCGGGCCGCGCATCCAACACCGATACGGTGCTCTGTCATACCCGGCAGGTATCACACATACGCTGGGGTCATGGACACCTTGGAGATCCGCGAGCTTCGGTACTTCACGGCGGTCGCCGAGGAACTGCACTTCGGCCGCGCCGCCGAGCGCCTCGGCATGGCCCAGCCACCGCTGTCCCGCGCGATCCAGCAGCTCGAACGGCGGCTCGGCGTCACGCTGCTGATCCGCGACCGCCGCGGGGTCGCTCTGACCGGCGCCGGTCAGGTGCTGCTGCACGAGGGCCGCGCGGCCCTGGACGCGACGGCCGCCGCCGCGCGCCGTACCCGCCGGGCCGGTGACGCCGACCGCGCGGGCGGGGCCCGCGACCGTCTGGTCCTGGCGGTGAAGGCCGCGGCGTCCCACGAGCTGCTGCACAAGCTCCTGGACGCCTACGCGGCCGAGCCGGACGCCGCCGAGATCGAGGTGCTGCCGAGCGGCACGTGCGAGCAGGGCGAGATGCTGCGCGACGGCCGCGCCGACGTGGCGCTCATGCACAAGCCGTTCAACTCCCTCGCCGGATTCGACAGCGAGGAACTGATGACCGAGGGCCAGATCGCCATCCTGCCCGCAGGGCACCCCTTGGCCACGCGCGAGGTCCTGTCGCTGGCCGACGTCACCGACCTCCCCGATCTCCCGCTCGCCCGCTGGGCCCACGACGGCACATATCCCCCAGGCCCTGGCCCCGAGATCCACGACCAGACGCAACTGGCCCAGCTCATCGCCCTCGGCCGCACCATGGCCGTCTTCCCCGACTCCGCCCGCGCCTGGCTGTGGGCCGAGCACACCGCCGTCCCGCTCAGCGACGCTCCGCCCGTCGTCACCCACATCGCCTGGCCCGCCCACAGCCGCTCCCTCCCCCTCGCCGCCCTGGTCCGCACGGCCACCCGGCTGTGAGCCGGGTGGCCCTGGCGACCGGCAAGCGGCCGGGGCGCGGAGGTCAGGCCCGCTCGGGGAGCGCCGCTCCGACCGCGGTGAGCCAGGCGTCGGCGAGCAGGGCGTGACCGTCCGGGGTCAGGTGGATGCCGTCGTCGGTCCACTTGCGGGGACCGGCGTCGGCGGCGGCCCGCGTCATCAGCGCGTCGGCGGGGACGAGGGTGGCGGAGAAGTCGGCGGCCAGTCGCCGTACCACCGCCAGCTTGCCGTCCAGGTCGTCCCGGAAGGCCAGTTGGTCCTCGCTGACGGGCATCACGAACGGCTCGATCAGCACCAGCGCGCTGCCCCGGTCGGCGGCCTGGCCGAGCACGGTGCGGTAGTGGTCCTCGTACTCCTCGTCGGAGGTGGGGTCGTCGCTGTCGAAGCGGCGCCACACCTCGTTGATCCCGACCAGCACGGACACCACGTCGGCGCCGACCGCCAGGCAGTCCCGGTCCCAGCGGCCCCGCAGATCGACCGCGCGGTTGCCGCTGATGCCACGGTTGACGAATCGGACCCCCGAGCCGGGGTGCCCGGCCGCGTACCGCTCGGCCACCATCGCCGCGTAGCCGTCGCCGAGGGAGTCGGGCGCGTCCAGGTCACGACCGCAGTCGGTGATGCTGTCGCCGATGAAGAGCACGACACCGTCGTCCGGAACGAGATTCGGGCTGACCTGCGGGCTCAGAGGGGACGTCATGATCGGGCCTTTCCCGTGCCGACACGCGTTGCGCTGTTCGTACCACCGTTCGGATCGCCCACTGTACGGTCCCCGACCTGCCCGTTCGCGACCGGCCACCCGCCGACCAGCGGCCCGCCCAGCCGGATTCCGTCCGCACCTGCCGGTACCAACGGCGGTAGACAGCGGGTTCGACACACAGCACGGCGGCACCGGCCGCGCCGCGACGTGGCCGGCGGGGGGCGGAAACGTATGTGGGTGCTGCCCTCCGGCAAGAGCTGGACGGACGCCGCCAGGTACGCGGTGCTCGGTGTGGCCGCGCTCGTGTCGCTGTGGTTCTGGCTGATCCCGCTCATGAAGTGGCGCGGCACCCTCTACATCCTGACCACCAAGCGGGTCCACACGCGGGTCGGCTTCGTGAACAAGACCGGGCGCAGCATCCCGCTGGCCCGGATCAACGACATCTCGTTCGCCGCCTCCCTGTGGGAGCGGATCATCCGGTGCGGGACGCTCAAGATCGAGTCGGCCTCCGAGCAGGGCCTGCTGACCCTGAAGCACATTCCCGACCCCGAGGGTCTGAAGAGGACCATCTACGAGGCGATGGACGGCGACCAGGAGCACCGCTACGGCGCCGAGGAGCGGATCTCGCGTTCCCGCTGACGGGAAGACGGCAGGACGACTGGAGAGCCCCTGGGCGGCGGTGACACCGGCCAGGGGCCCTCTCGCGATCGATCCGGCTCGGACCGTCAGCCGTCGTTCTCCGACGACGGGATGTACGCGCCCGGTACGTCGTCCGGCGCGAAGATCCTGGCCTCGCCGGGGTACGGCTTGGTCCAGTTGTGCGTCTGGTACCAGGTGAGGTGGTTCATCTGCGCCGGGTTGGCGTAGTCGGGCACGGCGTTGGGGCCGGTCAGGCGCTGCTGGGACTTCCAGGTGTCCCACTGGTCCGCGAGCCGCTTCTCGGCAGCCGGGACCGCCGCCGCCGGCACCGCCGCCGCGTTGGGGTCCTGCGCCGCCGGGGTGTCGACGCCGCAGGAGGGCGGGGTGGACAGACCGTCGGTAAGCGAGGTGCGATTGGCCAGCGCGTTGAACGGCGCGAGGTCGGGCTTCTTGGTGAAGGCCGCGGTCATCGGGCTGGCCGCCGTGTCCTTCTGGTTCATCGGGTGGACCCCGAGGATCTGCTCGATGGTGCGGATCATCGTGATCTGCGAGTAGTAGTGGTTGTCGACGACGCCGTGCCGGGCGTACGGGCTGATGATCTGGATCGGGGCGCGGTGGCCGTCGATGTGGTCGAGACCGGCCTGGGAGTCGTCCTCGACCACGAAGATGGCGGAGTCCTTCCAGTACCGGCTGTGCGAGATCTCGTCGACCATCTTGCCGACCGCGAGGTCGTTGTCGGCGACCTGCGCGGCCGGGCTCGCGGGACCGCCGGTGTGGTCGCTGGAGAGCCAGAACATGTTCAGGTTCGCCGGACCGTTCTTCTCGAAGTCCTGCTTCCAGATCTGGTACCGGTAGACGTCGGGGACGCTGGTGTCGAACTTCGGGAAGCCCGGCACGGACACGGCGTTGAGCGACGGGATCGGCGAGGAGGAGTCCAGCGGGTAGGCGGTGTCCTTCCCGGTGGCGTCCATGGTCTTGGCGTCGCAGTACAGGTTCTGCCAGCTCGCGTCGGCGGGTTTGGCCAGGAACTGCTGGAACTCGCCGAAGTCCCGCACCGATTTCCCCGCCGCCTGCGCGCCGGTCCACAGGAATCCGCTTCGCTGGTGGCCGAGCGCGTCGTCCTCGGTGTCGTAACTGCGCAGGTACTCACCGGCGGAGGACTCGGTGTACTCCGGATTGTCCGCCTGCATCAGCCAGTTGTGGCCCTCGGCGGAGTTGGTGCCGATGTCGTACGTGTTGTCGTACAGCCCGAACTGGCGTGCCAGCGCGTGCTGGTTGGGTGTCACGTTCTCGCCGAACTGGGTCAGCGCCGGGTCGCCGTCGCCCTGCGGGAGGTCGCCGAGGATCTGGTCGTAGGTCCGGTTCTCCTTGACGATCAGGAAGACGTGCTTGATCGTCGAGGGGTCGCCGAGCCGCGCGGGGACCGGCACCGGCTTCGCGTGGCCCTTGGACGCGGCCTCCTTGAGCGAGCCGTTGGTCCAGCCGTTCTGCCGGAAGACCTTGGCCGTCTGGGACGCGATGACACGGTCGTTCGGCAGCGTGAAGTGCTGCACGCTCGACGTGGTGTCGTGGGTGCCGTGCCCGGCGGCGGTGGTGGGCCGACGGGCGTCCACGCCACGGGTGTTGGAGACGACCACCTGCTTGCCGACGGTCGCGATCTCGGCGGGGAAGTAGTCCGTCGGGAGCAGTCCGACGTAACTGACCGGCTCCTGCGGGGTCGTGTAGCGGTAGACGGCGACGGCGTTGGCGCGGCCGAGCGTCACCAGGAGGTGCCCGTCGTCGGTGAGGGTCACGGCGTCGGGTTCGTAGCCCACCGACGCCTCGGGCCACGGCCGGGTGGCGATGGTCTGCACGACCTTGTCGTTGGCCGTCCTGATCACCGACACGTCGTTGGTCGCGGTGTTGGTGACGAACACCGCTCCCTTCTTGGCGTAGACCGCGGTCGGGTGCAGCCCGACGGTGATGCTGGCCGGCGCGGCGTCGGGCTTGGCCAGGTTGATGACACTGACCGTGCCGGTCGTGGTGGCGGCGGTCACCGGGTCGGCGGCCACCTGGGTGTTGTACGAGTTGATGGTGGTCTCGCCGGGACGCGCCGGACGTCCGCCCTCGTTGCTGACGTACAGCTTGTCGCCGACCCGGGCGATGCCGCGCGGGGCGTTGCCGACGGGCCAGCTCCGCTGGACGAATCCGGTCGCGGCGTTGATGGCGACCACGCGGTTCTGGCCGTTGACCACGCTGTACACGGTGGCGCCGTCGGGCGAGAAGACCGCCGCGCTCGCCAGCGCGTGCCGGGGACCGTCGGCGGGGATCTTGACGGCCGTCGGGTGGGCGAGGCTGCCGTCCGCGTTCACGGTGAACTTGGTGTATCCGTCGGTCTGGCCGAGCCACAACTGCGAGCCGTCGGGCGAGTACGCGGGGCTTTCCTGTCCCACGTCATTGCCGCTGATCCGCAGATCGGCCGCGGCGGAGTTGCCGATGAGCTGCTGCACCTTCCAGCTCTTCAGGTCCACGACGGACAGCGCCATCCCGCCGTCGGTGACCGCGGCCGCCAGGTGGGTGCCGTCCGGGCTGACGGTGGACG
The DNA here is from genome assembly GCF_042955955.1 of Streptomyces sp. NPDC008317. Classification (NCBI taxonomy): domain Bacteria; kingdom Bacillati; phylum Actinomycetota; class Actinomycetes; order Kitasatosporales; family Streptomycetaceae; genus Streptomyces; species Streptomyces sp. NPDC008317. Next base: position 111,932 of record NZ_JBIBFQ010000007.1, read on the forward strand.
ACATGATCTTGCCGTTGTTGACGACGAGGCGCTCGCCGTACGGGGCGATGTACTGGTCGCTGGAGATGACCTGGCCCCGGTCGGTGGTCTGCCCGACCTGCTCGGTGCCGAACTGGTGCGTCTGGGCGAACGCGGTGCCGGTGGCGGCGAGGGCGAGGGCGCTGACGCCCGACGTCACCAGGACCGCCCGGCGTCCGACGCGTTTGCCGAAAATGCTGAACTCCGGTTTCTCGGTACGCCTTCGGCGGCGAGCTACCTGCATGGAGTCATCCCTTCGAGGAGTGGAGCAGTTCGACGTTGCCGTCGAACTGCCAGAGCGGGTTCGGCGCGTCCCCGACGGGGGTGCGCACGAGGAAGTAGCCGTTGACTTCCTTCGGCCCGTCGCCGTCGGCCACGAACCGCCCGTCCGCGGTGACGTCGAGCTGGTAGACAGCCGTCCCCGCGGCCGTGACGTCGGGGAGATGCCAGGTGACGACGCAGCGCCAGTCGTTGCCCGGACCCTCGGCGGCGACCTGGCCCCCGCCTCTGTTGCACGCCGCGGTGACGCGCAGGTGCTCCTCCGTCACGTCGGGGCGGTTCAGGTCGCCGGCCTGGACGCGGTAGAGGTGGGCGAACGCGGTGGCCACCGACCGCTGGATCTTGTCCTGGTCGATTCCGGAGCCCGTCGACGGGGTCGCCACGGCGATGACCGCGAAGGTCGCGGCCAACAGGCCGGTCAGCGGCAGGAGTCCGGCGGTGACGGCACGGCGCCCCGAGCCGTCGGAGGTGAGGTCGGTGAAATCGCGGCGCAGGAAGAGCAGACACGCGAGTCCCGTCGCGACCACGGCCCACACCACGCTCACCGCGATGCCGATCAGCAGCGGTTCGAGCTGTCCCGGACTGGTGAACAGACCGTTCCACGAGAGGAAGGCGTAGCCGGGCAGGGCCAGGCGCAGGGCGACGGGCAGCGGCAGCATCTGGGCGAGCTGCATCGCGAGCGCGACGAGCGCGGGCAGGAGCAGACCCATCGGGGACCGTCCCAGCGCGATCGACCCGAGGAGTCCGATCGCGGCCAGGGCGAGGGTCGGCGCGACGACACAGGCCCAGGCGAGGAGGACGTCCCGCGCGGCGTCGGAAGGCGCCAGCAGGTGCCCGTCGAGGCCGACCAGCGGGTGGTTGCCGACCGACAGCAGCCCGCCGACCACGCCGGAGGCGGCCAGCCCGGCCACGAGCAGCAGGATGACGGTGAGGCTGGCCAGTGCCTTCGCGGCGAAGATCCGCCCGGGCGACCTGACCGCCACCAGCAGGTGCCGCCAGGTGCCGAGCCGGTCCTCGGAGGCGAAGACGTCCCCGGCGACCAGCGAGGTGAGCAGCGGGAGCGCCCAGGTGCCGGAGAAGCCGAGCACCACCAGCGATCCGGCCCACCCCGTGGCATGCATCCAGCGGCCGAAGAGGGTGTCGGAGGGGAGCGTGCTCTGCTGGCTCACCGCGGCGACGAAGAGCGCGGGCGCGATCCAGCAGGCGAGCACCAGCAGGCGGATGCGCCACTGCGACACCAGCTTGACCAGTTCGAAGCGGTAGGCGCGGGCCACCGAGACGCGGCGGACTCCGGCCCCGTCGTCGTGGGCGTCATGGGCGTCATGGCCGTCAGCCGGGCGGTCGGTCGCGGACACGGTCGCGGTCATCGGGCCGCCTCCTGCTCGGTGAGGGCGAGGAACGCGGCTTCGAGGGGCGATTGCACCGGGCCCACCTCTCGTACGGCGACGCCGTCACGGACGATCCGCGCCACCAGGTCGTCCAGGGCCGGCGTCGGCGCGCGGACGACGAGGACGTCGGCGCCGCGCCATGTCGCGGCCTCGTCCACGACACGCACACCGGCCGTGTCATGGGCCAGCCGGCTGGCGGCCCGCTGGTCCGAGGTCAGCAGCCGGTAGTCGAGTTCGCGGCTCTCGGCGGCCAGCTTGCCCAGCGGGCCGGAGAAGACGGTCCTTCCGGTGGCGAGGATGGTGACGTCGGAGCACAGCGCTTCGAGGTCGTCCATGCGGTGGCTGGAGAGCACGACGGCGGCGCCCTCGGCGGCGAGCCGGGTGAGGACACCGTGGACGTGCTTCTTCCCCGCCGGGTCGAGGCCGTTGGACGGTTCGTCGAGGACGAGCAGCCGGGGTGTGGTGAGCAGGGCCGCGGCGAGTCCGAGGCGCTGCCGCATGCCGAGGGAGAACCCGCGCGCCTTGTCGTCGGCGACGTCGGTGAGGCCGACCTGGTCGAGTACGTCGTCGATCCCCGCCGTCCGCGCGGCGCGTCCGCGCAGGGCGGCCAGCGCGGCCAGATTCTGCCGGGCGGTGAGCGAGGGGTACAGCCCCGGCCCGTCCACGAATCCGGCCACCCCCTCGGGAGCGGCGAGCAGCCGGCCGATCGGCGTGCCCAGGATGTCGAGGTGCCCGGCGTCGGCGACGGCCAGGCCCAGGAGCAGGCCCAACAACGTGGTCTTGCCTGCGCCGTTCGGTCCGACCAGGCCGTGGATCCGCCCCTGCGCGACATCCAGATCCACGCCGTCGAGGGCGACGACGTCACCGAAGCACTTGGTGATCCCACGAGCCCGGACAGCAAGGAGAGTGTCCATGAGTCCCTTCTTTCACAGCCCTCAGGGACCCTAGGGACAGCACAATGCGCCGTCATGGACTACGAGTTGAACGCTGGAAGAACGACAGGAGACCCGCTCGCGGTGCACGCGTGCCCCGCCCCGAGCCGCCGCACGCCGCCGCGCCGACGACCGCGACGGCGCCTTCCGCGACTACATCGCGGACTCGGCCAACAACGTGATCCGCCGGGTCGACGCGCGGACCAGGACCATCACGACCGTGGCGGGCGACCATACTGCCGACAAGGCGGACGACGGCCTCGGCGCGTTCTCCGGCGACGGCGGCGCGGCGACCTCCGGTCGACCGGTCCTCGGACCTGCTGTACCTCGCCGACACACGCAACAGCGCGGTCGCCCAGGTGCTCGGTGTCGCCCGGTCCGGTGGCGCGGCGGGGCCGACGGCTCCGCGCGGTCGCGGCGCCGCCCCGCGCGGTCCCGCCCCGCAGAAGTCCTGACCGGGTCCCACGAGACGGAGAGAAGACAGACGATGAGCAACACCGCTTCAGGCCGCTCGGGGATCTCCCGGCGCCGCTTCGTCGCCAGCGCCGCCGCGCTGGCGGGTGCCGCCGGAGTGGCGGGCGTGCTGCCCGAGAACCTCGCGCGGGCCGCGACCGCGGGGCCGGCCGAGGGGGACCTGTCCCAGATCAAGCACGTCGTGTACGTGATGATGGAGAACCGGTCGTTCGACCACTACTTCGGCGCCTTTCCCGGTGCCCGCGGCTTCAACGACAAGACGGCGATCAAGCTGCCCAACGGCGACTCGGTCTTCCGGCAACCCGATCCGGCCAACCCCGACGGGTACCTCGAACCGTTCCACATGTCCACGCTCAGCACCGGCGCCGCCGCGATCCCGTCGCTCTCCCACGACTGGCGCGACCAGCACGCCTCGTGGAACCAGGGCGCGATGGACGGCTGGCTGTCCGCGCACATCGCCTCGGACGGCGAGGTCAACGGCGCGTACACGATGGGCTACTTCACCCGCGAGGACATCCCGTTCCACTGGGCGCTCGCCGAGTCCTTCACGCTGCTGGACAACTACCACTGCTCCGTTCTGGGCCCGACCGACCCGAACCGGCTGGTGTGGATGTCCGGCACCAATGACCCGGAGGGCAAATTCGGCGGCCCCGTGCTGGAGACGGTCACGCCGAACCCGATGACCCACCCGTCGGCGGCGGAGATCCTCCACGACGCGGGGTACAGCGTCAAGACGTACTTCTCCGGGGCGACCAGCGGGTTCAACGTCTTCGCCTGGTTCGCCAGCTTCAAGAACAAGGCGACCCTGCCCGTCGCCCTCCACAACGCCGTCATGACCGGCGGCACGCTCTACGGCGACGGCACACCGGGACGGGTCGGCGATCCCACCCACCCGTCCCCGGCGTCCGACCCGGCGCTCGGTTTCGAGGAGGACTGCGCCAACGGCGTCCTCGCGGACGTGTCCTGGCTCTACATGCCGAGCGAGGCCGACGAGCACCCGCCGAATCTCCCGGCGGCCGGCGCGCAGTACCTGGCGTCCAAGCTGGAGGCGCTGGCCTCCAACGAGGAGCTGTGGAACTCGACCGTCTTCGTCCTGAACTACGACGAGAACGACGGCTTCTTCGACCACGTCCCGCCGCCCGTCCCCAACCCCCGTACGTACCCGGAGGAGTTCGTCCACCTGACGTCGCCGAAGGGCACTCCGGGCGGGGGGCTGCCGGTCGGCGCGGGCTTCCGCGTGCCGTGCGTCATCGTCTCCCCCTGGACCGTGGGCGGCCGGATCTTCTCCGAGGTCTCCGATCACACCTCGGCGCTTCGGTTCATCGAGACCATCACCGCGGCGGGCGGCCTGTCCGGCCACGGTCCGGTGACCTTCACCCCGATCAGCAAGTGGCGCCGCCGCACCTTCGGCGACTTCACCGGCGCCCTCCGCCTCCAGGACCGCAAACCCGCTCCGACCAGCCCGGAATTCGCCCCCGCCACGACGGCCGCCCACCTCGCCGCCCAGACCGCGGCCTCCACCCAGCCCATGCCCGCGCGACCGGGCGCCACCCAGTCCTTCCCTCCCCCGCGCTGACCCGCCGGGTGCGGCGGGTCCATCTCGGGCTGTGAACGGGCCGCGTCGCCCGCGCAGGCCGTCAGCGCCCAGGCCGGCGGCAGGGCGCCCGCCATCGCCAGGAGACCGGGGAGGGGGCCGGGCGGCGCGATCGAACACACCGGGAGAACATCCGCGCGCCGGGAGGCGGGAAAGGCTCAATACCGGGGCACACGGAGTCGGTAAGGCCCGGAGGCCGACCTCACGGGGGAGCACGCGCCGGGCCCCGACCAGGGCCTATTGGTCATACCTTAATCAGTTACTATGGGGTCGTCCGCGTCTAGGGAAGGAACCCTTATGGCCGCTCGCCGTCCGACAGCGAGGACCGAGGACGGTCAGTCCGGCCGGCTCCTCAGCCCCGTGAACGACCGCCGGATCTCCGCGCTGATCGTCGACCAGGTGCGCTCGCTCATCCATGAGGGCAAGTTGACGCCGGGCGACCGGCTCCCTCCGGAACGCGAGATGTGCGAGCGGTTCGGGGTCAGCCGGGTGACCGTGCGCGAGGCGCTGCGGGTGCTCGAGGCGGGCGGACTGGTCGAGATCCGGGTGGGCGCGCACGGCGGGGCGTTCGTCACCACGCCGACCAGTGACCGGATCGGGGCGAGCATCACCGATCTGCTCACGCTCTCCTCGGTGTCGGCGGCCGATGTGACCCAGGTCCGGCTGGTCCTGGAGGTCGGCATCATGCCGCTGCTGTGCGCGACCGCGGACGACGAGGACATCGCCGCGCTCCAGGCGATCTGCGACCGGCAGGAGGAGGCGGTCGCGGGCGGCGACTACGACGTGTCGCTGTCCGCCGAATTCCATACGCGGCTGGCGGCGAGCACGCACAACACCGCGTTCGAGATGCTGATCCACTCCTTCCACGGGCCGCAGTTGATATCACCGGCGACCGCGCAGCGGACAGCGCCCGAGAGGGGCAAGCGCGGCATGGAGGAGCACCGGGCGATCATCGCGGCCATCCGGGCGGACGACGTGGAGACCGGGCAGCGAATCATGCGCGAGCACCTGAGCAGGACCGCGGAGCGGCTCTGCCTGGACGAACCCAAGGCGGCGGGGCGGCGCAAGAAGCAGTAGGAGGCCGGCTTCCGGCACGCGTGGCCGAGCCCCCTTCGACGCGGAGATCCGCGCCGAAGGGGGCTCCGGCGTTCCCGGCCCCCCCCCGCCCGCCCAGGTCGGCGGCATCGGAGCGCGGGCGGCGGGCACAGCAGTACGTCGGCGGGCGGGACCGGCGGGCCGGCGGGTTGCCGGTTGGAAAGACGATCAGCGTCGAGGAAGCGACTCTCCCGGGATGCTGTCGGGCCGACCCCGCCCGACACCATGCTGCTGCACCTGTGCCGCTATTGCAACTCTCTCGCAATAAGGTCATAGGGTGGGTCGCGGCACGTATTCTCACTCTGTCGAAAGGGGCCGTGCCTGATGGGCACCTACGCGCTTCCTGACATGCCGTACGACTACTCCGCTCTGGAACCGGCCATCACCGGCGAAATCCTGGAGCTGCACCACGCCAAGCACCACGCCGCCTACGTCAAGGGCGCCAACGACACGCTGGAGCAGATCGCCGAGGCCCGCGAGAAGGAACAGCTCGCCCCGGCCCGGCTCGTGGGCCTGGAGAAGACCTTCGCCTTCAACCTCTCCGGCCACGTCCTGCACTCGATCTTCTGGGAGAATCTGTCCCCCGACGGCGGCGACCGCCCCGACGGCGCGCTGGCCACCGCCATCGAGGAGCACCTCGGCGGATTCGAGGCGTTCAAGAAGCACCTCACCGCCGCCACCGCGTCCGTCCAGGGCTCCGGCTGGGGCGTCCTGGCCTGGGAGCCGCTCGGCAAGCGGCTGATCGTGGAACAGGTCTACGACCACCACGGCAACGTCGGCCACGGCGCCACCCCGCTGCTGGTCTTCGACGCCTGGGAGCACGCCTACTACCTCCAGTACAAGAACGTCCGCCCCGACTACGTCACCAAGCTCTGGGACCTCGTCAACTGGACCGACGTCAGCGCCCGTTACGCCAAGGCCACCGGCGCCTGACCCTCGTAGCACGCCGCACACCGGACGCCGTACGCCGCAGGGGCACCGCCGACCACGGCGGTGCCCCCGGCCGCTTCCCTGTCACTCCCCCACCGTTCCCGCGCGGCCAGGAACTGCCGCGCGCGGTCCCGTCGTCTCCCCTGACGCGTCGCGACGGACGCGCCGAGGGACGGCAACAGGGGGGCGGCACGGTGGAGTTCACCAGGAGCGGGCGGCTTCGCCGCAGCGGCAGACGCCGGGTGGGGTGGGGGGCACCGGCGGCGGTCGGCGCCGTCGTATGGGCGGTGCTCGCGCGCGGCGATTCCCGGCAGACGGCGCATATCGCCCCGCTCCTGGCGGTGTTGTCCGTCCTCGCGGGTGCGCGGTCGCCGCGGAGGGCGAGTCGGCCGTTCCGGCTGCGGGTGGACGAGTACGGGATCACCCTCGATGAGCACCGGCTGGGCTGGGGTGAGATCGAAGGGGTCGGGCTGCGCTACGGACCGGCGGACCCGTCGGGGGCGTCCAACAGGCCGTCGCCCTCGGGCCGTTGGCCGGGCTCAGCGGTCTGTACGGCAGCGGTTGGCTCTTCTTGCGGTGGCTGCGTCCGCTGCGCCTGCGGATCGGCCCCGAGGGCATCGCGATGCGGGACTTCGGCGCCACCGACCTCGTCTTTCGCTGGGACCAGATCGCCGCGGTCACCGTCGGTCCGCGCCCGTACACCTCGGAAAGGCACCTGTGGCTGCTGGTCTGGCCGGTCCCCGGAGAGAGGTTCGCCCTGCCGCGCACCCACGTGGTCGACGGCCATGAGACGTACACCCTGGTGGCGGTGCGCCGCCTGCGCGGGCCCGGCGAGGTCGAACCGGTCGTCAGGTACTTCGCCCGCCGCCGCTACGCCCAACCGGCCTGACCGCGCCTGGCCACGTCCGAACCGCTCGACCGGTGCGCCGGGACCCGCGCACAGGGTCCCGGCGCACCGGCGTGTCCGGGATCGCGCCCGTCCACGCACCTCTTATTGAAAACGATATCCATCTCCATATAGTGTGGTGGCTCGCCCGTCCGCCCACCTCACGGAGGACCGTCATGGCCGTTCCCAAACGCAAGATGTCTCGCGGCAACACCCGGCACCGGCGCGCCCAATGGAAGGCCGTCGCACCACGGTTGGTCACCGTCACCATCGACGGCGTCGCGTACGCGGTCCCCCGGCGGCTCGCCAGGGCCTACGAGCGCGGCCTGCTCGACCCCGCGCGCTGACCCGACACCGCGGCCGGAGAAACCGGACCCCGCAGCCGACGACTCACCACGAGGACACCTCCATGAAGCCCGACATCCATCCCCCGTACGGCCCGGTCGTCTTCCGCGACAAGGCCGCCGACTTCGCCTTCCTCACCCGCTCCACCGCCACCAGCGACACGACGGTGGTGTGGGAGGACGGCAGGACCTACCCCGTCATCGACGTGGAGATCTCCTCGCGGAGCCACCCCTTCTACACCGGCACCGCCCGCGTCCTGGACACCGCGGGCCGCGTCGAGCGCTTCGAGCGCCGGTACGCGCGGCGGGGTCCGCGATGACGCGGGGGTACGACCGGCTGCCGGTCGTCGTGGTGGCCGGTATGCACGGCGACGCGCGCCGCACGGTCGTCGGGCAGTTGCTGTCGATGGTCCCCGACAGCGTCGCCCTGCACCACGACCTGTCGCGGGCCGCGGAACGCGGTGTCGTGCACCGTACGGTGCACGACGCGGACGGCCTCGTGTCCGAGGGCGAGACACCGCTGGTCAACGACTGCGCGTGCTGCGCTCTGCGCGAGGACCTGGTGCCGGAGCTGGAGCGGCTGGCCGCGAGCGGTCTGACGCGGCTCGCGGTGGTGGAGCTGTGGGACTCCGTCGAGCCGCAGGGGATGGCCGAGATCATCGCCGAACTGGGCTCCGGCTTCCTGGAGTTGGCCGGTGTCATGACGGCGGTCGACCCCGCTCTCGTCCTGCCCTGCCTGGCCAACGGCGACGACCTCGGCGACGCGGGCCTCGCGGTGGCGCCGCAGGACCGGCGCACCGTCGGCGACACCTGGGCCCGCCAGTTGGAGTACCCGCCGGTGCTGGTGGTCGTCCAGGACGAGGAGCCGACCGACGAGGAGCGCGCCCTGCTGCGTCAACTCCACCCGACAGCGCGGCAGGTGGCGGCGGGCACCACCGAGCTGGCCAGGATGGCCTTCGCCGGTTTCGACGTCGCAGGCGCCGCCGCCGCGCAGCACCCCGCCTGCTCACGGCTGCCGCAGGAAGCGGAGGAGGCCGGGGTCGGCACCCTGGTCTGGCGCAGGCGCCGCCCCTTCCACCCCGGCCGGTTGTACGCGGCACTGGAGGATCTGGCCTGCGCCGCCGCCCGCAGCCGTGGCCGCTTCTGGCTCGCGGACCGGCCCGACACGCTCCTGGCGTGGGACGCGGCCGGTGGCGCACTGTGCGTGGAGAGCGTCGGCCCGTGGCTGGCGTCGCTGCCGGACGCGGCCTGGGAGCTGGAGTCCCCGGTCCGTACGGCCGCCGCGTCCCTCGACTGGGACCCGGAGCACGGCGACCGCTGCCAGCATCTGGTCTTCACCTCCCCCGGCCTCGACCGGTCGGGACTCGAAGACCTCCTGGACTCCTGCCTGTTGACGGACGCCGAGTACGCGGCGGGCCGCGCCGGATGGCGGACCCTCCCGGCCGCCTTCGACGAACTGCTCTCCCCGCTGTCCTGATCCGCCCTTTCCCCCGGCCGGAGCGGCCGGGACCCGAACCGACCGAGGAAGTGCCGCCCATGCCCCGCCGACCCGATCCCCGCAAGGCCCCCACGCCCCGGCCCAACCCGCTGGACGCGGCGAAGATCGAGTACATCGACTACAAGGACACCGATCTGCTGCGCAGGTTCATCTCCGACCGGGGCAAGATCCGCAGCCGCCGCGTCACCCGGATCAGCGCGCGGCAGCAGCGCCAGATCCCCAAGGCCGTCAAGAACGCCCGTGAGATGGCGCTGCTCCCCCACGCCTCGACTCCGCCGAAGGGGAGCGCTTCCCCGCGCTAGACCGCCGCACGAGCCGCTCGCGCGGCGGTCGTTCGGAGCGGGGGGCGTGGTCCAGAGCATGGCGCTGGTCCAGAGCGTGAGGGCGGCTCAGGCCGTGAGGGCGGCTCAGAGCGTGAGGGCGGCTCAGAGCGTGGCGGACGCGTCGCCGATCGCCTGGTCGAGGACGGCCAGGCCCAGGGAGAGTTCGTCCTCGGTGGCGGTCAGGGGCGGGGCGATGCGGAAGACCCCGCCCATGCCGGGGAGTTGGACGATGTTCATGTGCAGGCCGAGTTCGAGGCAGCGGCGGGTGACGCGTGCGCCCAGCTCGTCGGAGCTCTGCTTCGTGTCGCGGTCGACGACGAGTTCGAGTCCGGTCAGCAGGCCACGGCCCCTGATGTCGCCGACCACAGCGTGGTGTTCGGCGATCTCCGCCAGGCCCTCGCGGAGGAACGCGCCGAGCGCGCGGGCGCGTTCGTCGAGCCTGTCGGCGATCAGGACGTCGAGGACGGTGTTGCCGACGGCCGCCACGAGCGGGTCGGCGGCGTGCGTGGTGAAGAACAGGAACCCGCGGTCGTACGCCTCCTGTTCGATCGCGGCGCTGGTCACGACGGCCGCCAACGGCAGTCCCGCGCCGAGCGTCTTGGACAGGGTGAGGATGTCGGGGACGATGCCGTCGCGCTCGAACGCGTACCAGGTCCCGGTGCGGCACAGACCGGTCTGGGCCTCGTCCAGGATCAACAGCATCCCGCGCTCGCGGCACTTGTCGCGCAGGGCCGCGAAGTAGCCGGGCGGCGGCTCGATGACACCGCCCGAGCTGAGGATCGGCTCGACCAGGCACGCGGCCAGGCTGCCGGTGGACTGCGCGTCGATCAGGTCGAAGGCGAAGTCGAGTTGGCGGCGCCAGTCGAGCGCGCCGTCGGGCGTGGTGAAGTCGGGCCGGTACGCGTTCGGTACGGGGATGGCGAAGTTGCCGGGCGCGGCCGGCCCGTACCCCTTGCGGCCCGCGCTGTACGTGGCGGACGCCGCCGCCTGCGTCATGCCGTGCCAGGAGCGGGCGAAGGAGACGATCTCGTGCTTGCCGGTGACGAGTTTCGCCATCCGGATCGCGGCCTCGTTGGACTCGGCGCCGGTCGTCAGCAGCAGCACCTTGTCCAGGGGCGCGGGCAGGGTGTCGGACAGCCGCCGGGCGAGGTCGACGACCGGCCGGCTGAGCATGCCGCTGTAGAGGTGGTCGAGGTCCGCGATCTGCCGCCGGACGGTCGCGACGATCGCCGGGTGCGAGTGCCCGAGGATCGCGCTCATCTGGCCGGAGGTGAAGTCCAGGATCTTCCGGCCGTCGGCGGTGTACACGAAGCTTCCGGCGGCGCGTTCGATGATCTCGGGGGTGAACTCGGGTCCGTAGCGCACGAGATGCCGTTCGGCGTCGGCCCAGAAGCTCTCGGCGGACGGCGGGGCGGACGGGACGGCCGCGGGGCCGGTGATCACGCCGGGGGTCGTGCCCGCGGTCGTACCGGTGGAAGCGCCCGTGGAGGTGCCGGTTGAGGCGCCGGTAGTGGACGTGGGGGTGCCAGTGCGGGAAGCAGCCATGGCCTCGACGGTAGGCGGCCCGCGAGCGACACGTCCATCGCACATTTCCAGCTGTCCTGTTCGGTAGATCCGCACAAGAATGGCCCCATGATGAATCCCTGGCGGCTGCGGCTGCTCACCCAGCTCGACACGCTCGGCACCATCCGGGCCGTGGCCCAGGCCGCCAGCCTGAGCCCGTCGAGCGTGTCGCAGCAGCTCGCCGTGCTGGAGACCGAGACCCGTACGCAGCTTCTGGAACGCACCGGACGCCGGGTGCGGCTGACCTCGGCCGGGCTGATCCTCGCCCGGCGGGCGCGCGCCGTCCTCGACCACATGGACAGCGTCGAGGCGGAGCTGCACGGCTTCGGCGAGGAGCCCGCCGGACTCGTACGCCTGGGCGCGTTCCAGAGCGCGATCCACACCATGGCCGTGCCGGTCGTGACCCGACTGGCCCGTGAACACCCGCGCCTCGACATCGAGTTGCTGCAACTGGAGCCGCACGAGAGCATGCCCGCGCTGCGCGGCGGCGACGCGGACGTCATCATCACCACCACCGACTTCGACGAGCTGCCCCTGGGCCCCGACCTCGACCTCGTCCCGCTGGCCAGGGACCCGATCCTGCTGGTCGTACCGCCGGAGCACCCCGCGGCGGGACGCGGCGCCGCGGACCTCGCGGCGTACGCGGACGAGCCGTGGTCCTTGGACATGCCGCAGTCGTACATGGCCGGGCTGGCCCTGCGGCTGTGCCGCCAGGCCCAGTTCGAACCGCGCGTGGTCTGCCGCTTCAGCAACTACATGATGACCCTCCAGCACGTCGAGGCCGGGCTCTCCATCACCCTCCTCCCCGGCCTGACCGTGGCCCACAGCCGCTACCGCGTCGCCACCCGCGAGCTCGCGACCCCCGTGTCCCGTACCATCACCGCCGCGATCCGCCGCGGCTCCCCGCCCCGCGCGGCCGTCCACGTCGTCCTCGACGCCCTGCGCCAGATCACGGACCTCCCCCTGCCCCTCCCCGGCTCCGTGGCCGGGCCACCGGACACGCCCTAGCATCGTCCCGACCGCAGGGACCGTCGACCGCCGCCAACCCGAGGTGTCCTCCATGACGCAGCTCGTCCGTCACGTCGTACGCGACCAGGTCGCGACGATCACTCTCGACTCGCCGCACAACCGCAACGCGCTCTCCTCCCGACTGGTCGCGGAGCTGACCGAGGCCCTGGAGTCCTCGGGCGCTGACACCGATGTGCGCGCGGTCGTCCTGACCCACACCGGGCGTACGTTCTGCGCGGGCGCCGACCTGTCGGAGGCGGGCGGCGGCTCGATGACGGCGGCGACGCAGGCGATCGTCTCGCTGCTCGGCCTGATCGTGGAGCTGCCCAAGCCGGTGATCGCGCGGGTCACCGGGCATGTACGGGCCGGTGGGATGGGCATCGTCGGCGCGTGCGACATCGCGGTGGCCGACGAGGGCGCGTCCTTCGCCTTCACCGAGGCGCGGATCGGCGTCACGCCCGCGATCATCTCGCTGTGCACGCTGGACGTCATGGAACCGCGCGCGGGCGCGCACTACTACCTGACCGGCGAGACCTTCGACGCGGCGCGCGCCGCGCAGATCGGCCTGATCACCTCGGCGGCCCCGGCCGACGGGATCGACGCCGCCGTCGCCCGCTTCACCGCCGCCGTCCGCGAGACCTCACCGCAGGGTTCCGCCGAGACGAAGAAGCTGCTGACGGCGGACCGGCGGCGGCGGATCGCCGCGGACGCGAGCGACCTCACCGCCCTGTCGGCGCGGCTGTTCGCCAGCGAGGAGGCGCAGGAGGGCATCCGCGCGTTCATGGAGCGCCGCCCGCCCCGGTGGCGCGCCGCCGGGTGACTCCGCGCGGTACGGCCACGGACCGCCTGGGCGTGGCCGGTGTCTCGGTGCCGACCTTCGCTTCCGCCGCCGACCACCGTGGACCGCCGCCACGCCGACACGTCACCGATCGGCGCGGGCGGCGATCGAGCGGGCACGCAGGTGGACGGGGCGGTCGACCATGTGGCCGTCCACGAGCCTCACCTCGTCCTCCGTGGTGAGTTCGAGGACCCGCAGGGCCCAGGCGAGTTCGTCCGGGTCGGGGGCGAGGGCCTCGTGGACGGCGGGCACTTGGGCGGGGTGAATGCACAACTTGCCGGTGAAGCCGCTGTCGAGGGACGCACGGGCCTGGGCCAACACCGTTTCCCGGTCGCGGACTTCGGTGCAGACGCCGTCCACGGGAGCGGGCAGTCCCGCGGCGGCCGAGGCGGCGACCAGGGCGAATCTGGCGGGGACGAGCCGCGCGGTGTCGTCGGGCCGCAGCCCCAACTGGGCGCAGAGGTCGAGGTGTCCGAAGACCAGCCGGACGACGCCGGGCGCCGCCGCGATCAGCCGGGCGTCGAGGACGCCGACCGCCGTCTCGATCAGCGGGAGCACGGCGGAGCCGGGCGGCAGGGCGGCCAGGACCGCCGCGACCGTGGCCGCGTCCTCGGCTTTGGGGACGACGACCGCGACGGGCGCGCCCGCCGCGCCGAGCGCCGCCAGATCCGCCGAACCACGCTGCGTGCGGGGGTCGTTGACGCGGATCACCACGCCGGGCGCGCGACCCAGCAGCGCCGTCGCGTTGGCCAGCGCGGCCTCCTTCGCGTCGGGCGGCACCGCGTCCTCCAGGTCGACCACGACCGCGTCCGCACCGCCGGCGAGCGCCCGGTCGAACCGTTCGGGCCGGTCGCCCGGCACGAACAGGAAGGACCGGGCGCGGCCCAGCGCGTCCGCGACACCCGTACGGTCGCCTCCGCCGTACGGGCCCGCGCTCTCGTTGTCCTCGGAAGGTGCCATGGCTGATCCGCTCTCCTTCGATGGTGCCCGGCGGCGACGGCGCGGCCGGTTCAGTCGGCGGCGGGTGCGGCGTCCCGCGCGGTCATCCGTACGCAGCAACGCCCTTGTGACCATGCCTCGATGGACAGGGCGCCGTCCTCCCGCCCGGCCGAGCCGACGGTGACCTCCTGGCAGACGTAGGCGGTCGAGGTCAGCCGGTAGGTGAGGTGCGTCGGCGCGGCGCCGAGGCGGTACCGGGCGTGTTCGGCGCACCAGAGGGCGAGCAGCGGGCCGTGGACGACGAGGCCGGGGTGGTGCTCGACCTCGCGGACGTACGGGGCGTCGTAGTGGATGCGGTGCAGGTTGTAGGTGAGCGCGCTGTACGCGAACAGGTAGCGCTCGTCGGGGACATGGGTGGCCGACGGGGTGACCGGGGACACCGCGCCTCCGGTGGTGGCGGTGGGCGGTCCGATGTCGGCCGCGCGGCGGTAGACGATGTCGCGCTGCTCCCTGATCCGGTCCTCGCCCGCGACCGACCACACGTGGTCCTCGGTGACCAGCAGCAGCACGCCGGAGCGGCCCTCGCGCACCCGGACGTCGGCGACGCGGCTCATGCGGTCGACGCGGTCGCCGACCCGCAGCGGCGCGACGACCTCCACCGTGCCGCCGCCGAACATCCGCCGCCGGTCGGCCAGCGGGGGCAGCAGCGCCCCGCCCTTAGGGTGTCCGTCGGCGCCGATCCGCTCGATCCCGACGGCGTCGCGCAGCAGCACCTCGTGCCAGAGCGGCGGCAGTTCGGCGCCGTCCTCGGGGGCGGGTACGTCCAGCAGCGCGGCGAGCTTGTCGGTGGTCCCCCGCTCCACCGCGCCGCTGACCTGCGCGGGCTCCGGTCGCCAGGTGGCGGCGATCTTCTCGAATTCGGGGGCGGTCAACGGCCTCTCCTGCCCACGACCGGGCCGCGCACCCGCACGCTCGACGCCATGGCCACCGGCCTTTCATATATGATTTCTCCAGATCGTACATGATGTAGGGTGAACGCCGTCCCAGCAGGGGAAACCGGCGGAGAACCCGGCAGAGGATCAGCGGAGAGAGTGGGTGCGGCCGGTGACGGACGGGCGCCGGAGGTCCGACGACGTCGCCTCGTACGTACGCGATCTGATTGTCTCGGGCGGGGTCGCGCCGGGTGAGTTCCTGCGGCTCGAACCGCTCGCCCAGCGGCTGGGGCTGAGCGTCACGCCGGTACGCGAGGCGATGGGTCTGCTGCGCGGCGAGGGATTCGTGGAACTGGAGCCGAACCGCGGCTTCGTCGTGCTGCCGCTGTCCCGCTCGGACATCGAGGACATCTACCGGGTGCACGCGTTCGTCTCGGGTGAACTGGCCGCGCTCGCCAGCCGTCGCCTCACCGCGGAGGCGCTGGACGGGCTCGTGGCGCTCCAGGAAGAGCTCGTCGCGGCACACCGGGCAGGTGACGCCGCGCGGGTGGAACAGCTCAACCACTTCTTCCACCGCGAGATCAACCGGGCCGCGGGCTCCCCGCGCCTGCTGTGGTTCCTGCGGACCGCGTCGCGTTACGCGCCCCGGATGTTCTTCTCCGGCGTCGACGGCTGGGCGGAGGCGTCCGCGCACGACCACGAGGCGATCCTGACCGCACTGGCGGACCACGATCCGGACGCGGCCCGTACGGCGATGGCCGACCACGTCCGGCACGCGGGCGAACTGCTGGCCCGGCACCACGAGAGCCGCTGACGCGAGCCCGACTCCGGTGCGGGGAGCCGGTGTTGAGCTCCTCCCCGCCGACAGAGCAGGGACGTCGGGCCGTGGCCTCGCGCACGTCGACCCGGTTGAGGGCGGCGGCCAGGTCGGGCGATCTCGATCCGGGCGACGGCGGCGCCGCGTCGGCGCGGGCCGTGGTCGTTCAGCAGCCGTCGAAGGATGCCGACCCGGCGGCGATCCGCTCCGCGCGGCCGGACCCCGAATTCAGCGGCGCGCCCTCGCCCGCGATCTTCCCGGTGGACCATTCGCCGAGGTGCCCCGGACACGTCGAAGGTGTGGTTCATGCCGACGACCACGGCGGCGAGGGGTTGACCGCCAGCCGTTCGAGGACCCGCCCGTGGAGTCCGTCGGGGCACGCCGCGCCGGACTCGACGCCCGGACACCGGCCATCAGACCGCTGACGATCGTGGCGGCCGTCGTCCGGGACACGCCCGCGTGGCGGACCGACCCGGCGCGGTGCGGCGGCCCGCGGGCGAGCAGCAGGGTCAACATCCGCTCCCGGCTCGTCGGCCGCAGGACCCGCGGCGAGCCACCGCTCTTCTGACGCGTGGCAGGGAGATCACCCGCGCAGGCACTCTTCCTGCCGGAGCGCACGCCCTTCCCCTCGCTTCGACCGCCCAGCCGCACCCGAGACGGCGGCATCTGCGACCGCTGCGGTGCCAAGCACCTGATCGACATCGTCGGAAGGCTCGCCCCGCGTCCGCGCCGCATGGCGTCGTACGGCCCCGAACCCTCCGCTCTGGGCGTCGCCCGGCCGGTAATCTCCGGGCCATGGGAGAGCATCGCGAGCGCTCGGCGCGTCTGGTGCCGGGGATCCTGGCTGTCCTTCAGGCGCTCTGGTGGGCTGTGGCCGCGCTGGGGCGGGACGCGTCGCCCGGTCCGGTCCGTACGGCGCTGGCCGCGGCGGCCGTCGCGGTCGCCTTCGGTGCGATGGCGGTCCGGCGTGACGCCCCGGCCGCGGCCCTGGCCGCCGCGGTCGCCGCCGTGGTGGGCGCGGACGTCTCGCGGGTCCTGGCCTGGGCGCCGGTGACCGTTCCGGCGGTGCTCGTCGCGCTGTACTCACTGGCCCTGCGCCGTACCGCGGGCGCGTCGGCGCTCGGGGCGCTCCTCGCCGCCCTGACCGTCGGCTGCCTCGTGCTGTGGCATGGCGCGCAGCCGCGGATCGTCGCGGCAGGCGCCCTGCTGGCCTGTGCGGGCGCGGCGGCCGTATGGGTACGGGGCCGGTCCCGCCGATGGCGCCGGGCACTCGGTTCCGCGCGGGAGGAGTACGCCCGGCGGGCGCCCGACCTGCTCCGGCACACCGCGCGCGGTGAACGCCGGGGTTTCGCGGCCGAGTTGCACGACGTGGTGGCGCACCGGCTGACGGGTGTCACGGTGTCGGCCGCCGCCGCGCTGCGGCTCGGACGTGAGGACCTGATGGCGGAGGCCACCCGGCACGCGGGCCACGAGGGGCGGCTGGCGCTCCTCGAACTCGACGCGCTGGCCGACGCGCTCGCGGTGCCCCGCCGTCTGGAGGAGGTCGACGCCCTGGTGGCGGCCTTCCCCGGTGTCCGCTACACCCGCACGGTCGCCGCCCTTGAGCCCGCGGTGGAGCCCGCCACGGCCTCGCTGGCCTTCCGCGTCGTCCGTGAGGCGCTGACGAACACCGTCCGGTACGCGGCCGGAGCGACGGTGGAGGTGCGGCTGGCCCTCGAACGCGGCGACCTCGTCGTCCATGTGCGGGACAGCGGCGGCACGCTCGCGGTCGCCGACCTCGGCAGCGGCAGCGGCCTGACCGCGCTGGCCGAGGCGGTCGCGGCCGACGGCGGGCGGCTGACGGCGGGCCCGGTGGGCACGGGGTGGCGGGTCAGCGCGCGGCTGCCGCTGGCGACCGGGCCGACCGCCGTACGAGAAAGCGCCCGTTTCAGGTCCGGTCGGCGCGGCCCCGCGGCACTGGACGCGGCCCTCGCCCTGCTCGCCCTGGCGGTTCCGCTGGGCGCCGGTCTGCTGCCCGGCGGCGGCCCCGACGTCTTCCCCGGCGGCGCCGGGGCCACCGGCCACATCGTGCTCCTCGCCCTGCTCGTCCTGCACGCGCTGCCGCTCGCCCGGCGGCGTACGGCTCCGCGAAGCGGCCTGCTGGCGGCCTCGGCCGTGGTGCTGCTGTGGCTCGGTTGCGACCGGCTGGGCGTCACCGCGCCGCACACCACGGACTTGCTGCTGTGGTGCTGGTGGGGCGATCTGGTGCTGCTGTACTCGGTCGCGGCCCGCGCGCCGACCGCCCCGGGCGCGCGGCGGACCTGGCCTGCGGTGCTCGGCGTCGCCGCGGTGGCGGGGCTGGCCATGGTCAGCGAGGACGTGCGGCGGGTCGCGCTGGGCTGGGCGGTGTTCGGCGCGCTGGCAGCGGTGCCCGCGGCGGCCGTCTGGGCGTGCGGGGTCCGGTCCTGCGGGCGCCGCCGCACCGGAGCCGACAGCGAGAGCGCCCGGCGAGCGGCGCTGAACCGGGCGGCGGCCGAGGCGGCGCGGGCCGAACGGCTGCGGCTGTCCGCCGAACTGCGCGCCACGGCGCGCCGCCCGGTGGCGGCCATGGTGACCGCGGCCGACGCCGACGACCTGCCGCAGGTGCTGGCCGAGGCGCGCGGCGGCCTGCGGGCGCTGCGTGAGCTGCTGACCGAGGTCCGCGAACCGCTCGACGCCGACGACGACGTACCGCCGCCCACGGTGGCGGGCATCGCCGCCCTGGCCGCCAGGCACCGCGCGACGGCCCGGCTGACCGGGCGCGTGCGGTCGCTTCCGGCCGCGATGGAGGTCGCCGCCTACCGGTCGGCGGAGGCGCTGATGTCCGACGAGGCGCGGGTCACCGTGCACTACGCGGCCGACGGGGTCGAGGTCGTCGTCCATCGCCGACCCCAGGCCGGACCGTCGCTGCGGCGGCTGCACGCGATGGCCGACGCCGTCGGCGGTACGCTCGCGACGACCGGCGACGGCACGGTCCGCGTATGGCTTCCCGAGGTGGTGCCGGCATGATCCGGGTGACGGTCGCGGACGACCAGGCCGTGGTGCGGGCCGGTATCGCCGCGGTGCTCGACGCCGAGGCCGATCTGAGCGTCGTCGGCCAGTGCGCCGACGGGGAGGCCGCCGTGGCCCTCGCCGCCGAACTGCGGCCCGACGTGGCGGTGGTGGACATCCGCATGCCGAGGCTCGACGGCATCGCCGCCGCCGCGCGTATCACCGCCGACGTGCCGCAGACCCGCGTCCTGGTGCTGACGACCTTCGGCCTGGACGAGTACGTGTTCGCCGCGCTGCGGGCCGGGGCCGCGGGGTTCCTGCTCAAGGACGCCGAACCCGAGCGCGTCATCGACGCGGTGCGGGTCGTCGCCGCGGGGGACGCCCTGCTGGACCCCGGCATCACCCGCCGTCTGATCGACCGTTTCACGTCCGCGCCGGGTCCCGACGACGCGGCGCCGCTGGCCGCGCTCACGCCCCGGGAGACCGAGGTGCTCGTCCAGGTGGCGCGCGGCGGGACGAACGCGGAGATCGCCGAGGCGCTCGGCATCAGCGCGGCCACCGTCAAGGACCATGTCGCCGTCGTCCTGGGCAAGTTGGGCGTACGCGACCGCGTCCACGCCACCATCGCCGCGTACGAGTCGGGGCTGATCCGGCCGGGCGTACGCCGACCCCGCCGGACGGCGGGGTCGGTCCCCGCCGTCCGGCCGTCGCGCCCCCCTGTCGATCCGGCCCCTGAGCAGGAGGAACGCGGCCAGGGGCGCTCATAGCGTTTCCGACATGGCACAGACACTCCTACGCCGCACCGCTGGCGTCCTGCTCCTTCTGGTGGCCGCGGTTCTCGGGCTCGCCGCGGCCGTGGCCGGTTTCGTCGGCGCGGGCGCGGCCACCGCTTCCGTCCCGCTCCTGGTGGCGGCGGCCCTCGCCGTCCTGTTCGGCGTCACCTTCCTCGTGGCGTGGCCCGGCTTCGTACTGTTCGGCGTCGCCCGTCGGCGCCGGGCCGCGGTGATCTCCGCCACCGTGCTCGCCGTGGTGGCCGCGGCGCTGTCGGGGGCGACCGTCCTGCGGCCGATGCCGCGGCCCGCGGACGAGAAGGTACCGCCGGACGTGCGTTTCTGGGCGCTGCCGACCGGCTCCCGGATCGCGTACCGCGAGGCGGCGGCCACGGGCACGGCCAGGCCCGCACCGGTGATCTTCCTGCACGGCGGTCCGGGCACCGCCAATGACGACATCTCGCAGGCGGGCCGCGCGCTGGCCGCCGACGGCTTCGACGTCTACGCGTACGACCAGGTCGGCTCGGGACGCTCCAGCAGGCTGCGCGACGTGACGCAGTACACCGTCGCCCGGCAGGTGGCGGATCTGGACGCCATCCGCCGGACGATAGGCGCGGAGAAGATCATCCTGGTCGGCCAGTCCTGGGGCGGCTCGCTCGCCGCCCACTACATGGCCGCGCATCCCGACCGGGTGGCCAAGGCCGTCCTCAGCTCGCCGGGCGTGCTCTGGTACGGGGCCTTCCCCGACGGCGAGACCGGTGAGCTGTGGGACCGGCTGACGCCGGAGGCCAGGAAGCGGGTCGACGAGCTGACCAACACTCCCCGGATGATCGCCATGGCCCTGCTCCAGTCGGTCAACCCCGACGCGGCGCACCACCTGGTCGGCGACCGGGAGGCCGACCAGCGCTTCCGGGAGATCCTCACCACGTCACTGCCCGCCGCCCAGTGCCCCGGCCGGCCCCCGGCGCGGCTCCCGGACAACCGCACGGGCTTCTACGTCAACCAGTTCACCATCGACGACGCCAAGCACCTGCCGGACCCGCGTCCCCGGCTGCGCACGGCGCGCATACCGACGCTCATCATGCGCGGCGAGTGCGACTACAAGAAGTGGGAGGTCACCTACGACTACAAGCGCACACTTCCCGACGCGACCCTGGTGTACGTGCCCGGCGCCGGGCACGCCATCGCGATCGACCGGCCCGCGGTCTACGAGTCGGCGCTCGTGGCCTTCCTGCTGGACCGGCCGCTTCCGTTGCGGCCCTACACCGGGACGGCTCCGCCGTCGTGAGGCACCCGTGAGATGCCGTGAGATGCCCGTGAGATGCCAGCGTGCGATGCCCGTGCGGTGACAAACGACAAACCCCCGGGGGCATTTCACGCTCCCACGGAATTCACGTGCCCACGGGAAAAGGCCGCCCCGGCGAGTGCCGGGGCGGCCCTAAATTTCCCTGCCGCTCGCTGTGTCAGCGGTTACGGTGGCTGCCGTAGTACTCGCCCACCTGCTGGTGGTATCCGGCGTCGCCGACGTGCTTGTCCTTGTCGAACTCAGGGGAGTTCTTGATCTGCTCCTTCGTCAGCTCGACGAAGATCTTCTGGTCCGCCGCGTCGATCGACCTCACGGTGCCGGCCGGGAGCAGTACGTGCTTGCCGAAAATCCACACACCCGTGTCGACCACCAGATATGCGGAGTCGGCGTCATCGGAGTGCTTGTCGACCTTTCCGATGTGGCCGTCGGTCGCCTCGACCTTGTATCCGATCAGGTCGGTTCCCGCCGTGTGGCCGGAGGTCTGCTCGTAGCCCCAGATATTGTCACTCATGTCGCGGCTCCTTTATCGCAATTTCCGTCCCGATTCGCGGTAGTGACGTTGTGTCATCCGATAGTCAGTGACGCTTACTCACACCGTCGCGTGCCCGCCCGTCCCGCACGCACACCTCATATGCCGAAGATTATTGCCGTGCGGCAAATATTCGTCTGAGCAGCGGAAACGGCGTGGTGCTCCGGCCGGACGCCCGGCGTCGAGGTGTGATCGGGGTCACGACAAAAGCCCGCCGGGCCGGAGAATCGCTCTCCGCCAGCGGGCTTCGCGCGGCCCTCGGGCCCTCGGTCAGAGGCGCAGCAGGCGCTCGGTGAGTTCGCGGTAGTCGCGCAGCAGGCCCACGGCGCCATCCGGGACGCCGTCTGCGTCCTGCCAGCGGGCGCGCAGGACGCGCAGCCGCTCGGCCAGCACCTCGGCGAGGTGGCCGCTGGCCGCGTCGAGGGCCTGGTCGGCCTCGTCCAGCGCCTGGCGCGGACTCTCGCCGAAGGAGCCCGCGGCCCGCTGGAGGAGCGCGGCGGAGTCGTCGCGCTCCTTCTGCGGCAGCAGCGGCTCGGGCCGGGACTCGCGCTTGGCCCACCGTTCGGTGAACGCCGGATTCTCCGCCCCGGTCGCGGGCTGCCGTGCGCGTTCGGCGTCATACATCATGTGAAGTGCCACTTCTCTCTGCCGTGCGGGGTCGTGATCCGGGCCGTGGTGTCGTGCCGACGCCCACCCGAACACCATGAGATCGGTGGAAGCTGAAGGCTGTGGCGTGCCGAAGGCGCGCCGCGTACCGCCCTACGCCGTACTGGCCAGTGAACTCCGGGCGTCACCGCATGTCAACGCGTCATCGGCCGACCGGGGCGCGCCCGGGCGGTTCCGCCTCACGAGAGCTCCGCCGCGTGGCGCGGGTCCCGGGGGTGGCGTAGGAGATGACGGTGCCGGGTCCTTCGAGTGCCCGGGCCAGGAGCCGGTCGACGGGGACACCCCGGATCGAGGCGTCGAGCACCTGCACGGTGTGGGCGACGGGCAGCCGCTCGCCCATGCGGGCCAACGTGGTGGCGACCTGCATCCAGCAGCCGGGGTTCGCGGTGACCATGATGTCCGCGCCGGTCGCCAGGACCGCCTTGGCCTTGCGTTCGCCGAGTTCGCGTGCGGGCTCCGCGTGCAGCAGGTTGTACGTGCCCGCGCTGCCGCAGCAGATCTCGGCCTCCGCCAACTCCCTTGTCTCCAGGCCGGGAACGGCCCGCAGCAGTCGGCGCGGCTGGTCGCGTACGGCCTGCGCGTGCGCCAGGTGGCAGGCGTCCTGGTAGGCGACGGTCATGGGGAGCGGGTGCCTGGGGGCCACCGGGCCCAATTCGTCGAGGAGTTCGGTGATGTCCTTGACCTTGGCGGCCAGCGCCTCCGCGCGGCGCGCCCAGTCGGGCTCGTCGCGCAACTGGTGGCCGTACTCCTTGAGGTTGGACCCGCAGCCCGCGGCGTTCACCACGACGGTCTCCACCCCCGCCGCCTCGAACGTCTCGATGACGGACTTCGCGAAGCCCTCCGCCTCGGGGGCCCGGCCCGCGTGCGCGGACAGCGCGCCGCAGCAGCTCTGACGTCGCGGTACGACCACGTCGCAGCCCTCGGCGGCCAGGACGCGTACGGTCGCGGCGTTCACGTCGGGGAAGAAGGTCCCCTGGACGCAGCCGGTGAGCAGGCCGACGGTACGGCGGCGGGCGCCGACGGCGGGGGTGTGTTCCGGCAGCTTGTCGACGTGGCCGAGCCTGGGGGCCAGCGACTCCATGGCCTGGAGGGGGCGCGGCAGCCGTCGCAGCACTCCGCCGCGGGCGAGCAGCCGCCCGAGACCGCTCGCCTGGTAGACGCGCAGCGGTCCGCGCAGGGCGCGCAGACGGCGGGGGTAGGGGAACAGGCCGTAGATCAGGGCGCGCAACAGCCGTTCGGCGCGCGGCCGTTGGACCCGGCGTTCGAGCTGGGCGCGGGTGCTCTCGATGAGCTTGTCGTACTGCACGCCGGACGGGCAGGCCGTCACGCACGCCATGCAGCCGAGGCACTGGTCGAGGTGACGCACGCTGCCGGCGTCGAAAGCGTCACCTTCGAGTCCGGCCTTCATGATGTCGATGCGTCCGCGCGGGCTGTCCATCTCCTCGCCCCACAGCACATACGTCGGGCAGGTGGGAAGGCAGAAGCCGCAGTGCACGCAGTCCCCGACGAGCGCCGCGTCCGGCGGGTGGTGGGCGTCGAAGGCGCTGCCGGGCGGCGGCGCGCTGCCCGGCATGCCGAGGGCGACGGTGGCGGCGCCCGCGCTGGGCGCGACGGACACACCGAGTACGGGCGGCACCGGGACCGGGGGCTCCCCAGAACCCCGTGGCGGGAGCGACCCGTTGGAGGCGCCCGCTGAACCCCCGTCCGGGAGCGACCCGTTGGAGGAGCCCTTGAAAGCGTCCTTGGAGGAGCCCTTAAAGGCGTCCTTGGACGTATGCGCCGAATTCCCGTGCGGAAGGGGCCCGTTGGGGGTGTCCGCGGCCATCTAGAGTCCTCCGAGCAGTCGGCCGGGCGACAGGCGCCGCTCCGGGTCGAAGCGGTCCTTGACCCGCGTCATCAGGTCGAACGAGTCGGCGACCGGCCCCCAGTGGTCGAGCGCGGCGCGCGCGTCGTCGGCGGCGATCACCACCGCGGAGCCGTCGTACGGGGCGATCGACGCCCTCAGCGCCGCGAGGTCGGTGTCGGTGGGCACCGCCATGTACGCCACTCCCGTGCAGGCCGACGCGGTGCCCGAAGCGCCGTCCGGGAGGGCGTCGAGCACGCGGGGCAGCGCGAAGGGTTCGTGGGCAAGCCGCAGGACGAGGCCGCCGGTCGGCCGCGCTCCGAACCAGCCGGGGACCTCGTCCGCGTGCGCCCCCGCCCCCAGCAACGCGATCGCGGCACGCGACTGGGCGCGTACGGAAGCGGCGCTGCTCTCGAAGAGCACGGTCAACTCCCCCGCCCGCGAAGACCAGTTGAGTTCGACGGCGGTGGGGGTGAGCGTGGAGCGGGCGAGCAGCGCGGCGTACCTGCCCGCTTCGGCGCTGTCCTGTACGGGCACGGTGACCGCGCCGGTGACCGGGGGCAGCGGGTGGAGGCGCCAGGTCGTGGAGACCAGGACGCCGAGGCCGCCGTGCGCTCCGGTGTAGAGCTTGCCGAGGTCGTATCCGGCCACGTTCTTGACGACCTTGCCGCCCGATCGCGCGAGCGTGCCGTCGGCCAGGGCGACGGTGACGCCGATGAGCAGGTCGCGGGCGGTGCCGTAGCGCAGTCGGCGCGGCCCCGAGGCGTTGGCGCTGACGATCCCGCCGAGCGTGGCGCCCGCTTCCGGCGGGTCGAGGGCGAGCGTCTGGCCGTGTTCCGCGAGCTGTCGTTGCAGGTCGGCCAGTGGCACCCCGGCCTCGGCGACGACCACGAGGTCGCCGGGCGCGTACTCCACGACCCGGCCCAGTCCCGCGGTGCGCAGCAGCAGGTCGCAGGAGGTGGCAGGGGCGGCCCAGCCGGTCTTCGTACCGCCGCCGACCGGGACGACGGTGCCGGTGGTGCTCCGCAGGATCTCGGCGACCTCAGCGGCGGTCGCGGGTTCGACGGTCTCCGCTGCGGTCGCGGGTTCGACGGTCTCCGCTGCGGTCGGGGGTTCGGCGACCTCGGCGGCGGCCACGGTCTCGACGGTCTCGGACCGTACGGCGCCCGCCTGCGCGGTGTCCGGACGCGCGCGGTGCGGTGCGGTCATCTCAGAACACCTCGCCCAGCGCCGGATCGTGCGTGTCGGCGGCGGTGCGGACGCCGGGGCGCTCCCCGCACAGCCGCGGGGTCGGGAACTGCTTGCCGGGGTTGGCGATGTTGTCGGGGTCGAAGGCGCAGCGGACGAGTTGCATGGTGTCCAGGTCCTCGTCCGTGAACTGCCGGGTCATCCGCGACTTCTTCTCCAGGCCGACGCCGTGTTCCCCGGTGATGGAGCCGCCCGCGTCGACGCACAGGTCGAGGATGGCGAAGCCCAGCTCCTCGGCGGCGTGCGCGGCGCCGGGGACGGTGTCGTCGAAGAGGATGAGGGGGTGCAGATTGCCGTCGCCCGCGTGGAAGACGTTGGCGACGCGGATCCCGGCGCGCTCGGCGAGGCGGCCGACCTCGGTGAGGATCTCGGGCAGCCGGGTGCGCGGGATGACGCCGTCCTGGACGTAGTAGGCGGGACTGATCCGGCCGACGGCCGCGAAGGCGGACTTGCGGCCCTTCCACATCAGGGCGCGCTCGGCGGCGTCGCGGGCGATGCGGGTCTCGAACGCGTGGCGCGCGGCGGCCAGTTGCTCGACCTGGACGAATTGTTCGTCCACCTCGACGTGGGGGCCGTCGAGTTCGATGACGAGGACGGCGACCGCGCCCCGCGGGTAACCGCAGTTGACCGCGGCCTCGGCCGCCTCGATGGCGAGGGCGTCCATCATCTCGATGGCCGCGGGCAGGATGCCCGCCGCGATGATGTCGCTGACCGCTCCCGCCGCGTCCTCCACGGTGTGGAAGCCGACGAGCATGGTCTGCACGGATTCGGGCGCCTGGATGGTGCGGACGGTGACCTCGGTGGCGACGCCGAGCGTGCCCTCGCTGCCGACGAACGCGCCGAGCAGGTCGAGGCCCGGGTGTTCGGGCGCGGTGCCCCCGAGGTGCACCACCTCGCCGTCGGGCAGGACGACTTCCGCGCCCATGACGTGGTTGACGGTGAAGCCGTACTTGAGGCAGTGCGCGCCGCCCGCGTTCTCCGCGACGTTCCCGCCGATGGAACAGACCTGCTGCGATGACGGGTCGGGCGCGTACGCCTGGCCGTAGGGGGCGGCCTCGCGGGTGACCGACAGGTTGATCACGCCGGGCTCGACGACGACGCGGGCGTTGTCGGGGTCGACGGAGACGATCCGGCGGAGCCTGGACAGCACGATGAGGACGCCGTCGGCGACGGGGACGGCGCCGCCGGACAGCCCGGTACCGGAGCCGCGGGCGACGAACGGGACTCCGGCCTCGGCGCACAGCCGCACCGCCGCCACGACGTCGTCGCGGTGTTCGGCGAGGACGACGACGGCGGGCCGTACCCGGAAGTTGGTCAGGCCGTCGCATTCGTAGGTGCGCAGTTGGGCGGGGTCGGTGAGGACCTTCTCCGCGCCGATGGAGGCGCGCAGCCGGGCCGCGAGCCCTGGCGCCTTGGGCGTGGGCCGGTCCGCGTCGGCCGGGACGGCGGTCATCGCGCACTCCTCCGCTTGATTCCACTCCTCGGTAACTGAATACCGAATGATGGAAGAATGCCGTCGCCTTCCGAGCACGTCAAGGGTGGCGGGTGGCATTCGTCACCCCCGCACGGACCACCCCTCCCGCCCCAGACGGCCACCGGCCGCGACCGCCGCCGTCCGTCCGGGCTTGGAACAATGGGGCTCGATTCAGCAGCTAGAGTGCTGAATCATGGAACTGCGCCAGCTCGAATACTTCGTGGCGGTCGCCGAGGAGCGGCACTTCACCCGGGCAGCCCAGCGCATGCTGGTCTCCCAGTCCGGGCTGTCCGCCTCGGTGCGCGCGCTGGAGCGCGAGCTGGGCTCGCCGCTGTTCGTCCGTACCACACGCAGCGTCGAACTCACCGGCGCCGGGCGGGCGTTGCTCGTGGAGGCGACCCGTACGCTGGCCGGCGCCCGCGCCGCGCGGGAGGCCGTCGCCGCGGTGCAGGGGCTCCTGCGCGGCACCCTCTCGGTCGGCATCGAGCAGTGCGTGACCATCGACATCGGCGACCTGCTGGCCCGCTTCCGCGCCCGGCACCCCAATGTCGAGGTCCGGCTGCGCCAGGCGGGCTCGACCGTGCTCGCTGGCGACGTGGCCGACGGCCATCTCGACGTCGCCTTCGTGACCCTGCCGGGAGCGCCGCCCGAGGGCGTACGCCTGCTGCCGCTGACCACCGAGCCGATGGTGCTGCTCTGCGACCCCGGCCACCGGCTGGCGGGCGAGCCGCAGGTGAAGTGGGCGGACCTCGACGGCGAGACCTTCGTGGACTTCCACGCCGACTGGGGCGCCCGGCAGCTCACCGACCGGGCCTTCGCCGCCTGCGGCGCCTCCCGTCAGGTCGCCCTCGAGGTGTACGACGTGCACACGGTGATCGACCTGGTCCGCTACGGGCTCGGCATCGCGGTCGTCCCGCGCCCCATCGCCCGCAAGGAGTCGGCCGCGTCGCTGTGCGCCGTGCCGATCACCGGCGCCGAGGACCCGGGCTGGCCGGTCTCCGTCGCCCTGCCCGACGACGACCGGCCAGGACCGGCCGCGCGGGAACTCCTGTCGTACCTGGACCGCTGACCGGATCACGCCCGTCCCCCGTCCGCGCGCCGTGCCCCCGCCATAGGGTGGCCCCAACGCGACGAGGGGGGCGGCGTGATCACCGAGCCCGAGCTGACGGACGGGTCGGGCGACGACCGGCCCGTCGATGTCATCGGCGACGACGACCGGCCGCGGGAGCCGCGCGGCGGACGGCTGTCCGGTGTGCGCCGGCGGCGCGGGCCCTGGGTCTGGGCGCTCGCCGGGGCCGTCGTCGCGTCGGCGGCCTGGGCCGGCGCGCTGCGGGGTGCCGACTACGGCCGTACGGCCCCGCCCGACCTGCACGGATACCGCCTCGCGGATCCGTGCACCGTGGCGGCGCTCCAGCCCCTCGTGGACATGATCGGCCTGTCCTCGATGAGCGAGATCCCCGGACCGACGAACGTCGGCAGGACGCTCGACCACATCGCGTGCCGCCTGGTCGGCAACACGTCGGAGAACGACGGCTGGATCACCTCGTACACCATCTCGGTCAGCGTCGACCTGCACAAGAAGACCGACCCCCGGACGGAGTTCGAGGACGGACTGAAGGCGCGGGACGCCGACCCGGCCGAGCCGGCCGCCGGCAGCGGCGTGGTCATGGTCCACGACCCGCGGACGAGCAGGCCGGTCACCGGCCTCGGCGACCGCGCCTTTCTCACCGGTGACTCCACGAGCCAGACCGTGGACGTCCTGCACGGCGGCGCCGTGTTCTCGATCGAGGCCGGCGCCACCGAGGAGTGGATCGGCGCGGGCGAGCGCCCGACGGACGCGGACGGCTCACCCGAACCCCCGCCCCATGTCGACACGAAGCGGTTCGGCGCCCAACTGCCCCGCGCCGTACGTCACTTGATGAGCGTGCTGTCGGCGCGCTGACGAACCCCGCGGCTCAGCCCCAGAGCGCCCGCGCCAGCGCCGTACCGGCGAAGGCCGCGCCGAGCCCGGC
Source organism: Streptomyces sp. NPDC008317 (assembly GCF_042955955.1). Taxonomy (NCBI): domain Bacteria; kingdom Bacillati; phylum Actinomycetota; class Actinomycetes; order Kitasatosporales; family Streptomycetaceae; genus Streptomyces; species Streptomyces sp. NPDC008317. The sequence goes on from NZ_JBIBFQ010000007.1 coordinate 140,647, forward strand.
CGCCACGCTCGCCACCGCGTTGGCCGCGGCGAAGAAGCGGGCACCGCTCTCGGCCAGCCGCAGCGTCTCGTAGGAGAAGGTCGAGTAGGTGGTGAGGGCGCCGCACAGGCCGGTGCCCAGCAGCACCTGGACCTGGGACGAGGCGGCGCCCTCGGTGACCGCGCCGGTCACGACGCCGAGGACGAGACAGCCGACGACGTTGACGGTGAAGGTGCCCCAGGGGAAGAGGCTGTCGTGCCGGCTCTGGACCGAGCGGTCGGTGAGGTAGCGCATCGGAGCGCCGACCATGGCCCCGACGATGACCAGCAGCCAGTTCATCGCGCCTCCGCCTCGTCGGCCCGCCGTGCCCGCTCGGCCCGGTCCGCGAGCCGCCCGAGCACCACGTGCCGGGTCGCGGCCGCCGCCAGCCACACCGCGGCGAGGGCGGCGAGCAGCGTGAGCGCCAGATACGCGAGCGCGGTACGGGCCTGCCCGCCGTCGATCAGGGCCCGGATGTCGGTGGCGTAGGTGGAGAAGGTGGTGAAGCCGCCGAGCACGCCGGTGCCGAAGAAGGGCCGCACCAGACGGTGCGTGTTCCAGACGTCGGTGATCAGCACCATGAGGACACCGATGACCGCGCAGCCGACGACGTTGACGATCAGCGTCGTCCACGGGAAGGCGCCGGAGGCCGTCGGCCAGAGCAGCGCGGCCCCGTAGCGGGCGCACGCGCCGATCGCGCCGCCGACCGCGACCACGGCGACGACCGGGGCCTGGCCCTCGCGCGACGCTTCGCGCTGTGCCGGGTCGTGCAGATCGATGTCGGGGTCCACGGGTTCGTCGGGCGTCACGGGCCGGACTTCTGCCACTTTCGTCTCCTACTCACCGGGCACGCCCAAGCTTGGCGTGCGCGCGTCGCAAGTAGGGACCGTTGACGGCTGTGTCGCCGTGGTTCGGGTACGGCGGGCCCCACCGCCGCGCGGTGCTCCGGGGAGCGCCGCAGACCGCCATGCTACCCGGCGCGGTACGAGGGGCGCGTGGGAGTCTGTCTCCTGCCGGAGCCACGCGACCGCGAGGGAGAGTCCCTGTGCCGACCTACCAGACCTCGATCACCGTCGACGCTCCCGTCGAACGCGTCTGGGAGGTGCTCGTCGCCGTCGAGGACTGGCCCGCTCTCACGGCGTCCATGACCTCCGTCCGCCCGCTCGACGCGGACGGCGCGAGCCGGAGCGGGAGCGCGGACCACGTCGTCGCCGTCGGACGCCGATTCGCGGTCGAGCAGCCCAAGTTGCGCAAGGCGGTGTGGACGGTCACGGCGCTGGACGAGGGTTCCCGGTTCTCATGGCGGTCCGCGGTTCCCGGAGTGACCACGAGCGGCGACCACCTGGTCGAGCCGGAGGGCGACGGCACCCGCCTCACCCTGGTGCTCACCCAGCGCGGCGCGCTGTCCGGCCTGGTCGGCCTGGTGGCGGGCGGCCTGACCCGCAGGTACCTGGAGATGGAGGCCCGCGGCCTCAAGGAACGCGCCGAGTTGCCCGCCGCGGAGTAGCGGCCACGGCGCGCCGCCACCTCATGTGGCGGCCGTCACAGCAGATTCTCTCCCGTGGATGTCGACCGGACGTCCGGCCCCAGGCGTATGCGTGATGAGGCCGAAGAGAACTGGGAGCCGTTGTTGACCGCTGAGGAGTTCGAAGAGTTCTACGCCCACGCGGTCAGACGGCTCACCGGTCAGCTCTATGTGATGCTCGGCGATCTGCCGGAGGCGCAGGACGTGGTGCAGGAAGCGTTCGTCAGGGGCTGGAGCCGACGGCGGCAGCTCGCGAGGGACGGCAACCCGGAGGGCTGGATCCGTACGGTCGCCTGGCGGCTCGCGGTCAGCCGCTGGCGCGGCCGTCGGCGCTCGGAGGAGGCGTGGCAGCGGTACGGCGGCCCGCCGTCCGTCGAGGAACCGGGCCCCGGCACGGTCGCCCTGGTCTCCGCGCTGCGCGAACTGCCGCCAGGACAGCGGCGGAGCGTCACCCTGCACTACGTGTGCGACCTGTCCGTCGACCAGATCGCCGCGGAGACCGGTGTGTCCAGCAGCACCGTCAAGACGCACCTGGTCAGGGGCCGGGCCACGCTCGCCCAGCATCTGCCGGAACCGCACGCAGAGGAGCCCCCTGGTGCCTGATACCCACGAGGAGCGCTTGAGGTCCGCGTTCAAGAACGCCGCGGCGGACGGTCGCCGCGCGGCGACGCCCGCGCCCCCGACCGTCGTCCGCGCCCGCGGCGACCGCAAGCGGAGGCAGCGGCTCGCGACGGTCGCCGCGGTGGCCTGCGTCCTGATCGGCGGTACGACCGCGTCGCTGGTCACGCTGCTGCCCGGTGACGGCGGCGCCGTCCCGCCCGCCACGAGCCCGGGGCCCGCCACCACCGGCCCGAACGGCCTCCCGTCGTCGACCGCGACCTCCGACTACCCGGTCCGCACCTACCCGCCGACCGGCACGGTCCACATGACGACAGCCCGCTAAGCACTCCCCCCCGTCGCACCCCGCCCCGGCCGCACCGGCCGGCCGGGCAGTCCGGCATGCCCGGAACCGTCACCCGTACGTCGTCGCCCGCGCCGTCGCCCGAGCGGTCCGTGGCAGCCCCCTCAGGAGCACGACCATGCCCAAGAGCGCCTTCTCCCCGCCCGCGACCGCGCCCCGCCCCGTACCGTCCGAGCCGCCGGACCGTACCGTCCCGCTCCGCCACCGGCTCCCGGGGCGTCTGCCGCTCCCCCGCCTCGGCCCCACCGACCGCGCCGTGCTCTGGCTGTACGCGCTCACGCGGGTCGGCGTCTGGACGACCGCGTACTGCACGGGGCGGCTGTTCACCGGCGACGGCAAGGCACAGCGGGCGCCCTCGATGATGTCCCGCTGGGAGCAGTGGGACTGGGGCTACTACCTGCACATCGCGCGCGACGGCTACTTCCCGGCACCGGTGCAGGGAGCCGTTCTCGGCAGCGGCGCGGCCACGCCCGACAACCGCGAGGCGTTCTTCCCCGGCTTCCCGCTGCTGCTGCGCGCCGTGCACCTGCTGATACGCGACTGGACCGCCGCGGGGCTGCTGATCTCGTTCGTGGCGGGGGCCGTCGCCGTGCTGTCGCTGGCCCGGATCGCCGCGCTGGACGGCCGGTCCGCGCGTACGTCCGTAGCCGGGCGCGGCGCGGACCGGCTCCCGGACGACGGGAACGGCACCGGATCGCGCGCCGTGCTCTTCCTGCTGCTCTCCCCCTGCGCGGTCTTCCTCGCCGCCGGGTACACCGAGGCGCTGTTCCTCGCCTTCGCGCTGCCCTGCTGGCTGGCCGCCAAGCGCGGGAACTGGCCGCTCGCCGCCGCGCTGGCCGCCGCCGCGACCACCGTCCGGATCAGCGGCCTGTTCCTCGGCGCCGCGCTCGTCGTCCAGCTCCTGACCTCCGGGCCGCTGACCAAACGGCTGCGGCTGCTGCACTGGCCGGCGCTCTCCGCGCTGCCCGCGCTCGTCTACGCCTGGTATCTGCACGCGCGCACCGGCGACTGGATGGCCTGGAAGCACGCGGAGGAACGCGGCTGGTACCGGACGTTCCACTCGCCGTGGCAGGCGTGGCGGCACACCTGGGACGGCGCCTTCGACCACACGCAGGCCACGCCGTACGCGCTGCTGTTCCAGTTCGAACTCGTCGCCATGGCGGTCGGTCTGGCGCTGCTCTGCCTGCTGCTCAAGCGGCGCCGCTGGCCGGAGGCCGTCTACCTCGGGCTCAGCCTGTGGGCGCTGGGCACCTCGTACTGGTACATGTCCGTGCCGCGCGCCTCACTGCTGTGGTGGCCGCTGTGGACGGGGCTGGCCGCCTGGAGCGTACGACGCCCCTGGCTGACCACGGCGTACGTGTGCGTCGCCGCGCCGCTGGCCACCGTCCTCACGGTCGCCTTCACCTCGGGACGGTGGGCGGGCTGACACCAGCGGGCGCGACGACACGCTGAGGCGCGACGGTGGCGCGGACGAAGGCGCGGCGGATCAGACCCGGTCGATGTGCACGTTCGTGGACTTCACGCGGGCGGTGGCCTGCATCCCGACCTCCAGGCCCAGTTCCTCGACGGCCTCGCGGGTCAGCAGGGACACCAGCCGGTGCGGCCCGGCCTGGATCTCCACCTGGGCAGCGACGTCGCCGAGCTTCACGGCGGTGACGATGCCGGGGAAGGCGTTGCGGACCGAGGTGTACGAGGCGTCCTCGTCCGCGCTGTCGGACTGCGCGATCTCGACGGAGAACGCGGCCAGGTCACGGCCGTCGATGAGCCTGCGGCCGTTGTCGTCGCGGTGGGTGGCGACCCGGCCGCCGTCCGCCCAGCGGCGGACCGTGTCGGGGCTGACGCCCAGGAGCCGCGCGGCCTGGCCGATCGTGTAGGACTGCATGGGGAAGACAATAAGCGCAGCCCGCCACCCGGCTCCGCACACCACGGGCGGCGACACGGCGGCCCCTCAATGGACTCCGGCGGACGCCAGAGGCGGGCGACACGGGGGTGGGCGGCACGGGGGCGGGCGGCACGGGGGCGGGCGGCAGGCGGCGGCGACACGGCGGACGCGCCGTGCCGGTTCGCGCCCCGGCGCGCGTACGGCGCCCGGTTAGAGTGCCAGAGCCGCACCCGGCAAATCCGACATTCCATACGGAGATCGAGGCGTATCCCCATGAGCCTGAGCATCCGCAACCAACTTCCCGGCACCGTCGCGTCCGTGACCCCCGGCGAGGTGATGGCGACCGTCAAGGTACGGCTGGACGGCGGCCAGGACATCACCGCCGCGATCACCCTGGAGGCGGCGGACGAACTCGGCCTCGCCGAGGGCACGGCGGTCCGCGCCCTGGTGAAGTCCACCGAGGTCTCCCTTGCCACGGGCCCGGTCTCGGGGCTCAGCATCCGCAATCAACTGCCGGGCACCGTCACGGACATCGCCACGGGCGGCGCGATGGCCGCGGTGAAGATCTCCGTCGAGGGCGGCGAGTTGACCTCCGCGATCACCAAGGACGCGGCCGTCGACCTCCGACTCGCCCAGGGCACCGCCGTCACCGCCCTGATCAAGTCGACGGAGATCTCGCTCGCGACCGTCTGACGACCCGTCCGCCGGTGGCCGAGGCAGCACTCCTGAGGCCAGTGGTGTGCTGGTGAACCCGGTGGAGTCACCAGCCGATTCGCTGCGAGAGAGCGCTCTCTTCGTGCTTGACACCCAGTCGCGCGGCCCGCGAGGGTACGTCTCCAAGAGAGCGCTCTCAATTCCCCCCTCGCCGTCAGAAGGTGGTCGTAGCTCATGTCTTCGTTCAGGGCCGCAGACAGTGCACTTCCCAACTCGCAGCAGCCGCAGGCGCCATCGCAGTCGCAGCACACATCCGGGGAGCGCGGCGGTCTGAGCCGCCGTTCGCTGATCGCCACGGCCGCTTTCGCCGGTGTGGTGCCGTTGGCGGGTGCCGCGACCCCCGCCGCGGCGCGGTCGGCCGGCGCGCACTCCCCCGGCTCCCATTCCCCCGGCGGCCACTCGCCGTCCACGGAACCCGACTTCGGCCCGAACGTCACCGTCTTCGACCCGAGCATGCCCGCCGCCGACATCCAGGCCGCGCTGGACGCGGCCACCGCCGTACAGGTCGCCAACGAATTCGGCACGCAGCGCTTCGCCTTCCTCTTCAAGCCGGGCACGTACGACGTCGACGCGCAACTCGGCTACTACACCTCGGTCGCGGGCCTCGGGCTGTCGCCCGACGACGTGACCATCAACGGCGCGGTGCGCGTCGAGGGGCAGGCGCAGCCGGGCGGCGGCGACAGCGCGCTCACCAACTTCTGGCGCTCGGCGGAGAATCTGGCGGTCAACCCGACCGACGGCATCAACTGGTGGGCGGTGTCGCAGGCCGCGCCGCTGCGCCGGGTGCACATCCGCGGCCAGCTCTTCCTCTTCCCCCGGCAGGGCGGTTACTCCAGCGGCGGCTTCATCGCCGACTCGGTGGTGGACGGGCAGGTGATCAACGCCTCGCAGCAGCAGTGGCTGACGCGGGACAGCTCGGTCGGCTCCTGGTCCAACGGCGTGTGGAACCAGGTCTTCGCGGGTGTCGTCGGCGCCCCCGAGCAGTCCTTCCCCGACCCGCCGTACACGACGCTGGCCACCAGCCCGCTCAGCCGCGAGAAGCCCTTCCTGTACGTCGACTCGGCGGGCCGTTACCGGGTGTTCCTGCCGTCGCTGCGGCACGACGCGGTCGGCGCGTCCTGGTCCGGCGGTACGACCGAGGGCACCTCGGTCCCCATCGACCGGTTCTTCATCGCCAAGCCCACGGACTCGGTGCGCGCCATCAACCGCGCGCTGGCGCAGGGCAAGCACCTGCTCCTGACGCCGGGCGTCTACCGGCTGGCGGAGTCCATCAAGGTCAAGTGGTCGGGCACGGTGGTGCTCGGCCTGGGCTTCCCCACCCTCACGCCGGTCGGCGGAGCGGTGCCGATGACGGTCGCGGACGTCAAGGGCGTCCGCGTCGCGGGGCTGCTCTTCGACGCGGGGAAGACCAACTCCCCCGCCCTGCTGGAGGTCGGCAGCAGGCGCGGCGGCCGTACGGACCCGCGCGACCCGACCTCGCTCCAGGACGTGTTCTTCCGGATCGGCGGCGCGGGCGCGGGCAAGGCCACCACGAGCCTGGTCGTCAACAGCGACAATGTGCTGCTCGACCACATCTGGGCCTGGCGCGCGGACCACGGTACGGGCGTCGGCTGGACGGTGAACACGGCGGAGACCGGCGTGGTCGTCAACGGTGACCACGTCCTGGCCACCGGCCTGTTCGTGGAGCACTACCAGAAGTACAACGTCATCTGGAACGGCGACCACGGCCGGACGGTCATGTTCCAGAACGAGTTGCCGTACGACCCGCCGAATCAGGCCGCCTACGGGCATCACGGCGTCGCGGGCTGGGCCGCGTACAAGGTGGCGGATTCGGTCCGGCACCACGAGGGCTGGGGTCTTGGCAGCTACTGCTTCTTCAACGTGGACCCGACGATCCACAACGCCCACAGCTTCGAGGTGCCCGACCGGCCGGGCGTACGGTTCCACGACCTGCTGACCGTCTCGCTCAACGGAGACGGCGTGATCGACCACGTCATCAACGACTACGGCGCGGCGGCGCAGGGCTCGGCGACGGTCCCGGTGGACGTGGTGAGCTACCCGCCGACGCACTGACGTCTCGCGCACGCCCGGGTGGCGGGCGGTGACGCGTGGTGACGGGCCCCGGTGACGCGCCGCGTCACCGGGGCGGCGCGTGCGGCGGACGATCGGCGGCCGATACGGGCGGGACGTATGTGATGCCGTCCGGCGGGTAGCCGAGGGGTACGCAGCTCACCATCGGAGGTGACCGCAATGCTGATCCTGGGATTGCTGCTCCTGGCCGGTGCCGGTGCTTTCACCGGCCTCGCCATCGCCGACAACACGTCGGGAGGTCCCGAGTACAACGTGTCGGTGCTCGGGCACTCCATCGCGACCATGAACACCCTTCAGATCTTCTGCGCCGGTCTGGCGCTCGCCCTGATCTTCTGCCTCGGCGCCGCGATGGCGATGGGCGGCGGAGTGAGCCACCGGCGCAAGTCCCGCAAGCTCACCGAGGCCCGCAGGGCCGCGAAGGACAACGCCAGGGAACGTGACGCGCTGGCGGCCCGGTTGGAGACGGCGGACACCACGGCCGCACCGGCCGGGGACGCCGGGACCGACTACGCGTACGGCGGTTCCACGGCGGCCGACAGCGCCGACGGTTCCGAGACGGCGGCCGCACCGCGGCACCGTCACGCGCGGCACCTGTTCGGCCACTGACCGACCGCGGTCCTCGGATGCCGTGAGGGCGGCGCCCCCGTGACACGGGGGGCGCCGCCCTCCGTCGCGTCCTGGGAGCCGTACGAGGCGCGCGAGCGGTACGAGCGGCCCGAGCCGTTCTGCTGCCGACCGGACGCGAACGCGGTGCGGACTGCCGCGAACAGCCTTCCTGCGGGCGAGGTGTCCGATTATGATGCGGATCACGCCGCCTCCCCTACGAGGTGGCACCCGGCAGTGCCCGGACATCCATGTCGACGACGAAGACGACACAGAAGTCGGGAAGGCCATGGCAGAGCAGGGTGCGCTCCAGCACCGCAGGACCGTACTGGAAAACGAATGGGCCCGCCGCGTACCGCAGTTGAGGTCGGCGGGGGGCTATCCGGCGGGCCCGGCACCGCTGCGCCGTGAGGTCACCGACTCCTGGGTGCGCAGCGTCGGCACGGTGGATCCCGCGCGGGACAGCGCGCCGGTCTCCGAGGACGGCGCGGTCCATCCGCGGTGGAAGGGTTCGCCGCTGCGCGCGCCGGTCGCCGACCTGTCGGGGGAACTGCACAGCATCGCCGAGGACGCGGGTTTCGTCGCGGCGGTGACCGACGAGTCCGGCACGATCCTGTGGACGTGCGGCGGCAGGCTGATGCGGCGCAGGGCGGAGCGGGTCAATTTCGCGCCGGGCGGGCGGTGGGACGAGCGCGCGATGGGCACCAACGCGCTGTCCCTGGCGCTTCGGACCGGCCGCCCGAGCACGGTCTTCTCCGCCGAGCACCTGGTCGCGGCCCTGCACGGCTGGGTCTGTTACTGCGCGCCCATCCACGCCCCCGACGGCCGGGTGCTGGGCGTCCTCGACCTCTCCACCACCTGGGACCGCTCGCACCCGCTGGCCCTGCCGACCGTACGCACCCTGGCCTCCGCCATCGAGGCCCGGCTGCTGGACGGCGCTCCGGAGCCGCAGCGCCCCGCCGGTCTCGAACTGCGCTGCCTCGGTACGGCGCAGGCCACCAGCGACGGTGAGCCGCTGCATCTGCCGCCGCGCCAACTGGAGATCCTGACGCTGCTCGCCCTGGAGCCCGAGGGCTTCGCGCCCGACCGGCTGCGGGCGTCGCTGTACGGCGACCGCTGCGTGACCGCGTCCACGTTCAAGGCCGAGCTGTCGCATCTGCGGCGCGCGCTGAACGGCGGGGTGGCGACCAGGCGGTACGCGCTGACGGTGCCGGTGAGCTGTGACGCGGCCGAGGTGCTGCGGGCGCTGGAGTGCGGTGACATCGCGGCGGCCGTCGGCCACTACCGCGGGCCGCTGCTGCCGATGTCGGAGGCGCCGGGGATCGTGGCCTGGCGCGAGCACCTGGAAGTGGTGGTCCGCGAGGCGGTACTCGCCGACACCCGCCCCGAGCACGCGCTGCGGTACGGGGAGCGGGCGCCGTACGACGCAGCCGTGCACGAGCACGCGCTGCGGCTGCTCGGTCCCGGCGACGCGCGGCGCGGGATCGCGGCGAGCCGGCTGAACGCGGCGCTGCGGAGCTGACGCGACGGTCTCCGGCCGTGCCGTGCGGGAAGCGGCGTCCGCGCGCCCCGGCGTCCGCACAGGCCCCGCGCCGCCAACCATGCGCGCCCCGGTGTCCGCACAGGCCCCGCGGCGCCAACCTTTTGCCAACCTCGGGCCACCACAGTGAGTGCTGACACCGTAACCCGCACACCGGTACACCGAGGAGCGCCGCCATGGTCTACGCGCAGCCAGGCACCGAGGGCAGCATCGTCAGCTTCGCCCAGCGGTACGACAACTTCATCGGGGGCGGCTGGGTCGCACCGGCCGAGGGACAGTATTTCGACAACCCGTCCCCGGTGACCGGTGAGACCTTCTGCCAGGTCGCGCGGTCCACCGCGCCGGACATCGAGCTGGCCCTGGACGCCGCGCACGCGGCCGCCGGTCCGTGGGGCCGCACCTCGGCCACGGAGCGGGCGAACATCCTCAACAAGATCGCCGACCGGATCGAGGAGAACCTCGAACGGCTGGCGGTGGCCGAGACGTGGGAGAACGGCAAGCCGGTCCGCGAGACGCTGGCCGCCGACCTGCCGCTGGCGGTGGACCACTTCCGCTACTTCGCGGGAGCGCTGCGCGCCCAGGAGGGCAGCATCTCGGAGATCGACGCCGACACCGTCGCGTACCACTACCACGAGCCGTTGGGCGTGGTCGGCCAGATCATCCCGTGGAACTTCCCGATCCTGATGGCCACATGGAAGCTCGCGCCGGCGCTGGCGGCGGGCAACTGCGTGGTCATCAAGCCCGCCGAGCAGACCCCGGTCAGCCTGCTGGTCGTCATCGAGCTGATCGCCGACCTGCTGCCCGCCGGTGTGCTCAACGTCGTCAACGGATTCGGCGTGGAGGCGGGCAAGCCGCTCGCGTCGAGCCCGCGGGTGGCGAAGGTGGCCTTCACCGGTGAGACCACCACCGGGCGGCTGATCATGCAGTACGCCAGCGAGAACATCATCCCGGTGACGCTGGAACTGGGCGGCAAGAGCCCGAACATCTTCCTGCCGGACGTGATGGCCGCGGACGACGACTACCTCGACAAGGCGATCGAGGGCTTCGTGATGTTCGCCCTCAACCAGGGCGAGGTCTGCACCTGTCCGTCCCGCGCGCTGATCCACTCCTCGATCTACGACGAGTTCATGGCCCGCTGTCTGGAGCGGACCCGCGCCATCGTCGGCGGCGACCCGCTGGACCCGGCGACCATGCTCGGCGCCCAGGCCAGCAACGACCAGTACGAGAAGATCCTGTCGTACTTCGACATCGGCAAGCAGGAGGGCGCCGAGGTCCTGACCGGCGGCACCAGCCGTACCGTCCCCGGCCTGGAGGGCGGCTTCTACATCGAGCCGACGATCTTCCGCGGCACCAACAACATGCGGATCTTCCAGGAGGAGATCTTCGGCCCGGTCGTCTCGGTCACCACCTTCGACTCCACCGACGAGGCCCTCAAACTCGCCAACGACACCCTGTACGGCCTCGGCGCGGGCGTCTGGACCCGCGACGGCAACACCGCCTACCGGCTCGGCCGCGAGATCAAGGCGGGCCGCGTCTGGACCAACTGCTACCACGCCTACCCGGCCCACGCGGCCTTCGGCGGCTACAAGAATTCCGGCATCGGCCGCGAGAACCACAAGATGATGCTCGAGCACTACCAGCAGACCAAAAACCTCTTGGTCTCGTACTCCCCGAAGAAGCTCGGCTTCTTCTAGACTCCTCAAATATGTCGCCTGACCTGGCCTTTCGCCAGGTCGGGCGCCGCCTTGGTGTCCTCAGCGCCGTCGGTGTACGGCGCCCGGTGTTCTCCCGACATCTCCCCCTGGTCTCCCCCCTCTGACCAGCTGTCCCGGTCTATTTCCGGACCGGGCCGCCCAAGGCCCGCCGTCGACGGTCTCCGCCATCTGCCCCCAGAGCCGCACCGATTCCTCGATGCGACCGTCGGCGTAGTCCTGCGCTCCAGCAAGGAACGTGGCGCAGCAGCTGAACATGACCTGGACGCCCGGCCCTTCGGGCCCACTCGGCAGGATCAACACCGGAGGCCAGCCAGAAGGAGACGCCCGCGTACCGAAGGTCATACGGCCGCTTCGCCAGCATCAAGACCTGCTCCTCCGCTGTGAGCGCACCGGCGCGCGCCCTGGCCCACGTGATGCCCTAAGCCCCGGCGTCGACGTAACCGCCAGCCGCGTTCCGGAAGACCCGACCGTCCGGTGCCATGTCGAACCGGTCCACATACGCGCGCAGCATGACGACGAACGGCGGAGGAATCGGCACAAGCCGAGTGGCGTTGGCGGCACGCCGCTTCAGACGGGCCGCCGGCCGTCGCGCCGGGCAATCTCGATCGCCTCGACCGCGCGGTCGGGCTGCCCGCTCCGGATCCGGCCCGGCGGGGTGTCACCCGATCGGTGGACACCAGCTGAGTGCTGCGGAAGCGCTGATGATCGCCGGACTACGTTCGTCAGCAAGGCTGGCAGCAGCACCCTTCACACTCAAGGATGCCAATCATGGGCGCGTACACGCAGAGGGTTCTTGAACTGTTCGAGCGGCTCGACAAGGACGGAAGCGGCGGCATCAACCCGCGCGATCTGGCGTACGTCGAAGGTATTTCGAGTTCCCGGCCGACGCCACTGGCCCTGGGAACCCAGAGGCTGGTCCAGGGCTTCGTCCGGCACAGCGACGCGAACAAAGACGGTCAGGTGAGCAAGATCGAACTGCTCAACTACGTGGACAAGGCGATGGTCGGGACGACTCCCGAGACCCTTCCCGACTACATCCGCGAATTCGTCTCCACGGTGTTCGCCGTCATGGACACCGACAGGTCCGGCAAGGTCAGCAGGGCCGCGTTCGAGGAGTACCTGAAGGCCCGCCACGCCGACGCCTCCGTCGACACCGTCGGCTACGAGTTCGAGCATCTCGACCGTGACCATGACGGTTTCCTCACCCTCGGCGACCTCCAAGCGGCGGCGCACGGCTTCTTCACTGCACCGGACGGCGTCCCGGGGAGCTGGCTCCTTGCCGCCGTTCCCGAGCGCACGGCGGCATAGGGCGCGACCGCGTGAGGGTGATCTTCGGGCCCACTCCGGGCGGGTTGCCCGACGCCTACTCCGCGCCGAGGATGATGCCGTCGGCGCCGGCTTGGGCATTCGGGTTGGTCAGGAACTCGCGGACGCTGTGGACGAACTCCTTGCGGCGGATCACGCCGTCCCTGTCCCACGTCGAGCTGGGTGAATGCCTCTCATGCAATGGACGGGGCGGCATCGCCGACGGCCGTGGCGAGGTCCACGAACTCCGCCTTGCTCACTTCGTTGATTCGCGCTGTGTCCGCGATGTTGAACAGGGCCTCGGACAGAATCTCGATCACGTCCGCACGGCTGGAGTCGTCGAGCCGGGCGTGCAGCTCGGTGACGAACTGCTCCTTGGACAGGCGGCCGTCGTCGCTCTGGTGCATCAGTTGCGAGCTGAACGTGGTGTAGGCGGTCTTCACCGCATATGCGCGGTTGTCGTGCGAAGTGACAGGCGTGACCCAGACGAACTTGGTCGTCAGGCATGGTGGCCCGGAGACATCCGTCGCCGGGCGAAGCCACGTGTGGAAGGCAGGCCGCCCCGATGGTCACTCACCCCCCGACCGCCCATATCTCCGCCGACCTCAAGCACTCTCTGGTCTCCCCCGGGCCGGGGTCGAAAGGCGTAGGTTTCCTCAAGCTGAAGAACTCCCACGACAAGGACATCGAGATCCACCTGGTGTTCGCCGATACCTTCATGTCCGTCACGATGCACAAGGCCATCGCCCGGGACCAAGAGATGGAGGCCGGCAGGCTGGACAAGGTCGTCATCCCGGCCAAGGGCGAGTTCGAGTTCAGGCCCCACGAGCACTTCCTGCTGCTGGGCCCCTCATCCCGACACTGCGGCGAGAACGAACCTCTGCGGTTCGTCCTGTCCACGAACGAGCTCTTCGAGGTCGACGTTCCCGTCGGGGGCACGTTCTTCCCCGAAGGTATGTTCGTGACGGACTGACAGGGTTGGGTCGTGGGCGGACCAACCGCAGACACCTTCTGGGAATCATCCCGCGTACCGGGCCCCGACCTTGATCCGCCGGCTTCTCGCCTGACCTTGTCAGCCGGTGCCGGCAGGGCCGGCCCCAGTCAGACTCAAAGGCGCGATCAATACCGCTTTCCCCCCGCACGGGGGCTCGTCCAATCAATCGCCCGTGCCGGGCGTACCGCGGCGGCCGGCCCGGGAAGATTCCGGGCCGGCCACCGCCGTAGAGCGGATGGTGCGTCAGGAGACGGTGCAGGCAGAGCCGTTGAGCGTAAACGCGGTGGGCGAGGTGGTGCCGGAGCCTGTTCCCTGGAAACCAAAGCTGGTGGAGCCGCCCGCGGGGACGGCGCCGTTGTAGCCCAGGTCGGTGGCGGTCACGGTGGCGCCGGACTGGGTGGTCGTGGCGTTCCATGCGCTGGTGATCTTCTGGTCGGCAGGGAAAGTCCACTTGAGCGACCAGCCGTTGACTGCGCTGCCGCCGGTGTTGCGCAGGGTCACGTCCGTGGTGAAGCCGCCCGTCCAGGCGCTGACGATCTTGTAGCTGACGGAGCAGGCCGCACCTGTCGGCGGCGGGGTCGTGGGCGGGGCCGTGGTCGGCGGGGTCGTCGGCGGGGCGGTAGTCGGCGGAACGGTGGTCGGCGGGGCGGTGGTCGGCGGGGTCGTCGGCGGAACGGGGTCCGAGGTTCCGGCGGATGCCAGCGCGTATGCCACGTCCGGCAGGAAGGTACCTGCGGCGCCGGCGCAGCCATCCGCCTCTCCTGGCGGCTTCACCCAGAGGAACGCGTCGATCGCCGCGTCGCCGGTGTTGGTCGTGGGATAGGCGCCGATCGCCCGGCCAGACGGGTCGCACCATGCCCCGCCGCCCGCTGGACCGTTGCCGTTGCGGCTGGTGTCCACCACGGCGTGCAGATTGGCCGGGTTGCCGAGCGCGGCCAGCACGTTCTTGGCGAAGTTGACCTCATTGGCCGTGGTATTGAAGTTGGAGACGTTGGTGAAGAGGCCGTCGGCATTCGTCAGGATGCCGGCGCTGCGCAGCCGATTGGCCTGCTCCGAGGCACTGTTCCAGGCCGAGTGGCCGCCGTCCAGGTAGACCTTTGCGTTGGGTGCGGCGGCGTGGATGGCGGCTCCCGCCCGGGAGAGCGAGGCGAACCGGTCGGCCTGCTGCTGTGCGGTCAGGCAGGTGGTCAGGGCGATGGAGTCGGGCTCCAAGATGATGATCGACCGGCCACTGCCCAGCCCGGCGGCGAAGTTGCGCACCCAGGCGTCGTACGAGGCCAGGTCCGGTGCGCCGCCTGCGGACGCGCCGCCGCAGTCACGGTTGGGGATCTCGTACACGGCCAGCACCGGCACCTGTCCGGCGGTGGCCGCGGCCGTGGTGACAGCCCGGACGTCGCCGGTGACGGTGGAGGGGCGGTAGTTGGAGAACCAGATCGCCTGCGGCTGGCTTGCGATCCGCCGGGCGATGACCGGCTGGCGGGAGTCACCGGGATTGGCGGCAACCCAGCGGACGACCTGGGAGTTGGGGTCCGCGTAGAGCTGGGTCCCGGTCGGGAGGCTGCCCTGCGCCGCGGCGCCCGCGGTGATCTCGGTGCTCAGGACGATGCCGGTGGCGGCGAGACCTGCGGCTACGCCGAGCGCCATGGCCTTGCGCAGCCGCGACCCGCGCGCGGGAGCCTTGACCGCCTCGGCCGGGCGTGGGGTACCGATGGGGGGTGTCACAGTTTTCCTCCGTGCTCTCGTGGGGGGAGAGGGCCCTCAGGGAGCGAGGGCCAGATGCGACGGGGTAAGTGGGAGCGCTCCCACTGCTGGATTGAGCCTAGCGAGTACGACGAGGGCCCGTCATCCCCTGCGCGGGACACTTTCGGGCCGGCTCACTCTGCCGCGGTCCATCTGGCCTCATCGGCAGGTCGATTCCCTGGCCACCGGAGCGAAGCGGCTGACGATCCCTTCCTCGTCCTTGACCGACGACGCGACCGCCGGGCCAGGAGGCCGACCGCGGACTGTGCCCTCGCGTCGTCGTCCGGGTCGATCGTGGACAGGGAGGGGGCGCGGTATGCGCTCGTCTCGACGTTGTCGAGGCCGATCAGCTTGACCTCACCGGGCACCCGCACCCCTGAGTCGGCGAGGCCGCGCGGCACGCCCATCGCCACCGTGCCGGTCGCGCAGAAGACACCGTCGAAGTCGAGGCCGTCGTGCACCATGTCCCTGGCAGGTGCGACGGCCGACGCCCTCGCTCAAGGAGTACGCCCTGTCCTACCCCCATGGCGGGCGACCGCCGAAGCACGGCAAGGAGCTCCGCTTCGCCAAGCCGGAGACCTGGGGCGAGCCGGACGCGGCAACCGAGCAGGTCACCGACCGGTACGGCACCGCCCGCGCGATGGCCTGGGACCGCACCCACCCCCGTCTTACCATCCGCCCCGCCCGGATCGACCACACCGGCGAACTCCCCGTCATCGAAGGCACATTGATCCGCCTCCAGGTCGACCGCCTGCCCGGCGGAGGCGACCCACTCCCGCTCTGGCTCTGGTCGTCCGCCACCAGCCTGGACAGCGAGGACGTCGACGTGCGCTGGCTGGCGTTCCTGAGGAGGTTCGACATCGAGCACCTCCTCAGGCTGATGAAACAGACCCTCGGGTGGACCCGTCCGAAGCTGCGAACCCCCGAGGCCGACGAGCGCTGGACCTGGCTGATCATCGCCGCCCACACCCAGATCCGCCTCCTGCGCGAGGCCGCCGCCGGCTTACGCCACCCCTGGGAGAAGCCCGTCGGGCCCGGCCGACTCACCCCGGCCCGAGTCCGCCGGGGGTTCAGGAACCTCCGCCCGAACCTGCCCTGCCCGGCGCGTGCACCCAAACCAAGCCAGCCGGGCCCCGGCAGGCCACCCGGCTCGAAAAACCGGCACCCCGCCACCCGCTACGACGTGGGCAAGACCACCAGACGCCCCGAAAGCATCATCGAACACGATCAGCTCAGAGACGGAGTACAACGTCAGAATGGAACAGCCAGCCCGGCCTCGCGCAATCGAAGCAGTGCCACGTCCATGCACTCGGCGACCGAGGCCCCGTCCGCCCTCATCCCACCGCCCAGCGGCCCACCTGAAGCAGCGAACGTCCACGCCGGCTGACCGTCACGCATGCGCTCCGCGTCGACCCGGATCATGGCACCGACTCCCTGCTCGCCAAGCCACTCCAGGATGGACAGCGTCACGTCCTCGATGCGGCTGTCCAGATCCGCCTTGGGCCGCCGCCCCATCCCCTTGGCCATGACCACAACCCTACTCAGCAGCTGAACGAGTCGTATCACGCACTCTCAAAGCGGCTCAGACCATAAAGAACAAGGTCAGAAGCTGTTTTCGATCCTTCTCCTCGAACCGCAGCCGGGCGTGGCGCGGCGGGGGTCGGGTTGAGCGAGCCCGCGGGCAAAGAACTCGTCGGTTCTGAGGGCCTGCTTGAAGTTCCGTGACGGATGCTGTGCTGGGTGGGGCGGGCGATGACGCTGGGTGTCACCGGCTCCGAGGTGGGCGTGAACGCAGGCCCAAGGCAGCGTAGACCAGGGTGTTCGGTGTAGCAGCGGTGCGGGCTGCGAGGTCCTCAAAGTAGATCCAGAAGTGGTTGTTGTGGACGCGTCTCTGTTGGTAGACGTACGGGGCCAGGGCGTCCCACATGCGGACGATTCCCGTACCGAAGGAGCCGACAACCAGTTCCTGATCGATTATGCCGTGGGCGACGAGCCTGCCGAGGTCGTCGAAGAACATCCCTATCTTCAATGCATGGGGGCGAGCTTCGTCGGGAAGTTCGGTAACGCGGCAGTCGACGGAGTGCCGGGCTAGATCGTTCAAGACATACTTCTCATCTTCGAGGTAGGTCGACTCCGGGCCGTGGACTAACTTGAAGGCTTCGAGGATCACCGGCAGGTGGTTCCCTCCGTTGCTGAGGCGGTTCTGCCGCAGGGCCAGCAGCAATGCCAGAGAGGCGATCACTATGGTGGCGAGGTTCAGGACTATGGTCACGTTCACGGACTCTATGGAAAAGTGGCCTCGGGGCCCAGGGTCAGGGTCGCTTCGTGCCAGGGTGACCGTGGTGCCCTTGAGAACGATCAGTCGCGTTCGGCATCGCGGGAGGCCGGTTGCCCGCTGCGGCGGGAGGACCGGCGAGTGATGCACGGGACAAGTCTCAGCCATCAACTTGTGGGCAACCGCCGACGGCGCGAGCGCCTCGACAGCCACAGCCGTGGCGCAGTACCGCTACGACGCCGTCGGACGGCAGGGCCGTCCGGCCAAGCAAGGCGAACTCATCGCCGTATCATTCGCTGCCCTGAGCCTCTGGGCTTGCCAGTACTTCCTGGATGGTCATGTATCGGCACACTCCAGTAGAGAGATCTACCAAGACCGGTAGATTTCACAGCAGCCGCTCCCTTTTGCGGCCTTCGTCAAAAAAGGCTCGGGAGTTGTAGGGAATGACTGCGTGCCCGTCCTCGACGTAGGCGTGCTCCGGCTCAAGCCTCATCGTCTCCGGGTCCCGGCCCGCACCGCCCTGCACCAACAAAGTAGAGGTCGCGCCCAGCACTTCAATCATTGACAGCTCGTCAGTTCATCCTCATGAGTTAGCACTCCCCCAGCCTACCGGCTGGGCCTTTCCTAACTGGTAGTCGAGGAAGACGATATTACCGTCCACGTTGACCACATTGAAGACGTGACCAATTCTGGATCCCGTGCCTCTGGTAACAGCAACGAGAACGCGACCACCCGGGCCCCAGAGGAGTACGTCCTTCATGACGCCACTCAAGCGCGCCCCCTCAAATCCAAGAGGCCGACGGTCGTCAGCAGGGCCGATCCTCTCCTGCCGCCCTTGGCCCCGCCAAGAACAGTTACGGCAATCTGCTGAACCAGTTGGTCTGCGGCAGCGTACTCGTCGGCGAGTTGGTCACAGCTTTGCTGACAGAGCATTTGGGGCAGCGCGGTAGAGGTCAGGTCATATTCCCCCTGATCCACAACGGAGAAGTCCACAATCTCGCCGCGGAGTTCGCCAGGCTCAGCCACAGCCGATCGGCTGGGACGCTCACTTCTACGGCACTCCGGGAGAACCGAACTCCGGCGAGGCCGCTGCGTCATCGAGCGGACCCGCTGAGACGCCAAGCGCCGTTTACGAACCGATACGGCCGGTACCAAGAATATCGGGCCTGCCCGCGGTTGGCCGCGCTGCTTCCACACCTTCGCTACGGCAGCACAGGCGCGACCACCTCGGCCTCGACTCTGCCATTGCACAGGCACAAAGCCCCTTCGTAGCCGACGCGCTGGTCTGCGCCTAATGGGCGGTATGGCATATCAGCCCATACGACCACCCCGGCCCCCGCGGACGGACGGCGTTCTCCGCAATCAGAATGGGGTTGCTGGGCCGGCATGGAGCATGGGCTCGCAGCCGAGACAGACGTTCACAGGGACCCCGACGACCCGGCGGCTCCTGGACAGTTCGCACGGCCTCGGCTGTTCGACGGTGACCGCGATACCGCACGGCCGCTTCTGCCTCGCACCTGTCCGACGGTGCGCTTCCACGGGCAGGACCGCGGTGGTAATCCGGGCGCCGCGAGGACAAGTAAAGGTGCGGGCACTCCTCGGCATCTGGCGGGAGTCCGTCACCAAGATCCGGGCCATATGCGGGCCAACTCCGTAACCCTTTCGACAGGCCGGGCGCCACCTTGGGGACCTCAGCGCCGTCGGGGTACGGCGGTGAGAGGCGATTCGTTCACACGTCGAGTGAAGCCAGTGCCCTGCGAGTGACGTCGGCTGGGGCCGCAGCGATGACGTTGTTGAGCGCGTCCATGGAAGCCTGAAGGTCGCTGATGGCCTGAGCGATGCGGTCGCGTTCCTGGTGGAGGTCGGCGAGCAGGTCCGAGCAGGTGGGGACGAGACGGTCGCCGGTATCCCGCAGGCACGGCAGGACCGCGGTGATGGTGGAGGTGCCCAAGCCGGCGGCCAGCAGGCTGCGGATGCGGCGGACCACGGCGACGTCCTCCTCGACGTATTCCCGGTAACCGCTGGGACGACGCTGCGGATGGAGGAGACCCTGCTCCTCGTAGTAGCGCAACAAGTACACGGCCACATCGGTCCGCCGGGACAACTCACCGATACGCACAGGGACCTCCTGACAGTCGCGCGGACATTGCCCGTTCGGGCTTGACTCTCATACCCATGTGAGACTTTAGCGTCTGCGGCATGAAGGTGAACAAGGGTTTCGCGACGCTCGCCGCACTGTGCGCAAGCGTCTTCGTCGTGGGTACCTCGGAGTACCTGATCGCCGGGTTGCTGCCCCAGGTCGGCGAGGATCTGGACGTCTCCGTGGGAACCGCCGGACAGGCAGTGACCGCATACGCGCTCGGAGTCGTGGTCGGAGGGCCGCTCATGGCCCTGCTGACCTCGCGTCTGCCGCGCAAGGGCCTCGCCATCGGGCTGATGCTGCTGTTCGCGGCGGGCAGTGCGACGAGCGCCGTGGCGCCGTCGTTCGGCCTGCTCCTGGTGGGCCGCGTGGTGTCCTCGCTGAGTCACGCCGCTTTCCTGGCGCTGGCGCTGGTGACGGCGGTTCGGGTGGTCCCGGCCGAGAAGACGGGCTCGGCCATCGCCACCGTGGCCTCCGGCTTCACCGTGGCCACGCTCCTCGGAGTGCCCCTGGGGGCACTGCTCGGGCAAAGCGCCGGATGGCGGGCTCCATTCGCCGCGCTGACCGTTCTGTCCCTGGTGGGCACCGTGCTCCTGGCCGCCGTACTGCCCCGTCAGGAAGCCCCTTCCACGCGGTTGCGTGACGAGATACGCGTGGTGACCCGTCGGCCGGTCATGCTCGCCATCGCCACCACCGCGGTGGGCTTTTCCGGGGTCGCCACACTGTTCACCTACATCGCGCCGCTGCTGACCCGGGTCTCCGGTTTCTCCGCCGACGCGGTCTCCGGTCTGCTGCTCGCTTACGGCGCGGGTAGCTTTCTCGGCAACCTCACCGCCGGAAAGCTGACCGACAAGTCGATGAGCGCCACCGTACGCGGGGTCTTCGGCGGGCTCGCGGCGACGCTCTCGCTCATCCCGTTCGCCGTGGTGTGGCAGCCCACCGCCGTGGCGGCAGTCCTGGTACTCGGTCTGTTCGCCACCGCGACCATCGCCCCGCTACAGGGACTGATCCTGCACCACGCGGGCGCCGCGCCGAGCCTGGCGGTCTCCGTCAACGTGGGCGCCTTCAACCTCGGTGCGGCAGCCGGCTCGGTCATCGGCGGCGCGATCGTCGCCGCCGGTGCTCTGCGGTGGACCGGCCTGGCGGGCGCGGTCCTGAGCCTGATCGGACTGGCCCTGACCTATCTCGTCCTGCCCCGGACACGGACATCGGCGAAGGACGCCGGACACGAAGCCTCGATCAACGCCTGATTCCCCGTCCCGGCTGCGGTACCCGGGCCGAGCGGGTCTCCCTGCCCGCCCGGCCGCTGGCGGCCGCACCCACCAGTCAACGTTCTGATCACCGGTGCGGCGGGTGGCGTGGGCGGCATCGCCGTCCAACTCCCCCGCCGCATCGTCGCCATCGCCCCCGCCTACGCCGCACCGATCGGCGAATGGCTTTCTGCCAGCGCCTCTGCGTGGGAACGCGTCATGCGCGGTCTCGACCCCGCCGGCCGCGCCACGGTCATCGCCGCGCTGTACGCCTACGAGGCCGCCCTGGAGCAGGCAGGCGGCAAGTAATGGAACGCGCAGCAGCGGGGTTGGCGGAGGCGGCAGAGCGCGGCCACCCGGCCGCTGACCCCCTTGGCTGACGCTGTCCGGAGCAGGATCAACTGGCGGCGGAGTCGTGGGCGGTGGCCGTCGTGGCGTCCGGGTGGATGGTGAAAACCTGGTCCAGGCCGATGATGCCCAGGATGCGGGCGGTGTTCGCGGGAACCGCGGCGAGGGTCATGGCGCCGCCGTGTTCGATAGCCAGACTCCGAACCGACAGCAGAGCGCTGATCCCGCTGGAGTCGCAGAAGTCCAGGCCGGCCAGGTCAAGGACCAGCAGTTGCCCCGCGGCGACCGCCAGGCCGTCTACGGCCCTGCGCAGTTCGGGTGCCGTCGCGTAGTCGAGGTCACCGGTGATCTCCAGGACGGGACCGGTGGCCGTGGCTCGGGCGGTGATCGTCAGAGGGTTCATGTCAGCTCGTCACTCGCGGTGGTGGGAAGCGGGGCGGGCATGCCGAGGGCGAGCAGGGCGGTGTCGTCGTCGAGCCCGTCGCCGAAGGAGGCGAGCAGCCCGCTCAGGGCGGTGATGAGAGCCTGCGGGCCCGTCGGCGGCTGGGCGGCGAT
This sequence comes from Streptomyces sp. NPDC008317, assembly GCF_042955955.1. NCBI lineage: Bacteria > Bacillati > Actinomycetota > Actinomycetes > Kitasatosporales > Streptomycetaceae > Streptomyces > Streptomyces sp. NPDC008317. Next base: position 162,303 of record NZ_JBIBFQ010000007.1, read on the forward strand.
GAAAGCACACAGAGCGTCCTCGCCGTACAGTTCACGGTTCGGCCCGGTGCGGGCCTCGGTCAGGCCGTCGGTGTACAGGAGCAGGGTGTCGCCGGGCAGCAGATCGGCGCGGGCGGCCGTGAACGGGGCCTGCGGCAGGACGCCGACGAGCAGGCCGCCCGGAGTGGGAACGTAGTCGGTGCTGCCGTCCGCGCGCTGGATCACCGCGGACGGGTGTCCGCCGGAAGCCAGGTGCACGCCGACGTGGCCCTCATCGGTTTCCAGGACACCGAAGACGGCGGTGCAGTAGCGGCCCTCGCCGCTGGCGTACCGCTCGTGCAGCACCGTGTTCAGGGTGGTGAGGACGGTGACCGGGTCGGCATCGTGCAGGGCGGCGGCGCGCAGGGTGTAGCGGGCCAGTGAGGTGACCGCGGCGGCTTGGGGCCCCTTGCCGCACACGTCCCCGAGGAAGAACGCCCACCGGCCGCAGTCCAGGGGGAACAGGTCGTAGAAGTCTCCGCCCAGCAGATCCGGGGATGCCGTGTGGTAGTAGGAACCGGCCTCCAGGCCCGGGATCGCGGGCAGCTGCGAGGGCAGCAGGCTCTGCTGGAGAACGGCGAGCGCCTCCTGGAGCCGGACGCGATCAGCCTCCGCCCGCCGGCGCGCCGCTTCAGCCTGCCGGTGGGCTTCCTCAGCCGCCTCGCGGCCGCGCAGCAACTCCGCCTCGTAGGCGCGGCGGTCGCGGGCGTCGAAAACGGTGGTGCGGATCAGCAGGGGCTCGCCGTCCTCGCTGGTCTTCACCTTCGAGGTGACCAGCACCGGCATCCGCGCCTTTCCGGCGGCCCTGATGTCCAGGGCGATGCCGCTGACCTCGCCCTTCATCTGCAACAGCGGCGCGAAGTGCGTCTCGTGATAGAGCTTGCCCCCCACAGTGAGCAGATCGGTGAACCGCATCCGCCCCACCACCTGCGCACGCTCCATGCCCAGCCAGTCCAGCAGGGTGGTGTTGATCCTCGCGATGGTGCCGTCCATCAGCGTCGACAGATATCCGCACGGGGCCTGCTCGTACAGCTCCTCCGCACTGTCCTCCAGCAGTGAGGTGAACACCGCGTCCGTGGTGTCCACGTCCTGCTCCTCGCCCGGCTCGGGCGCCTGGTCGGTCCTGCACATCACCGGCTCGTCCCGACGAACTCGATGATCGCGCCCGCGGTGGCCTGCGGCGCGCTCAGCTGCGGGCAGTGACCCGTCGCCTCCAGCGTGACCAGGCGGCTGCCGGGGATCGCCGCGTGGACGTAGGCGCCGACCTCCCGGGGCGCGATCACGTCCTGCCTGCATTCAAGGACCAGCGTCGGCGCCGTGACCGTTTTCAGGTCCTCGCGGCTGTCGGACAGGAACGTCGTGCGGGCGAAGACGCGAGCCATGTCCGGGTCGGTCGCGCAGAACGAGGCGGTCAGCTCCTGGCCGAGTTCCGGGCGGTCCGCGTTGCCCATGATGACCGGGGCCATCGCCGCCGACCAGCCCAGATAGTTCGACTCCAGCGACTCCAGCAGCTCGTCGATGTCCTCGGCGCTGAACCCGCCCCGGTAACCGTCGTCGTCGATGTAGCAGGGCGACGGCGCGACCATCACCAGCCGGGACACACGCCGCGGGGCCTTCGCCGCGGCGAGCACCCCGACCATCGCGCTGACCGAGTGCCCCACGAACGTCACGTCCCGCAGGTCCAGCTCCTCGCAGACCTCCAGTACGTCCCGCGCGTAGCCCTCCAGGGAGCTGTAACGCCGCTCGTCCCAGGCCGACGGGTCCGCCCGGCCGGAACCCACGTAGTCGAAGAGCACCACCCGGTAGCTCTCAGCCAATGCGGGAACCACCGTGCGCCACATGTTCTGGTCACAGCCGAACCCGTGCGCCAGCAGGAGCACCGGCCCGTCTGCACAGCCGGTGACGGTGACGTTGTTCCTGCGACGGATATCCATACCCGCCAGTTTCCCATCCCCCCGCCCCACCCCGGGCAGCGGCCCGAGGCCGTGGCGGACTGCGGGCCGCGGCTTCCATCACCGCCGTCCGGCGGAGCGCCGTGCGAAGGGGGGCTCCGATCCCGTTCCGCCCGGATCGGCCGCTCTGCTGTTCCCTGGCCGTCAGGGGCGAGAGCAGCCATTGGTCCGCGTGAACGCCTGAGGGCACCGCAGGAGCCGAGACGTCGACACAGGGTCGCGGCTCGTGCCGTGCCGGTCAGCGGAGGCTTGCCCCCCTGCGGCTCAGACAGGGGCTCCGTCGGCGACGGTCGGTGTGGGGTCATGGGCGAGGTCGACCGGCGGCAGGTCGCGTACCTCGTCCTTGGTCAACCTGAGCCGGACGTCGCCGGTGACGCTGACGACCGCGTCGATGGGGATCGCGACGCGTCGCTTTCCCCACAAGTGGCCCTCGTCCAGCAGCACATGGCTGACGTGGTAATCACCGGTGTCCACGGCCAGGCCCTGGACCCGGCCGATCTCACCGTCGGTCGCGTGCACGGCGTCACCCCGGCGGATCTCCACCTCGCCGGTGGGAATACGGTCCCGCGTGATGAGGCGCGGGCCAGGAACCGGGAGAACGGGCCTCATGGCGACCGCGCCTGTCCCCATACCGAGTCCGTAGTAGGGGAGAGCGAAAATCTCGCCGCCCGCATAGCCCCACTCATTGTCCGGTGCGGGCACGAAATGCTTCTCGTCGGCGCTCGACAGAGCCTCGAACTCGGCCGTGGTGCAGTGCAGTGCGATCCGTGCGGCGGACTGGTCGATCAGACCGACAGGTACGAGGCGGCCGGCCGCGTGGTGGTACTTGGGCTCGATCACCAGGTGAGTGAGGGTTCTGGCGACCGGGTCGACGACCACCCGGCGCAGGACCCCGAAGGCGCCGTCCTCGTCGGAGACTTCTGCGCCGATGGTGAAGGGCCTCGTCGTGAGTGTCATGGCTTTTCCTCGTTCCGCATCGTGTGCGGACGCCCAGTGAGATCAGTGCGGGCGCCGGGGCGGTCGGTTGCGTACGTCGTACGTCCGGCCCCGCTGCGCAGTCTGTCCCGCGCACCCGCGGTCCGCGCAGATGCCGAACGGCCCTTCCAGGGGCCGAAGGGCCCTGCTCGGCAGTTCCCGTCGATCCACCGTCGCGGATGGATGCGTCCGATGGGATTATCACCTCGGGCCATGGTCGACGTGGTCGAACGCCGCTACAGTTGCCGTGACGTCCGTGACCCCGGCGGCATACCGCACAGTCGATACGGACGTACCTGAGGCGAGTGAGACGATGATCCATCGCCCGACCATCCGAGTGCTTCCGAGCGAGCTTCCGGACCGGCCCTGTCGCCTCCGGACTGCGCTGTTGGCGTGGTTGCCTCCACTCGCGTAACCGGGCCGCATGCCTCGCCACAGGCTCCGCACCAGTGCCCGGGCACCGCGTGACCGGAGCGCGGCACCGCGCGGCATTCCTTCCGCAGGTTCGCTCAACTCGTGCTCAATTCAGCGCCCGCGCCCGGTGACCGGGACCCGCGCTTCGAAAAGAGGTCCGCAGTGACTCTGCGCAGAACGAGGCCGGCCGCCGCTTCCACCCGGAACCGCGAAACCGAGCGACTCCTCGCCCGCCGACGCTCGATCATCATCTGGTGCGACCGCCACCTGATCGCCATCCACGCCCTGTCAGCCCTGATGACGGACGATCCGGTCGTGGTCGAAGCCGCCATGGCCGAAGTGCTCGCCGCACCGGACTCCGTCATCACAACGCATCGGACGCGCTCTTCACCTGTCCCACCTCACGTCCCCCACATAAGGGACCGGTGCCCCGAGACGGCGTCAGTCGCGCTCGACCGGGTGGAGCTGGCGCTGATGCTGATCGGTGACCAGAGCTGCGCCGACGCCTCGCAGCGGCTCGGAGTCTCCGAACGCTCCGTCAGCGTCCGCCTGAACGCGGGGTTGTCGGCCCTGTTCGCCCCGTGCGACGGCGATTCGGTCCGCTCCGTACTCCATGGTCTCCCGACCGTCCCCGTCCGCCGCGATTGACCCTGTCCGGCGTTGAGGTCGCAAGCGGACGAACCGGTCCCCCGACGGCGCGTCTCACCGCGGTTTTCCTGACGGCCCCGCCGCGGCGGGATTCTGCCGCACGGCGATCCTGCGACCGGTGACCCGCCTCGGCACGATGGTGATCCGCCTCGAATGCGGTATCCGTGCCCGCCGCCTGTGCGGGCAGCGCGTCCGGTGCGGTTCTGAACGACACATTGCCCTGCGCAACCAGCTCCGCGACCGTCGTCTCCAGCGCGTTCGCCAACCGCGGCAGGAACGTGACGCCGAGCACAGTGGCCTCCTCCTCCACAAACTGGAGGTAGCCACCCGCGGAACCAGCCCGTCCGGCGACCTCCTCGCGACTCAGCCCCAACTGCTCGCGCCGCGGTCGCAGGAGGTCAGCCGGCCAAGGCCGTCGCCACGGGGGCCACGGGGGCCACGGGGGCCACGGGCGGGAGTTCGCTGTGCCGGGCTGTGGCGCGGAGCTCCGGAACCGTAACGACGGGGCAATGGGATTCCCTGACGCACGCGCGGGTCACCGGCCCGAGTTCGGTCGGCGAGCCGTCCCTGTACAGGCTCTGCCCGAGCGTCAGAAGGAGAGCGTCGTCGCTGTAGCGCAGGAGTACCGCGACCGGCGGCCCCTCGGCCAGCACCGCCCGCACGTCAGCGCCCGGATGGGCCATCCGGACTGCGGCCACCGCGACTTGGACCAGCCTCTGCCCGGACTCCCGGTCCTCGGCCGGTGTACGGCGCTCCGCCACGGTGGCATACGGCGCACGCCGACGTACCGACGGCTCCCAGGCGTGCACCGTCACCAGGGGTACCTTGCGTGCCTCCGCTTCCGCCACGGCCCATCGCAAGGCAGCAAGGGACGCACGGGAACCGTTCACCCCGACGACGATCGGCCGCGCTCCGGAAAATTCCCTCAGGTTGGTCTCTTGGATTCTCATAACTCCACGATGGTGCGGCACCAGTACGGCGGCCAAGAGCCGACCGGCTCTCCGAAATGGATTTGCGGCCAGTCCTCAGGAGAATCCGGTGGACGCAGGGGGCCGCTGAGCCGGTGAGGAGGGACCACCCGGCCCTACCGACGACGATCTGGCGCGGCGACGATGCGGATATGAACTACAGGACTGCGCAGACGAGTTGGACGAACGGGAGCGTCTGAGGGCTGCTGATACGACCTCCACCGGTCACATCCTCTCCGCCCGTCACGCACTGCCCGCGGTCCTGCCAGTCGATATGTCCTGGACCAGGAATCCGCCATCCTTTCTGAGGAGCAACGCAATGGCACTTCTGATTTTCCTTCTCGTCATCGTGGTCATCCTGGCCATCGTGGCCATCGCCATGGCGGTCAAGGTGATCAAGCAGTACGAGCAGGGAGTTCTGTTCCGGTTCGGGCGGCTGGTCGGTGCTCGTCCGCCGGGGCTGCGGTTCATCGTTCCGTTCGTCGACGTCCTGCACCGGGTGTCGCTGCGGACGGTCACCATGCCCATCCAGTCCCAGGGCATCATCACCCGGGACAATGTGAGCGTCGATGTGTCGGCCGTCGCCTATTTCCGAGTGGCGGACGCCGTGAAATCGGTGATCGCGATAGAGAACGTGAACACGGCGATCAATCAGATAGCGCAGACGACCCTGCGCAAGGTCGTCGGCCAGAACACCCTCGACCAGACGCTGTCGGAAACTGACCGGATCAATCTGGACATCCGCGAGATCCTCGACGTGACGACCACCGAATGGGGCGTCGAGGTCACCCTGGTCGAACTCAAGGACATCCAACTGCCCGACAGCATGAAGCGCGCGATGGCCCGCCAGGCGGAAGCCGAGCGGGAGAAGCGAGCGAAGATCATCAACGCCGAAGGCGAATCGATGGCCGCCGCCGCGCTCGGCGACGCCTCGGACATCATGATGGACCACCCGCTGGCGCTCCAGCTCCGCAACTTGCAGAGCCTGGTCGAGATAGGCGTCGACAAGAACACGACCGTGGTCTTCCCCGCCCCCCTCATGAGCACCATCGGCGAGCTCGGATCCTTCCTCGCCCGTGAGAAGGCAGCCGCCGCGGCCCCCGTACCGGCGACCGGCATGGTGAAGACCGTCCCCGTCCCCGTACTGAACGGCTCCAACGCCAACGCATCGGTGTGAGCGACCGGTAGCGGCAGCCCGACGTGGACCGCCGGACTGCCGCTGCCGAGCCCCCAGCGTGGGCCGTCGTGAACAGAGGCGAGGAGGAACTCAGTTGAGTACGCAGGTGCACGATGAGGCGTCCGGAGAAACCTCGCACCCGACGAGTACGCAGAAGACGGCGAAGAAGCGGCAGTTCGGACTGCCGACGGCCACCGCACTGGTCATCGGATCGGTGATCGGCACGGGAGTCTTCGCGCTGCCGAGTGCCTTGGCGCCGTACGGCCCGATCAGTCTGGTCGCGTTCGTCCTGGTCACCGTAGGCGCTCTGGCGCTGGCGTTCACCTTCGGGTCGCTGTCGAAGAGAGTGCCGGGTTCCGGCGGCCCGTATGTCTACGCCAGAGACGCCTTCGGGGACTTCGGCGGCTTCCTCAACGCGTGGTCCTACTGGATCACCGCATGGGCCGGCAACGCCGCGATCGTCGTCGCGTGGGTCGGATACGTCGAGGTCTTCTGGAACACCGGGCACGCCAAGCTCTGGTCCGTCGTGATCGCCATGGCGGGTCTGTGGATACCCGCGGTCATCAATCTCTCCGGGGTGCGGAACATCGCCATCACGCAGAACGTCACGACCGTGCTCAAATTCATTCCCCTGCTGTTCATGGCCACCGTCGGGCTGCTGTTCATCAAGGCCCACAACTTCGGGCCGCTCAACCCCACCGGCACCTCGGCGACCGCGGCGATCTCGGCCGCCGCGGCCATCGCGCTGTTCAGCTACATCGGCATCGAGACCGCCTCGGTGGTGGCCGGCCGCGTACGTGACCCTCGGCGCAATGTCGGACGGGCCACGGTGCTGGGCACCATCGGCTGCGCCGTGGTGTACATCCTGGGCACGGTCACCGTGTTCGGCACGGTCTCCAACGCCGCCCTGCAGAAGTCCACAGCGCCGTTCACCGACTCGGCCGACGCCATCTTCGGCGGCCGTTGGGCCGGCCAGACCGTCGCCGTCGCGGCGATCGTCTCCGGCCTGGGCGCTCTGATCGGCTGGACCCTGGTCGTCGGCGAAATGCCCATGGCAGCCGCGAAGGACCGCCTGTTCCCGGCGGTGTTCGCCCGCGGCCGACGCGGCATACCCGCGTTCGGCATCATCAGCTCGACCTTCCTCGCCTCGGTCCTGACCGTGGTCAGCTACACGCGCTTCGAGAAGGTCTTCACCACGCTCGTCCTGCTCTCCGTGGTCACCGCCGTCATCCCCTATCTGTTCAGCGCTGCCGCGCAGTTGTACTGGCTCCTCACGCGCGGCCGGCAGACCCACTGGCAGCACCTGGTCCGCGACTGCGGAGTCTCCGCGGTCGCCCTCGTCTTCTCCTTCTGGTCGCTGGCCGGCAGCGGGTACCAGGCCGTCTACTACGGCCTGTTCTGCGTCCTGCTGGGTCTGCCCGTCTACATCTGGCTGAAGTCGGGGCGAGGCGAGTACGGCGAGAGCCTCGTCGTGCCCTTCGACAGCGCCGCCCTTCCCGAGGTCCCTGAGACCCCGGTGGGCAGTCGGCTCACCCCGGCGCCCGCCACCCGCACCACCGACACCGGAGAGATCCCGTCATGACGCGACCGACACAAGCTGTTCCCGCCGCCGAGCGCCCCGCCGACCGAGCCGCCGGGCAGACCAGGTCGACCCGCACGCCGGGAGTCCACTCCGAAGTCGGCCAACTGCGTGAAGCCGTTGTCCACCGTCCCGGGCTGGAACTCAGCCGCCTGACTCCCCGCAACTGCGACCAACTGCTCTTCGACGACGTGCTGTGGGCTGCCAGAGCCCGCGAAGAACACGACGCGTTCACCCAGGCCCTCCGCGACCGCTTCGTCACCGTGCACCATTTCGACGTACTGCTCGCCGAAACACTGGCACTCCCCGAGGCCCGGGCGTTCGTGCTGGACCGCGTCTGCACGCCCGAGCAGGTCGGACCCACCCTGGCAGCCCCGTTGCGGGCGCTCGCCGACGACACCGACTCCGCGACACTGGCCGAGCTGCTCATCGGGGGCGTCACTCGCACGGACCTGTCACCGCTGCGGGTACGCAGCCTGCGCTGGCAGACCCTGGACGCCGACGACTTCGTACTGGCGCCCTTGCCCAACACGCTCTTCCAACGCGACAACTCCGCCTGGATATACGGCGGCGTCACCATCAACCCGATGGCCAAGTCCGCCCGGCAGCGCGAATCGCTGCACAGCAGGGCTGTGTACGACTTCCATCCGCTCTTCGCCGACCGCACGTTTCCCCGCTACTACGGAGACGACGACAGCAATCACCAGCCGGCCACCTTGGAAGGCGGTGACATCCACGTCCTGGGGCGAGGCGCCGTCCTGATCGGAATGGGAGAGCGCTCCACCCCCATGGGCGTGGAAATCCTGGCCCGAGAGCTCTTCCGGACCGGTCAGGCCACCACCGTCATCGCCGTGCAGCTCCCGAAGTCCCACGCGTTCATGCACCTGGACACCGTCCTGACCATGATCGACACGGACACCTTCGTCCGTTACCCCAACCTCGACCCGAAGGACATGCGCACCTGGGTGATCGAGCCGGCCGACCCGCACGAGGTCGTCGAGCACGACACCGCGGCGCTGCACGTGGAGCAGCGCGACGACCTCTTCGCCACCATCGCCGACGCCTTGGGCATCGAGAAACTACGCGTCCTGTCCGCCGAGGAGGACGCGCGAGCCGCCGAGCGAGAGCAGTGGGACGACGCCAACAATTTCCTCACCATCGCCCCCGGCATCGTCGTCGGCTACGAACGCAACACCGTCACCAACAGCATGCTGCGCGACAACGGCATCGAGGTCATCAGCATCCCCGGCAGCGAGCTGGGCCGAGGCCGCGGCGGAGCCCGGTGCATGACCTGTCCCACTCAGCGCGACGGCATCTGAACCGCCTCCGCCCCGCCCGCACGCCGCCGTACCGCTCAGAAACGAGGTCCGCCCCATGACGACGACCACCGCCCCGACCACCGCCTTTCGGCATCCCGGTTCGCTCCTGAAGGAGACCGACCTCGACAAGCAGCAGTTCCTCGCGCTGATCACGCGCGCGGCGCAGCTCAAGCGCGACAGGGCCGGCGGCACCGAACGGCCCGCGCTGACAGGCCGGAACATCGCGCTGGTCTTCGAGAAGAGCTCCACCCGCACCCGCTGCGCATTCGAGGTCGCCGCACACCAGCAAGGCGCCCATGTCACCTACCTCGGGCCCGAGGGCTCCCACATCGGTCGTGAGGAGTCGGTACGCGACACGGCGCGGGTGCTGGGCCGGATGTTCGACGGCATAGAGTTCCGCGGTTTCGCCCAGGACACCGTGGAGCAGCTCGCCGACCATGCCGGCGTCCCCGTATGGAACGGGCTCACCGACTCCTGGCACCCGACCCAGACGCTGGCCGACGTGCTCACCATGACCGAACACCACCCCGGCCCCATGTGGCAGATCGCGTACTGCTTCCTCGGGGACGGCCGCAACAACGTCGCCCGTTCGCTTCTCGTCACCGGCGCCCTGCTGGGCATGGATGTGCGGATCGCGGCGCCGCGCGAACTGTGGCCCCCCGACGACGTCATCGCCACCGCCCGGAACCTCGCCACGAACAGTGGCGCGCGCGTCCTGGTGACCGAGGACGTCGAGCAGGCCACAGCGGGCGCCGACTTCGTCTACACCGATGTGTGGGTCAGCATGGGCGAGTCCGACGAGCAGTGGAAGACGCGCATTCCGCTGCTCCTGCCGTACCGCGTCACCGAGAAGGTCCTGCTCGGCTCCGGCAAGCCCGACACCAAATTCCTGCACTGCCTGCCCTCGGTCCACGACAGCAGCACACCACTCGGTCAGCGCCTCAACGACCAGTACGGGCTCACCGGCGCCGAGGTCACCGACGAGGTCTTCGAATCCGCTCGATCGATCGTCTTCGACCAGGCGGAGAACCGCCTGCACACCATCAAGGCCGTCCTCGTCGCCGCGCTGGGTGACTGAGGTGCGCATCGTCGTCGCCCTCGGCGGCAACGCGCTCCTGCGTCGTGGCGAGAAGCCCGATGCCGCGCTCCAGATCGGTCACATCCGCGCCGCGGCTGAGGCCCTCGCCCCGCTCGCCGCCGAGAACGAACTGGTCATCTGCCACGGAAACGGACCGCAGGTCGGCATGCTCGCGCTCGAAAGCGAGAGCGACACCTCGTTGACGCGCCCCTACCCGCTGGACGTACTCGTCGCCCAGACCCAGGGAATGATCGGCTACTGGCTGGTCCAGGAACTGCGCAACGCCGGGGTGACCAAGCCGATCCTCAGCATCGTGACCCAAACGGTCGTGGACGCGGAGGACCCGGCCTTCGCCAGACCGACGAAGTTCGTCGGACCGGTCTACGACCAGCCGCAGGCCCGCCTGCTCGCCGAACTCCACGGCTGGGACATCGCCCCCGACGGCGGACGCTGGCGACGCGTCGTGTCCTCGCCCCACCCGCAGCGCGTCCTCGAACAGGGCACCATCACCCACTTGCTCAGGCAGCAGTCCGTGATCATCTGCGGTGGCGGCGGCGGAGTACCGGTCGCCGAAGACGACGCCGGACGGATCCACGGCGTGGAGGCCGTCGTCGACAAGGACTTCACCGCGGCGCTGATCGCCATCAAGGTGAACGCCGACCGGCTGCTCGTCCTCACGGACGTGCCGGGCGTGATGGAACACTTCGCCACACCCCAGGCGATGCTGCGCAGGCGGATCAATGTGGACGACATGAGCCGGATATCCGTCCCTGACGGCTCCATGGGCCCCAAACTCACCGCCTGCGCCCGATTCGTCATCGCGACCGGCCGGAAAGCGGCCATCGGCTCGCTGTCCCAGGCCGCCGCGGTCCTGAACGGCAGCGCCGGGACCACCATCGCCGAACACCGGCTCGGACAAGTGGACGCGCGCTCCCGAAACGGTGGCCGACGCGCCTCGGTGGACGGGTGACTCGAAGGAAGAGCGGACGGTCGGCTGAGACCGAACAAAGGGCATGGCCCGCACAATTCGAGCTTGAGGTCCGAGCTTGAGATCCGAGCTTGAGATCCGAACGCAAACGATCAGCAGGAGTTCCGATGAGAGATCTGCCCGTGGACCAGACCGACCGGATCGTCGTGGGAGTGGACGGCTCTGCCGGGTCCGAGGCCGCGCTGCACTGGGCCATGGAGTACGCCCGACAGGTGGGGGCGTCGCTCTCGGCGGTCGCCGCATGGCAATACCCCAGCATGTACGGATACTCCTGGGGCTACTTGCCGTCCATGCCCGACGGCGGAAACTTCGCCATTTCGGCCGAGAAATGCCTGGAAGAAACCGTCGCGCGCGTCGTGAAGAACCAGAACGGCAGCACGGTCCAGGTGGCAACCCACTCGGTGGAGGGGCACCCGGCACAAGTCCTCACTGACGCCGCGCGCGACGCCCGGCTGCTGGTGGTGGGAACCCGGGGACACGGCACCTTCGCCGGCGTCCTGCTCGGTTCCGTCAGCCAGCACTGCGTCCAGCACGCGTCCTGCCCCGTCGTAGTCGTTCCGCAGCCGGTCGCGACCAGCGACCCGGCCGACGAATAACCTCGCAGGAAGTAGGTGATCCCACCTCGATCAACCGCGCCCGCACGCCGCAGAACCGGCACCAGCTTCCCGAACTGGCGCGGGCTCAGCCCCGGTGACCGGGACTATCCAGGACGGCTCGCCGATCTGCGTTGGTTCGCCCGAACAGGGCGGGGCCTGCAGATGTCAGACCCGCGGACGTACGAGGCGCAGCTCGCCTCGATCGCGAAAGCCAGGGCTCGGGAGAACGACGTTGCTGAAGCCCAGGCCCGGAGGATGCCCGAGCCCCAACTCCGTTCTGCCGGGGCGCGAGCGCGGCAGCGCCGCAGGAGCTTCACCGGCCTCGACGTGTACGGGCTGCCGCCTGCGGTGCGGCTGCTCGTTGCCGTGCGCACCCGGCCCGGTGGGACCGGAACATCTGGCGCGGCTGGGCGAGCGCGGCGAGGTGACCCATGGGATCGAAACTTTCGGTGCCTCGGACGTGCTCAGAAGCCGTCCAGCTATCACCCTGACCAGCAATAGTTTCCGAAACTTCTCCGAAAGTGTTGACACGTTTCGCGGGCGTTTCCACACTGAGTCCCCGAGGCGACGGCCCTGCCGACTCGGTGGAGCCGAAACGGTCGACGCCTACGAATCCGCGGGTGCGTCCCGCGCGTCCCCCCACGTTCTGTGAATCGGTTACGGAGGCTCTGCGATGAGCACAAAGGCCATACCCCCACCCCCGCCCGGGACCCGACGACGGCTCAGCCGTGTCCACCGGGCCGTCGTCGCCGTCGCGACCGGCTCGGTCGTGGCGGCCACGGCGGTCCTGGTCGCGGCGGCTCCCTCGGGCGCCGCCGCGACGTCCCTCGGCGCGGCAGCCGCGCAGAGCGGGCGGTACTTCGGCACCGCCATCTCCTCGGGCAAGCTCGGCGACTCGGCCTACACGACGATCGCCGACCGCGAGTTCAACATGGTGACGGCCGAGAACGAGATGAAGATCGACGCCACCGAGCCCCAGCAGGGCCAGTTCAACTTCAACGGCGGCGATCAGGTCTACAACTGGGCCGTACAACACGGCAAGCAGGTACGCGGCCACACCTTGGCCTGGCACAGCCAGCAGCCGGGCTGGATGCAGTCCCTCAGCGGCAGCGCGCTGCGCCAGGCGATGATCAACCACATCAACGGCGTGGTTGGTCACTACAAGGGCAAGCTCGCGCAGTGGGACGTGGTGAACGAGGCGTTCGCCGACGGCGGTTCCGGTGGACGACGCGACTCCAACCTCCAGCGCACCGGCAACGACTGGATCGAGGTCGCCTTTCGGACGGCGCGGGCGGCCGATCCGAACGTGAAGCTCTGTTACAACGACTACAACATCGAGAACTGGAACGACGCCAAGACGCAGGGCGTCTACAACATGGTCAAGGACTTCAAGGCCCGCGGCGTTCCGATCGACTGCGTCGGCTTCCAGTCCCACTTCAACAGCGGCAGCCCGTACAACAGCAACTTCCGTACCACGCTCCAGAGCTTCGCCGCTCTCGGCGTCGACGTGGCCATCACCGAGCTGGACGTCCAGGGCGCGTCGCCGACCACGTACGCCAACATCACCAACGACTGCCTGGCGGTCTCGCGATGCCTCGGCATGACGGTATGGGGCGTCCGGGACAGCGACTCGTGGCGCAGCCAGGACACGCCGTTGCTGTTCGACAGCAGCGGCAACAAGAAGGCGGCGTACACAGCCGTCCTGAACGCTCTCAACGCGGCCGGAGGTGGCACGACCACGCCTCCCACCACACCTCCGACCACGCCCCCGACCACTCCTCCCACGACCCCGCCGGGCGGCGGAAGCAACGGTCAGATCAAGGGGACGGGTTCGGGGCGGTGCCTGGACGTGCCCAACTCCACGACGACCGACGGCACGCAGGTCCAGTTGTGGGACTGCTCCGGCGGCAGCAACCAGAAGTGGACCTTGACGTCGGACGGCGAACTCAAATCCCTCGGCAAGTGCCTGGACGCGGCCGGCACCAGCAACGGCGTCAAGGCGCAGATCTACTCCTGCTGGGGCGGCGCCAACCAGAAGTGGCGCCTGAACTCCGACGGCTCCATCGCCAGCACCCAGTCGGGACTCTGCCTGGACGCGGTCGGCACCGGGACCGCCAACGGCACCCAGATCCAGATGTACTCCTGCTCCGGCGGCAGCAACCAGAAATGGACATGGGCCGGCAACTGATCGCGCCCCACTTCATCCGATGAGGTGAGGGACGTCTTCCGGCGCCATGGGGCCGCGCCGGAAGACGTCCCGTCGCGTGGAGAGACGGGGCCCGCGCGGCGCCCGGAGCACGGTCGCCGAAGGGGCCATTCGTGATCCGCCGGACAGAACCTAGGCCCGGTGGCGGCGCCTGTCGCGCGAATGCGGGCGCGATCGGGTAGTCAGGAACAGTGGACAAGGACGCGACCGACCCCTTCGTGCATGTCCGGGGCGCCAGTGAGAACAATCTGCGGAACATCGATGTCGACGTTCCGCGGGACGCGATGGTCGCCTTCACCGGCGTCTCCGGTTCGGGCAAGTCCTCGCTCGCGTTCGGCACCCTCTACGCGGAGGCCCAGCGGCGCTACTTCGAGTCCGTGGCACCGTACGCCCGAAGGCTGTTGCAACAGGTCGGCGCTCCGCATGTGCGGGAAATCACCGGACTGCCACCGGCCGTCGCCCTGCAGCAGCGACGCGGCTCCCCCAGCTCGCGCTCGACGGTCGGCACCATCACGACGCTGTCCAATCTGCTGCGCATGCTGTACTCCCGCGCCGGCACCTACCCCCCGGGGGCCGTGCGGCTGGAGGCCGAGTCGTTCTCACCCAACACCGCGGCAGGCGCCTGCCCGCAGTGCCACGGGCTGGGCGTCGTGCACGACGTCGCCGAGGACCTGCTGGTCCCGGACCCCTCGCTGAGCATCCGCGAGGGGGCGATCGCCGCCTGGCCGGGCGCCTGGCAGGGCGCCAACCTGCGCAGTGTCGTGAGCGGCCTGGGGATCGACATCGACCGGCCGTGGCGCAGGCTCAGGAAGAAGGACCGGGACTGGCTGCTGTACACGGACGAGCAGCCCTCCGTGTACATCCAGCCGCAGGAGGACCGCGTCGACTACGGCTACCAGGGCACGTTCTGGAGCGCGCGCAAGCACGTCATGCACGTCCTCGCCGACTCCAAGAGCGACAAGATGCGCGAACGGGCGCTCCGGTTCGTCAGGAGTGTGCCCTGCCCCGAGTGCCACGGCAGCGGACTGCGGCCCGAGGCAATCGCGGTGACCTTCGCCGGACGTTCCATCGCCGAGATCAACGCGATGCCGCTCACCGAGGTCGTGGCGCTGCTGCGGCCCGTCGTGGGGCGGTCCGGGGCCGACGCCACCACGTCGACCGCCCGGTCCGGGGAGACGACCGAGGCCGCGGTCCGGATCTGCGGCGATCTCGTCGCGCGGATCGACGTACTGCTCGACCTGGGCCTGGGATATCTCAGCCTCGGGCGCCGCTCGACGACCCTGTCGCCCGGCGAGGCGCAGCGCCTGCGGATCGCCACCCAACTGCGCTCGGGGCTGTTCGGCGTCGTCTACGTCCTCGACGAGCCCTCCGCAGGGCTGCACCCGGCCGACGCGGAACCGCTGCTGGACGTGCTGGACCGCCTCAAGGCGGCGGGCAATTCGCTGTTCGTCGTGGAGCACGACATGGACGTCGTGCGGCGGGCGGACTGGGTGGTCGACATCGGCCCCGGCGCGGGTGAGGGCGGCGGACGCGTGCTGTACAGCGGCCCGGTCGCCGGTCTTGAGCGGGTCGCGGAGTCGGCCACGAGCCAGTACCTGTTCGGGCGCGCCCAGCCGATCGAACACCGCCCGCGCACACCGCACGGCTGGCTGCGCCTGAGCGGCGTCTCACGCCACAATCTGCGCGATGTGTCGGTCGACGTGCCGCTGTGCGTACTGACGGCGGTGACGGGCGTGTCCGGTTCCGGGAAGTCGACGCTGGTGACGCAGGTGCTCGCCGAGGTCGTCCGCGGCCACCTCGGGCTCGTACCCGAGGAGCCCGACGAGGCGGAGCTGGAGGTCGACGTCCAGGACGCGTCGGGGGTCGAGTCGTTCGACCGGCTGGTCCGGGTCGACCAGCGGCCCATCGGCCGGACTCCCCGGTCCAACCTGGCCACGTACACGGGGATGTTCGACGCGGTGCGCAGGCTGTACGCGGGGACGGAGGAGGCCAGGGCGCGCGGCTACTCGGCCGGGCGGTTCTCCTTCAACGTGCCCGAAGGGCGGTGCGAGACCTGCCAGGGCGAGGGATTCGTCGCGGTGGAGCTGCTGTTCCTGCCCGGCACCTACGCGCCGTGCCCGACCTGCCGGGGCGCCCGCTACAACGCCGAGACGCTGGAAGTCACCTACCGCGGCAAGAACATCGCGCAAGTGCTGGGAATGTCCGTCGACGACGCCGCCGGGTTCCTGTCCGCCGTCCCGGCAGCCTCCCGCAGTCTGGAGACGTTGCGCGAGGTGGGACTCGGGTACCTGCGGCTGGGGCAGCCCGCGACGGAACTCAGCGGCGGCGAGGCGCAACGCATCAAACTGGCCACCGAATTGCAGCGGGCCCGCCGCGGGCACGCGCTCTACCTGCTCGACGAGCCGACGGCGGGGCTGCACCCCTCGGACATCGCGCTGCTGCTACGACAGCTGCACCGGCTCGTGGACGCCGGCAACACGGTCGTCCTCGTCGAGCACGACCTCGACACGATCGCCACCGCCGACTGGGTCATCGACCTCGGACCGGGCGGCGGCGACGCGGGCGGGCGGGTGGTCGCGGCGGGCCCGCCGGACAAGGTGGCGAAGGCCCGCGGCAGCGCCACCGCGCCCTACCTCGCGGCCCGCCTCGCGCGCTCCTGACGACGGAGCGAACCGCTGACCGCCGGCGCTTCAGCCGCGTCGGTCGTCGGGGCGGGCGAGCCGGGTCAGGGAGGCGACGACCAGGGCTTGCACGCCGGTGTCCAAGGTGGGCTGAAGGACCGGGGCGAAGCGGGCGCTGTGGTTCACGGGGATGTCCTGGGCGACGGTGCCGCGCCGCTCGGCCGCACGGTAGGCGTCGGGGTCGGTGCAGCCGATGCCCCAGTAGGTGTACGGGGTGCCGAAGGCGTCAGGGACGCGGCTGAAGTCCTCGCTGGCGCTCTGCAACGCGCTGGTACGGGCCCGCTCGCCGAAGTAGGCGGTGAACGCGGCGGAGACTTCGGCGGTGACGGCCTCGTCGTTGACGGTCGGCGGGAAGCGGCCGCCCTCTTCGTACTGCGGGTCCCGGGTCGCGCGGGAGGCGTCGCACTCGGCTGTGACGATGCGCCGCACGGCGGCCAGGACGGCTTCACGGGTGCCTTCGTCGTAGGTGCGCACATTGAGCTGGATCTCGGCCGTGTCCGGGATCACGTTGCCGGTCGTACCGGCGTGGACGGAACCCACGGTCAGCACGGCGGGCTCGGTCGCGGCCAGCTCTCGGGAGACGATCGTCTGAAGGCGTACCACGATCATCGATGCCATGACCACCGGGTCGATCGCGGCCTGGGGAGCGGAGCCGTGGGCACCCCGGCCGTGGACGGTGATCTTCAGATTGTCCGCCGCCGAGAGGAACGACCCGGAGCGGGTGCCCAGAGTCCCGGCGGGATAGGGCAGTACGTGCTGGGCGAACGCCACGTCCGGGCGGGGGACGCGGTCGGCGAGACCGTCGGCGAGCATGCGGTCGGCGCCGTCCCCGGGTTCCTCCGCGGGCTGGAACAGGGCGACGAGCGTGCCCTGCCACGACGTCGGGGAGGCCGCCATCAGCCTGGCCGCGCCCAGCAGACAGGTGACGTGCATGTCGTGGCCGCAGGCGTGGGCCACGGGGACGTCCCGGCCGGACTCGTCCGTGGCGGTGGCCGTACTGGCGTACGGGAGACCGGTGTCCTCCCGGACCGGCAGCGCGTCCATGTCGGCCCGCAGCAGGACGACCGGCCCGTCGCCGTTGGCGAGTACGCCGACCACGCCGGTGCCGCCGACACCCGCGTGCACCCTGTAGCCCCACTCCGTCAGGCGCTCGGCCACCCGGGCCGCGGTCCTGTGCTCCTGGTGGCCCAGCTCGGGATGGGCGTGCAGGTCCCGGTAGACGTCCTCCAGCTCGGAACGGATTTCCGGCAGTCCGGCCAGGACGACGTCCGCGGGAGCCGCCGTACCAGTGGAATCGTCGATCGCCACAGCCGCCAGCTCCTCGCCGATGGGGGTTGCCCGGATGGTCGACCAGCTGGTCGACCAGCTCGATGACCCGACGGTAACCCGGCCCCTGCCGTGCTGCCTGACCTGGCATTCGTGATCACCGCTGCCGGGTGAGCCGGGGCCGCCCGCCGCCCGCGTACCCGCACCGGCCGCCTTCCGCCTTCCGCCTTCCACGGGCGCGCCACGACGCGCGGACGGCCGTATACGCACGCGTCGGCTCGGCGTCGATCAGACCGTGATCGGGCGGGAAGCGCCGTGACCGAGCGGGCAGCGCCGTGACCCGCGTGCGAAAATGGCCCTACGATCGCGCCACGATCCGCAAGCCCCCGCGATCCACGATGCATCCCTTCTGCCGACCCGATCGACGCACTGGGAGGCTCTCGGTGAGCGAACGTCGCAATGGATGGCCGACGCTGGTCCACGAGGACATGGCGGCCATGGTCGGATACGTCAACCGGGTGGTGCAGGTCGCGGGCAAGTACACCCTCGACGAGCCCTTCGAAGTCGGCTGGGGAAACGTCGTCCTCGACGTCACTCCCCGCGGGCTCAGGACGCCGACGTTCCGGCGGCGAGGGGTGACCTTCGCGGTGCACTACCGCCTGCTCGACGGTGACATGGTCGTCGAGGCCGACGCGGGCTCGCGGACGGTGCCCTTGTCGGACGGATCAGTCGCCGCGTTCTACGCGGCGTTCCGCGACGCGGCGGCCGAGCTGGGCATAACCCGGCCGCGTACCTCGCTGATCTGCGAGATTCCGGATTGCGAGCCGACCTTCGAGGACGATCACGTCGAACGCGCCTGGGATCCCGGCGTCGCCCGGCTGATGTGGCAAGCGCTGAACCTCGCCGCCGGCGGACTCGAAACGTGGCAGGCGCCCTTCCTCGGGCACCGCCCCCGGGTCGGGGTGATGTGGGGCGGCTTCGACCTGTCCGCGACGCGGCACCGGGCGCGGCCCACCGAGCCGCCGCCCGATCGTCCGGCGTTCATGCAGAACGCCCAGCTCCGGGAGTACGTGGCGGTGGGATTCTCCTTCGGGGACGCCACAGCGCCCGGTGCCGGTATGTACGCCTACATCTGGCCTCAGCCGGACGGCCTCGACGGCCGGTCCTGGGGTGTCGACGGGGCGGTCTGGAATCCCGACGCCGGTCTGGTTCTCCTGCCGTGGGACAGGCTCGGGGAGACGGCCGACCCGCACCAGGCCATCGTGACGTTCGGTGACGCCGTCTACGACGCCGCCGTCGGGCTGTCGGGCTGGCCGTCCGACCTCATCGGGCCCCGCGTCGACGGCTGGTACATGAGCCGGACGCGGCCGGACGCCGTCCGGGGCCTGCGCCCCTGAACCGAGCTGGTTCGGCCGGCTGAGACGCGAGCTCCCGGGCAGCCCTTCGCGGCGGACATGATGGGGACACCTCAGGATTCGGGAATGATCTTGATCGCGCTGGACCACTTCAGTCCGAGCCGGTCCTGGAGCGTCATGTGCAGGAACTGGAACGCCTCCAGTTCCAGGGCGCGGCGCAGCGGTCCGGCGTCGAGGGGGCGCAGGCCGCCGCTCGTGACGAATTCGGTGACGGTCGCCCGCGCGTCGTCGTCATCCGTGGCGATGAACACGTCCAGAGGCTGACCGGCCACTTCGCCGGCCACCAGCGTGGTCGCGAAGGTCGTGTTGAACGCCTTGACGAAGCGGGCCTGCGGAGCCTCGGCCGCGACGAGGGTCACGGCTGCCACGCCGGGCGGGGTGACGAGCGAGTCGAAGGTGGAGAAGTCGACGGGGTTGCAGATGTCCACGACGACCTTGCCCGCGAGGGCCCGGGAGTGTTCACGGGCCACCGTCTTCGCCGCCTCGAACGGCAGGGCGAGCACGGTGATGTCCGCGCCGTCCAGCGCGTCGAAGTCCGCGCCGCTCGCGTCCGCGCCGAGGTCGGCGGCGAGGGCGTCCGCCTTGGCCCGGTTGCTGTCCACGAGACGGACCCGGTGGCCGCCCGCGAGGGCGCGGGTGGCGATGCCGCGGGCCATGTTGCCCGCACCGACGATCGTGATCTGCATGGCTGACTCCTTCTTCCGTCAAGGCCGACGAGGGCCGCGACCGAGCGCCCGGAGAGGGGTATAAGGCCGGCACCGTCCGGCTCCGTGCTCGGGGCGCGCGGCGACCGGCTCATCACGGTCGAGTACGGCCAGAGCACACCGGGCCGTACGCACCCCGCGGCACCGGTCGCGGCCGAGGCGACGCTGCTCCGGTCCCGCCACGCTGCGGCGCCCTCTGAAAAGCCCAGCTCAGGACGGTCCCGAGAACGTCGGCGACCCTGTCATCCTGCGGGAAGCGGCGGACGCCCGCATCCGGAGCGGTGACCCGAGACAAGCCCCCGCGGCGCGACGCCAGGGTGCCCGATGTGTCAGTGGTGACCGTGGGCTGTGTCGGACGCTCCGCCAAACAGGCGGCCCACGGCCCGGAACGGCAGGGACACCACCGTGGCGACAGCGCTGCCGATCTTTCCGAGTACATCTGCGATGGCCTTGAACATGGCTCACCCTCCTTCGGTACGCGGTGCGGTTGTCCGGCACCGCGTGTGGAGCCTCACCTGGTCCCCTACCCGGATAGCGGCCGCCCATGGGCTCTCCCGCTCGTTCTCATGGGAACTGTCCGCGCAGCCGTGTAGGACGGCCCCCGCGGGGCATCCGGATGCGTACGCCACTGTCCCGGGTGAGGCTGTGAATGCGTACGAGTCGTCACCGAGGGAGGCCACCACACATGCGGAGCACCACGCGGCAGGACGGGCCCGCCACCGCTCCACCGGCGACCGCTCCTGATCCGGCGGCCCACGACGCGGCGACGGGTCTTCCCGTCGCGGCGGCGGCCCGGGAGTCGGCGGAGCGTTTCGCGGAGCTGGTGGCCGCTCTGACGTCGGGAGCGCTGGACTGCCCGTTGCCGGGCTCGGGTCGTACGGCGGAGCGCTTCGCCGTCCTCACCTCGGTGGCCGAGCGGGATCTGTGCGCGGCCCGGCTCTTCGAAGGACACGTGGACGCGGCGGCGATCCTGGCGGAACTGGACGCGCCCCCGCCCCGGCCGGGAGAGCGGTGGGGCGTGTGGGCGGCCGAACCGCCGGGCGAAGGACTGCACGCCACCCGTGACCGCGACGGCTGGGTGCTGACCGGGCTCAAGCAGTACTGCTCGGGAGCCCACAGCTGCACCCACGCGCTGGTCACCGCGGCGACGGAGCGGGGAAAGCGGCTGTTCGCGGTACGGACGGGGGTGGCCGACGGCTGCCGCCCGGTGCCGGGCACCTGGCAGGCCGTCGGGATGGCCGGGAGCGACACCCCTGACGTGCGCTTCGACCATGTGCCCGGTGTGCCGGTCGGCGACGTCGGCGGCTATCTGAAGCGGCCGGGGTTCCAGCACGGCGGTATCGGCGTGGCAGCCTGCTGGTACGGCGGGGCCCGCGCCGTCGCCGACGTTCTGCTGCGCGCCGCCGCCGATCGCGGCCCCGACCCGCACACCGACGCGCACATGGGCGCGGTCGACATGCTGCTCCATGCCGCGGCGGCCGTGCTGAAGCAGGCCGCAGCGGAGATCGACGGCGATCCGTCCGACACCGGCGGCACCGCGCGGATGCGCAGCCTGCGCACCCGCGCGTTCGTCGAGTCCGTGTGCGCCGACGTCCTCACGCACGTGGGACGGGCCACCGGCGCCGGTCCGCTGTGCCACGACGAACGCCACGCCCGGAACACCGCTGACCTGACCGTGTACATCCGCCAACACCACGCCGAGCGCAACCTCGCCGAACTGGGCGGCCTCGCCGCCCGCAAGGAGCCGTCGTGAGCGAGCAACCAGGCCCGCCGCCCGCATACGCCAACCCCATCCAGGCGCCGGGCACCGACGAGGCGCTCTGGCGGGACTGGGACGGCTGGCGCGCGCTTCCCGAGCTGCGGCTGCCCGAGGCGGGCAGGGTGGTCGTGGTGGCCGCGCATCCCGATGACGAAGTGCTGGGCGCCGGCGGGACGATGGCGATGCTGGCGGACGCGGGGACCGCCCTCACCGTGGTCTCCGTCACCGACGGGGAGCAGTCGCACGCCGACAGCAAAGCCGTCACGCCCCGGCGGCTGACACAGCTGCGGGCCGAAGAACTCCGCCAGGCCCTCGCGGCGTTGGGCACGGGCGCGGCCCACGTCGTCCGGCTGCAAGTGCCGGACACCCGGGTGGCCTTCCACGAGGACGAGATCGTCAAGGCACTCGTCCCGGTGCTGGAGGGCGCCTCGTTGTGCCTCGCGCCGTGGATCGGCGACGTCCACGGTGACCATGAAGCCGCAGGACGGGCCGCGCTCGCCGCCGCCGCGCAGGCCTCCGTGCCCTGCCTGATGTATCCCGTGTGGATGTGGCACTGGGCGCGCCCCGGCGACCCGCGTGTCCCGTGGCCTTCCGCGCACCGGGTCACCCTGCCCGCGGATGTCCAGGCCCGCAAGCGCGCCGCGGTCGCCCGTTTCGCCACCCAGGTCGAGCCCATCGGCCCCGCGCCGGAGGACGCCGCGGTCCTGCCGCCCGACGAGGTGGCCCACCACCTCCGCGCGCACGAGGTGATGTTCCAGTGAGCCGGACGAACGCGGCGAGTACGCCCGCCGCCTACTTCGAGACGATGTACGGCGGGGGCGAGGACCCCTGGCACCTCGCCGAACGCTGGTACGAGCGGCGCAAGTACGACATCACCGTGGCCGCGCTCCCCCTGCCGCGCTACCGCCGGGCCTTCGAACCCGCCTGCTCGGTCGGTGAGTTGACTCGCCGACTGGCGACCCGTTGCGACGAGGTACTCGCCTGCGACCGGGTCGCGTCCGCCGTGGCGACCACGCGGCAACGTACCGCCGCAGCAGAGAATGTGACGGTACGTCAGCTCACGCTGCCCGACGAGTGGCCGGACGGCTCCTTCGATCTGATCGTGCTGTCCGAAGTGCTCTATTACTTCGCCGCTCCCGATCTCGACAGGCTTCTGGACCGGGCCCGGACGGCGTTGGAGCCCGGCGGGCATCTCGTCACCGTGCATTGGAACCACCCGGTGCCCGAACACCTGTGGACGGGCATCGAGATCGCGGACCGCGTGACCGGCCTGCCCGGGCTGTCACTGCTCGCCGATCACCGCGAGGCCGACTTCGTCCTCCAGGTCCACGGCCGTGACCTGGCCGACGGGAGCAGCCCGCCCGGTCCCGCCGAGCGCGAGGGTCTGGTGTGAGGGTCGAGGCCATCGCCGTCGTCATCCCGGCGCACAACGAGGAGGCGCTCCTGCCCGCCGCGCTGGAGGCGGTCGCGGCTGCCGCGCGCCACCCCGCACTCGCCGCCGTGCGGATTCGCACGGTCGTCGTCGCGGACTCCTGCCGTGACGGCACGGCCCGGATCGCGCACCGGGCCGGAGCCCTCGTGGTGCCGGTCGGCTTCCGCAGTCCGGGCCGGGCGCGCGCCGAGGGCGCCGAGCACGCGCTGGCGGAGATCGCCGTCCCGCACGATCGGGTGTGGCTCGCCACCACCGACGCCGACAGCGCCGTACCCCCGCACTGGCTGGCACACCACAGCGCTCTCGCCCGTGACGGGTGGGACGCGGTGGTCGGCACCGTGACCGTGCCGACGGCGACCGCCCTCACCGTCCGGCACCAGCTCAGCTACGAAGCCACCCGCCCGGCCGACGGCGCCCACTGGCACCACCCCCATGTCCACGGCGCCAACCTGGGCCTGAGTGCCAGCGCCTACCGCGATGTGGGCGGGTTCCCGCCGCTCGACGTCGGCGAGGACCACGCACTGGTCGCCGCGCTGGTCGGCCGCGGTCATCGCGTCCTGCGCACCTCCGCCGCCCCTGTCATGACCTCGCCCCGTCTGCACGGCCGCGCCCGCGGCGGCTTCGCGGACTTCCTCGCCGCGCAGGCCGAACGCACCGCCCGCAGCGAACCGGCGAGCTGACCGGCGCGGCGTATCGGCCAAGGGGTACGTGGAACCACCGACGACCGACACCGCTGGCACCCGCGACAGCGCGGGGACCTCTCGCCGCCACGCCATCGGGTGACGCGGCTCAGCCAGCCGGGTGACAGCGGCCACCGCGGGCTGCCGCCGGGCGGGCCGGTGCTCCAGGATCGGTGCCGCCGCCGTCTCCGGCGGGCCGCGCGTCGACCGCGCGCCCGTGACGCGCGATCAGATCGACCACGGCTGTTCGAGGAGTCCCACCCCATGCGTTCACGCGTCATCGCCATCATGGCCGCCGCTGCCGCCGCCACGGCGGCACTCGCGCAACCCGCCCACGCCGGCCCGCTCGTCGACGGGGTCTACCGTTTCGCGGCCCTCAAGGACGGCATGTGCCTGACCTGGCCCAAAACGAAGGCGCGCATCGGCATGGTGGCGCTGGGCGCCTGCACGGACACCGCCTCCACGTCGGCGAACTGGCAGGTACGGCAACGCCCCAACGGAACCATGGAGGTCTCCACACCGGACTCCGACCCGCGCACCTGCCTGGGCCTGACGACGGACTACCACGTGAAGGTCACCGACACCTGCTCCGACAAGTACGCCGAGTGGACCGTCTCCTACGGCTCCGCAGGTCCTGGCAGCGTCGTCTGGGCCGACATCGAGCACACCCCCAGCGACCACTCCAACTCGTGGGGGAAACTCGTCGACAGCCCCGACGTCACCGGCCGCATCGTGGTGCGGCAAGCCCCCATCGACCCGCACTACTGGGCTTTGCAGCCGGCCGGCTGAGACCTGTCCCGCACCGGCTGTCCGCCGGGGCCCGGCCGGCAAGGCGCTGCCGCCTTCCTGCGACGGACGCTGCGCCGCGTCGCTGGCCGAGCTCCTCCGGGCCGGTCACGAGGTCGTCATCGTCCACGGCGCTCCCGCCGAGACCCAGGCCGTCACCGGATCGCGCTTGGTACGCGCGCTGGACTCCGTGCTCGTCGGCCGTACCGTGGTCGCGCTCGTGACCCACGCCCAGGTCGGCGCCCACGACCCGCAGGTGAGCGTGCCGGACCGGCCCCGCGTACGCCCGCAGGCCGTTCCCGAGGCTCAGGTCGTCCGGGAACTGCTGGCCGACGGCACCGTGGTGGTCTGCGGCGGCGGCATCCCCGTCCTACGGGAACGCGGCACCGCGCGCCTGCGGACCGTACCGGTGACGGTGGACCCGGATCGGACGGCGGCGCTGCTGGCCGTCGAACTGGACGCGAACATCCTGCTGTTCCTCACCGGCGCCACGCACCTGTTCGCCGCGGGAGGACACGGCCGCCCCAGGCCGCTGCTGCGGCTGACCCCCGACGAACTGTCCGGCGTACGACGGGAGGACGCGCCGCAGGCCCATAGGCCCCGCCGAAGCGCACCGGGCCGAAGAACCACCGGTACGGCCGCAGGGCGGCTCACCGTGCCCGAGACGAGGTCAGGATCTGTACCGGACAGCCCTCAGCCGTGGGAGATCTCGGCCACCTCGACCACTTCGGAGCCTTCGCGACGCATCCGTTCGCTCCCCCAGACGCCGAGCGGCCCGAGCGCCTGATTGAGCGTGCGCCCGTGCTCGGTCAGGGAGTACTCCACCCGCGGCGGCACCTCGGCGAAGACCTTCCGGTGCACCAGTCCGTCCTCCTCCATCTCGCGCAGGTGCTGCGTCAGCATCTTCTCGCTCACTCCGGGCAGGCCGCGACGGAGCTCGGCGAAGCGGCGCACACGATGGGCGTCAAGTTCCCAGAGGATGAGTCCCTTCCACTTGCCGCTCACCACGTCGAGCGCGGCGTCGATGCCGCAGATGTAAGGCCCGCACCTCGGCGCCCTCGCCATCGCTGATCCCCTTACTAAAAGGTAAGTACCGCAGAAAATAGTGGGTACTTCCCAGATTAGTGGCCCTCTCCGAGCATGAAGAGGTGAACGAACAACAGCACGGCACCACCAGGCAACACAGCAATGTCACCGTGATCGGACTCGGCCCGATGGGCCAGGCGATGACCCGTACCCTCCTCGCCGCCGGCCACCCGGTCACCGTCTGGAACCGCACCGCCGGCCGGGCCGACGGCGTCGTCGCCGACGGAGCGGTCCTCGTACCGACACCCCGCGAGGCGGTCGAGGCAAGTGACCTCGTGATCCTCAGCCTCACCGACTACCAGGCGATGTACGACATCCTCGACAGCGCCACCGCGTCGCTCGCCGGCCGGACGCTGGTCAACCTGAGCTCCGACACCCCTGACCGCTCACGCGAAGCGGCATCCTGGGCGTCGGCCCACGGCGCCACCTTCCTCACCGGTGGTGTCATGGTCCCGGCACCGATGGTCGGCACGGACGCGGCCCACGTCTACTACAGCGGCCCCACCGAGGCGATGGAGAGCCACCGGCCGACACTGGCGCTGCTCGGCGCACCGAAGTATCTGGGCGTGGATCCGGGTCTCGCCCAGATGATGTACCAAGCCCAGCTCACGGTATTCCTCACCACCTTGTCCGCACTGATGCACGCCACCGCGATGCTGGGCACCGCGGGAATGACGGCGAAGGAAGCACTGCCGGAGTTGCTCTCCTCCGCCGACTCGATCGGCGCCATCCTCAGGGCCGGCGAAGCGACCCCCGGCACCGCGCTGGACGCCGGAGAACACCCCGGCGGCCTCAGCACGGTCACCATGATGGGCGCGACATCCGACCACATCGTCGAAACCAGCACGTCACTCGGCCTCGACCCCGCGCTCCCCCTGGCCGTCCAGGCCCACTACCGCCGCGCCATCGACAACGGCCACGGCAGCGACAACTGGACCCGCATCATCGACAGCATCCGAAAGCCGCACTGACCCCACACGGCACCGTCGTAGAGGGGTATTTGAGGGAGCATCAGTTCGTCAGCACGACCACCAGCATCGCCAGCCAGCCCAGTGAGACGAAGACGGGAAGCAGCACCATCACGAGACCGGTCGGGGACGCCTGGAGCCACCCTGATCCCGGCTCTGTCAGCCGGCGTCCCACTATCCGCTGCCCGCCGTGCCACGCCATGTGCTCTTCCAGCTCCACGACCGTGCTCTTGCGGGTCTGCAAATAGCGGCGTCCATAGCGCAGCATGACGGCGAACGCCAGCCCGGAAACGAACCCGATCACCGTGATGACCGCTCCGACGCCGCGGGCCACTTCCCTTGACTGAGCGCCCTCTTTACCGAGGGTAAACGCCAAGGTGGCCGCGAGGCCCGCGGTGATGTAGAGGAAGTTATTGAGCTTGTTCCAGTTGAGGAGGTCCTCATGCTTGTATAAGTCGACCGCGATCTCGTATTGGGTCTGCAACATCGACTCACGCGGCTTGCGCGAGACCCACACCACGCGCAGACGGCCGTCCGGCGGTCGTAACCGTGTCAGTTCCTCGAAGCCCAGCTTCCGGTGGAATTGGCTCGACGCCTCATTGAGCGGCTCGTTGACCACCGCGGCGATCACCGGGTTGGCCGTCCAGCGCTCCAGCACATGGTGGTACAGGCGTGACGCGACGCCCTGCCGCGACGCGTCACGGGCCACGCACACCTGCTTGATCACCAGGAAGCTGCCGAGCGT
The DNA here is from genome assembly GCF_042955955.1 of Streptomyces sp. NPDC008317. NCBI lineage: Bacteria > Bacillati > Actinomycetota > Actinomycetes > Kitasatosporales > Streptomycetaceae > Streptomyces > Streptomyces sp. NPDC008317. Next base: position 189,743 of record NZ_JBIBFQ010000007.1, read on the forward strand.
GGTCTTGATCCGGTGGTTCAACCACTCGTCAGGTTCGATCTGGGCGTCGCTGTAGGCCAGGAGGAATCCCAGGACGTCGGTTCCCTTGACGGCCACGTAGAAGTGCTCGGCGCTCACCAGTCGCCTTTGGTACATCTCGTCGGTGTACTCCGACACCAGGAATCCGTCCCGGCTGGCCTCCACCGGGTCGATTCCGTCCAGATTCCTGGACTGTGCCAACGCGAAGATCATCGGGACATGCGCCGAAGTCGCCCGCACGATCTCGATCCCCGCTTGAGCAGGCGCGGTCACGCGCTCACCTCCCACTGAACAGGCGTTCACAGGGCTCCGCGGAAAGCCTGTCCTGACAACCCGTCGGATGCAGGAGCGCATGAAGTGGCGTCATGGCGAAGCGAATTCGGCCGGTCCCGGCTCAGGACCCGGCGCAGTCGCATCCGAGGCGTCGGCTGCTGCTCCGCCGGGCACCTGTGACCGGCCCGAGGCGTTTGCGGTGCGAGACGAACACGCCGGTGGTGATGTACGAGGTCGATGTGAAGAACCCCTCAGCGGGCCAGGTCGATCCCGGCTTCGCGCAGGAGCCGGGCGAAGGTGGTCGCGTGCTCGGGGGTGAGGGGGAGGGCCGGGAGTCGGGGAGGTCCGCTGGGGACGCCGACCAGGTCGAGGCCGGTCTTGATCGCGCTTGCGTACGGGTGCGCCTCGAGGAATTCGCAGATCGGAAAGATCTTCGTCCACTGCTCCCGTGCCTCGGCGATGTCGCCGCGGACCGCGAGGGTCTCGTAGAAGTCCGCGCACAGTTGAGGGATGACGCTCGCCGCTCCCCAGACTCCCGCCCGCGCGCCGGCGGCGATGCCGGAGAACGTGAGGGTGTCGTAGCCGTTGAGCGGCTGGATGACGTCCGCGTAGTGGTGAAGGACCGTGGCGAACTTCACCGCGTCACCCCCGGTGTCCTTGAACGACGTCACGCGGGTGCTCCGGGCGAGCTCGGCCAACCGCCCGGCCGAGATGTCCAGTCCCGTGGCGTCCGGCAGGTTGTAGAACATGATGTCGATGTCCACCGCGTCGGAGACGGCCCCGTAGTGCGCCACGACCTCCTCCCAGCCGAGAGCGCCGTAGTAGGGGGGCACGATCATGACCGCCGTCGCACCGGCGTCAGCCGCGTGCCGGGTGAGGTCGATCGTCTCGCCGGTGGTCAACGCTCCGGTGCCCACGACGACGGGCACCCGACCGTCCACAGCCCTCAGGTAGAGGTCGGCGACCTCCTTCCGCTCCGCGTTGCTGAGCGTCGTGAATTCGCCGGTGCTGCCCAAGGGCACCACGCCGTGCACGCCCGCACCGACGATGTGCTCGACCTGGCGACGGACTCCCCCGGCGTCGACGGTCGAACCGTCAGCGCGAAAGGGGGTCACCACTGCCGCGAGTATGCCGCTGAACGGCGTTGTCATCGCTCTCCTTCGTCGTTCGTCGACGGGTTCACCGGGCTCGGAAGCCGCTCGTCGTCGGCCGGGTCCCGCGTCGTAGCGCGCGCCCGCCGAGCTCGTCGGTCGGCTTTCCCCCGCGGAACGCGACGACGCCGTTGATGATCACGTGCCGCATCCCGTCGGCGTACTGGTGTGGGTGGGAGTAGGTGGCGAGGTCCCGGACCCTGTCGGGCTCGAAGATCGCGAGATCCGCGAAGGCGCCCTCGCGGATGACGCCGCGGTCGGTGAGACGCAGCGTCCGCGCGGGCAGGCTCGTCATCCGTCGGACGGCGTCCTCGATCCGCAGGACGCCGTCCCTGACGTACGGACCGAGGACGCGGGCGAAGGACCCGTAGGCCCGCGGATGCGTCGGGGCGTCGGTGTACGGCGGAGAGGCCGTCCACGCTTCGGCGTCGGAACAGACCGAGACCCATGGGCTCCGCAGGGCGAGACGGACGTTCTCCTCCGTCATCTCGAACAGCGCGATGATCATCTGCGAGTCCGCCACGACGATGTCCAGAAGCGTGTCGAGCGGATCCGCGTCACCGCGCCGCGTCGCGACCTGCGCGAGTGTCATGCCGTTCCACTCGGAGGTGTTGCCGCCCAGGAGCAGGATTCCGTCAGCGCCGCCCGCGCTCTTGTAGCAGTTGTCCCAGTCGGCGCCCGGGGCCCGGATGGCCTCCTTGACCGTTTCCCGGAAGTCCTCATGCGCGAGCTTGCCGCGCAAAGCGTCCGGGCCGCCGTCGTGGAATCGTGGGGGGACGCACGCGTCCAGGCCGGTAGCGCCCGCCTCGTACGGATAGACGTTGGCCGTGACGGCGAGGCCGCCGGCCCTGGCTTCCTCGATGCGCTGGATCGCGGAGGCCATCAGGGGCCAGTTGTCCCGGCCTGCCGCCTTCAGGTGGTAGACCTCGGCCCGCGCTCCCGACCTCTCGGCGATCCCGATGAGCTCGTCCAGGCTTTCGAGCAGGGAGTCGGACTCGTTGCGGATGTGCGAGATGTAGAGCGCGTCGTGCTCGGCGAGCACTTCCGCGAAGGCGGTCAGCTCCTCGGTCGAGGCGTACATGCCCGGGGCGTAGATGAGAGCGGAGCCCAGACCCAGCGCGCCGTCCGCCAGTTCTTCGTCGAGGAGCCGGCGGGCGGCGGCCAGCTCGTCAGGCGTCAGCGGACGGTCTTGCTGACCGGCGAAGGCCATGCGGAGGTTGTCCGCCCCGACGAAGCTCGCGACATTCGGTCCGACGCCCGCGTCGGCCATGTGGTTCAGGAAGTCGTTGATCCGCGGCCATTCATGCCGGACGTGGGTCCGCTCGGCGTAGTCCTTGGCGATGGCGCGCATCCGGCCCTCCACGGGGCCGAGCGAGTAGCCTTCGCCGAACACCTCGGTCGTGACGCCCTGGTAGAGGTCGGAGAGACCTCGGGGGTCACGCTGGAGCGACTCGTAGGCCTGGCTGAGCACGTTGATGAAGCCGGGCGCGACCAACGCGCCGGCGGCGTCCACCTCGGGCACGTCGGTGTCGGGGACCTCGCCGACGAGAACGATCCGGTCACCCCGGACCAGTACGTCCGCACGCCTGAGCGGTGCGCCGGTGCCGTCGGCGACAAGGCCGCCGCGCACCACCAGATCACTACGCATCCCGACTCCCCTCCTGGGCCCTCATCGTCTTGCGCGTCTTCCCGCGGGCGAACCGCTGCGCCGAGAACGGCCCGGTACGACCGTCGTCCCCCGAGGCGATCGCCTCTGCGAGGTGCACTCCGGCGGCCGGTGAGATCGTCATGCCGAGCATCTGGTACCCGGTGGCGGCGAACACGTTCGAGTCCGGCGCGAGCCTGCCGATCAGGGGGAGGCCGTCAGGAGCCACGGGGCGCAGGCCCGACCAGGCGGCCGACTCGTCGGTCCACGGCCCGAGGAGGGCCTGAGCCGAGCGCCGCATCGCCCTGACGCGCCGTGGGGGGATGCGGGTCGGTGAGTTGGTGAAGTCCATCGCCCCGGCGACGCGAAGCGTGCCGCCCATCGGCGAGATCGCCAGGTGCGTGTCGAGGGTCTGGATCGCCTGCCTCGGCATCCGCCCCGGCCGGACGTCGAAGCTGTAGCCCTTGCCGCCGATCACCGGAAGGGGATGGCCGATCGAGCGTGCCAGCGCGGTGGTGTTCACTCCCGCCGCGAGAACCACGTGGTCGGCCTCGTACGTACCGCGGTTCGTGCGCACCGCTCGCACCCGTCCGCCTTGCGCGTGGAGGTGCTCGACGGGCTCGTGCTCGCGGATCTCGACACCTGCGGCGACCACCTTCTCGATCAGCGCCGCCATGTAGGCGTGGGGAACGATCTGCCAGTGGTTGCCGATCAACGCTGCCGCCTGGCCTCGTGGCACCGTGGGGTCCAGGTCCTGGACCGCGCCGCCCGTCAGGACCTCTGTCGTGGTTCCCTGCCCGAACTTGGCCAGCGGCGCGATCTTCTCGATGAAGTGCTCGATGTCCGCGGGGTTCTTGGAGACGGTCAGGAGACCGGTCTTGTCGAAGTGCTCGTCGAGGCCGAGCCGTTCGATGAGTTTGAAGGACGGGTACCCGAGCGTGGACAACGCCGCCAGCCCGTCGGAGTACGACCGGTCGTTGCAGTAGCGCGCGAACGTCGCGATCCAGGGTCCGAGGCGCAGGAGGGCCGCGGGCGAGAAGTGGAGCGCGGAATCACGCCGGGTCAGGTCCTTGAGGCCGTGCATGATGATGCCGGGCTCGGGCACCGGCCCGGCCTGGGCGGGGCATATCCAGCCCGCGTTGCCCCAGGACGCGCCGGCCGCCGCGGCACCGGCGTCGAGCACCGTCACGCGCATTCCGACCTCGGTCAGCGCCCAAGCCGTCCACAAGCCGGCGGCGCCGGCGCCAACGACCACGCAATGCTCGCCATTCACCACTATCGGCAGCCCTTCCACTCGTGTGCGTCAGTTGCTCAAGGAGGGACTTTGCCAAGGCTTCCGGACGCGTTGTTCGTTCATTCGGACCAGAAAGCCGGATGATCATGTCGGCCCGGACAGACGGGCCGGGCGCGGCGCGCCGCGGCGAACCGGCGGATTTCGCCGCGGATCGCGCGCGGATCGGTCGGTCAGACCTCGGTCGACACGGGTGCGTCGATCCAGTCGGCGTCCGACCGGGGGATCGACCGCAGCAGTTTGATCGTGTACGGATCGGTCGGATGGTCCAGGATCTGGTCCACCGGACCGGATTCGACGAGCCGTCCGCGGTACATGATGCAGACGCGCTCGGTGATCTGCCGCAGCATCGAGAGGTCGTGCGTGATGAAGACGAAACCGACTCCGCGTTCGCGCTGGAGCGTCGCGAAGAGGTTGATGATCTGGGCTCGCACCGAGACGTCCAGGGCGGAGACGGGTTCGTCGCAGACCAGGAGCCGTGGGTTGACGGCTAGGGCCCTGGCGATCGCGACGCGCTGACGCTCTCCGCCGGAGAGGGCCGACGGCCTGCGTTGCGCGTACGAGGCCGGAAGACCGACCGTCTTCAACAGGTCGGCCACCGCGCCCGAAGCGTGCTTGGTGGCGCTCTCGTGCGACCTGATCGCCTCGGACAGTGCCGAGCCGATGCTCCGCATCGGGTTGAGGCTCGCGTAGGGGTCCTGGAAGACCATCTGCACGGTTCCGCGGAGGCGACGGAGATCCGCCGCGCTCAGCCGCGACCAGTCGTGCGCGGGAATGCCGTCGATCATGATGTCGCCGCTGGTGCACCGCTCGAGTCCCAGCAGCGTGCGAGCGAGGGTGGTCTTGCCGGAACCGGACTCCCCCACGACGGCGACGCTCTCCCCCTGGTTCACCTGTAGCGACACCCCGGCGAGCGCGTGGACGGTGCGCTGCCCGACGCGGAACTCCTTACGCAGGTCCCGGATGTCGATCAGCGGCCGCTCCGCCCGTACGTCTCGCACCGGAGCCTCCACGACGTCGATCCTGGCCCGCTTCGCCGCCATGTCGGAACTGATCTCCGGCAGGCGGACACAGGCCGAATACCGCAGGTCGGCGACCTCGATCAGTGGCGGCGGTCCCTGGCGGCACTGGTCCGTGACCCACTCGCACCGGGTGGCGAAGGCACAGCAGCCCGTGGTCTCCCGGGCCTTGGGGACCGACCCCGGGATGGAGGGGAGTTCGGCGACCCGACGGTCGACCGACGGTTCGGCCAGCAACAAGCCCTGGGTATACGGGTGCAGCGGCTTGGTCTCCAGGTCGGAGCCGGGCGCGACCTCGATGAGCGATCCGCCGTACATCACGTAGACGCGGTCGCACATCGCGAAGGCCACCCGCAGATCGTGCGTGATCAGTACGACGCTCATTCCGCGCGACTTCTGGACACCGCGCAGGAGGGTGAGCATCTCCTTCTGGGTCGTGACGTCCAGAGCCGTCGTCGGTTCGTCCGCGATCAGGATCTTCGGGTCGCGGGCGAGCGACGCGGCCACAGCGACGCGCTGACGCATGCCTCCGGAGAGCTGGAACGGGTACCGATCCGCTACCGAGGGGTCGGTGAGTCCGACCTCGGCGAGCCGGCGGTTGACCTCCGCCCTGCGTTCGGACCGCGGCGGGCGCCGACGGCCCTCCCAGATCAGCGACTCCTCGATGATGCGCCCGCAGCGGAACACGGGGTTGAGCATCGTGAACGGGTCCTGGAGTACGAGCCCGATTTCCCGTCCTCTGACGTGACTCCACTCGCGTTCTGACAGCTCCAGCAGATTGCGGCCGTCGTACTCGACCTCGCCGCGCGCGACGAGCGATCCGGGCAGGAGACCCATGATGGCGCGGGCGGTCATGGTCTTGCCGCTTCCGGACTCGCCCACGATCCCGATCGTCTCTCCCGCGGACAGGTCGAGTCCGAACGACGTCACGATCGGGTGGGTACCGTCGGGACCGACCGCGTCAACGCCGAGGGCGCGCACTTTCAGGACCGTGTCCGAGGTCATCCCTCGCGTCATGCGGTCCGACTGTTCGGGGGCCATTACTTGCTTCCTCCACGACTCGAGAGCGCCTCGTACATCCAGTCGCCGATGATGTTCATCGAGATCGCCGTCGCCACGATCATGACGCCGGGCCCGAGCGCCGCCGCGGGGTTCTCGAAGAGCAGGCTGGTTCCGTCCTTGAGCATGAGACCCCAGTCCGGCGAACCGGCGTCGACCCCGAATCCGAGGAACGACAGTCCTGAGAGCGTCACGATGGCGCCGGCGAAGGTCAGGAACGCGTTGGCGACGGCGGTCGCGGAGACGTTGGGCCAGATGTGGAAGAGCATGATCCGTCGGTTCGACAGGCCCAGCGCACGCGCGGCTTCCACGTAGGGCAGGAGCGCCTGCTCCAGTGTCGCGCCTCGGATGACGCGTGTGTCGAAGGGGATCGTCAGCACGAGAAGGAGCGCCACCGCCATCCAATAGCCGCCGCCGAACGCACCGGCGACAACCACGATGACGAGAAGTCCGGGGAGCGCCCACATGAAGTCGACCCAGCGCATGACGACCGCGTCGACGGCACCTCTCTTGTACCCGCTCCACAGACCCAGCAGGTTGCCGATCAGCATGGAGCCGACGGTGATGACCAGCCGGCCGATGAACGCGGTGCGTGTTCCGGCGATCAGTCTGGAGAAGACGTCCCGGCCGAGTTCGTCCGTGCCGAGCCAGTGCCCGGCGCTGGGCGAGGCGAGGACGTCCGAGACGTTCTGGGCGCCGGGGTCCTGGGGGGCCAGGACCGATCCGAGGACGGTCATGACGACGACCCCGACCACGATCACCAGGCAGGCCAGTACGGTCCAGGACGGGCGCGCCGAGCGACGCGTGGGCCTGGCGGGATCTTCGAGCTGCGGGACTGCGGCACTCATGCGGTCGGCCTTCCGTGCCTGATGCGTGGATCCGCGGCCAGGTAGAGCATGTCTGCCGCCAGGTTCGCGAACATGATCAGCGCGGCCACCAGCAGCGCGATGGCCTGGAGTGTGGGGAGGTCCTGGCTCGACGCGGACCGCACGAGCAGGTCGCCGATCCCCGGGATCGAGAAGGTGACCTCGACGAGGACCGCTCCGGTGGCCAAGGACGCGAGCAGGGGCACGCTGACCGTGATCACGGGGATCATGCCGTTGCGCAGCGCGTAGAACAGGAACACCCGGCGGGACGACATCCCGCGTGCCCGGGCGAAGGTCACGTAGTCCTGGTCGAGCACCTTGATCATCACGGCCCGCGTGTGTTTGACGATGAGCGCGACGCCGGAGATCGCGAGCGCGAGCGCCGGGAGGGTGAGGTGCCACAGTTTGTCGACGAAACCGCTGCCGGCCCCGAAGACCGGGAACCATCCGAAAAGGACCCCGAACACGTAGAGCAGGGCCACGGCGCCCACGAAGACCGGTGTGCTGAATCCGACGATCACCGACGCCACGATCCCGCGGTCGACGAACGTCGACTTCTTCACCGCCGCGGCCAGCCCCAGGGGGATTCCGATGAGCATGGTCAGCAGATAGGCCACGCCCGCGAGGAGCAGGGAATTCGGCAGCCGCGCCTTGATCTCGTCCGTGACCGGAAGCGTCGAGACCGACGAGTTTCCGAAATCGAACCGGACGGCGTCCTTCAACCAGATCCAGTACTGGGTGAGGAACGGGTCGTTCAGGTGGTACTGCTGCCGGAGCAGCTCCTCTGTCTCGGGAGTCCGCCTCCGGGTGCCGAGCAGATTGCTCACGGCGTCGCCGGGCGTGATGTACAGCAGAGAGAAGATGACGAACGAGATCAGGACCAGCATCGCGGCGCACACCAGGACCCGACTCAGCACTAGGAAGAAAATTGCTCGTGTTTGCATCGCTGCCTTTTTCTCGTTGGGGCTCGCGGCCCACGCGGCCGGCGTCACCGCGGCCGCGTGGCACCGTCACGACGCGGGCTTGACCTGCGCCACCCACGCGGCCGGACCGTAGGCCGAGGAGAACGGGTTCAGCTCGGGCCACGTGAAGGTGTCCGACAGCGCCAGGACGTTCTCACCGAGGTAGAGCGGGATGTAGGGAACGTCCTGCGCGGCGAGCTTGTCCAGGGCGGAGTACGCCTGGAACCGTCCCGCCCGGTCGGCCGTGGAGATCCCCGCGTTGACCAGCTTGTCGGCCTCCGGATTGCTGTACGCGGCGTAGTTCGCGTAGGCGATGTCCGCCTGCGAGCTGTCGAGGAGATAGCTGGCCGTGGTGTTCGGCTCCTCCGAGCAGTCAAGTCGCTGGATCGTGAGCTGGATCTTCTTCTTGGCCGCTCCTTCGCCGACGCGCTGGGTGTACTGGGCCTCGGAGAGGACCTTGACGTCCAGCTCGATGCCGGCCTTCGCCACCATTCCGGCGATGGCCTGAGCGATCTTGGGGCGGATTCCGTCGTCGGGAACCTCGAAGGTTCCCTTGACGCTGCCCGGGTGGCTCGACTTCGCGATCTCTTCCTTCGCCTTGGACACATCGAACGCGTAGGGCGGGAGCGAGCCGATCATGGTGTCGATGTCCGCTTTGTCGGCCACCTTGGCCAGGACCTGGGCCGGGAACAGGCTGTCATAGGTGACGGCGCCGTCGCCTTCGGCGGCGGCGAGGCCCTTGCGGTCCAACGCGTAGGCGAAGGCGCGCCGGACGTGCACGTCGTCCCACGGGGCGACCTGGGTGTTCAGTGACATGAACGTCTGCTTGCACCCGGGGACCTTCACCAGTTTCGCCTTGGAGCTGGCGGCGAAGGCTCGCGGGTCCGCGAGCGGGTACGCGGCGTCGAGCTGGCCGGACCGGTAGGCGAGCGCGGCGCTCGTCACGGTCTTGAAGGGCTTGACCGACACCCTCTGGATCGCCGGCTTGCCTCCCCACCAGTCCGGGTTGGCGGTGAGGTCCGCGCCTTCGGTCGGGTTCAGCCGGTCGAGCCGGTACGGCCCGGTCGCCATGGTCAGCGTGCCCGGCTTGCCGAAGTCGGCCTTGTGCTCGTCGTAGAACTTCTTCTGGAAGATGCTCGCTCCCACGCTGGCGAGGAGCGACAGGACGCTGGAATCAGCCTGCTTGAGCGTGACGACGACGGTGTTCGCGTCCCTGGCGGTCACGTCCTTCACGTTCACGAACAGCGACTCGTACGGGGACGGCGCCAGGCGCTCGTAGTCCAGCGAGGCGACCACGTCAGCGGACGTCATCTCGGTGCCGTCCCAGAACGTGACGCCCTTGCGCAGGTGGAAGATGTACGTGCGCGGGTCCGGGGTGTCCCACGACTCCGCGAGCCCCGGGGCCAGCTGGCCCTTCGGGTCGGCGGTGAGCAGGGCGTCGTAGACCGTGGCGAGAAGGTTGTTGCCCGAGGTCAGCGTGAGCGGGTCGATGCTGTCGAGGCTGTCCGCGACGATGCCCCACCGCAGGAGGTCCGCCCTGCCGCCGGTCGCTCCCGGCTTCTCGGCGCCGTTGCAGGCAGCCAGTAGCGCTGCCAAGCAGACAACGGTGGCGCTGACCGCCACGAGTCTGATGGACCGTTTACGCTTCATGACCCGTCCTCCTCGGGCCAGAGGTCCAGCCCCCAGCCGGTTGTGTGCCGCCCGTGTGATCAGGCTCACGGGTTTGGATGAGGCTATGGCCGTCGAACGGCGCGGACCTGGTGACGATCCGCCCAATTTTCCGCCTGGAATCGTTCAATGTAACGAAGGCGCACAACGGCCCGGCCACGCCTCGGTTTCGGTCAACGAACGGAGGCCGCGCGTTCGTTCGTTCTTCCCAAGACGCGTGGCGGAGCGTCCCGTAGACTCCGGCGGATATGAGCGAGACGTCCAAACCGCAGCGTGCGAGCTTGTCGAGGATCCTCAATGACCTCGGCGGTACGTTCCTCGACGTGGTCGTCGCCGACGTGAGTGCCCACGAGCAGGTCGGGGCCGTCGTCGTCCACGACCACGGACAGAACCACACGCTCCTGCCCAAGGCGCTGGTCCTCGGCATCGGGGTGTACGGCGCGTCCGACATCGCGGAGCTGCTGCGCGTTCTCGGGACACAGAGCGCCGCGGCCCTGATCGTGCGGGCGCCCGTGGACCGCGAGCCAGAGGTGCTCAACGCCGCCCGCGACGCGGGCGTCGCCCTGCTCGCGCTGGCGGAGAACGCGGACTGGCTTCAGCTCGCGGACATGCTCCGGACCATCGTGGCCCAGGACGATGTCGGGGACGAGGTGACGAGCACCCTGGGCGGTGTCGCCGCGGGCGACCTCTTCGCCCTCGCCAACGCCGTGGCGGCACTGATCGACGCGCCGGTCACCATCGAGGACCGCCGGTACCGCGTGCTGGCGTTCTCGGGACGGCAGGACGAGGCCGACGCCGCTCGCATCCGGACCATCCTCGACCGCCAGGTGCCCGAGGTCTACCTCCGCGAGGACGAGGACCGGGGGGTGTTCAAGGCCCTCTACCAAACGGAGGAGCCGCTGTACATCGAGGCCTCCAAGATCAGCGAGAACGAGATCCCGCGCCTGGCCATCGCGGTGCGTGCCGGTGACGAGATCCTGGGATCGATCTGGGCGGCGGTCACCGGACCGCCGTCCACCGAGCGGTCGCAGGCCCTGGCCGACGCCGCGAAGCTCGTCGCCCTCCACCTGCTGCGCCGACGAGCCGGAGCCGACGTCGACCACCGCCTGCGCTCCGACCTGGTGGCCACCGCCCTCGAAGGCGGGCCCAAAGCCGCGCACGCGCTCGGCCGCCTCGGGCTGCTCGGGAAGACCGTCAATGTCGTCGCCATGGACATCGTCGACCACGGCGACGGACAGACCGATCCCTCCCGGCAGGCGAGGGAACGCCAGCAGTTGGCGGACGCGTTCGCGATGCACCTCACCTCGGTCGCGCCGCGGTCGGCGACGGCCCTGCTCGGCGACGTGTCGTACGGGCTGGTCTCGCTCACCGGGGACGCCGACCAGAACGAGCAGCGCGCCAAGCGGCTCGCGGCCGACTTCCTGAAGCGGACGGGGACGCGGGTGCCGGCCGTCATCGGCATCGGCACCGCGATCAGCGACCCGATCCGCTTGAACGAGTCGCGGACGCGGGCCGACCGTGCGCTGCGCGTACTGCGTACGCGAGGGACGGCGGGCACCGCGGCCACGATGTCAGAGGTGCACATAGACGCGCTGGTGCTGGAGCTCCAGGACTTGTCCTTGGCACGCCATGACCCGGTGACCGGCCCGTTGAGCCTGATCCTCGAGTACGACGAGCGGCGCAACGGCAGCCTCCTGGCAACTCTCAAGTGCTGGCTGAACGCCTTCGGCGACATCCACGCCGCCGCGGCCTCGGCCGGTGTGCACCACAACACGTTCCGCTACCGGCTCAAGCGGCTCAGCGAGGTCGGGAAGATCGACCTGGAGAACCCGGACGAGAGATTCGCGTTGATGCTCCAGATGCGTCTGATGAACCCCGCCGTCGAGTGATTCGCCGCGTCACGGCGAGGCGGTCGCCTGAGTGGCGACCACGTGCGCGGCCAGTGCTCCGGCGACGCTGACGAAGTCGTAGATCTCGTCGACGGTGGCGCACCGGATCCGCACGGTGTACTCCGACGAGCGCTCGGCCGTCGGAATCATGGCGATCAGATCAGCGCTCGTCGACAGCTTCAGGTCGATCTCCACCACCAGGTCGTGAGGGACGACCGGCGGCCGGATCGACGAATCCGCCACGGCTCGCGCCGCGCCTTCCCGGATGTGCGCCCTGGCGGTGGCCGGGGAGAGGGCGTCGGCCGAGTTGTAGGAGAGGTAGCGCTTGACCTCGACGCGGTGGACCGCCTCGACTCCGGCGAGACCGGCCGAACAGGTCCGGTCGTCTCCGGTGATGAGCTTCACCGGGACTCCGAACCGGCCGGCGTAGAGGGCGTTGACGTCTGCCTCGGACGCGGCCCGACCGTTGAGCCGGAGTTCCGACCAGAATCCGGTGAACGTGTGTGAGAGCACTCCGGGCGCTCCCGCGGCCGCGTGGTAGCCGATGAAGAGGGCCGCGTCGAAGTCGCCGTGCAGGCCGTGCACCATGCCGCAGGTACGGGGGCTGCCGTTGACGAGACGTGCACGCGGGTCCAGCAGGGCGGGCAGGATGTTGTCCATCGGCCCGTGGCTGTCCGCCACCACCACGTGGGTGGCTCCCGCGTCGAACGCCCCCGCCACAGCGGCGTTGGCCTCCTCGGTCATGAGCTCCTGGCCGCGTGCGTAGGTCCGGTGCCCGGGGACGGTGTTGTGCAGCCGCGAAACACCCGCGACTCCCTCCATGTCCACGCTGATGTAGACAGAACCGGCCATGGGACCGTCCCTTCTTCCTTGGTCTGACCCGGCCGTTCACCGGGTGGTTGCCAGCCGAACCGGGGGCGGCTTGCCTCAGGTCGCCGATGGGAAGGCCGCGAGGAGTGCGTCCGGCTCGAGCCCGTACGCCGTGAAGCCGCGCGCACCAGTCATCGTGGGAGCGGCGAGCATCGCGTTGATGATCGATTCCTCGGTGGCCTCGACGACGGCGCGGAACAGGTCGTCCAAGGCTTGGTGCGGAACCGCGGAATGGGGCGCCACCAGCGGGTGACCGCCCGCGTAGCCCTCGGTGGGCACGTTCTGCGGCGCCGTGGAGAAGGCGAGCATGATGTCACCGCTCGAGTCCTGGATGCCGCCGCCGACCCGGCCGATGCCGATGCTCGCCCTGGTGGCCAGCCGACGGCACTGGCCGGGCAGCAGCGGAGCGTCCGTCGCCACGATCACGATGATCGAACCCGAGCCGGGCGGCATGGGCGGGTCTCCGCCCGGCTGGGTCCGGGCCGGCAGCGGGACGTGTGCCAGGCGCGCGTCACGGCCCACGGGCCGGCCGTCGACCCTGAAGTCGGGGCGGGTCCCGTGGTTCGCCTGGACGAGCACACCCACGGTCCAGCCGCCCGCGGACGCGTCGAGACGACGCGACGCCGTTCCGATCCCGCCCTTGAACCCGTGGCAGACCATGCCGGTTCCCCCTCCGACACTCCCCTCCTCGACGTCGGCGGACGCCGACTCGTAGGCCGCTCGGACGTGTTCGCCGGTGACGAACTGGGCGTTCCCGCTGTTGAAGGCGAGGTCCGCGGTCTCGCCCACCACCGGCAGGGAGAAGGCGTTGCGGAAGGTGTCGTGCGCCGTTTCGATCGCGACCAGGCTGTCCCTGACGACGCCGACGCTGTGGGTGCCCGTGAGGGCCACGTCGGTCGTGAGCAGACCGCTCTCGCGAACCCACTCGAGACCTGTCATCTCACCGTTGCCGTTGAGCGTGGCGCAGCCCGCGAACAACGGATGTGTCCTGACGTGTCCCGGCCGTGGACGGATCACGGTCACGCCGGTACGGGCGATGACGTCGTCGTCGCGGATGACGGTGGCGTGACCGACGGTGACGCCGGAGACGTCGCTGATGGCGTTGCGGGGTCCTGAGGGAAGAATCCCGATCTCGATGCCGAGGTCACGGAGCCTGGTCATGGTTCTCCATTCGGTGGAGGGGGAGCTCGATCCTGCTGGGCAGGCGGGGCCCGTGGAAGACGGAGTGCGTACCGCGTTCGGCCTCCGTCGCACCGAGGTAGTCGGCGGAGCCGAGGTTGATCGCGTAGAGCGGGAAGAGACTGGAGGTCACCACGAGGCGCAGGGCGTGCCCCGGCTGGAGCTCGTGCGCCACGTCCGTCATCGCGATCCTGTAGCCGACCGGCACACCTGTCCGGAACGCGGGCACCGATCCCGCGCGCACGACCCCGTGTGCCAGGTGAACCGTTCTCGTCTCGCCCGGGAACACGTCCTCGAGGGACACCATCCAGTCCGCGTCATCGCGATCGGTCCCGGCGAACAGATGGACCACCGGCGTGCCGCGGACGAGTGTGGGAACGTCGACGGTCGCCGCCGTGTACGTGAGCGTGTCGTCGCGGCTGGTCGCGAACGATGTCTCAAGGGTGAATCCCGCTGGGCCGGTCCGTGAGAAGGACCCGTGATCCGGCTGCCACGGAACGGGATTCCCGGGATCGTGGACGAAGTGATCGGCCGCCTCGCGCGGCGTCGCGTCGCGCGTCAGTCGTCCGTCCCCGATCCGGGTGTTCGCCCGCCCTTCGGAGGTCAGCCACAAGGTCTCGACCTCGTCGGCCACCGGCCACCGGTCGAGGTCTTCCCAGGCGTTGCGGCCCGTGACGAAGACGCGCACGGGGGCGGGAGCCCAGGACGACGGGTCGTCCCGCAGGTGGTGGTCGAACCACTCGAGGAGCAGTTCGTCGGGGTCGACGACGGAACGGGGCCCCCATTCGACCCCGCCGACAACGCTCACCGGTCTCCGGGTTCCGGCTGAGTCCCACGGGCCGACGACCAGCGAGTGCTCCCCTCCGGCGGAGGAGACGGTCTCCCAGTGCGCCATCGTGGCGCCCAGCCCGCTGTCCCACCGGCCGGAGACCAGGAGGGTCGGCGCGCTCGCATTCGTCCCGCCGCCCACAGCCAGGCTGCTCCAGTACGGGTCCTGGGGGGCGAGGTGGGCGAGCCAGTCGGGCCACGGCGCGTCCGGTCTGCCCAGCGCTTCGTGCATACCGGCCAGCGGCCTGCTGCTGAAGACCGACTTCCAGGGCGGCGCGTCGACGGGTCCTCGTACCCGGCCACCGACGAGGTGCATCCAGAACAACCAGTCCAGTCGCACGGCACCGCCCCGCGACGGCAGGCCCTCGGCCGCGGCGAACGGGGACCACACGGCGAGCGCGTCCACCGGAGCCGCCGACGCGGCGGCGAGCGCCGCGAACCCGGCGTAGCCCGCGCCGAAGCAGCCGAGGCGGCCGTTGGACCCGGGAAGGTCACGGGCCCACGTGACGATGTCGGCGCCGTCTGCGGCCTCGTGGAGGAACGGCTCGAAATCCCCGTCCGAGTCACCCCGGCCGCGCACGTCACCCGCGACCACGATGTATCCGCGCGCGGCAAGGAGCTTGAAGCGGTCCGAGGGGACCTGCGGCGCCGTGCTCGCAGGAGGCTTCTGGTCCGCGCGGTTGTTGTCGTACGGCGTGCGGGTGACGAGGACCGGGTGATCACCGGGGACGGGCGGCATGTAGACGTCGACGGACAGGTCGACCCCGTCGCTCGCCTCGACCCGTACGTCGAAGCGGGAGCGCACACGGGAGACATCGGTGAACCTCATACCGCTCCCCCGCTGTTCTCGACGGGCAGGACGAGCCGCGAGGGGTGCTCCGGGCCGTGGTGAACGGTCACGCTCACCACGCGTGAATCCACGGCGTCGGCCCAGGGCTCCCCGGTGCCGAGGTTGCGTGAGAAGGCGGGGAACGCGCCCGCGGTCACCGCGAGCGCGATGCGGTGCCCCGGCAGGAAGGTGTGGTGGAGCCAGACCAGCGGGATGCGCAGGCCGACGATCTCCCCGGGGCTGACGGGCGGTGAGCCGGGCCCGGACCGCATCGAGATCCGCTGTAGCCCGCACGACCCGAGTTCGCTGCCGACGAGCATCATCCGGCCGTCGGGATGGACGTCGAGCAGCAGGACGCTCAGGTCCGCGTCGGGCGCGTCCAGCGAGACGAAGACGTCCAGCTCGGCCTGGCCGCTCACGTGGACGGGCTCGTCCAGGGCCGGACCCGGGTAGACGAGGACGTCGGGGCGGCGCAGCAGGTAGCGATGGTCGTGGGGCGGGTCGCTCCAGGCGAACAGGTCGAGGTTGGTGAAGTCCCTGGCCGGGTTCTCCGGGTCGAAGACGTACGTGTCGCGGGCGGCTTTCTCCGGAGTCCGCGTGAGCCGGCCGTTTCCGCTCAGTGTGCGGGCGTCGCCGCCGCTGGCCAGGTACCAACTCGTCGGCTCGACCGCGGCGGACGGCCACTCGTCCAGGTCTTCCCACCGCATCGTCCCGGTCCGGAAGACCCGGCACGGGTGGGCATCAGCGGGTTCGTCGTCGTCCCTGAGGTGCCGTGCGAGGAAGCGCTCGACGTGTCCGACGGTGTCCATGACCGACGAGGAGACATCCAGTCCTCCCAGCACCGGGCTCGGCGACCGGTTCCCTCCGTGGTCCCAGGCTCCGATCAGGAGCTGGGCCCTGGCGCCCGCGGGCGACCGCGCCAGCCGGGCCCACGTCGCCATCGTGGTCTGGTCGTCCCACCAGCCGACGGTGACGAGCACGGGCAGGTCGAGGTTCGCCCAGTCGTCGTCGCTGAGCACGAACGCCTCGCCGAGGTAGTCGATCTCCCCGTCCACGTACTTGGGCCACCACCGTCCACCGGTGCCGACCTGCTCGTGGAGGGTGCGCAGCGGCAGGTGCCTGATGTTGTGCCCCCATGAGGGAGCGCCGTAGTGCTGTTGGGTACGTCCGGTCACCTGGTGGAACCACCAGCTCCAGTAGAGGTGCGGGACACCGGTGTTGAAGCTCGGCCGCGGGCCGAGGCCGGCGACTCCAATGGCCATCGGCGCGATGCACCGCAGGTGCGGCGGCCGGGCCCGAGCGGTCCACCACTGGGTGAGACCTTCGTAGCTGAGCCCGACCATGCCGACCCGGCCCGTGCACCAGGTCTGGTCGGCGACCCACTCGATGCTGTCGTAGCCGTCGTCGCTGTCCTGGACGAAGGGCTGGAAGTCACCGCCGGAGTCGCCGCGTCCGCGCATGTCGATCATGACGTAGGCGTAACCGGCGGCGACGAGCCGCCGCATCCAGATTCCCGGCTTGCGGTTGTACGGGGTTCGTGTCACCACGGCCGGGAACGGGCCGTCACCGGCCGGGACCATGATGTCGGCGGCCAGCTCGACGCCGTCGCGCATCGGGATCCGGCAGTTCCACAGGGCTCGGACCTCTCTCGTGCTCCCCCTCAGCGCGGGCATCAGAACGCCTTGGCGTACGCGTTCAGTGCCTGCTGGCCGCCGAGATGCGCGTACAGCACGTTCGAGTCCTTCGGGATGTCGCCGTCGCGGATCAGGTCGATGAGGCCCGCCATCGACTTGCCTTCGTAGACGGGGTCGATGATGATCCCCTCCGTCTTGCCGGTGAGGCGGATCGCGTCGAGGGTCGACCGCACCGGGACCCCGTACTCGTCTCCGGCCCAGCCGGGGAGCACGGTGATCTCGTCGTCCCGCAGGTCACGCCTCAGCCCGATGAGATCCGCGGTGTTCCGGGCGATCCGACCGACCTGGTCGACCGTCTTGTCGAGGGTGGCCGAGGCGTCGATGCCGATGACCCGGCGGGGTCGGCCGCCCGCGTCTTCGAGTGCCGCGAAGCCCGCGATCATGCCCGCGTGCGTCGAACCGGTGACGGTGCAGACCACGACGGTGTCGAAGAAGGTGTCGAGCTCCTGCTCCTGCCGGGCCACCTCGTACGCCCAGTTGGCGAAGCCGAGACCGCCGAGGCGGTGGTCGGACGCGCCGGCGGGGATGCCGTAGGGCTTGCCGCCGCGCTTCTCCACGTCGTCGAGGGCCTGCCGCCACGAGTCACGGAAGCCGATGTCGAAACCGGCGGGGTCGAGTCGTACCTCTGCTCCCATCACCCGGCTGAGCAGGATGTTGCCGACTTCGGTGCTCAGCGGATCGGTCCAGGAAGGCACCCAGTTCTCCTGGACCAGGACGCACTCCAGCCCGAGGTGGGCGGCGACCGCGGCGACCTGCCGGGTGTGGTTGGACTGGTGGCCCCCGATCGACACCAGCGTGTCGGCCCCTTGGGCCAGCACGTCGGGAATGAGGTACTCCAGTTTGCGGGTCTTGTTACCGCCGTAGGCCAGCCCGGAGTTGCAGTCCTCCCGCTTCATCCAGATCGAGGCACCGCCGAGGTGGGCGCTCAGACGTGGGAGCGGGTGCACCGGACTGGGGCCGAAGGTGAGCGGGTGGCGGGCGAAGTCCTCGATGGACACAGCGCGTTCTCCTTCGCGGATTGGCGATCGACGACGAGGCCGTCAAGGTGCCTCGAGCGATCAAACTGTCACTCCCCCGGCGGCCTCGTTTCGTGAATGAGACCGAACCTCGGGCGGGGATTGGTGCGGGTTCACCACACAAGGACCTGCGGCGCGGGAAGTCTTCTAGCTGTTGCGCCCTCGCGCGGCGACGGCCCAGGGGCGCAGGCCGCCTCCCTCGTCGATCCATAGCCGCTCGGCCAGGTTGACGGCCGCGCAGCAGTGGTTGGGCACCACCGCGACCTGGCTCCCCAGCGGAGGCAACGGGGCGCCGCCCAGGTCCACGACGGCGTGGTGCTCGGAGACGAGAACGATCCGGGCGTCCGGGTGGTCGAGCAGACGTCCTCCTCCGGTGTTGAAGGCAGCCTTGTCGGCGGCGAGCACCTTGCTGCCGGAGTCCAGGACCGCACGGCCTCCGGCGTGGCTGACGACCGTCGCACGACAGGTCAGCGCGACGTCATCGGGATGCGTCGTCCCCAGCTCCCACTGCTGCGCGTCCCCGAAGACGTAGACGCCGGGGCGCACCTCGGTGACCGCCTCTGGCCGGGTGTCGGCCAGGCTCGGCGTCGATCCGCCGCTGACCACCGCGACCTCGATTCCGGCGTCCTCCACGGCCGCGCGCGCGACCGAGAGCGCTCGTGCCTCGTCTGCGGCGGCCGTCGCCCCGGCGTCCATGGCGTAGCTGTGTCCCGGAAACGTGAAGACTCCCGCGACCTTGGCACCCGAGAGCGCGGCGGCGGTCGCGACCAGGCCCGCGTCCGAGGGGCGGCAACCACTGCGGTGGTGACCGCAGTCCACTTCGATGACCACCTCCACGCCGAGGCGGCCGACCAGGTGACCCGCCCGGGCGGCGCCCTCGGCCGAGTCCACGCCGATCGCGATGCGGGCCCTGTCCGCCAGAGCGCCGAGCCGGCCGGCCGCCTGGCCGTCGATGTGCAGGGGGTAGGCGATGAAGAAGTCGGTCACGCCGCTGTCCGCGAAGACTTCCGCCTCACCGATCGTCGCCACCGTCAGTCCGACGGCGCCGGCCGCGATCTGGCGCCGGGCGATCCGGGGCGACTTGTGGGACTTGGCGTGCGGGCGGAGCGCGAGGTCGTTCGTCGCGGCCCACTGTGCGACTCGCCGGATGTTCCGGTCGAGCCGATCCAGGTCGACGTGCAGGTAGGGGGTGTTGGGCATGGCCGAATCCTCCTCGCCGCTCCGACGGCGTGATTGGTGAGTGGCGCCGAAGACAAGCGGCGCTCTTCGTACGGCCGGACAACGAATCCAGGGCAGCGGCCCGGCACACTGTCCGATATGACGACACCAAGGGTGGACCGACGGGAGTTCCAGCAGCGCCTGGACGATCTCGCGAATCGGTACGGCGTCCCGGGGGCGGCGGCCGGCGTGCTGGTCGACGGGAGGACCACGGTCGTCGCCACCGGGATCGCAAAGCTGGGTACGACCGTTCCGGTGACGACGGACTCGGTGTTCCTGCTCGCCTCCATCACCAAGGTGTGGACCGCGACGCTCGTCCTCCAGCTCGTGGACGAGGGGCTGGTCGACCTGTCCTCGCCGGTGAATCACTACCTGACGCCGCCGCTGCGGCTGGAGGACGAGGAGGTGGCGCGCACCGTCACCGTCGGACAACTGCTCTCGCACTCCGGCGGGTTCTTCGGCGATGCCGCCGAGCCGGACGTCCGGAGCGACGACGCCGTCGAGAAGATCGTTGAAAGCTACAGCGGCCTGGCTCAGCTGCACCGGCCGGGAGCGGTGTTCTCCTACTCCAACTCCGGGTACAACGTGCTGGGCCGGCTCATCGAGTGCGTGACCGGATCGACCTGGGACGAGGCGTTGCGGACGCGCCTCATCGAACCGTTGGGGCTCGGCAGCACCTCGACGCTTCCCGAGGAGACCATGACGAGACCGCTCGTGGTCGGCCACGTGCCGGCGGCGCCGGGGTCGTACGATCTCACGCCGGTCTCGACCTGGCTCGACCCCAGGACGTCGGGGCCGTGCGGGGGGACGCTGGCGGCAACCCCGGCCGACCTCCTGGCGTTCGCCCGGCACCACCTCGAGGACGGTCTGGCGCCTTCGGGCGCGCGACTCATGAGTCCGCGGACCGCGCGGACCATGCGGGAGCCCCACATCGCGCAGCCGGATCCGAGCCGGGGTCCCGCGTGGGGCTGGGGATGGTCGATCGAGCGTCTCGAGCCGCGGATCGTCGGCCACATCGGGAGCACCTGCGGTCAGCAGTCCCGGCTGGTCCTGGCGCCCGACCACGGCGTCGCCGTCTGCGTCATGGCGAGCGGTGACATCCAGGGCATGGGTGACGAGCTGGTGTCCGAGCTGTTGCGGGAGCTGGTCGGCGTCGGCCTGCCGACCACGCCGGGCCCGGTCGACGCGGACATCGACGTCACGCCGTACGTCGGGCGGTTCCGGATGAGCGACGAGGCGACGATCGACGTACGGGCGGAGGCATCGGGTCTCATCGCGTCCTTCACGACGAGCGGCCGGTGGGCAGACTTCCACGGGGACTTCTCGACGCCGATGACCTACGCGGGCGGAACGACGTTCCTCATGTCGATGCCGCCCGTGACCGAGCAGGTGGCGGCCACCTTCCTCTGGGCGGACGGGCCCGGCGGACCCGCGACCCACCTCGCGTCGCAGATGCGGGTCGCTCCCCGGTCGGAAGCCTCTTCGCGGTGACGGCCCCGGTCGGAGTCCTCTGCGCCGTGATGGCCGGCGGTACGCGGGCCGCGCGGCGGCCGGGCGGTCCGGCGCGCCCCGGACGTCGTCGTCCGTGTCATCCCACCCCGTCGCGGCGCGTACACCGCGCGCGTCCACCGCATGTCTGCGAGGCAATCCGATGACCGTGACCTCCTCTTCCGTGGCATCGGCGGCTCCCGCGGAGGAGGTGCTGCGAGAGATCGCCCGCAAGGTGCTCTGGATCGCCACGTCGATCGTCGACGCGGCGAACCGCGGCCGTCCCAACGCCAGTGGCGTCAAGGTCGGGGGCCATCAATCGTCCAGCGCCTCGATGGTCGACATCATGGTCTCGCTCTGGTTCGCCGAGCTGACCCGGAACGACCGGGTGTCGGTCAAGCCGCACGCGTCCCCCGTACTCCACGCGATCAATTACCTCATCGGCGACCTTGACGCCAAGTACCTCACGACACTTCGCTCCAAGGGCGGGTTGCAGTCCTACCCCAGTCGGCTCAAGGATCCCGACACCGTGGATTTCTCCACCGGCTCGGTCGGCATCGGGGCGACTGCCGCGCTCTGGGCGGCCATGTCCCACCGCTATCTGACCTCGCACTTCGACTCCACGCCCGAGGCAGGCCGCTTCATCAGCCTTCTCGGGGACGCCGAGCTCGACGAGGGCGCGGTCTGGGAGGCCGTCGCGGACCCCTCCACGGCGAAGATGGGCGAATTGCTGTGGGTCGTCGACCTGAACCGCCAGTCGCTCGACCGCATCGTGCCCGACGTCCAGATCCACCGCCTCATGGGCATGTTCGAGGCAGCCGGGTGGCAGGTGATCACGCTCAAGTGGGGGCGGAAGGTCAGCGCGCTCTTCGACCGTCCCGGAGGGGACGACCTGCGTACGCGGCTGGAGACGATGCCCAACGAGGAGTACCAGCGCCTCCTGCGTGTCGACGCCGAGCAGATCGCCGACCGGATCGTCGGCGACGACGGGTCCGAAGCGCTGCGCGAGCTACTGCGGTCGGTACCCTCCGACCAACTCGCGGTGGCCCTGCGGGACCTGGGCGGGCACGACATCGGCCTGTTGCTCGACACCTTCGCCCACGTGGATCCGGATCGGCCGACGGTCGTCTTCGCCTACACGGTGAAGGGGCGCGGCCTGCCTACGGAAGGGCATCCGAACAACCACTCGGTCTTGCTCACCGACGTCCAGATGGTGGCGCTCGCCGAGTCGGTCGGCGCGAACCCGGCCGACCCGTGGCGACGGTTCCAGGACGGGTCCTTCGCGGCGACGCTGTGCGCGGAGCGCGGGCACGCCCTGCGGCGGCGCGCCGCTGTCACGAATCCTCGGCCCGACGCCGTTCCCGCCGCCTTGTCCCGGAAGCACCGCGCTCCGGTCTCGACCCAGGCGGCTCTGGGTCGTTTTCTCACCGATCTGACCCGCGAGGCACCGGAAGTGGCGCGCCGTGTGGTGACCTGTAGTCCGGACGTCGCGTCCTCGACCAACCTCGGCGGCTGGATCAACAAGACGGGGGTCTGGTCGGTCGCGGACCGACCGGACTGGTTCGCCGATGACCCCGAACGGGTTCTCAAATGGTCCGAGGGCGCCGGTGGTCAGCACATCGAGCTCGGTATCGCCGAGGTCAACCTGGTGAGCCTGCTCAGCGAGCTCGGTTCGACCTGGTCGCGGTGGGCCGAGCGGCTGGTCCCGATCGCCACCATCTACGACCCGTTTCTCTCACGAGCCCTGGAACCCTGGTCCTGCGGCATCTACGCCGGTGGTCAGTCGATCATCGTCGGCACGCCGTCGGGCGTCACCCTCGCTCCCGAGGGAGGAGCGCACCAGTCGATCACGACTCCGTCGATCGGCTTGCAGCAGCCGGGCTGCGTCGCGTGGGAGCCGGCGTTCGCCCAGGACCTCGAGTGGTGCTTCCTGGACGCGATCGACCACGTGGGTGTCCCCGGCGGGACGTCGGCGTACTTCCGGCTCTCGACCCGCCCGGTGGACCAAGCGCTTGCCCGCTTGCCCGAGGACCCTCTCCTGCTGGAGCGCCGCCGACGCCATGCCGTTGCCGGCGGCTACCGCCTGACCGATCATCCCCTCGCGGACGAGCGGGTCACCCTGGTCGGGGTGGGAGCGATCATGCCTGAGGTCGTGGCGGCGGCCGATGCCCTGACCGGGCTCGGTGTGACCGCCGGCATCGTGTGCCTGACGAGCCCGGACCTCATCTTCCGGTCCGCGCAAGGCAAGGGGAGCGATATCGCCTCGGCTCTCTTTCCCTCGGAGAGCCCTGCCCCCTTGCTCACCGTCATGGACGGCCACCCCCACACGCTTGCCTTCCTCGCGGGGCTGCGCGGTGACCGGACCAAAAACCTCGGCGTCACCGAGTTCGGCCAGTCGTCCGCCCTCCAAGACGCCTACAGGATTCACGGGATCGACACAGCGACGATCGTCGATGTCGCGCTCAGCCTGACCGGCCGCTGAGCCGGGGACTCCTCTGGGCGGACGGCTGCCGGCGGGCCGTATTTCAGAAGGACTTGAGAAGTTGGCGTGGAAGGCTGCGATCTCCTTCCGAGCAGCGGCGGCCGGGTTGCCCGGTGGGCCCGCTGCGCACGTCCTCGTCCGTGGAGAAGCCCCCCATGAGTCTTACGCATATCAACGGCCTTCCGGCGCACGTCCTGTTCGTGCACTTCGTGGTGGTGCTGGTGCCGCTGACGGCCCTGGCCGCGGTGGTCTGCGCGGTCCAGCCCCGGTATGCCCGGCGCATGGGGCTGTCGCTTCCGCTGCTGGGGCTGGTGACCCTGGCGCTGGTGCCGGTCACGACGCATGCCGGGGAGTGGCTCAAGGCCCGTGTGGGCGACGATCCTCTGGTGCGTAAGCACGCGGAACTGGGCGACGGTCTGCTGCCGTGGGCGATAGGGCTCTTTCTCGTGACGCTCGGGGTCTGGTGGCTGGGGCGCCGGACCGCACGGTCCGGGGACCCGGCCGCCGAGAGCCTTCCGTCCGCCGGCGCGCGGCGGAGCCTGCCGACGACTCTGCGCGCGACCGCCGCCGTACTCGCGGTGGTCGTGTCCGCCGGCGCGGTCGTCGACGTGTACCGCATCGGTGATTCCGGCGCGAAGGCGTCCTGGAACGACAACTACGACAAGCACCCGTCGGGACACAACGGCTGACGGGCACTCCGCACCTCGGCACCGAAGGACTCCGATCGGCTGATGTCCATCCCCCCAGGTCAAGGGGTCTGTCATGAAGCGCGTCATCTCCCTCGCCGTTGGCGTGGCCGCCGTTGCGGCCACTGCCTCCGGATGCGGCAGCTCCAGTTCCCCGACGTCCCTCACCCCCCATTCCAGCGCCGGCGCCACCACCGCGAGCGCCAGTGCCTCCGCGTCGACCGGCGGCGCCGCCACGGTGAAGACAGCGAACTCGCCGCTCGGTCAGATACGTGGTCAGCCCCAGCGGCCTCGCGGTCACCACCGCGGCCTCCACGTCGGCCTCACCGTCGACCGGCTCCGCCAGCGGCGGAGGCGGGTACTGAGGCGCGGTCCCGTCCATCACTCCGCTCACCGGCGCAGCAGGTCCGCGGCGGCGAGACTGAGTACGCCGTCGTGCCAGGCGAGGCCGCGCAGGTCGCGGACGACGACGGGGGCGTGGGTGGCCAGTGCGCGCCGCCCGACCCCGACGACGACCGCGCCTGCCGCGGCTCCGGCCGCCGCCCCCGCGGCGCTGTCCTCGAAGACGACCGTCCGGGCCGGGGCGAAGCCCAGCTTCCGGGCCGCGGCGCGGTAGCCGTCAGGGGCTGGTTTGCCGTGGCTGACATCGTCCGCGGTGATGAGCACGGGCGGAGTGGGCAGTCCCGCCGCCGCGAGGCGGGCCCGTGCCAGGAGGGTGACTCCGGAGGTGACCACCGCCCACCGCTCGCGCGGCAGGCTCGTGAGGAGGCCGAGGGCACCGGGGAGCGCTGTGGTGGTGCCTGCGGCCTCGACCTCCATACGGTCGATCGCGGCGAGTGCCGCCGGCCGCTCGTCCGGGTCGGTCACCAGGAGGGCGACGGTGTCGGCCGACCGGCGGCCGTGCACCATGGCGGTCACCTGTTCCGGCGGCAGGCCGCGGTCACGGGCCCATTGGCTCCATGCCCGGTCGACGCCGTGATCGGAGTCGACCAAGACCCCGTCGTTGTCGAAGAGCAGGCCGTCGCAGGGGATGTCGAGCGCGGAGGCCGGGTGGGGCTGTGCGGTCATGGACGGTCCCTCAGGTCACGGGGCGGTTGCGGTAGCGGCCGACCAGTTCACGGGCGGCGGTCTGCATCCGGGCGGGCGGGAGTCCCTGGGCGATGAGGGTGAGGTCGTCGAGAACCATGTCGCCGATGGTCTCGAAGGCCGCCGGGATGCCGCCCGCGCGGTGTGCGGACAGGACGAGACCGTCGAGGGAGCGGGCCGGGTCGTCGGGGGCGACCGGTTCGTCCGGCCAGACGTCGATGCCGGCCATGAGGCGCCCGCGCGCGACGTGGGAGAGGAGCGCCGGGTAGTCGACGACCGGGGCGCGGCTGACCAGGACGAGCCGGGCGCCGTCCGGGAGCAGGTGGAGCTCGCGCTCGCCGATGAGGTGGCGGCTTTCGTCGGTGACGGTGGCCAGCACGAACACGAAGCGGCTGCGGGACAAGGTCTCGTCCAACGAGGCGGGCAGCACACCGTGTTCGCCCAGGACGCCGGGCGGCAGCCAGGGATCGTACACACGGATGGTGGGCCGGAAGGGGGCGAGGAGGCGGTTGAGGCCGCGGCCGAGGTTGCCGAAACCGACCAGGCCCACGTCGGAGCCTTGCAGCAGTACGGCGTCGGCGTTGCCGTCGGAGACGTACCGCTCCCGTCCCGCGCGGAAGGCGCGGTCCTCCCGGCTGATGCCCCGGGCGAGGTCGAGCGCGAGGGCGAGCGCGTACTCGGCGACGGCCGGGGCGTAGGCGGGGCCGCAGCCCAGGACGTGGATGCCGCGCTCGAAGCAGGTCGCGTAGTCGACGTTGGGGAAGAAGTTGCCTTCGACATTGAGCAGAGCCCGCAACCTGCCCGCGCGGGAGAGCCGTTGGGCCGGAAGGTCGGGCTGTCCGACGATCGCGAAGGCGTCGGGCAGAACCTCCTCCAGCGCTTCCTCGGAGGGGTCCTTCTCCAGGTCCACCACGGTGAAGCGGTCGCGGAGCGACCCCAGGGCCGCGGGGGTGAAGATGCGGTCCGTGCGCTGCGGGGCGGGGCGCAGAACCACAACTGGCCTGGCGGGTGCGGGGATTGGGTCCGGGGCGGGCGTGCTCATAGGGCTCCTCGCGTACGTACGTCGGTACTTCGGACGACCAGGTCACGGTCCGCCGCCCTTGGCTTGGCGCCAGTGGCCAGGTGGCGCCGGGGCTCACTGGTGCAGGTGGCCGCCATGCTCCGCGCCGCCGGGGGAATGGTGCTCGGCGCCGACGGAGGGCCGAGGGTCGGGTCCGGTGGGTTCGAGGGTGGCGAACCAGGTGGCGAGCAGTTTCAGCGCGTCGTGGGCGGGGCTGCCGGGCTCGGCGCTGAGCGCGGTGAGGGTGAGGCCGGGGTCCGTGGGTACGGGCAGGGCCTCGAAGGCGAGGTCGAGGTCGCCGACGACGGGGTGGTGGAAGCGTTTGACGCCGGTGTGGTGCAGGCGGACGTTGTGCGCGGCCCACAGCGTACGGAATGCCTCGCTACGGGTGGACAACTCGCCGATCAGGTCGCTCAGTTCGCGGTTGTAGGGGTCCCTTCCCGCTTCGGTGCGGAGCAGGGCCGCGGCGGAGGCGCGCTGCGTGTCGAGTTCGGTCATGTACTGGTCGGCGCCCGGATTGAGGAACTGATAGCGGGCCATGTTGACCGGGCGGGCGGGGTCCTGGAAGAGGGGCCAGTACAGGGCTTTGCCGAGGCGGTTGGTGGCGAGCATGTCGAGGCGGCCGTTGCGGATGAACGCGGGTGCGTCGGTCATCGCGTCCAGCAGTTGCCGCAGACCGGGCCGGACGGGCTGTGCGGCCCGGCGGCGTGCGGGGCGCCGGGTGGAGCTGGCGGTACGGGCCAGGTCCATCAGGTGGGCACGCTCGGACTCGTCCAGTTGGAGGGCGCGGGCGAGGGCGTCCAGGACGGCTTCCGACGTGCCGGAGAGGTTGCCGCGTTCCATGCGGGCGTAGTACTCGGCGCTGACCCCGGCGAGCAACGCGACCTCCTCGCGGCGCAGCCCGGTGACCCGGCGGTGGCCTGCGGCGGGCAGACCGGCCTGCTGGGGGGTGATCCTGGCGCGGCGGCTGGTGAGGAACTCGCGGACCTCGCTGCGGTTGTCCATGCCTTCGAGGCTACGACGATCCCGAGCGGTGAGGGGTGTACTGCCAGTACACGTATCAACGGGTCCTTCCGCACGCCTGCGACCTGCCGTTTCATCGTTGACAGGCCGGTTGACGGCCGTCCGCCGCTGCGCTGGCACCCCCGGTGAGGGCAGGGCGGAATGGAAGCGGACAGACGCCCGCGCCGTCGTTCGAGAAGGCACCCGCGCCGTCGCATGAGAAGGCGCCGGGCCCCCGTGGAAGGAGACCGTGATGCCGGAGGACCAGCAGCCCGGAGGACCGCGTCAGCAGTTCGGGGACATCGCCCCGGCACTGGCCGGATACACCGAGGACGTGCTGTTCGGGCAGGTGTGGGAAGACCCGGACCTGTCCTCGCGCGACCGCAGCCTGGTGACCGTGGCCAGTCTGATCAGCAGCGGCAGCACCGAGCAGCTCGCGTTCCACCTCGGCAGGGCGAGGGAGAACGGGCTGAGCGACAAGGAGCTGATCGCGACGGTCACGCACCTGGCGTTCTACGCCGGATGGCCCAAGGCCATGTCCGCGCTCACGGTCGCCCGGCAGGTATTCGCCGACGGCACCTGACGCGGGGCCGCCAGGCACACGCGACACCGCGTGACCCGCCGCCCGGCAGGCACTCGCCGACACCGCCTGACGCAGGGCCCGGCAGGCACTCGCCGACACCGCCCGGCCCGGCTTCGCTCCGCGCGCGGCCGTCACCCGCCGCGCGTGAGTCGGCCGCCGCTTTACGGACACAAGGAGAGACGACCATGGAGATCATCCAGCCTCCCGCGACGGCGAAGCTGCCGCCGGAGATGTTCACCGGAGACGCGTGGGCGGACGTGATCCACCGCGGCGAGGACCCCTCCCGCGTGCGGATGAACATGGTGCGCTTCGCGCCCGGCGCCCGTACCGCCTGGCACTCGCACGGCCTGGGCCAGACCCTCTGGATCGTGGAGGGCATCGCCCTGGTCCAGTCCCGCGGCGGCGACATCGTCGAGGCCCGCCCCGGGGACGTCATCGTCACCCCCGCCAACGAGGTGCACTGGCACGGCGCCGCGCCGGACCGCTTCATGGCGCACATCGCGCTGTGGGAGGGCGACGACGTCGACTGGCTGGAGCACGTCGGCGACGCCGAGTACACCGGCCCCCGGCGCCCCGCCCGCACCTCCTGACCAACGGCCCGCACGGTCACCGCGTACGTCCGCGTGCCCCCCGCCGACGGCGCCCCCCGTACCCGGCGCGGTCGCCGAGGCGCGTCCACGGCCCGCCGCCCTGCCCCGGACCGCCCTGCTCCGCACACCGCCCTCCTCCCCCGCGCCATACGGGCCGCGAATGACACCGGCCCGGAGATTGGAAACCCTCCCGTGAACCCCCGGTACAGCTTCGAGGGGCAGGTCGCCCTGGTCACCGGCGCCGCCTCCGGCATGGGCCTGGCCACCGCCCGCGCCTTCGCCCGGTCGGGCGCCGCGGTCGTCCTGGCCGACGTCGACAAGGACGCCGTGGACAAGGCGGCCAAGGAACTCACCGACGCCGGTCACCAAGCCCTCGGCGTGGTCTGCGACGTCACCGACGAGGCCCAGGCCGCCGCCGCTGTCGACCGCGCGGTGGACGCCTACGGCCGCCTGGACATGGCCTTCAACAACGCCGGCATCCAGGCCCCTCCCACGGACGCCGCCGACGAGAGCGCCGAGAACTTCGACCGCGTCAACGCCGTCAATCTGCGCGGCGTCTGGGCCGCCCAGAAGCACGAACTGCGCCACATGCGCACCCAGGGTTCCGGCGCGATCGTCAACTGCTCCTCGCTCGGCGGCCTGGTGGGCCTGCCCGAGCGCGCCGCGTACCACGCCTCCAAGCACGGCGTCATCGGCCTCACCAAGAGCGCCGCCGTCGAATACGCGCCCCGCGGCATCCGTATCAACGCCGTCTGCCCCGGCACCATCGACACCCCGATGGTCTCCGGCATGCTCGAAAGCCAGGCGGACGCCATGGCCGAGATCCTCAAGCAGCAGCCCATCGGACGGCTCGGCCGCGCCGAGGAGATCGCGCAAGCCGTTCTGTGGCTGTGCAGCCCCGGCGCCAGCTTCGTCATCGGCGCCGCTCTGCCCGTCGACGGCGGCTTCACCACCCACTGACAACCGCCGTCCGACGCGGCGGCGCCGCGCAGCCGCCCGCCCCCGCGCCACGTAAGGAGCCCACGTCATGGAGTACCGCCGTCTCGGCACCAGCGGAACGCTGGTGTCCAACCTGTCCCTCGGCACGATGAACTTCGGCACCCCGCAGACGCCGGAGGACGAGGCGTTCGCGCAGATGGACGCCTTCCTCGACGCCGGGGGCAATCTGCTCGACACCGCCGACGTCTACAACGGCGGAGTGGCCGAGGAGACCGTCGGCCGGTGGCTCGCCGCGCGCCCGAGCGAGGTCACCGACCGCGTCGTCCTCGCCACCAAGGGCCGCACGCGCACCGGCACCGACCCCAACGAGGCCGGAACCTCGCGCCGCCACCTGGACCGGGCGCTCACCACGTCCCTGCGCAGGCTGGGAGTCGACACCGTCGACCTCTACCAGCTCCACGCGTGGGACCCCCTGACACCGATCGAGGAGACGCTGGCCTTCCTCGACTCCGCCGTCCGCGCGGGGAAGATCCGCTACGTCGGCCTGTCCAACTTCACCGGATGGCAGCTCCAGCTCGCGGTCTCCACCGCGCGGGCGTACGGCTTCCCGGTGCCGGTGACCCTCCAGGCCCAGTACAACCTCGCCACCCGCCAGACCGAGTGGGAGATGACCGCCGCCGCCCGGTACAACGGACTCGGCATCCTGGCCTGGTCCCCTCTCGCGAGCGGCTTCCTCACCGGAAAGTACGAGCGCGGCGCGCGGCGGTCCGCCGACACCAGGGCCGGTCAGGACCACGCCCTCTACCAGTACACCTCCTCCAACTACGAGCACTCCGACCGCACATGGGACGCCATGGACGCGCTGCGCGAGGTCGCCCGGGACAACGGCGTCACGCCCGCCCAGGCCGCCCTGAGCTGGGTCGTCAACCGCCCCGGCGTCACCTCCGCCATCGTCGGCGCCCGCACCGTGCGGCAGCTCACCGGCAACCTCGCCGCCGCGGACCTGCGCCTGGACCCGGACTCCGTCACCGCGCTGGACACCGCGAGCGACCCGGACCCGGCCCCGTACCCCTACGGCCCTTTCGGCTCCGCCCAGCGCGACCGCACCGCCAACGACCCCGAGGCACTCGGCGCCCTCATCGACCAGCACGCCGAATCCGGCGGCGCGGGGCAGCACTGATCCGTCCACGGACGTCCAGCACACGAAAGGGAGTTCCATCATGGAGTACGTCCGCCTCGGCGCCACCGGCCTGAAGGTCAGCCGGCTCGCGCTGGGCTGCATGAGCTACGGCGACCCGGCCGTGCCCGGCGCCCACCCGTGGGCCCTGACCGAGGACAAGGCGGGACCGTTCTTCCGGCAGGCCGTCGACCTGGGCATCACCTTCTGGGACACCGCCAACGTCTACCAGGCGGGCACGTCCGAGGAGATCACCGGCCGCGCGATCCGCGAGTACGCGCGACGCGACGACATCGTGCTCGCCACCAAGGTCCGCGGCAGGATGCACGACGGTCCCGGCGGCGAGGGCCTGTCCCGCAAGGCCGTCCTCGAACAGGTCGACGCCTCCCTGACCCGGCTGGGCACCGACTACATCGACCTGTACCAGATCCACCGCTTCGACGACGACACCCCGGTCGAGGAGACGATGGAGGCGCTGCACGACATCGTGAAGGCCGGGAAGGTCCGCTACCTCGGCGCGTCGTCGATGTACGCCTGGCAGTTCGCCAAGCTCCAGCACGCCGCCGACCTCGGCGGATGGACCCGCTTCGGGTCCATGCAGAACCAGTACAACCTGCTGCGGCGCCAGGACGAACCCGAACTCATGGCCATGTGCGGCGACATGGGCGTCGGGCTCGTTCCCTACTCCCCGAACGGCAAGGGCCGCCTCGCCCGCCCCGCCGGGGAACAGAGCGCCCGTTCCCGTACCGATCACGTCGTGCGGTCCTTCGACAGCCCCCACGACGGACCCGTCATCGACGCCGTCCAGCAGGTCGCCGCATCCCGCGGCGTGCCCATGGCCCACGTCGCACTCGCCTGGGTCCTCCGCAACCCGCTCGTCTCCGCGCCCATCGTCGGCGCGACGCGGCCCCACCACCTTCAACAGGCCGTGGACGCGCTCGACTTGAGCCTGTCGGACGAGGAAGCCGCCGCGCTGGAGGCCCCCTACGTCAACGCCGGACCTTCCTGGTTCTGATCACGGACCCGCGTGACGGGGCGTGCGGTTCTGCCGCGTCGGACCCTTCCGCGCCCGCGCGCACCGGACATGACGCTGCGTCAGCCGGCGGCGTAGGCGCAGCCGCCCGCGGTGATCGTGGTGCCGGACACCGCTGCCAGCGAGCAGGTCGCGATGACGTTGGAGGCGTTGAAGGGCACCCAGCGCCCGGAAATGAGCACCTCCTCCACGAATTTGGCCAGGTGGAAGACGTACGTGGGACCGGAGTCCGCCCAGCCGGGGCAGGCTGTGGTCGTGGTCGTCAGCGGCGAGGTGATGTTGTTGGGGTTGCCCGCGGCCCTCACCGAACCGCCCGAACAGTTGACGGCGGTCGCGGCATCGGCCGACGGTACGGCGGCCAGGGCGAGGACGGCGGCGGATCCCACGGCCACCGCTAGGGCGGTGGCGCGCTGCATGTGCTTCATGGCTTCCCCCTGCTGCGGCCGAACGCGCGTCGGCCGTCACCGACATTGTGGGAAGGCCCACCCGCCCGGTTCCAGACGCCCACGATGGCAACTTCCTGCGCGCGTCGGCCGGAAGGCCGGACGGAAGGGGCCCCGCCGCCGGTCCCGCGCGGTTCATGGCGTGGCGGCGGGGGGCGGGTGGGGTGGCGCGGTCGGGGCTCGACGGGTGGAGAAGGCACCCGCGGCGGCGGCCAGGGCCGCGGTGTGCGCGGCGCGTTCGGGGAGTCGGGGGTCCGGGTCGGCGCGCAGGAGTACCAGCTCGTGGTAGACGGGCGCCGTGGCGGCGATCAGCAGGCTCCGCGCGTCCGTGTGCGGGGTGGGGAGTTCGCCGCGCTCGACGGCGCGCTCGACGAGGATCTCGCACTGGGCGTACCGGTCGACCCATAGCTGCCGCTGGGCCAGCGCGGCCTGTTCGGAGTGGAACGAGGCGGCCATCAGGGCGACGGCGAACGACGGCTGTACGACCAGGGACTCCTGGATCTCCTGGTTGAGGGCGGTCAGATCGCCGAGCAGCGAGCCGGTGTCCGGCGGTATCCAGTCGATCTCGCCGGCGGCGCCGATGACGTCGACGAGCAGGCCGCCGACATCGCGCCACCGCCGGTAGACCGTGGCGCGGTGCACTCCGGCCCGCGTCGCGACGCCCTCGATCGTGAGTCCTTCGTGGCCGCTCTCGGCCAGTTCGGCTCGCACCGCGTCGAGAACCTGGGCGCGGACGCGGGCGGTGCGACCGCCGGGACGGCGGTCCGATGTCGTGTTCAGCGGGTCTGTCATCGGCAGTCATTATCCGGTTGATCCAGGCGGCAGGGCCGTGCCAGCATCTTAACGCGACGCTTGTCGCTCTAACCGCCGGAGAGGAACCGCCTCCACGATGCCGCCCGTTCCCGCCGACCCCACCGTGCTCCACCCGATGCCCGAGCACCCCCGCGTGGTGCTGCTCAAGCCGTTGGTGAAGTCGCCGCTGATCGAGGTCGGCGACTTCTCCTACTACGACGATCCGGACGACCCGACCGCGTTCGAGACGCGCAACGTTCTCTACCACTACGGTCCCGAGCGGCTCGTCATCGGCAAGTACTGCGCGCTGGGGGCGGGCACCCGGTTCATCATGAACGGCGCCAACCACCGTATGGACGGCCCTTCCACCTTCCCGTTCCCCACCATGGGAGGCTCCTGGGCGGAGCACTTCGACCTGATCACCGACCTGCCCGGCCGGGGCGACACGGTCGTCGGCAACGACGTGTGGTTCGGGCACGGCGCCACGGTGATGCCCGGCGTACGCATCGGTCACGGCGCGATCGTCGCCGCGGGCTCCGTGGTCACCCGCGACGTCCCCGACTACGGCATCGTCGGCGGCAACCCCGCCCGGCTCATCCGCACCCGCTACGACGCCGCCGACATCGCCCGGCTCCTCGCCGTGGCGTGGTGGGACTGGCCGATGCGGCACATCACCGGGCAGGTACGGACGATCATGTCGGGGACCATCGCCGACCTGGAGGCCGCCGCGCCGACCGACCAGCCCTGACACCGCGCACACAGGTCACCTACGACGACGATCCGGCCGACCGTCCAGCAGCCGCAGGTCGATCCGGTCGGTGAGGGCGCGCGAGGGCGCCATCAGGTATTCCCCGTGCTCGTCGAGGTCATCGATCTGGTAGATCACCGGCGCGGCGGCCCGGCCGCGGCCCGGCCGCGATACGTAGCCGCGCCGCGGTCCCACCCGGTGCCACTGAACCCGCCGACCGAGGGCAGACGAACTCGTACGCGTCACGTACGACGTCGCCACCGGGAGACAGGGGAGAACGTGTTCGGGAACGTCGCTCTGCCGATCGCGACCGTCAACCGACCAGGGCCCGGCCGACTGGCCCGCGCGCTGCCCGAGGCGGCCCTGCTGGCGGCGGTGTACGCGGGCTACAAATACGGCCGCAAAATCGCCAACGGCCATACGGACGACGCGTTTCCCCACGCGCACTCGGTGTGGGGCCTGGAGCGCGCCCTGCACCTGCCGAGCGAACGGCTCGTCCAACGCGCCGCCATGCACTGGGAAACGGTGATCCACGCCGCGAACTACCTCTACGCGACGGTGCACTTCCCGGCGATGGCGCTCTTCCTCGGCTACATGTTCCTGCGCCGCCCGACGCATTACGTGTGGATCCGCCGCGCGATCGTCGTCCAGACCGCGCTGGCGCTCGTGGGCCACCTGCTCTACCCGCTCGCCCCGCCCCGGATGCTCACCGGCTCGGGCATGGTCGACACCGCGGCCCGCTACGGTCCCGCCGTCTACCACGGCACCCCGCAGAACCACTCCATGTCCAACCAGTTCGCGGCGATGCCGTCCCTGCACGTCGGCTGGGCCCTGGCCATCGCGGTCGGCATGATCGCCGCCCACCGCTCCCGGGCGCGCTGGCTGTGGTTGCTCCACCCCCTGATCACTCTCCTGGTGGTGGTCAGCACGGCCAACCACTACTGGCTCGACTGCGCCGTGGGCTGCGCTCTGCTGGGTCTGGCGATCCTGATCATCCCCTCGGCCGCCCCGCGCCCGCGCGGAGTCGCGCTCCCCGCACCGGGTAGACGCCCCCGTATGACGCAGCCTGCCGACCACACGAGCCCTTCCCCGCTCTCCCCCGCCCCCTTCACGCCCGCCGCCGAGCCCGACCGCGGCACCCGCCGATGGGGCCAGCGCCTTTACGTGCTGGGCGCCCTCGTCTACGTCGCGGGAATCACCATCGCCCTCCTGACGGCCCACCCCACGGCCCGCGCCGCCGTGTGGACCGTCGCCTGGGCCGCCCTCGTCCTGGGCGCCGGAGGCGCGGGACTCCTCTGGATCCGCCGCCACAAGGCGACGAAAGCCCGGGCCGAAGCGCTCAGCGAACCGCCGGTGGAAGCACCGGCGGAGGCACGGACCGAACCGCGCACGGAAGTCCGCCACTTCGACTGAGCCCCGCGCGCCGCGCCGCTGACCCGCTTCCCCAGCGGTGCGGCGCGGTGCGGCTCCCTGCGGGGCAGAACAGCCGAACCCCGCTCCTGCGCTCGCCTACGCACGCTTGCGCAGGACCAGCCAGGAAGAGGCGAGGACCCCGGCCCCGGCCGCCGCGCCGAGGACGAGCAGCGTGGTCCGAGGGGTGAGGTACTGGAGCGCGATGCCGCCCGCCACCGCCGGTAGCGAGAGCCCGACGTAGCCGGCGAGGAAGAACCCGGAAAGGCTCTCGCCGAGCTTGTCGGGAGGCGAGAGGGCGACGACGCTGCCGAGGGTCCCCTTGTACAGGATCGCGGCCCCGGCGCCGATCACGCCGCCGCCGGCCAGGAACAGACCGAGGCTGGGAGTGGGCAGCCAGGCCGCCACGACGACCATCGCCAGGCCGGCGAGGTCGATCGGGAGGCCGACGACGAGCAGTCGCCTGACCGGCCACGTGCCGGTGGCGACCAGGGCCACGATGCCGACGGCGCACGCGATGAAGATCGCCAGCCCGGCCATCGCCAGCGACGTGTCGCCGATCACCGTGGCCAGGAATGTCCCGGCCAGGCCCAGGAAGATGGCGACTCCGGCGTAGGCCACGAACACCTCGACCAGCAGCCCGAAGTACCGGGGCCTGGCATGGATCGGGACCGAGACCCGCTGGGGGCGGTACGGCGGCAGGGGGCGCGGCCGGTGGCGGGTCTCGGGTGACGCGATCAGGGCGATCGCCCCGACGACCAGAGCGGCGAGCAGTACCAGGTAGGGCAGGACGAGCGGGTGCGGCGCGTACTGGGCCAGCAGGCCCGCGCACAGTCCGCCGAGGCCGAGCCCGCCGAAGTTGGCGCCCGCGGCGGCCAGTTGGGGTCGCCGGACGGTCTCGGTCCCGGGGCGGTGTCCCGTGTGCAATTCGTTGAGGTAGGCGGTGGCGGTGGAGACGGTGAGACCCACGGCCACCCCGGTCAGGACGCGCGCGACGAACAGCCCGGCCAGGCCGGGCCAGAAGATGAACACCACCGCGCTGACGCTCGACAGGCACACGGCGGCGAGCAGGTGGACGCGGCGGCCGTGGACGTCGGAGAGGTGACTGGCGAGGGACAGGCTCGCGACCACGCCCACCGCGTAGGCGGCGAACACGATCGTCACCATCAGCGACGAGAAGTGATCCCGGTCGGCGTAGAGCACGTAGAGCGGGCTCGGCGCGGTGGAGAAGGCGAGCACCGCCAGGAAGACCCAGGTCGCGGCCCAGAAGCCGAAATGGTGATGGCGCGGAGAGGGCACCGGTCGTAGTGAGGCGACGGGTTGCCCGGTGGTGGAAACGGTCATGAGTCCAAGATCGTCATTCCCCGCCCGACCTACCACCGGTATAGTGCCAGGTGATGCCGGAAAGTAGCCACATCGTCGACAACGCGCTGGAGATGGGCAGCCTGCCGCTCCTGCACGGCGACCGTGTCCCGTCGCACCGCCACGGGCAGGGCCATCTCGTGTACCCCGCCACCGGTGTGCTGTCGGTCACGACCAGGGAAGGCACCTGGATCGCACCCGCGACCCGGCTGGCCTGGACGCCCGGCGGCTTCGAGCACCATCACCGGGCCTACGGGTTCACCGACATGCGGGTCATCTTCCTCCCGGCCGCCCTCGCCGCCCGCCTCCCGGACCGCCCCGCGGTGTTCGCCGTCTCGGCCCTGGTCCGCGAGGTCCTGCTCGCCCTGACCGACGACACCGACACGCCCCGGTCACCGACGGCCCTCGACCGGCTGCGCGCCGTCGTCATCGACGAGCTCGTGCCCGCCTCCGAGGAACCGTTGCACCTGCCCGAGCCACGTGACGACCGGCTCCGCGCGCTCAGCCGCCTCCTGCACGACGACCCCGCCGACAACGCCACCTTGACCGAACTCGGCACGCGGGTCGGCGCCGGCCAACGGACCCTGACCCGGCTCTTCCACGACGAGCTCGGCATGAGCTTCCGGCAGTGGCGTACCCAACTGCGCCTCCACCACGCCCTCACCCTCCTCGCCGCCGGACACACGGTCACCCACACCGCGGCGGCGTGCGGATGGGCAAACCCGACCAGCTTCATCGAGGCGTTCACCGCCGCCCTCGGAGCGACCCCCGCCCGCTACCGGCACGATCCCGACGCCCGGCGGCCGATCGCCTCACCGCACCGGAGCCGAGGGCGAGGAACTGTCCGTGGTACCGGGTGACGTGCCGTCCGTGGGCGCGTCGCTCGGTGTGTTGCGGAGCTCGGCGAGTGCCTGCTGGTCGGCGAGGGCGATGGCCAGTTCACCGGCGGCCGTAGGGTGCAGCGGAGCCTGGTCGGCGGCGTTCTGGACGAAGGGCTGCTCGCTGCACAGCCGGTGGCCTTCGAAGTCCGGCTGGGCGGTGGCGAAGTGGAAGGCGTCCGCGCCCTGCTGGAGCACGGCGTTGAGGTTGGCCAGGCGGGATTTGAGGACCTTCACCTTCGCCTCGGTGAGGCCGTCCTTTTCGAGGCACCTGATGTCGGGGCCGAAGGGCTCGTAGTACTGGTTGATGAGCACGTCGGGGTGGTGAGGGAGGTCGGAGAGCTGCTGGAGCAGATCGAGGTAGTTCTGCGAGAACGTCGAGAGCTGCTCCTTGAAGTACGCCGTGGACGCCTTGTCGTCGCAGACGGGCGCCTTGGCGCACAGGCCCGTCAGCACGGCCCAGTTCATGTCGTTGGCCCCGACGCTGACGATGATCACCGACGCGCTCGACGCGCGCTGCGCCACCGCGAGCTGCGGCGGTACGGCCTGGTCGCCGCGGAGCTGTACGCCGAGGAGGCCGTCGGTCACGGTCGCGCCCTGGCAGGCGAGGTTCAGCACGTTCCAGTCGTTGACCCGGCCGAGAACGGCGGCGAACGCGTCGGAACTGCGCCCGCAGGTCTTGTCCAGCGCGCTGGGGTCCTCGACCGGCTGGTTGCCGATTCCCGCGGCGGTGGAGTCGCCCAGCACCACGGCGTGCACGCCGGTCAGCTGCGGTCCCTTGGCCGGGGCGACCGGCTCCGTCGGCGCGCGCCCCACCAGGTCGTCGAGCGTACGCACCTGCCGGAGCGCCTGAGGAGTGCCGGACGCCATGAGGTACACGCCGAGCGCGTTGACGGCGCTCACGGTCAGGACGCACACACCGACCATCGTCAGCGTGGTACGGCGCGGGGCGCGCCGGATTCCGGCCACGGCCACCGCGACGACGGCCGCGCAGCCGGCCGCGATGAGGAGCTCCCAGACGCAGTAGCGGATCCACCCGGCGGCCAGTTGCCGGCTGAGGGTCAGCTGGAGTGTGTCGTGGTCGTCGGACCGGACGATCTGGTTGACCTGCGAGTTGATGCTGATGTCCGCGAGCTTCAGGCGCGGCCGGATCGGTCCCTGGAAGTGCGGCTCGGTCGCCAGCGCTTCTCCGAACAGGTCGAGTTCGCCGGGTCCTGACAGGCTGAGGTCGGGCGCGACGGCGCCCACTTCGACGGTCTGGCCCGCCGCGGTGACGGACTGCATCGGGGTGAGACGTACCGCCAGCCAGATGGACGCGACGCAGACCGCGAGCAGCGCGACGACGGCCAGGAGGCTGTTCCGGCCGCGCCGGAGCCAGCGGCCTTTCGCGCTGCCGCGCCGGGGGCGGGCCACCGCCTCGTCGTCCCGGCGTTCTTGGAGGATCGGCAGTTCTGCTTTCGGCATGTCCCTCGCTCTCCGGCGGCGCCGGCCACTGATCGCACATCATCCGTTATATGGACGATACGACGTCCACCGCGCGGGATGTCGCGTCGGTGGGTCTGCGGAGGGTGATCCGTTCCGCCGTCAGCGGGCCGATTCGGCGTCAGCGGGCCGGTCCGCCGTCGTGTCCCCGGACGCCGCCCTGACCGTCCGGGCCCTCGGGCGCCCCTCCCATCATGCGGAGCATGGGGATTCCGCCGGTCCGCCAGAAGCGGATCACCAGCGCGGCGCCGACCAGGAGGAAGACGATGTTGAGCCAGGTCGTGTAGTCCCAGGAGATCCCGGCGGTGGGAATCCTCGCGTCGGCCTGATCGGGAATCAGGCCGAGCCCGCCGAAGACGAACTCGACGGCGTATCCGGCGACGACCATGGCCGCGTAGAAGGCGCCGAGCAGGTACAGCGCCATGCGGGCGCCGTAGTACCGGCGGTAGATGTTCAGGACGGGCAGGATCAGCAGGTCGGCGAAGAGGAAGGCCACGACCCCGCCGAAGCTGATGCCGCCCTTCCACAGCACCACCGCCAGCGGCACGTTCCCGATCGAGCAGACGAAGGACAGCAACGCCACCACGGGACCGATCAGCGGGCCCCACAGCTTGGACGCCAGCGGGTGGCCGTCGAAGAAGAACGCGCCCCAGAAGGCGTCGGGTACCCAGGCCGCGACGGCCCCCGCGACGAACAGACCGATCGCCAGGTCGCGCGCGATCGCCGCCCATTCCATGACGAAGACGTGCGCCACGGAGGTGAGGCCCTCGCCGGACAGCAGCCGCCGGGCGAAGGAGCCCTGCCGCCGCACGGACATGTCCATCGCCGCGTGCCCCTCCATCGAACCCGCCAGCCCGCGCCCGGCCTGCTCACGGGCCTGCCGCACCAGCGGCTCGCGCAGGGTGAGCCGGAAGACGACCGCGAGTACCAGGATCATGACCGGGCCGCCGGTGAATTCGGCGGCGGTGAACTGCCAGCCCATCAAGAGGGCGAGGATCACGCCGAGCTCGACCACCAGATTCGTGGAGGCGATCTCGAAGGCCATGGCCGCGGTGAAGTCCGCGCCCTTGCGGAAGAGCGAGCGTGCCAGCGCGACGGCCGCGTACGAACACGACGAGGACGCCGCCCCGAGCGCCGAGGCCCGCAGGAGCGTACGCGGCCGGTCGTCACCGAGCAGTCGTACGACCGTGGACTTGCGCACGACCGCCTGGACCACCGCGGACAACGCGAATCCCAGGATCAGCGCCCACGTGATCTCCCACGTCATCGACCCGGTGATGGACAACGCGTGCAGGAGTGGGTGCATGGCCCCCATCCTCGTGGGTGGGGGCCTGCCATCCGGGCAATGACGTTTCCGCCCGCGTCATACGGAGCGGCCTTCCATCGGCGGAACGGACCGCTTCCGGCGGGCTGCCCGGATCCGGCGGCGGCCCCTCGCCCTCGGCGTAGTCGAAGAGCCCGTCGGCGCCGGTCAGGCCCAGCACCCGCTGGACGGCCGGGCTGACGGCGGTCAGCCGGAGTACCGCTCCGGTGCACTCGGCCACGCGCCGGGCCCGGAGCAGCGCGTTGAGCCCGCCGCAGTCGAAGAAGGCGACGCCGCTCAGTTCCAGGCTCAGGCTGTCGCTCTCGCACAGCAGATGGTCGATGAGGACGCGGGCGAAGGTGTCCGCGCCGGTGAAGTCGATCTCGCCGCTGACCGTGACGACCGTGTGGCCGGCGCGCTGGCTCACCCGTACGGCCAGGGCGTCGGTCGGATGGGTGATCATCCGGGAGGTGTGGACCGCCGCGCCTGCGTCGTCGTCGTGCGCGGAGAGTCCGCGATCCAATTCGGACATGTCGAGGGCCCTCGCCTTCCCGATCCGGTGGCGACACCAAGTTTGTGGGCGGGCAGCAGAGGCGTCAAGCAAAACGTGAATCTGTGTTCATGCTTTGCAGATCGTGAATCGGAGATCCTACGATAGGGCGATGGACGATTCTGAGCCGCGCCCCGCCACCGGATGGACGTTCCTGACCAATCACGCACGTGTCCTGGCCGTCATCGCCCGCGACCCCGGGAGCCGGGTGCGGGACATAGCGGCGCGCTGCCTGCTCACCGAGCGCGCCGTACAGAAGATCATCGCCGACCTGGAGAGCGAGGGGTATCTCACGCACACCCGGGTCGGACGCTCCAACCTCTACGAGATCCCGGCCGGCACGGTGTTGCGCCACCCCGCCGACATGGGCCCGACCGTCGCGGACCTGCTGTCGATCCTCACCGTCCACCGGAACGGTTCCGAGCCCGAGCCCGAGCCCGCAGCCAAGCCCGAGCCCGCAGCCGGGTCCGAGTCCGGAGCGCGCTGACCTGCGCCGACGGGCACCCCCCGGGGCCGGGGCCCGGCTGTCCGGCACCGTCTCGCGGGCGACCTCGCGGAGCATACTGGGAGGTAGTGGACCACGGCGGCCGACCGCCGCACACGGCGGGTCGGCGGGCCGGGTCCGGCTCGCTTGAGATGAGGTGGTGAGCGGTGGTGCGCTCCCGGTTCGCGCCCGACTGGCGGCTCACGGTCCGCATGGTGACGGTGATGTTCCTGCTGGGCCTGGTGTTCGTGGCCTTCATCGCCGTGCTGGTCGCGCTGCTGAAGTCCGTGGTGGTCGTGGTGGTCATCGCGGCCGGCGTGCTGGCGGCGCAGTACTGGTTCTCCGACCGGATCGCGCTGTTCGCGATGCGGGCCCATGAGGTCACCCCGCAGCAGCAGCCCGAACTGCACGGCGCGGTCGACCGGCTGTGCGCCCTGGCCGACATGCCGAAGCCGCTGGTGGCCGTCTCCGAGATGGACCTGCCGAACGCCTTCGCCACCGGCCGCAACGCCGACCACGCCGTGATCTGCGTGACGACCGGTCTGCTGCGGCGCCTGGAACCGGGCGAGCTGGACGGCGTGCTCGCCCACGAGCTGTCCCACGTCGCCCACCGGGACGTCGCGGTGATCACCATCGCCTCCTTCCTGGGCGTGCTCGCGGGGCTGCTGGTGCGCTTCGTCTTCTACTCGGAACTGTTCGGCCGGGGCCGCCGCGACCAGAACACCGCGGCGCTGCTCGCGATGATCATGGCGGTGTCCGTGGTCGTGTACGGGCTGAGCTTCCTGCTGATCCGGGCGCTGTCCCGGTACCGCGAGCTGGCGGCCGACCGCAGCGCGGCCGAACTGACCGGACGCCCCTCCGAACTGGCGTCCGCGCTGGTCAAGGTGAGCGGCACCATCGCCCGTATCCCCACCGAGGACCTGCGCACCGTCCGGGCCTTCAACGCCTTCTTCTTCACCCCGGCCCTGAAGGAGGGCTCGGCCCTCGCCTCGGTCTTCTCCACCCACCCCAGCCTGGAACGCCGCCTGGACGCCCTGGCGAAGCTCTCCACCGAGATGGGCCTGCGCGCCTGAGCGGTCGGCGCCGCCCGTCGAGGTCGTCGGGATGAGCGGGCGCCCGGACGCCTGGCCTGGGGTCGGACCGGCGCAGAAGAGCGCCCCGCGCCGACGGCCGGTGCCAGAGCTGAGGTGGCGGGCCGTGGGCGCGGGGCGGTCTTCATGGGGGTTGGTCGGCCGGTGGCCGACGGCGGGTCAGCGCACGCGGATGTGCGTCTGGGTGGAGGAGCCCTCGATCGACGAGTTGCCGACGTAGACCACCTTCAGGGTGCGCAGGCCCCGGGTGGTCATCTTCAGCGAAGCCGAGGCGGTGCCTCGGGCCGTGAGTTTGAGGGTCTTGACCCGGCGCCCGTTCTCGTAGACCACTACGTTCCCGCCGGGCGTGCCCGCCGTGGACGAGACCGTGACCTTGAGCGTCACCGACTGGTTCTTCTTCAGCGATGTCGCGGAGAGCCCGACGGCGACCCGCGACTTCGCCGCGGTGACCTTGGCGGTCTGCGGCGAGGTCGACGACGCGGATGCCTTGCCCGACTTGGACGCGGTCACCGTCACCGACAGCCGGTGCCCGATGTCGGCCTTGACCGGCCGGTAGGCCGACGCGGTCGCGCCGCCGATCAGCCGGCCGTCGCGCCGCCACTGGTAGCGGAAGGACAGGCCCGTGGTGTTCCACGAACCGGTGGTCGCGGTCAGCGCCGAACCGTACTTCGGCGTCCCGCCGATCTGGGGCGCGACCAGGGCCTTGATGGTGTCCACGTCCGCCAGGTCGACCACCACCGAGTGCACCGGCTCAGGGTTGCCGGCCACATCGGTGGAGAAGAAGTCGACCGTGTGCCGGCCGAATCCCTTGACCGAGGGGGTCTCCCCGGCCAGCACCTTCCAGGCGCTCCCGTCGATCCGGTAGGTCGTCGACGCGACGCCGCTGAGCGCGTCCTGGGCGGTGAGGCCGACCGTGGCCCGGTCCGCCTCCGCCGTCCCGGACTTGCGGGTCACCGCGACCTTGGTGACGGGAGCGGTCCCGTCGATCCACACCGACGCCGTCCGCTGACCGGTGGAGTTGCCGGCCGCGTCCTTCGCCCGGTAGGAGACCGCGTGCTTGCCGTCCCCGCTGACCAGGACGGGAGCGACGTACGCCTGCCAGCCGGCGGACCCGCCGACCTCGACCGTGGGAGCGGCGTCCCGGTTGTCGACGGCGGTGACGGCCACCGAGGCGTCGCCCCGGTACCAGCCGTTGTCGCCGGGCGCGGCGGCACTGGTCACCGTCGCGGAGGCCAGCGGAGCCAGGCTGTCGGCGGGCACCGGCAGCACCCAGCTGTCGGCGATCGACGGGTCGAAGTAGCCCGAGGCGTCGAGCGGGAACTCGTACTTGATGCGTACGGTGCCGTCGTTGGCGAGCGCGGCGGGGGTGTCGATGACCGTCTGGTAGGTCTTCGTGCCCATACCGGTCTCGGTGCGCTTGAGCGTGTACGTCTTCACCAGGGTGTCGTTGACGTAGATGTTGTACTTCTTCGTCCTGGCGCCGTCGAACGTCTCCCGGTTGCGGAGCATGAACGGCTTGCCCGGCGTCACG
Source organism: Streptomyces sp. NPDC008317 (assembly GCF_042955955.1). Classification (NCBI taxonomy): domain Bacteria; kingdom Bacillati; phylum Actinomycetota; class Actinomycetes; order Kitasatosporales; family Streptomycetaceae; genus Streptomyces; species Streptomyces sp. NPDC008317. The sequence continues at coordinate 233,418 of NZ_JBIBFQ010000007.1, forward strand.
TGCGCCACGGCCGAGTACCACGAGCCCGGGTTGGCCGAGTTCGCGTAACGTCGGTCGAAACCGGCTTCGGTGTTCGTCCCGCTGGCCGGTGCGGCCATGATCGCGTGGGCCTTCTCCGAGGCCGCGTTGCCGAAGTCGATGTAGTCGAGGACTTCCTGGGTCGGCGGCGCCGGGAGGTTGACCGTGATCTTCGCGGCCTTGTCGGCGAGCGTCACACCCTGGTCGACGAAGTGGACCTCGGCGGCCTGGTCACCCGCGACGGTCTCCAGTCCGGGGAACAGCGGCAGGACGACGGTCTTGGTCGCCCCGGGCTCGATCGTGACCCGGTCGGAGGCGGGCGGGGTCTTCCATCCGTCCGGCACGGCCGCCGTGAGCTGGCCCGACACCGCCGAACCGCCGTTGTTCCTGACCGTCGCGGTCAGGGTCGCCTTCTCGTCCGAGCCGTCGACCGGACCGGCCGACGTCACGGTGGTGATCTCGACGCCCGACGTCACCGAGACCCACGGCGTCGAGTCGTTCAGGGTGAAGGTGCCGTACTGGCTGGTGAAGGTCAGCTTGACCGACGCGTTGTACGTGCCGGGCTTCTGGTGCTTCGGCACGCGGACCGTGAACGGCAGTTGGACGCGGTCGCCCGCTCCCAGCGTGTCCTTGGCCGAAGCGGTCGGGTCGACATTCCAGTCGTCGACCGTCACGACGGCCTTCAGGTCGCGGATCGCGGCCGTACCGGCGTTCGCGATCTCGACCGTTCCGGGGATGTTCGCGCCGGGGCCGCCGGGCTCGGCGACGGGCGGGACGACCACCGAGATTCCGAGATTCGCGGCGACCGCCTTGCCGAACAGCGCCTCGATCGCGTCCAGGCGCGCCGTCAGGTCGTTCTTGACCGGTCCGTCGACCGACGAGCCGGCCAGCCAGGTCCTGAGGGTACGGATCGGCGCGACGCCCTCGCTCAGACGCTGCGACGCCTGACCGGAGTCGCCCGCGACGTCCGCCGCGACGGCGTCCTCGACCTTGCCGCTCGCGGTGTCGAGCGCGGCGCCGACACGGGCGCGGTCGTCCGCGCCGAGGTCGCCCGCCGCCGCCAGGTCACCGGCGTGCGCGTCGGTCTTGTGGATCTCGGTGACGATGTCGCCGAACAGGGCGCGCTTGGCGTCGGAGTGGATCGCGTACGTACCCGAGCCGACGGTGAACGTGACGACGCCGTCGGCCACCGAGACGTCGCTGACGCCCTCGGCCTTCGTGATCGGCGTGCCGCCCTCGGTCACGGCCTCGATGTTGCGGGCCGGGACGCTGACGCGCGAGGTCGTGTTGACCGGGACCGTGATGTCCAGGGACATTCCCTGGTCGGTCTTCTTCCAGCTCGACCCGATCGTGCCGTACACGGACTCGTAGGTGCCCTGACCGCTGGTCAGGTCGCCGCCCACGGCCGGGGCGATCCTCGACTCCTTGTAACCGGCCTTGAGCGCCGAGATGCCGCCGATGTTCTGGTACATCCAGTCACCGACCGCGCCGTAGGCGTAGTGGTTGAAGGAGTTCATGCTGACATCGCCGAAGCTGCCGTCGGGGTTGATGGAGTTCCAGCGCTCCCACATCGTGGTGGCGCCGTGCTCGATCTCGTAGCCCCACGACGGGTAGTCCTTCTTCAGGATCATCGTGTAGGCCAGGTCGGAGCGCCCGATGCTGGTGAGCGCGGGGAGCAGCCACGGCGTTCCGAGGAAGCCGGTCGTGAGGTGGTAGTCGGTGGTCTTGAGCTTGGCGACGAACTTCTCGGCGACCTTCGCGCGCAGCGCGGGATCGGTCACGAGGTTCATGCCGAGCGCCATGGCGTACGCCGTCTGGCTGCCGCCCTGGACGGTGCCGTCGGCCGCCACGAGCTTCGCGGTGAACGCGGCGCGCACATCGGCGGACAGCTTGGCGTAGGTCGCCGCGTCGGCGTCCTCACCGATCGCCTTGGCCATCTCCGAGAGCATGCGCGCGTCTTCGGCGTAGTACGCGGTGCCGAGGACGTCCGTGCCGGTGTTGTCGTCGAGGTTGAGCCAGTCGTTCCAGTTGCCGCGCGCCGAGTCGATGAGGTCGTCGCCCGCGCCCTTCTTCACGAAGCCCAGGAACTTCGTCATCGAGGCGTAGTTGGCCCGCACGATGGCGTTGTCGCCCTGCGCGTGCCACACCGCGTACGGCACCGTGACGGCCGAGTCGGACCAGCCGAGGCCGCTGCCGAGGTCGATCGTCGGCACCGACGGCGCGATGCCCGGGTAGTTGCCGTCGCTGTAGGCGGAGTCCCGCAGGTCGGTCGTCCACTTGTTGAGGAAGGCGCGGGTGTCACGCAGATAACTCGCGGTCGGCGCGAAGACGTTGATGTCTCCGGTCCAGCCCAGGCGCTCGTCACGGGCCGGGGTGTCGGTCGGGATCGACAGGAAGTTGCCGCGCTGTCCCCACGAGATGTTGCTCTGGAGCTGGTTGAGCATCGCGTTGGAGGTCGTCAGCGTTCCGGTCGCCTTGAGGTCGGAGCCCCAGACGACGCCGGTGACGTCGCCGAGCGCGGGTGCGCTCTTGATGTGGGAGATCTCGAGGTAGCGGTAGCCGTGCTGGGTGAACTTCGGTTCGTAGACGACCGTGCCGGTCGCGCTGAACGTGTAGTAGTCGGTGACCTTCGCCGCGCGGAGGTTGGCGGTGTAGAGGCTCCCGTCCTTGTTCAGGACCTCGCCGTAGCGGATCTTGACGGTCTGTCCCGCGACACCCTGGAGGCGCATCCGGGCGACGCCGACCATGTTCTGGCCGAGGTCGTAGATGTACGTGTCGGCGGCGGGACTGGTCCGCGTCAGCGCCGGAAGCTCGCCGGTCACGCGCACGGGCTCATCGGGCTGGGCCACGAGCTTGGCGGTGTCGGAGGCGCCGATCGTGACGGGGTTCCACGCCGCGTCGTCGTAGTCGGGGCGGTCCCAGCCGGGCTGTTCGGCCCGCGCGTCGTACGTCTCGCCGTCGATGTTGTCGGCGGCCGCGTAGGGACCCGAGTGGCTCTTCCACGTGCTGTCGGTCTTGACGATCTGGTGCGTTCCGTCGGTGTAGTCGATGCGCACCTGCGCGATCAGGCCGACGGAGTTGCCGAACATGCCGGGGCCCCACATGCCGACCTTGCCGGCCCACCAGCCGTCACCGAGCTCCGCGCCGATCGCGTTCCGGCCGTTGCCGACCTGGTCGGTGATGTCATACGTCTGGTACTGGACGCGCTTGCGGTAGTCGGTGTCGCCGGGGGCCAGGAACTGGTCGCCGACCTTCTTGCCGTTGAGCTCCAGCTCGTAGGTGCCGTGAGCCGAGGCGTACACCCGGGCCCGCGCGACCGTCTTGCCGGGTTCGGTGGTGAACTCCTTGCGCAGCAGCGGCAGATTGCTGTCGCTGGTCCGCAGGATCACGTCGAGCTTCTTCTCCACGAGCAGCCCGTCCGGCGTCAGGGCGCCGCCGGTGAACGGGTTCTCGGTCCCGGAGAAGTCGGTCCGGAACAGTACGTCACCGGCCTTCGAGGTGACCTTGACGGCGTGGATGTGCGCGGCCTCCGGTCCCTCGTTGGCGAGGTCCTGGCGGAAACCGATGAAGCCCTTGGCGAAGGTGGTGTCGGTCCGGCTGTCGATCTGGGCGCCGTCGAGCTTCGTGGTGATCGTCGGGCCGTCCACGGTGAGCGACAGGCGGTGCGTGCCGGTGAGCAGTTGGGCGGACGTCAGCGTCGTGATCGGGATGTTCCCGAGCAGGGAGAAGCCGCCGTTGACCTTCTTGTGCGGCCGGAACTTCGGGACTCCGGTCCCGTCCGCGGTGCTGATCTGCCACATGTACGCGTTGCCGGTGTCCGACGCGCGCAGGTAGACGCCCAGCGCCAGGTTGTCGAGGGTGAAGTCGATGTCCGTGGTGTAGTCGTTCCACTTGTCGATCTCACCGCCGGCGGACTTGCCGATCCAGTCGCCGGTCCACTCGGCCGCGTCGAGGATGCCGGTCTCGAACCAGCCGGGAGCGCTCCAGTCGCTGGCCCGGCCCTCTCCGTCCCAGACCCTGGCCTGCCAGTAGTAGCGGGTCTGCGAGGTCAACTTCGGCCCGCCGTACCGCACATCGAGCTGGTCGCTCGACGCGACCTTCCCCGAGGACCACACGTCGTCGGCGGCAGCGCTGGTGCCGACCCGGACCTCGTACGCCGTCTGCACCACGCCACGGGCGCTCGACGTCGACTTCCAACTGAACGTCGGGGCGTCGCCCGCGATGCCGAGCGGGTTGGTCCGGGCATTCGTCTGAAGAGCGCCGACCGTGAGGCCGTTCCCCTGCGCCGCGGCGGCCGCCGGGTCGGCGGCCAGGAAGGCGACGGCAAGCATGACGAGCGCCGCGAGCAGAGCGATCAGGCGTCGCCCTCCGGACGCGGCGGGTGGAGCGGGAAGTCCGGCAACTGGTCTGGCAGGCGTCATGTCGACGGGCCTTTCGTGGCAAGTTCGTGGCAAGAGAAAGCCCTCGCGGCTCTCGCCACGAGGTGAAACGTTCCAAAAATGATGTGACGGCCGTCTCATGTCAAGAGTTTGGACAAGATCAGCACGCGCTTGACCGTGCCAAGGTGCGCGACCGCACCACCTGACACACGTTCATCGCCGATTGAAACGACACACAATTGAGCTGGACCAGCAGAGCGAGGCGTTTCCCGGAGGGCCGGGCGACGGATCGGGGCGCGAGGTCTCAGTAGGGAATCGCGAAGACGCGGTCGCGGGTCTGGCTCGCGACGCCGTCGGGGAGGACGAGGCGTTTGAGGAAGTCCGTGTCCCCGGTGTCCAGGCACCATTGGAGCAGCGTCGCGCGCAGCCGTTCGCGCAGGGCGTCGTGGCTCTCCTCCACCGCCAGGTTCCGGGTCTCGCCCGGATCGGCACGCAGATCGTGGAGTTGTTCGCGCCAGCGGCCCCAGCTGTAGACCGTGTATTTGTGGCGTGCGGTGATCAGTGAGCGCCCGCGCGTCAGGGGCGGGTCCGGACGTTCGAAGAGCGTCTCGACCACGATGTGGTCGTGGCCGCAGGATACTTCGGGGGCGGCCAGGAGGTTCCTGCCGCGCAGTCCGGGCGGGGCCGGGACGCCCGCGGCGGCGCACAGGGTGGGCAGCAGGTCCAGGCCGACGGAGACCAGCGCGTCGCTCACGCCGCCGCTGCCGCGACCGCCCGGCGGCCGGATGACGAGCGGGACCCTGACGGCTTCCTCGAAGAGCGCGGTCTTCTGGTTCCACGCGTGGGCCGCGTCGCCGTCGCCGTGGTCGCTGGTGAACACCACCAGGGTGTCGTCGGCCGCGCCCGTGGAGTGCAGCGCGTCGAGCACGGTGCCCAGTGCCGCGTCGGCCCGTTCGACCAGGCGGGCGTAGGTGTGGCGGTACCGCCGCCAGTCGTCGGGGGTGTAGCCGGCGGTCCCGTACACCGCGGCCTGGACGGCCTGTTCGTGCCGGACGGCCTCGGGTTCGTAGGGATGCCGGCCGAAGTTCGACGGGAGCGGCGGGGCTCGGCGTACCGGAACCGCGGGCACGTCCCCGTACGGCATGGGCTGGTCCCTGGCGTACTCGCAGACGGTGTGCGGATCGTCGAAGGAGGCGACCAGGGCGAAGGGCCGGTCGCCGGGCACGCGGGAGGTGAGCCAGCGCGCGCAGGCGTCGGCCAGACCGGCGTCGCCGAAGGGGCGCAGCACGGTGAAGCCGTCCTCGGGCGTCGCGCTCGCAGTCCGCGCGTGCCACTTGCCCGCGTAGAGGGTGTCGTAACCGGCGGCCCTGAGCAGGTGGCCGAGGCTGTCGGGACGACGGCCCGGATCGCTGCCGGGGGCGGAGGATGCCGGGGCGTTGCCGTTGACGCCCAGTTCGTGCGGGTACCGCCCGGTCAGCAGGCTGCCGCGCGCCGGGACGCACAGCGGGAAGGTGGTGTAGGCACGGTCGAAACGGGTGCCCTGCGCGGCGAGGCGGTCCACGTGCGGTGTCGAGACATGCCCGGCGCCTGCGCAGCCGAGCATGTGCGCCGCGTGCTGGTCGGTCAGCAGCACGAGGATGTTGGGGCGTTCGGCCCCGGCGGGGGCCTTCATCGCGCGGCGCCACGGGGCGCCTGCCCGTGGTCCTCCGTCTGCTTCCGCGCTCGCGTCGTCCACGCCGCCAGGGCCGACCGGCCCGGCCACGGATCGCCGGTGCGGTCCAGTTCGCCGGTCAGCGCCGCCGCGAGGGCGACCGCCTGGGCGGACCGGTCCACGACGACGTCCGTGCGCTCGTAGGGGTCCGCCGCGAGGTCGAACAGCCGTACCGTGACCGTGCCTTCGGGTCCGTACGCGGCCACCAGCTTGTGCGTGCGGGTGCGCAGGCCGCGGATGTCGGGGTCGCCGGGCCCGGCCGCGGGTCCCAGATACAGCGCGGCCCCTGGCCGTACGGCGGCCCGGTCGCCGGGCGGTGCGAGCAGCGCCCCTGACAGGTCGCGCCCCTGCGTGCCCTCGACGATCGCGTCCGCCACGCCGAGCAGGCCCAGAACGGTGGGCGCGACATCGGGTGAACTCAGCAGCAGGTCGTCGCGGCCGGGCGGGACGTGGCCGGGCCGGGAGACCAGGAACGGCACGCGCATCGACTCCTCGTAGGGCACGTTCTTGTACATCAGACCGTGGCTGCCCAGTTGCATGCCGTGGTCCGAGGTGAACACCACGAATGTGTCGCCGGTCAGCCGGTGCTCGTCCAGGGCGGCGAGCACCCGGCCGATCTGGTGGTCCACGCCGGTGACCGCGGCGTAGTAGGAGGGCGCGGCGCGTGCGGCCTCGGCGGCCTCCGGACGGTCCCAGTCGACGTTCGGCCGGGGCAGCAGGTCCCGTGCTGACCGTGTCGAGTAGCCGTCCAGGTACCGCTGCGGCACCTGGTCGAAGGGCTGGTGCGGCGGGTTGTAGGACAGCACGAGGGCGAACGGCGTGCCGCCGCGGTGGTAGTCGCGTGCCGCGCCGTCGAGGAAGGACAGGGCGACATCGGTCTCGTGCTCGGCCGACCACTGGTCGACCCTGACCGGGGCCTCGCGGGGCGCGTCGCCGGTCCAGTAATGGGGCCGGGCGTGGTCGTCGCAGCAGCCGTGGGAGTACCAGAAGCCGAAGCCGTGCCTGCGGTCGGGCGCGGTGTACGCGTCCCAGACCCGGCCGTCCTCGCGGACGCCTTCCCCGGCCGCCGCGTCCGCCGGCACCGGGGCCTCCAGATGCCACTTGCCGATGTAGCCGAGCGCGTACCCCTCGTCGGCGAGGACGTCCGACCAGCACCGTGTTTCCGGCCGCAGCCCCACGCCGAGTTCGGCGGTCGCGGAGTTGACGTTGAGGTGGACGCCGTTGCCGTACGGGTAGCGTCCGGTCATCAGCATCGCCCGACAGGGGCTGCACACCGGGTAGTTGCTCACCGCCTGCGTCAGCACCCTGGATTTTTCGGCCAGTTCGTCGAGGGCCGGGGTGCGGACCGGGTCCTCGCCCAGGAAGCCGAGGCAGCCGGCCCGCCACTGGTCGGCGATCACCAGGACGAGATTGGGGCGCCGTACGGAACCGTCCTCCCCCGGCGTCATTTGCCCATCCCCAGGGTGAGACCTTCGGTGAGCCGCCGTCCCAGCCAGATGTAGACGACCAGCATGGGCAGGACGACGATGCACAGCCCGGCGAACAGGCCGCCCCAGTCGGCGCCGCTGTACGTCTGCTGCTGCACGAAGGAGATCAGCGCGATCGGCAGCGTGTAGTTGTCGGTGGACTGGAGCAGGGTCAGGGCGAGCAGCGTCTCGTTCCAGTGCGCGATGACCTGGAGAACGAACGCGGTGACGATGCCGCCGCGGGCGACGGGCAGCATGATCCGCCAGAAGGTGGCGGCCGGGGAGACCCCGTCCAGGGCCGCGGCCTCCTCCAACTCCTTCGGCAGCGAGCGGAAGAAGCCGGTCAGCAGGAAGACGGTGAAGGGCAGCGAGACGCCGATGTAGACCAGATTGAGGCCGAGCAGGCTGTCGGTGAGGTAGACGCGGTTGAGCATGACGAACAGCGGGATGAGGATCACCTGCACCGGCACACCGAGGCCGAGCACGAAGAACAGCGTGAGTCCGCGGCTCAGTCGGGTGTCCTGCCGGGACAGGTAGTACCCGGCGGGCGCGGCGACGGCGACGGTCAGCACCGAGGAGATCCCGGTGACCACCACCGAGTTGAACGCCGCCCGCCCGAATCCGCTGACCGTCCAGGCGTGCACGAAATTGTGCGCGGACAGCGAGTGCGGCAGACCCCACGGCGAGGAGAGGATGGACCGGGTGTCGCGGAACGACTGGAGCACCAGCCAGACCAGTCCGGCGACGTTGGCGGCGACGAACAGCCAGGTCACCGCCACGCCCGCGGTGCGCAGCGGGCTGCGTCCGCCGAGCGGTGTCCGGCCGCGCGGCCCGGCCGGCCGTCTGACCTGCAAGAGGGAACTCATGGGGTACGCGCCTTTCAGAACTCGACGGCTTCCCTGCGCATCAGGCGCCGCAACAGCACGACGAGCACGGTGACCAGCAGGAGGGAGAGGATCGCCGACGCCGTGGCCGCCCCGTAGGAGGGCACCGAGTCGCCGGAGAAGGCGGTGGCGTAGGTGTAGACGGCGGAGGTCCAGGTCTTGGTGGGCGGGATGCCGTTGCCGCTGCTGCCGCCGAAGATCCAGACGATCTCGAAGATCTTCACCGAGGAGATCGTCCACAGGACCGCGCAGACTCCGAAGACGTCCCAGGTCAGCGGGAGGACGACGTAGCGGAGCCGCTGGAGGGCGCCGGCGCCGGCCAGCGCGCAGTCCTCGTAGTAGCTGACCGGGATGCGGTCGACACCGGCCATCAGGATGGTGGTGAAGTAACCGGTCGTCATCCAGGTCATCGTGACCATGATGAGCGGGAACATGTTGTCCTGGGACAGCCACTGCGGCGGGGAGTGGATGCCGAGGTGGGCGAGCAGGGAGTTGGCCAGACCGTCGGGGTTGAAGATGAATCCGACCAGGACTCCGTAGACCAGGGCGTTGACCAGGTGCGGGAAGAAGATGATCGACCGGACGACCTTGCGGCCCGCCATGTCCCGCAGGATCAGGGTCAGGGCGAAGCTGATCGCGAAGACCGCGATGCCGACGAGGAAGAGCAGCTTGAGGGTGTTGCCGAGCGACTCCATGAACAGGTCGTCGTGGAGGAGCCGGGTGTAGTTGCGCAGTCCCGCCCAGGTCATGGGCCCGGAGCCGGCCCAGTTGTGCAGGCTGATCCAGACCGCGCCGCCGATCGGCGCCACGAAGACCACGGTGTAGAGCAGCAGGGCCGGGCCGACGAACGGCACGAAGAGCCGCCGTCGCTGCCGGGCGAGCGTTCCGCCCGCCGCGGTGCCGCCCGGACGGGCCCGCTCGGGCCGCACCGGTCCTGGCTCCTGGCCGGTCGCGGAGTCGGCGGCCGGGCCGGTGTCGGGACCGGCCGGTGCGGTCCTGATCACTGCGGCTGGTCCTTCCAGTACGTGGCCTGGGCCCCCTGCATCTGGTGCACGAACTCCTCGGCGGAGATCTTGCCGAAGAAGAGTTCGTCGTCCTTGGCCCAGAACAGCTTCTCGTTGTAGCCGGGGAAGGCCACGCCGTCGTTCTGCTGGTGGAAGGAGTCCGCCTGGTCCAGTGCCTTCTTCACGTCGGCCATCTCGGGCGAGGTGGCCGCGTCCGCGCGGACCGGGATGACCTTGGCCTGCCGGCCCATCGCGTCCTGGTACTTCTTGCCGAGCAGGAAGGCGGCGAACCGCTGCGCGTCCTTGGCGTCGTCGGCCTTCTTCGGTACGGCGAAGCCCACGAAGTCGGCGCGCATGCTGGAGTGACCGGCGGCGGTGACCGGGAAGGGGAAGGCCGCGTACGCGAAGCCCTTGGCCGCGTAGGTGGCGGACTCGGTGGGCAGCCACGAGCCGTTGAACATCAGCTCGGCCTTGCCGTTCGCCCACTTCTGCTGCTCGGCGGGCCACTTGCTCGCCTTGTAGCCGTCGATCAGGTAGCCGCCGCGGACGAGTTGCTCGACCTTCTTGGCGGCGTCCAGCACGGCCGGGTCGAGCCACGCCTTGCCGGTCCGGTCGGAGGCGACCTTCTTGAGCCCGCCGGGTCCGAGGTTGCGGACGATCAGGGTGGACAGGAACGCGGCGTTGTAGCCGGTCACGTCGCCGTCCGCGGCGAGCGGGGTCCGGCCGTCCTTCTTGATCCGGTCGAGCAGGGCGATGAACTCGTCCCAGGTACGGGGCGGTTCGCGTCTCAGCTCGGGGTGGGCCGCGGCGTCGTACCAGACGGCGTCGGAGGTGATGCTGTACGGCACCATCCAGGGCCGGCCCGCCGCGTCGTCGATGTCGATGGTCTTGAGGTACTTGGCCGGGATCAGCTTGCCCGCGGTGGAGCCGTCGACCTCGGTGTCGAAGGCCGAGGTCAGGCCGAGCGACTGCTGGGTGGCCACCAGCGCGGGGACGAGCTTCACATAGGGACCGTCGACCAGGTCGGGCACATTGTTGGTGTTCAGCGCGGGCACCAGCTTCTGCAGGTTGTTCCGCCCCTGCCACTGGACCTTGACCTTGATGCCGGTCTGCTTCTCGAAGTCGGTGACGGCCAGGGCGAGCACCTTCTGCTGCGGCTCGCCCTCCTTCCACATCGACCAGTAGGTGAACTGCCGGGACGAGCCCGACGAGGAGGTGGCGCCCGAGCACGCCGTCGCGGCGCACAGGAGGACGCCCACGGCGCCCAGCGCGACCGGGAGCTGCCAGCGATGACCTGAGATATGCGTGCCCATACTTCCCGCCTCTGGATGAGGGCAGTGGATGACTGCTCTGTGCGGCCCACTGTCACGAGCGCGGAAGAGAGCATTCAAGACGTATTGCGTCCCGAATCCGCTTGGTAGTCGGCGGATGCTCCGCCGTCACCGGAGAAGTCCGCCGGTCCGTCATGAAGCCGTCCCTGATTAGTCCTTTATTGCTCTCCTGCCGGGCGCGACAATCGGAGCGGACCACGCTCGGCGACACTCCAGCAGAGGGACGACATGGCCGATTCATCCCGTTCCGGTGGCAGCCGCCGCAGGACCGGCTCGGTGCGGGACACCGCCGCGCGCAACCTCAAGTTCCAGTCGCTCGCGGCGGAACTGCGCCGCGGCATCCTGGCCGGCGACTGGCCCACCGGCGCGAAGCTGCCGACCGAGAGCGGGCTGTCCCAGGAGACCGGCCTGTCGCTGACCACGGTGCGGCGCGCCTTCGACCTGCTGGTCGAAGAGGGTCTGGTGGTACGGCGGCAGGGCTCGGGCAGCTTCGTGGCGAGCCCCCGGCAGCAGGCGCCGCGCACCCGGCGGACCGTGGGCGTGCTCGTCCCCGACACCAAGCTGTACTACCCCCGGGTGCTCCAGGGCATCGAGGAGGCGCTGTCCGCGGCCGGTGTCGGCCTGCAACTCGCCACGTACCACTACGACCGCGCCGAGGAGGACCGCGACCTGGGCTTCCTGCTGGAATCCGGCGTCGACGGGCTGCTGCTGGTACCCACCTTGACCGGAATCGAGGACCCCGGGGTCCGGGCCGGTGAGCTGATGTCGCTGCCGGTGCCCGCGGTCCTGCTGGAGCGCCGCCTCATCGACGCGGGTCCCGGTGACCGTACCGAGCACGTCTGCTCCGACCATCTGGGCGGCGCGTACGACGCGGTGCTGCATCTGCACCGGCTGGGGCACGAGCGGATCGCGCTGATCACCCGCAGCCGCAATCCGACCGGGGTCGCCGTCGCACTGGGTTTCCGGCGGGCGATGGACGACCTCGGGCTGTCGGGGAGCTTCCGCCACGAAGCCGAGAAGGCGCAGTGGACCGCCGCGCTGGCGGACCGGATGATCGCCGACCTGATGGAGTCCAGGACGACCGCGGCCCTGGTCTTCGGCGACCGGGAGGCGATTTTGCTGGAGGCCGCCGCCCGACGTCACGGCACGCAGATCCCGGGGCAGTTGGCCCTGGTCTCGTACGACGACGAGACCGCGGACATAGCGGAGGTGCCGCTCACCGCGGTCTCCCCGCCGAAGTACCGGGTCGGCCGGATGGCGGCCGAGGTGCTGCTGCGCCGGCTCTCCGAGGGCGACGCCTGTCCCCTGCACCAAGTGCTGCTCCGCCCGCGGATCGTCGTGCGCGCCTCCTGCGGGGCCGCCGCGCTCCACGCGGAGCCGCGACCGCTCCCCGAGATGTCCTGAATCCCACCGACAAGGAGTTCCATGCGTATCGGACTGATCGGCGCGGGCGCGGTCGCGGACCTGCACGCCCTGGCCGCGGACCGGATCGCGGACACCCGCCTGACGGCGGTCTGTGACCTGGAGGAATCGGCGGCCCGCCGGGTCGCCGCCCCGCACGGGGCCGCGACCTTCACCGACTACCGCGACCTGCTCGCCTGCCGCTCGGTCGACGCGGTCATCGTCAACACCCCGCACGCGCTCCACAGCCGGATGGTCCTGGACGCCGCCGCGCACGGCCTGCATGTGCTGGTGGAGAAGCCAATGGCCACCACCCTCGACGACTGCGACGCGATGGCCGCGGCCTGCGCTCAGGCCGGGGTCACCCTGGCCGTCGGGCACATCCAGCACTTCCTGCCCGACAAGTGCGCCGCCGAGCGGGCGATCGCCGACGGTGTGCTGGGCGCGCCGCTGGCCGTGCACGACTACCGCAGCACGGACTACCGGCCCGGCACCCGCTCCCCCTGGTTCTTCTCCCGTGAACTGGCGGGCGGCGGCGCGCTGATGAACATCGGCGCCCACTGCCTGGACCGGTCGGTCTGGCTGGGCGGCGCGCCCGCGGTCTCGCTGACCGCGGCCGTCACCGAGCGGTTCGGCGCGCCCGTCGAGACCGACGGCACCGTCGCGCTGCGGCTCGCCAACGGCGGGCTGGCCGGTGTCTCGGTGATCTCCGACCCGCCCCACAAGGTCGACGAGCTGACCGTGGTGTGCGAACGCGGTTCGGTGGTCGCCGACCCGCGGGCGGGAACGTTTCTGCGCATCGACGGCCGCACCCGGCAGATCCACACCCCAAGTGGTACCGACATCCCGGACGCCTTCCGCGAGCAGCTCGCCGACTTCGTCGCGGCCGTCGGCGGCGCCGCCCCCCGGGTCACCCCGGAACACGGCCGCCACATCGTGGAACTCGTCCTGGCGTCGTACACCTCGGCCGCGACCGGAGAGCCGGTCGGAGTGGGCGCCGCGCAGAGCGTCTGACGCCGACGCCCGAAAGGGCCGGTGCCCGGGAGGAAACCCCCGGCACCGGCCCTTTCCGTCGCCCGCTCATCCGCCACCCGGCGCCTTCACGCGGACCGCAACCGGATCTGTACCCCCAGGCCGAGGTGGCACCGGACGTCCACCGAGGTCAGGCCGCCGTGCACGGCGGTGCGGACCTCGGTGTGGGGCTCGGCGGTCCGCCAGGCGCCACGCAGGACCAGCCGCAGCCGGTGGGTGCCGCCCCGGCTGTCCCGCCAGGGCCTGGAGAACGGGCTGAGCACACCGACGAACGCGCCGTTCCGGTCGTACTGGTCCCGGTCCCGGCCCTCGTACAGGCGCAGGTCGGGATCGGTGACGGACAGCACGAGGCCGCCCGAGTCCGGGCGCGCGAGCAGCAGCGAGGGCGTGTCCACCGCCGCGATCGGGCCGCCCGCCGCCAGGGTGCGCTGCGGCTCGAAGACGGCGTACGCGGTGATCCCGGTGGCCCGGTCGTGCACGACGTGCGCGCCGTCGTCATGGCGCAGCACCGAGTACGGCGCGATCGTCGGGTCGGCCATCCGCGCCGCGAACTCCCTCATGTCCTCCGGTGTGGCGTCCACGATCAGGGCGTACGCGTAACGGCCGCCGCGCGGCGCGCTCCCGTGGTCGAGCCACGCGGTGGCGAAGTCGGCAGTACCGGGTGTGCCCGTGCTCTGGTCGGGAGCGGTCTGGGAGGCGCGGGTCAGGGCGAGCCGCTGGCCCGGCGGTATCCAGTAGCCGTTGCCGACCGGGTCGATCAGCCACGTCGGGTCGGACGGCGTGCGGTCGACGGCGTAGGGGAAGTCGGCGACCGCGCCCAGGGCGCTGTGGATCACCGGCTCCGAGGGCTCGGCCAGGTGGCACTGGAAGAGCGTGGTCCGCGTCGGGTGGACGGAGTCGTCGTTGCGGATGCCGGAGCCGAGGGCGATGACCCGCTCGTCGAAGAGGAACACCGATTTGCGTGCCCGGTGCGAGGGGTTGAAGACGGGGTGTTCGCGCAGGTCGATCGCGAAGACGGCGTGCCGGTCGTCGATGGTGCCCGCGCCGCCGAACCGCGACTCGGTGAGCGGCATCTGCTCGATCGCGCCCGCGAGGTTGGACCGCAGCTCTTCGTAGGGCAGGCGGATGGCCGTGGTGCCCGGCCACTGGTTCCAGTCCCAGCCGGGCTGCCGGAATCCGCTGGCGAGGTTGTCGACCGGGTCGCCGCGGCCGAGGACCTGGATCTGGCCGTAGGTGGTGTACCGCCCGTAGAGGTTGTCGGTGGCGTAGATCTCGGTGCTCCACAGGTAGCGGCTGTGGCCGCGGACCGCGACCAGCCAGTTGTCGCGTCGGTGGAGGGCCAGCGCGCTGTGGTTCATCGCCCAACTGCCCGTCGGCGCGGCTTCCGCCGTGACGCCCGCGGCGGCCAACCGCTGGGCCAGCGCCTTCTGCACGGAACTCGGCTTGGCGGGCAGCAGGCGCAGGAACGCCGCGCCCACCTCGGGGTCCAGCTCCCGCGAGCCGTCCGGGGACCCGGCGGTGGTGAGCGACTGGTAGGGCGGCAGGGCGAGCGCGGTCAGACCGGTGGGGTGCCGGGCGGCCAGCGACAGCGGCCAGTCGGAGGCGTTGGCGTAGACGCGCATCCGCAGCAACGCGTCCTTGTAGCGGCCGTGTGCCGCCTCCCCCACCCGGAAGGCGGTGCCGCTGAGGATGTCGACGGTCGGGGCCGACCCCTTGTAGCCGTCGCGGGCGTAGTCCGGGTACATGCCCAGGTGGTGGAAGACGGAGCCGTCGGCCTTGAAGCCGTCCATGATGCCGGGCGAGACGGTCAGGGCGGCGTCCAGCCAGCGCCGCAGCGCGTGCAGGTGCGCCACTTGCCCGGCCGGGGTCGGCATGAGCAGGGCGGTGCCGAGCATGCCCTGGAGGTTGGTGTTGAGGATGTCGAAGATGCCGCCGTAGGACTCGGCGTCGCCGAAGTCCTGGAGCAGTCGGCCGAGTCCGGTGAACCAGGCCAGGTCCTCCCGGACACCGTCCAGCAGCCCCCGCTCGGCCAGGGCGTCACGGATCAGGTGGACGGAGTCGTAGAAACCGCGGAACTGGTAGCCGAGGTGGTGGATCGTGCCCTGGCAGCTCCCCGCCGCCCAGCCCTGTTCGCGGAGGTGGTCCAGGATCCGTACGTACAGATCGGTGAGCCGGGTCCGGTGCGCGTCGTGCGACGCGGCGTCGTACGCGCAGGCGATCTGGTACATCAGGTCGGTGACCTGGCGCAGCGGGCTGCCGGCGACGAACGCGTTGAGCGCGGCGGCGATCCGCGGCGGGTAGATCTCCGTCTGGTAGGAGTCGACGGCCCGGCCCGGCGCCCGCTCGCCGGGGTACGGCACACCGAGGCCGTCGGTCGCGGCGGCCAGCGCCGCCACCGCCGCGTCGTCCACCGTGAGGGACTTGCGCAGGACCGCGTGATAGCGCCGGGTCACCTCGGCGAGCGAGGCGCTCTCCCCCGCTGTGGGCTCGGGTGTCGGCAGCGGGTGCGCGGCGAGCCGGTCGGCGTACGAGAGCAGGGCCAGCCAATGGGCGTTGGCGGCCCGGTCGCCCTCGCGGTTGACGAACGGCACCTGCCGGTCACGGGTGGGATGGTCGGGGCGCAGCTCGGTGTTGACGATGAGCTGGTCGAGGTGGAAGGTGCCCGCGCCGGAGCGCCGGGGCGCGACGAACCGCAGGGTGTCCATGCCCGCGCGCGGCTTTCCCGACAGGTCGTACCCGTAGCGGATCCACACGGTCCGCCAGCCGGTGAAGCCGAGGTGGATGTCGCACCACGCGTCGGCGCGCCGGCCGCGCCCGAACTCCACCCGGAGCACGTCGTCGAGGGCCCGGTCGTTGTGGATCCACACGGCGAAGGTGTCGACCGTCCCCATGGTCGCCTGGTCGTCGCCGTCGCGATACGCGTCGGGTGCGTAGCGCAGCGGGGTACGGATCTCCAGTTCGGCGCCCGGCCGGTAGTCCCAGCGCAGGGAGTGCGGGCCGATCCGGGCGGTGGCGGCGCTGATGCTCACCCGCGAGCCGGGCCCGGTGCGCAGGTGCTCGGGTATCCGGGTCTCGAAGAGGAACACCGGCGGGTCGAGGGCGAGTGCCTGGTCCTCGACGGTCGGCGCGTCCGCGGCCTGCCCCGGGGGGCCGGCCGCGGCGCCGTTCGCCGCCGGGCTGTCGGCCGCCGCCGGTGCGGCCGCGACGGGCAGCGCGGCGGCGGCCGATCCGAGTGCGGCGCCGATCAGCGCCTTGCGTCGCGTGAATCCTTGGGCCTGCTCTGGCATGGTCTGTCCTCCGGTACTCCCTCGCCGGGTTCCCGTGAGGGGAGGGGTTCGCCTGCATCACAGCGGCCGGGGACAGAACGATTCAAGAAGGACTGAACGGCGGATGCGGCGGTTGCCACTCGGGGTCGTCGAAGGCGCCGAGCGGGTCCGCGTCCGGAGCGTCGGCGCCGCCCCGTCCGGCGTCCAGCGGCGCGCGCTGCCCGGCTCCGGTGACCGGCAGGCGGCTGCCGTCCCGCGCCGGGTCCCCGTGTTCCGTGAACCACGCGTCGAGCCGGCGCCGCAGGTCGCCGACGCGTTCGCGGTGCGCCGGGTCGGCGACGAGGTTGACGCGCTCGCCCGGATCGGCGGCCAGGTCGTACAGCTCGTGCGGACCGTGCGGGTACCGGTGGACGTACTTCCACTCGGCGGTCCTGATCATCCGGACGGGACCGTACTCGTCGTAGACGACCACGGGCCGGGGCGGCGGCGGCTGGCTCGGCCGGCCGGTCAGCAGCAGTGGCGCGAAGGATCTGCCGGGTCCGGTCTCGAACGGTTCCGCGTCCAGCCCGGCGCACTCCAGCAGCGTGGCGGCGAAGTCGTACGCCGACAGCAGTTCGTGGCGCACCGAGCCCGCGCTGATCCGGCCGGGCTGCGCGATGATCGCCGGGACCTTGACCGAACTGTCGTACATGTTCTGCGGAAAGGTGCCGTTGCCCTTGCCCCAGATGCCGTGGTGGCCGCAGTTGAAGCCGTTGTCGCTGGAGAACACCACCAGCGTGCTGTCGGTGAGGCCCAGGTCCGCGAGGGTCCGCAGGACCTGTCCGACGGCGGTGTCCATGGCGGTGACGGAGGCGAAGTAGCCGACGAGTGCGGCCCGGACGTCGGCCTCGCCGCCGACCGGTACGCCGTCGACCAGCGGCTGCCACGGGTGCGGTTCCTCCTGCGGGCAGGTGTCGAACGCGCAGTCCGCGTAGAGGCGTTCGACCTGCGGCGGGTGCTGGCCCTTCCAGGGCTTGTGCGGGGCGGTGAAGTGCAGCGAGAGGTAGAAGGGCTCTTCCCGTCCGGCCTCGCCGTTCAGGAAGTCCACCGCGTCGTCGGCCAGGACGTCGGTGAGGTATCCGGCGGCCGGTTCCCTCGTGCCGTGCCGGTACATCGGCGCGTCGTGGTAGGCGCTGCCGCCGCTCTCGTGCGCGTACCAGTGCGTGAACCCGGGGCGCGGCCGGTCGTTGGCGCCGAGGTGCCATTTGCCGGACAGGCCCAGCCGGTAGCCGGCGTCGGCGAACTCGTCGGTGAACAGCCGCTGTCCGGCGAGGAAGTCCTGGCCGTCCGGGCCCGCGTGGCCGCCGGAGAGCCAGTCGTGCACGCCGTGGCGGGACGGGATCTGGCCGGTGAAGAGGCTGGCCCTGGCCGGTGAGCAGACCGGGGAAGTGCAGAAGAAGTTCTCCAGCCGGGTGCCGCTCTCGGCGAGCGCGTCGAGGGACGGGGTAAGAATCTCGTCGTTGCCCGCGCAGCCGAGGGCCCAGTGGCCCTGGTCGTCGCTGAGGATGAGCAGGACGTTCGGGCGCCGCGGATCGTGGCTTGCCATGGTGGGTCTCCCTGGTGGGCGGATGGTGAGGTGGGGCGCGGGCGGACGGGCCCAGCGGTCGGGGGCGGGCCGGTGCGGGAGGGCCGGGCCCGGGTGACCGGCCGGTTCAGCCGAGGTCGTCGGCCACGCCGTCGAGGTCCGGTGCGCGGTGGCCGCCGATGTCGGCCGTGTAGCCCATCCAACTGTGGGCGGGGTCGCCGCGGCGCAGCAGTTCTCGGTACAGCCGCCCGGTCAGCTCCCGCCTGACGTCGGCGTACGCCGGGGACCCGTGGACATTGCGCAACTCGTGCGGATCGCGGTCCAGGTCGTACAGCTCGTGCACGCTCTCCGGGTTGTGGACGAGCTTGTACCGGCGGTCCCGGATCATGCGCTGGGAGTACGGGAAGTGGTGGCCGTGGAATTCGGCGACGACCTCGGTCCGGTCCAGGACCGCGCGCGCTCCCCCGGTGTCGCCTGTCAGCAGCGGCAACAGGCTGTCTCCGTCGCAGGGTTCGGAGGCGGGCAGGCCCGCGATGTCCAGCAGAGTGGGGTTGAGGTCGGTGAGCGTGGCGAAGGCGTCCGAGACCTGGGCGGGCCCGCCCGGCACCCGCGCGATGGCGGGGACGCGGTAGATGTCCTCGTACATCGCCGGGCCCTTGTCGTTCAGCCGGTGGCCACCGGTGAACTCGCCGTGGTCCGCGGTGAAGAACACGGCGGTGTCGTCGCCCAGGCCGTACTCCTCCAGGGCGCGCAGAATCCGGCCGATCTGGTGGTCGATCATGGTGACGTAGCCCCAGTAGACGGCGTTCAGCTTGCGCCAGGCGTCCGCGTCGAAGGCGTCGGCCGACCAGTATTCGCTGTAGCGGCGCTGTACGTCGGGCTTGCCCGCGAAGGTCTCGGCCATCGACTCGGGCAGGACGACATCGTCCGGGTCGTAGAGGTCGTAGTAGTGGTCGGGCACGAGATAGGGCAGATGCGGTCCGAACCAGTGGCAGGACAGCATGAACGGCCGCCCTGACGTGCGCCGGCCGGCGGCGTACCGCTCCAGCAGCGCGAGGGTGCGGTCGGTGAGGAACGCCTCGACGGTGGCCTCGACGGGCTGCCGCAGCCGACCCGCGATGAGGTGGCCCCGGCCGACGCCGTTGGCGGCGGTGCCGAAGACGGGGTCGGTCACCGCGAACGGCGGCAGGCCGCGGTCCGCCAGCCATCGCTGGTACGACGGGTGGCGTACGGGGTTGAGCGCGCCGGGCAGGTGCTCGCCGTCCAGGCCGTGGTGCTCGGGGCCGTGCTCGCGGCCGATGTGCCACTTGCCGACGTGGCCGACCTGGTAACCGGCCGCCCGCAGTTGGGGCCAGAGCAGTGGCTGGCTCTCGTTCAGCTCGTCCTGGCCGCCGGCGGCGCGCTCGGGGTTGGCGAGCAGGCCGTGCCGGAACGGGTGCAGGCCGGTGGCCAGCGACGCGCGTGCCGGTGTGCAGATCGCCGTCGGGGTGTAGAACCGGTCGAACCGCGTCCCCCGCGCCGCGAGTCCGTCCAGGGCCGGGGTCTCGACGACGGTGTTGCCGTACGCGCCGAGGGTGTCCACCCGGTGCTGGTCGGTCATCAGAAAAAGGATGTTGTGCGGGCTCACCGGCCGCCGCCCCTCCGCTCCCGCCGCTCGCGGCGCTGTCGTCGCTTGGTCGGCTCCCGTGCACCGTAAGGACGGCCCGGCATTTTGGTCAACCCTCGGGACTAATCACCGGCCGATGGTCCCCGAATCCGGCGAGCACCTCACCGCCGAAGGCACTGACCAGCGCGGATGGATTAGTCCCGAAACTTGACAGAATCCACGGCGCGGTCCGATCATGCGGACATGCCAGACCGACGCGGAGCCGCACTGCACCGACTGCGCGCCGCCCACGAGGCGGCGGTGCTCGGCGAATTGCGGCGCGCGGGAGCGCTGAGCCGCGCGGAGCTGATCGAGCGGCTGGGGCTCTCCCGCACCACCTTGTTCACGATCGTCTCGGACCTGCTCGCCCGCGAGGCCGTCGTCGAGCGGCCGATGACCGCGCCGGACGGCACCTGGGCGGCGGGCTCCGGCGGCGGTACGGGGACGGCCGCCGCGACCGCGTCCGCGGCGGACGGCGCCCCGGACCCGACCGCCGACGCGGGCGCCCGCACCGGCACCAGGCCGCCGAGGGGTCCCGGCCGCCCGGCCATGGCGGTCTCCCTCAACCCGCGCGGCGCGCAGCTCATCGGCATCGGGCTGCTTCCGACCCGCTTGCAGATCGTGATCGCCAACCACGCCCACGAGGTCGTCGCCCGGTCCAGCACCGCGCTGCGGGCGGAGGCCGGACCCGACGAGCGGGTGGCCGCGGTCGTCGCCGCCGTCGGCGAACTGGTCGCGGAGCACGGGGTGAGCCTCGCCCCGGTGACCGGCGTCGGCCTCGGCCTGCCGGGGCCGGTGCGGCGCCCGGACGACGAGCGTCCGCCGGACCCCGCGGACCGGGCGGCCTCCGCGGCCCGGATCGTCGCCGGGCTCGGCGACCACTTCGAGGCGCCGGTGGTCACGGACAACAACACGCGGCTGGCCGCGTTGGCCGAGATCACCTGGGGCGCGGCGCGCGGCCTGTCCGACATCGTGTACCTGCACTGGTCGCAGGGGGTCGGCGGCGGGCTCGTGGTGGACGGCCGACTGGTACGCGGCGCGCACGGCGCGGCGGGCGAGATCGGCCACACCAGTTGCGACCCGCGCGGAGCGGACTGCTACTGCGGGGGCCGCGGCTGCCTGGAGGGCGTGATCGGCATCCCCGCGCTGCTGGCCGAGTGCCGCGCCAGGGGGGCGAGCCTCCGGGACGCGCGCGAACTGGTGGCGCGGGCCGCGTCCGGCGAGCGACCGGCGGCCGACGTCGTGGCCGGGGCCGCGACGGCGGCGGGCCGTGTGCTCGCCGCGCTCGCCGCCCAGACGGACCCCGCGTGCGTGGTGATCGCCGGTGAACTCGCCGCCCTCGGCGCTCCGGTCCTCGACACGGTCCGCGAGCAGCTCACGGCGTTCTCCCTGCCGGCCGCCGCGCGGACCATCCCCGTCAGGGCCTCCACGCTCGGCGACGACGCCGCGGCCCAGGGCGCCGTCGCGATGCTGCTGCACGCGGCGGGCGAGCGGGTCGACGCCCTCGTGGACGGCGGTGCGCCGCCGCCGGGACGCCGCGGCGATCCGGCCGGTGGCACGGGTGACGCCGGTGGTGCCCGGTGACGGCGTGCTGCGGCCCCGGCGGTCACGGCGGAACGGCCGAGGCCGGAGCCGGGACAGGGTCCGAACTCACGCCTCCGCCACGGGACTTCGCCGTTCCCGACCGCCCGCGCGCGGAGGTGCTGCGCGGCATGGTCGCCGTGCCCGCAGGCCCCTATCTGATGGGCGGCGACGACGAGGACGCGTTCCCCGACGACGGCGAGGGGCCGGTGCGCGAGGTGACGGTCAGCGCCTTCCGCATCGACGCGACATGCGTCACCAACTCCCGCTTCGCCGTGTTCGTCAAGGCCACCGGCTACCGCACCCAGGCCGAACTGAGCGGCTGGTCCTACGTCTTCGGCGGCTTCGTGCCTCCGCGGGCGCGGCACGCGGTGCTTCCCGGCCGCGTGCCGGGCGCGCCGTGGTGGCGAGCGGTCTCGGGCGCCTGCTGGCGCTCGCCCGAAGGCCCCGGCACCTCGATCGGGGAGCGCGGCAACCACCCCGTGGTGCACATCTCCTGGCACGACGCCGTCGCCTACGCGGCCTGGGCGGGCAAGCGGCTGCCCACCGAGGCGGAATGGGAGAAGGCCGCACGCGGCGGACTGGTACGGGCCCGCTTCCCCTGGGGGGACGAGCTGACCCCCAACGGGCGGCACCGCTGCAACATCTGGCGCGGCGACTTCCCGGTCCGCAACACCCGCGAGGACGGATATCTGGGCACCGCGCCCGCCAACGCCTTCACTCCCAACGGCTACGGGCTCCACAACGCCTCGGGCAATGTCTGGGAGTGGTGCGCGGACCGGTTCTCCCCCGACTGGCACGCCGCGCCCCGGCCCGAGACACGGGTAGACCCGGTGGGTCCTCCCGTCGGCGACAACCGGGTGCTGCGCGGCGGTTCGTATCTGTGCCACCACTCCTACTGCAACCGCTACCGGGTCGCCGCCCGTACCTCCAACACTCCGGACAGCACCACGGCGCACGGCGGCTTCCGGTGCGCCGTCGACGACTGACCGGCTGAACGACCGCCTTGTCGACCGACTTACCCACTGACCGACCGGCCGGAAGCGAGGGGTCGCCCCGCTTCCGGGGTACGGGCGGCCCGGAGGGCGGACAGCGGTGGTGACCGCTGTCCGCCCCTTCGGACCGTGGTGCCTCCTGTTCCGTGCGCCCGCTACCGGCAGGCGGCCGGGATCAGTAGGACGTGGTGACCGAGGCTCCGCTGAAGCCCTGGACGGCGTAGAGGCTGACGTAGACGTAACCGGCCGCCGGGTTGGTGACGGTCAGGGTGTGGGCGTTGCCGCTGCCGGTGGCCTTGCTGGTGTAGCTGGCGGTCGTGGCCCACCCGGTGTTGCTGTAGTAGAGGTCGGCGTTGCCGGTCCCGCCGGCCGAGGTGATCTTCAGGGTCGTGGTGCCCGCGGGCAGGTAGAGGTACAGGTAGGCGTAGTCGCCGGTGGGCGCCGACAGATTGCCGCGCTTGCAGTTCTTGCCGAGCTGGTTGACGTCGGCGCCGGTGCACTCGGGCGCCGTGCCGCTGCCGACCGTGACCGTCTGCGACGTGGTGTTGGTGGCGCCGCCGTTGTCGGTGACGGTCAGTGTCACGGTGTACGTGCCCGCGGCCGTGTACGTCCTGGACGGGTTGGCGGCGGTGGAGGTGGTGCCGTCACCGAAGTTCCAGGCGCGGGAGGCGATGGTGCCGTCGCTGTCCGTCGACTTGTCGGTGAAGGCGGCGGTCAGATTGCTGACGGTCGAGGTGAAGGCGGCCGTGGGCGCCTGGTTGCCGGGCGGGTTGCCGCCGCCGATGCTGCCGCAGTTCCCCACCGCGCACTTGGTCAGCCAGGCGTCCCAGTCACTGTTGTAGCGCGTGCCGATGGTGCTGGTGAGCAGGGTCTGCGCGGCGGCGTAGTCGCCACTGCGGTAGTCGGCGAGCAGCGCGGTGACGTCCGCCGGGTGCGACTGGAGCATGTAACGCACCGCGAGGTAGCCCCAGTTGTAGACCAGGGTCTGGCCCGAGTCGTAGGTGTTGCCGAAGATCGACCGCAGGGTGTAGCCGTGCGTCGCGGCCTGGTTCTGCGCGTCGGTGTAGACCACGTTGCGGTAGGAGTAGGAGACGTACTCGGCGAAGCCCTCGATCCACCAGATGGTGGTCGGCGTGGCGGTGCTCGCGGTGAAGTCGCCGTAGGTGTCGAACCGGCCGTCGAGGTAGTGCGTGTACTCGTGGTTCAGGTTCCAGATCTGGAAGTCCGGGCGCACCCACTCGGCCTCGTAGGCGATGAAGCGGGGCTGGTTTCCGGCCGCGGCGGGGTCGCCCTCCAGGTACATGCCGCCGTTGTTGGTGTCGATGCCGTACATGGCCCCGGCGTATGTCTGGTAGTCGGTGCTGGAGTTGAAGACCACCACCTCGATGGTGGAGTTGTTGTCGTTGGCGACGGGCCCGCTGTCGTGGACGAGGCCGTGGAAGTACGCGTCCTGGGCGCGCAGGCTGGCGCAGGAGGAGCTGAGCTGAGCGGCGGTCATGTCCTGGGCGAGGATGCGGATGCTGGAACTGCACGTGTAGTTGGACGTGAGCACCGAGCTCTTGAGCCGGTCGGCGAGGTTGCACGTGTCGTAGTACGAGCAGTTGGACGCGTCGTAGTAGCTGGTCATCTCGGCCAGGCCGACCCACAGGGCCGCGGTGGGTCCGGTGATGGCGGTCCGGCTCAGCAGCGCGGCCACCAGCGGGCTGGCCTTGGCGCGCAGGGCCGACTCCTGGAGGAACCGGCCCAGTTCACGCCCGGCGTTGGACGTCAGGTACGCCTGGTCGGTGCTCAGCAGCGCCAGGTGCGAGCCGGCGAAGTTGTACAGCGTGTCCAGCACGCTCGGGTCGGCCACGACGGCCGCGACGAAGTCCGGGAACTGGTGGCCGCGGAACAGCACGGTGTAGACGTTGTTGACGGCGTTGAGCATGTACCAGGACGCGTCGTACGAGCTGTTGTAGCCGTTCAGCAGCCGCTTGACGACGTACAGGTAGCGGGCGTCCTGCTCGGAGCTGTCGATCAGGGTGACGGCCTCGGCGAGGGCCTCGCCGTTGGCGTCGGTGACGTCGCCGGAGTGGGCGCTGGCGAAGAAGGCGTCCAGGGCGCTGCGGATGGCCGTGACCATGGCGGTGCCGTAACTGCCGACCGCCGAGGAGTTGTAGTACTGGACGTAGTAGCCCGCCCGCAGGTAGAGCAC
This sequence comes from Streptomyces sp. NPDC008317, assembly GCF_042955955.1. Lineage (NCBI taxonomy): Bacteria > Bacillati > Actinomycetota > Actinomycetes > Kitasatosporales > Streptomycetaceae > Streptomyces > Streptomyces sp. NPDC008317. The sequence continues at coordinate 257,889 of NZ_JBIBFQ010000007.1, forward strand.
GAGCTGCGGCATGCCGGTGCTGCTGTCACCGGGGTAGGCGGCCGAGCCGTCGCGCATGGCGTAGGCGACGGTGGTCATCTGCGCCTCGCGGAAGGCGTTGTAGGCGTCGGTGCCGGTCAGGTTGAACAGCGTGTTGACGCAGTCCGTGGTGGACGCCTTGATCTGGGCGACGAGGGCGCTGCCGGTCCGGCCGGTGAAGTCCGAGGCGTTGCATGTCGCCGCCGCGGTCAGGCCGTTGGCCCTGGCCTTGGCCCGCGCCGCGGCCTTCATGGACGGCGCGGAGTGGCTGACCACCGGCGCCGTCGGCGCGTCGTAGTCCTGCTTGAGCGCGTCCTTGGACGCGGGCAGCGGCGCCCGGTCGGCCGCGCTGAGCGAACCGGCTCCGGTGTGGTCGGACTTCGCCGCGGCGACCGTGGCGGGCTGGGCCGCCGGGCCGGGGCGGGTGGCCGCGGTCCCGGCGGGCTTCGGCTGCGCTGCCGCGGCCCGTTCCGGGTGGATCAGCATGCCGATGCCCAGGCACATGGCCAGGGCGAGTATCAGGAACCCGGTGAGACTTCGTCGTACCGGTTGGGTGTTCACGTGCCGCCTCCCAGCGGTGTGTGCCGCGCTCCGTTGCGCGGCGAGGGGGGATTCGCGGTGCACCCGTCCGGGCCCGCCCGGCACTGTGGGGAGTGGGCGGTGCGGTCCCGGACGGACCGCGAGCCGTGCCTCAGCTTTTGGCATGAGCACGGCTTTCAGGTTGTGCGCCATGTACCATTGCACATGTCACATCGCTTGGGAACCCTGGGTGGAGAACTCGCGAAAACGGCCTGGGGCCACCGGAATTCCGGTGGCCCCAGGCCGTTTCCCCGCTCCCCCGCGCCCAGGAATTCCCCGCGCCCGGACCGCGGGCGGACCGCGCGCAGGCGGACGCGGCGGAGTCGCTCGACCCCGCTGTCCGGCGCACGGAGCAGCCCTGCCGACCTGACCCGTGCCTCGGCCGGTCAGGCGGCCCCGTCAAGCGGTCCGAGCGTGCGGCTCTGTCAAGCGGCGCGGTCGACCGGCCCCGTCAGTCGGCGTGGTCGTGCGGCCCCGTCAATCGGCTCCCTCAATCGGCGTCCGGAAAGTGGCAGGCGACCTGTCGGCGCGGCGGACCGGCCAGTTCGGGGCGGGTGACGCCGCAGATCTCCTGTGCCTTGTGGCAGCGCGGGTGAAAGGCGCAGCCCGACGGCGGCGCCGCGGGACTGGGCGGATCGCCGCGCAGCACGATCCGCTGCCGCACGCGTTCCACCGCCGGGTCGGGTACCGGCACCGCCGACAGCAGCGCCGCGGTGTACGGGTGCGCGGGGCGCTCGTACACCTGGGACTTGTCACCGATCTCGACGACACGGCCGAGGTACATCACCGCCACCCGGTCGCAGACCCGCTTGACGACCGAGAGGTCGTGGGCCACGAACACGTAGGCCAGGCCGAGTTCGTCCTGGAGACGTTCCATCAGGTTGACGATCTGCGCCTGCACCGAGACGTCGAGCGCCGAGACGGGTTCGTCCGCGATGACCAGCCGCGGTTCGGTGGCCAGGGCGCGGGCGATGCCGATCCGCTGCGCCTGCCCGCCGGAGAACTCGTGCGGATACCGGTCGAGGTGTTCGGGCAACAGGCCGACGAGGTCGAGCAGTTCGGCGGCGCGGATCCTGGCCCTGCCTGCCGACGTGCCCTGCGCCAGGAGCGGGTCGGTGACGATACGGGCCACGGTCTGCCGGGGGTTGAGCGAGGAGTACGGGTCCTGGAAGACCATCTGGATGTGCCGCCGCAGCGGCCGGAGCCGCCGCTGGCCCAGATGCGTGATGTCCTGTCCCGCGAACCGGATACTGCCGGCCGTGGGTTCGAGCAGCCGCACCACCATCCGTCCGGTGGTGGACTTGCCGCATCCCGACTCGCCGACCAGCCCCAGCGTCTCACCGGCCGCCAGGTCGAAGCCGACCCCGTCCACCGCGCGCACCGGGGCCGTCGCCCTGCCCAGCCGCCGTCGTCCGGGGAAGGTCTTGACCAGGCCGCGGACCGACAGCAACGGCGGTTCGCCGCCCGGCTCCAGGGCGGGCGGCGGTCCGCCGTCCGCGGCGGCGACGGGTTCGAGGTGCCATCGCCGGTCGGGGGCGGTCCCGGCGCGCTGTCCGTTCGTATCGGCGACGGCCGCCCCCGTACCGGGGCCTGATCCCGTCGCCGGTCGTGCTCGGTCCGTGCGCTTCATCGCGTTTCCTTGACGGTGAGGGGCGGCCCGCTCCGGGCGTCCGCGGGCGGATCGGCGGCGGACCGCGCCGCCGTCGTCAGATGACAGGCGGTCAGATGCGCCGGGCCGGGCGGGGCCGCGGCAGCCTCTCCCTCGTCCCCGGGGACCCGTGGGACCCCGGCGGCCACTCCCCCGCCGCCCTTCCCCGGCGGGGCCGACCCCGCGCCCCGCACCGCCTCCAGGGCCGGGCGCCGGGTGGCACACCGCTCCCGCTCCGGCTCGGACGCGACCGCCGCCCGGGGGCAGCGGGGCAGGAAGGCGCAGCCCTCGGACAGGCTGAGCAGCGAGGGCGGTGAGCCCGGGACGGTACGCAGCGGCGCGTCGTCCGCGTCGTCCAGCCGGGGAAGGGAGTCGAGCAGCCCGCGGGTGTACGGGTGGGCGGGCTCGGCGAACAGCGCGTCCACCGTGGCCTGTTCGGCCGCCCTGCCGCCGTACATCACCAGCACCTCGTGGGCGACGCGGGCCACCACTCCCAGGTCGTGGGTGATCATCACCACCCCCAGACCGCGTTCCTGCTGGATGCGGGCGATGAGTTCGAGGATCTGCGCCTGCACGGTGACGTCCAGCGCGGTGGTCGGCTCGTCGGCGATGAGCAGGTCCGGCTCGCAGGCCAGGGCCATGGCGATCATCACGCGCTGCCGCATGCCGCCGGAGAACTGGTGCGGGTACTCCGCGACCCGCCGGGCGGGTTCGGGGATGCCGACCTCGCCGAGCATCTCCACCGCGCGGCGCCGGGCGACCGCCCGGCCGGAGCGGAAGTGCCGCCGGTGCGCCTCGGCGATCTGCTCCCCCACCGTGTAGTAGGGGTGCAGGCTGGACAGCGGGTCCTGGAAGACCATCGCCATCCGGCGCCCGCGCAGCGCGCTCAGTCGCGCACCGCTCAGACCGGTCAGCTCCCGGCCGCCCAGCGCGATGGAACCGGTGACCTCGGCGTCCTCGTGCAGTCCCATGACCGCGAGCGAGGTGACGGACTTCCCGGAGCCCGACTCCCCGACCAGGCCGAGGGTCCGCCCCTTCTCGACGGTGAAGCCGATGCCGTCGACGGCCCGTACCGGACCGCGCTTGGTGCGGAAGGAGACGGTGAGGCCGTCCACGCGCAACAGCGGCGGCGTGGCCGCGGCGGCGGTGTCCTGGTCCATCTCAGTACCTCACCCTCGGGTCGATGACGGCGTAGAGCAGGTCCACGACGAGGTTCGCGCCGACGATGAAGAAGGCGGCCAGCAGCGTGACGCCGAGGATCACCGGCTGGTCGGAACGGCGGAGCGCGTCGAAGAAGAGCTGTCCGACACCGGGAATGCCGAAGATGCTCTCGGTGATCACGGCGCCCGCCAGCAGGCCGCCGAGGTCCATGCCGAAGAGGGTCAGGACCGGTGTCATCCCGGAGCGCAGCCCGTGCTTGAGCACGACCGTGCGCTCGGGCATGCCCTTGGCCCGCGCGGTCCTGATGTACGGCTGGGCCATCGCCTCGATCATCGAACTGCGGCTCTGGCGGGCGTACATGGCCGCGTACAGCAGGGCCAGGGCGATCCAGGGCAGCAGCAGGTTGGACGCCCAGTGCACGGGGTCGCGGGTGAGGGCCACGTAGGACGGATAGGGCAGCACCCCGGCGATTCGGACCGCTCCCCAGATCAGCACCATGGCGGTGAAGTAGACGGGAAGCGAGGCGGTGGCGACCGCGCCGACCATCAGTCCGCGGTCGGTGAGCGACCCCTTCTTCAGGGCGGCGGTGACTCCCGCGCCCAGCCCGAGGACGAGCCACAGCACGGCCGAGCCGACCGCGAGCGAGACGGACACCGGGAGCCGGTCGGTGAGCAGGCTCCACACCGGCAGCGAGTTCTCGTAGGAGTAGCCGAAGCAGGGGAAGCCGCAGTGCACGGCGTGCGGGCCGCTGCCCAGGTCGCGGCCCGCGAAGATACCGGTGAGGTAGTCCGCGAACTGCCGCCAGACCGGCCGGTCGAGACCCATCATGTGGCGGACCTGCTCGACGCGTTCGGTGCTGCAGGACTTTCCGCAGGCCGCCGCGGCCGGGTCGGCGGGCAGCAGATAGAAGATGGTGAAGGTGATGGCGCAGACGGCGAGCAGCACGCCCGTCACGCCGATCAGCCGGCGGATCACGTAGAGCGTCACGACCGCCCTCCCCGCGGGTCGAGGATGTCGCGCAGGGCGTCGCCCAGGACGGTGAAGGCGAGGACCGCCAGAAAGAGGAAGACGCTGGGGATCACGAAGAACATCGGGTCCGTGTCGTAGTAGACGACGGCCTGGGAGATCATCTGCCCCCAGGACGAGGTGGGGGGCCGCACACCCACGCCCAGGAAGCTGAGCGCCGCCTCGGTGCTGATCATGCCGGGGACGAGCAGGGTGGTGTACGCGATGACCGGCCCCGACACGTTGGGCAGAACCTCGCGGGCCAGGATGCGCGGCGCCGTGGAGCCGCCGACCCGTGCCGCGTCGACGTACTCGCGGTGCCGGAGCGACAGCGTCTCGCCGCGGACGATGCGCGCGATACCGGGCCAGCCGAACAGGCCGATGACGCCGGTCATCAGCGCGACGCGGTTGACGTCCTGGGCCACCGACATCATGGCGATCATGAAGATGAGGGAGGGGAAGGACATGGTCAGGTCCATCAGCCTGCTCAGGACGCTGTCCACCCGCCCGCCGAAGTAACCGGCGGTGATGCCCGCGGCGGTGCCGACGACGACCACGATGGCCGTGGCGGCGAAGGCGATCATCAGCGACACCTGGGCGCCGTACACGACGCGGGCGAACAGGTCGCGTCCGGTGGCGGGTTCGACGCCCAGCCAGTGGTCGGCGCTCATGCCGCCGAACGAACCGCGGGGCATGCCGCCGAGGTAGGGGTCGATGGCGCTCTCGTCGAACTCGTCGGGGCGCCAACCGCCCAGTCGGGCCAGGAGCGGCGCCGCGACGGACACGACGATCAGCACGACGACCGCGACGAGGGAGCAGCGGGCGGCGGGCTCGTGCCACAACTGCCGCCAGGCACGCCGCCACGGGCCGCCGCTGGTGTCAACTAAGCCGCCGGACAGGTGACGTGATGGTTCGTCAGATAGATTCGGATCGGTCGGATGCATCGGATTCGGCAGGTCGGTGGAGCCGCTGGGCCGCGACCGCCCGGCGCGCCGACGCCGGGCGGTCTTCCGCTCTGTGGTCATGCCGGTGGCGCCCTTCACCCCTGGCTCTTAGCGGGGTCCTTGAGACCGATCACCGCGAAGTCGAACTGCCCGGTCCACGCCGAGTGGCCGAACGCGCCCGCCACGTTGGTGCCGACCAGCAGCGGCTTGCGCTGCCACAGCAGCGGTACGGCGGGCGACTTGTGCATGATCGTCGCGTCGAGGCCGATCCAGGCGACCTTGGTCTGGTTGGCGTTGGACATCGCGGCGATCTGGTCCATCCGCCGCTCCACCGCGCTGTCGCGGAACTGCGAGAAGTTGCCCTGGTTGCCCTTGGCCTTGATGGTGCGCCCGTCGAAGACGAAGGGCAGGAAGGTCGAACCCGAGGGGTAGTCGGGACACCAGCCGCTGAGCGTCATGTCGGGTGCGTGGGCGGTGTCACCGACCGTGTCGTAGAAGACGGACGGGTCCACGACGTCGATCCTCACCTTCACCCCGGCCTTGGACAGCGACGCCTGAAGCGCTTCGGCCCTGGTCTTGTCCCCGGTGGCGACGGTGAGCGTGGCGTCCAAGGACGGCTTGCCCGCCTTGGCCAGCAGCTCCTTGGCGCGCGCCGGGTCGCCGGACGGCGGCACGTTGTACACCGGGGCGACGAACCCGCCGGTCAGCAGCGGCGGCAGGTAGTGCGTGGCGATGTCGTTGAGCGCCGGTCCGCCGTCCGCGGTGACCTGCGCCGACCTGTCGACGGCGTACTGCATGGCCTCGCGCACGGTGGGATCGGTGAACGGCCCGCGCGCGGTGTTGAGATAGAGCATGTCCGTGCAGCCGGTCGGCTCGGCGGACAGCCGCTCCCGTACCGACCGGTTCGGCAGCACCTTGGCGACGCTGGCCGCACTGAGATTGGCCCATTCGACGGCCGAGGCGTCCGCGCCCGAGCTCGCGATCAGCCGGTCGTCGATCTGTCCGCCCTGTAGACCCATCGTGACCACGATGCGGTCCGGGTACGCCTTGCGCACCTGGTCGGTCCCGGGGCTCCACCGCGCGTTGCGGACCAGCACCATCTCCTTGCCCCGCTTGTAGCTCTCGATCTTGTACGGGCCGGAGGAGAACGGCCGCAGGTCGTACCGCACCCCGGTCTCGCGGGCCTTCGGGACCGGCGAGAAGGTCGGCAGGGTGACGGTGTACGAGAACTCGGCGACCGGCCGCTTGAGGTGGAAGACGATGGTCCGGTCGTCCGGCGTCCGGATGGAGTCCAGCTCCTTGCCGGTCAGCGGCCCGGTGTAGCCGTCGGTGTCCGCCAGGTACTGCCGGGCGTAGTCGGGGCCGCCGGTCAGATCCGGCGAGAACGACCTCTCGACGTTGTACTTCACGTCCTGCGCCCTGATCGGGGTGCCGTCCTCGTACGTCAGGCCCGGTTTGAGGGTGAAGGTCCACACCCGCCCGTACTCCGAGGAGCGTCCGAGGTCGGTCGCGAGGTCCGGCACGATCGTGCCGCCGGCGGTTCCGGGCGCGGCCTTGAAGGTGGTGAGCGTCCGGTAGAGCAGCCGGGTGCCGAAGTCCATGGTCGGCATGACCCAGTTGCGGGCGGGGTCCAGGTGGTCGAAGTCCTGATTGGACAGCACGGTGAGGGTGCCGCCGCGCTCGGGAGTACCGCCGATGACGGTGCCGGTGGCCACTCCCGGGGCCTTGTGCTCTCCGTCCCTGCTCTTGGTGTCGGCCGAGCAGGACGTCGCGGCGAGGGCCAGCGAGGTCGTTATGCCGATCGCCAACGCGACGCTGATGCGCTTGGTCATGGTGTGTCACTCCGTTGTGAGTTCCCGGCACCGCGACCGCCTTCAAGGGGTGAGAAAAGGGCGGCCGCCAGGACACCTGTGCGATGTGACTCGTAACATAGTAATGTGACATTGCATTGACAAGCCGTCAGCTCTCTCGTTACCGATCCGTGCCTCACCCTCCTCGTTCGCCCTGTTCGGCCTCTTTCCTCGTTCGCGCACCGACCCGAAGGAGTCGCGCACCGATGACCGAACCCACCACCCCACCGCACACCGGCAGCCACGATCTGCCGGTGTCCTCCGCTCTGGGCGACTTCATGGCCACCGCCTGGGCGCCCAGCCCTCTCCCGCCGGAAACCCGGTTGCCCGCAGAGGAGTTGACGACCGGTCGCCGCGCCCGGCTGTCCGCCCGGTTCCCCGGCGAGCGGCTGATCATTCCGGCGGGACGGCTCGCCGTACGGTCCAACGACACCGACTACCGCTTCCGCCCGCACACGGCGTACGCCTGGCTGACCGGCTTCACCGGCGAGGACCAGCCGGGGAACGTCCTGCTGATGGAGCCGGCGGGCAGCGGCCATCAGGCCGTGCTGTACCTGCGGCCCCGCTCGCCCCGTACCGGCCAGGAGTTCTACCGGGACCGCCGTTACGGCGAGTTCTGGGTCGGCCGACGTCCCGACCTCGACGAGGCCGCCGCCCTCAGCGGGCTGCGCTGCGAGCACCTGGACGACCTGGTCAAGCCGCTGACCGGAGCCTCCCCTCCGGTCCGGCTGCTGACCGGAGTGGACCCGGCCGTCGAGGAGTTGGTCGGCTCCGGGAACCACCCGTCCACCGGTGACGCGGAGTTGGCGACCGTCCTCGCCGAACTCCGGCTGGTCAAGGACCCCTGGGAAGTCAGCCAACTGCAACTCGCCGTCCACCACACGACGAGCGGCTTCGAGGACGTGGTCAGGGCGCTGCCCCAGGCGCTGCGGCACCCGCGCGGCGAGCGCTGGATCGAGGGAGTGTTCGCCCTGCGGGCGCGCGCCGAGGGCAACGGGGTCGGCTACGAGACCATCGCCGCCTCCGGCGCGCACGCCTGCGTCCTGCACTGGATACGCAACGACGGCCCGCTGGACCCCGCGGGACTGCTGCTCCTGGACGCGGGAGTGGAGACCGACACCCTCTACACCGCCGACATCACCCGCACCCTGCCGCTGTCCGGCCGCTACTCACCGGCCCAGCGCACCGCGTACGAACTGGTGCTGGCGGCGCAGGAGGCGGGCATCGCCGCGCTGCGCCCGGGGGCGCGCTTCCGCGACTTCCACCTGGCCGCGATGCGGGTCATCACCGAGGGGCTGTACGACTGGGGCGTCCTGAAGATCCCGCCGGAACAGGCGCTGAGCCCCGACAGCGGCGTGTACCGCCGCTGGACGCTGTGCAGCAGTGGTCACATGCTCGGCATGGACGTGCACGACTGCGCGCGCGCACGGGCCGAGACGTATCTCGACGGCGTTCTGGAGGAGGGGCAGGTGCTCACCGTCGAGCCCGGACTGTATCTCCAGCCGGACGACGAGACGCTGCCGCGCGAACTGCGCGGCATGGGCCTGCGGATCGAGGACGACCTGGTGATCACCGCCGACGGCGCGAGGCTCATGTCCGGTGCGCTGCCACGGACCCCCGACGCGATCGAGGAGTGGATGGGCGGACTCCTCAACCCCTGAGCGGTCGGGGTCGGCGTCCGGCGGCGACGCCCGCCGGACGCTCCCGTCGGTGACGGCCTCGTCCGCTGCCGGGCGACGCCCCGGACCGTACGTCAGGCCATCCCGTACGTCTGGCCATCCCGCACGTCAGGCGATCCCGTACGTCGGGCCATCCCGTACGTCAGGCGGTCCCGAGCTGGAGTCCGTTGGGCGCGGTCGCCGCCCCCTCGGCGCCGTCCGCCCACAGTGAGCGAACGTGGCCCAGGTGGCGGCTGATGCACTCCTGCGCGCCCTCGGAGTCGCGGGCGAGCATGAGGTCGAGCAGTTCGATGTGCTCCTGGGCGGACGCCACCAGTCGACCGGTCTCGTCGAGCCAGTTCAGCCCGTACAGCCGAGAACGTTTCCGTAGGTCGCTCACGACCTCCACCAGATGGCCGTTCCCGGCCAGGGCGAGCAGTCCGAGATGGAACCGGCGGTCGGCCTCCAGATAACCGATCAGGTCGTGTCCCCGGGCCGTCTCCACGATCTCCAGGGCGAGCGGTCGCAGCGCTTCCAGCTGCTCGGGGGTGGCCACCGCGGTGGCCCGCCCGATGGTGGGGACCTCGATCAGCGCGCGGATCTCGGTGTACTCGTCGAGATCGCGTTCGGTGATCTCGGTGATACGGAAGCCCTTGTTCCGCACCGCCTCGACGAGTCCCTCCTTGGCGAGGTCGAGCATCGCCTCGCGGACCGGGGTGGCCGAGACGCCCAACTCGGCGGCCAGAATGGGCGCGGAATACACCGCACCGGGCCGCAGTTCGCCCGCGATGAGAGCGGCACGCAGAGCGTTGGCCACCTGGTCGCGCAAGTGCTCCCGTACGGGAATGACGCCGCGCGACGACAAATGAGCCATGACCGATCCTCCAGACACACGAACTCCCAGCATACAATGTGACGTTGCCCTACAGGGAGGGACCGGGTTCCGGATCCGGAGTCCCGCCGGGCCGTGAGCCCGGCGGGGACGGGCGCCGCGGCAGCGGTCAGCCGCCGACGGTCCGCCAGAAGCCGCACTGGTGTTCCCGGGCGAGGTCGACCGGCTCCGTCTTCCCCGCTTGCAGGGACTGGACGTGCCGGCCGGTGCCGAAGCGCGGCCAGGGCGCCGTGCCGGGGCCGTTCGGATCGCCCGTGTGGGCGAACTGGGCCCAGTAGCGGATCATCGTGTCGGCGAGTCGGCGCTGGGCGGGGGTGGCCGGACCGGGGAGCTGCTCGTCGGCGAAGAGATACTGCAACTCGCTGCCGTGGAACGCTCCGGTGGGGAAGTCGGGCTTCTTGAGGGTGCTAAACCAGGGTGCCTCGTCGTCGGCGAACTCGTAGGCGTAGGTCGGCACGTGCTGGTCCAGGGCCCGGTCCCGGTCGAGGACGGTGCACCCCCAGGCCCAGTCGGTGACGACGGCGGACAGCGCCTCGCCGGGGGACGTGAAGCGGTCGGCGGGGTAGCGGGCCAGGACGCGGGCCGCGTCGGCCGGGGTGAACAGTGTCCGGATCTGCTGCCGGTAGTCGGCGTCGGTCGTCGTCCGGCCGGTCACGGCTTCGATGGCCGCGGTGAACAGCCGGTGTTCGTCCCGGGTCGTTCCCTGGATGACGGGGACCCGGTTGAAGTGGCCGGTGGCGAACGCCTGTTCCGGGCTCACGGGCAGTACGCCGCCGCCGACCGTCGGCCCTGACCCGACTCCGTCGTCGGACCACTTGAGGAGTTCGTTCACGGGTGCGGCGCGCAGACAGGCCGCCGCTGTCCGGAGGTCGGAGCAGCCGACCTTTGCCGCGACGTCGAGTCCGTGCCGCTCGCGCTCCGCGCGCGGCAGCGGGAACCAGGTGGGCGGGCCCGGTGACCAGTTGCGTCCCGTGCACTCGGCGCTTTGCAGGATCGCCCTCTGGAACAGGCCCGTTGACCCCGGCGCGACGAGATGCGCGCAGACGCTGGTGCCGCCGGCCGACTCGCCGAAGAGCGTGACGTTCGCCGGGTCGCCGCCGAATGCCGCCGCGTTGCGCTTCACCCAGCGCAACGCCGCCTGCTGGTCCTCCAGTCCGAAGTTGCCCGACAGGTGCGCGGCCGGGCCGTGGTCGAGGGCGGGATGGTCGAGGAATCCGAAGACACCGAGCCGGTAGTTGACGCTGACCACGACCACCTTGCCCTGACTGGCCAGGCGCTGTGCGTCGTAGAGGCTTCCGGCGCCGTTGATGAAGCCGTTGCCGTGGATCCACACCATCACCGGCAGCTCGCGGGCGCCGCCGCCCGCGGGCGTGGTGACGTTCAGGTAGAGGCAGTCCTCGCTGTTGCTCTGCTCGTCGATGAGCCCCGCCGACTGTGCGCATCGGTTGCCGGGCTCGGTCGCGGTCCGTATGCCGGGCCAGGACGCGGCCGGTTGGGGCGACGCCCAGCGCAACCGCCCGACCGGCGGGGCGGCGTAAGGAATCCCCTGGAACATCCGGGTGTCCGCGCCGAGGCGGCCTTCGACCAGGCCGGTGTCCGTCCTGACCACGGTGGCGGGACCGCCTCGGCCGCCCTCCGCACGCTGGGCCGGCCGCGCGTGTCCGGCGGCGCAGCCGGTCATGGCGCAGCCGGTCATGACGGCGCCGAGCAGAGCGGTCAGCAGGGCCCGTAGGCGCGGTCGCGCCCTGACCTGTGGCCTGCGACGTCCTGGGGCGCGGTTCTGACCTGGGGGATTCATCGGCGTTCACATCCTCAAACAATTCGTGTGTGGTCCACACTAATATAAAGTGTGAGGCGCCCACAAAGTCAATTTCCCCCGGGGACGAGACATGGAGATGAGCCCGATGACGACCGGTGACGACGAGGCGCTGCCGCCCGGCCTCGCCCAGGCGTGGGGACTGGCCCCCAAGACGGGACGGCTGGGCCGGAAGCCCTCGCAGAGCGTGGAGGGAATCGTCGAAGCGACGGTCGCGCTGGCCGACGCGGAAGGCTTCGCGGCCCTGTCCATGCCGAACATCGCCAGGCGGGTGAGACTCACCGCCAACGCGGTCTACCGGTACGTCAGCTCGCGGGACGAGCTGCTGGTGCTCGTCGCTGAGACCGCGTGGGGCCCGGCGCCGGAGCTGGAAACCGGCGCGGACCAGTGGCGAGCGGCTGCCGCCCGTTGGACCAGGGCGATGATCGGGCGTTGCGACACGCACCCGTGGCTGCCCGACCTGCCCATCCGCGGGGCGCCCGCGACCCCGAACCTGCTGCGCTGGACGGAAGTGCTGCTCGAAGCGCTCACCGGGGCCGGGCTGAGCACCGCCGAATCGCTAGGGTGCGCGCTGCTGCTCGACGGCTACGCGCGGCGCATCGCCGCCGCCCGCCGCGACGTGCGCGACAGCACCGCGGCGCCGGTGCAGTCGGCCGCCGTGGCGCGCTTCCTTCAGCCGCTCCTGCACGAGCACGGATATCCCATCCTCGCGGCCATGATGGAGCGCGAGGAATACGACGACGACATCGCTGACGACGACGTGGACTTCGGCCTGACCCGGATCCTGGACGGAATCGAGGTCCTGATCACCCGGCGGACGACGGCCCGCTGAACGTCAGCGCGGCTGCGCGCCGGGGGCGCGGGGCGCGAGGGCGGGGCGGGGCGCCGCGGACGGGGCAGCGGCGGCGGCCTCGCGGTCGGCCTGTTCGGGGTGACGGCTGCGCCAGTACGGGTTGTCGTGCGGGAGGCGGCTGCTGACGCGGCCGTACATCCCGAACGTGATGATGAGCAGGCCCATCACGAAGCTGAAGATGACATTGGGCATACGGAAGTTCAGCACGTTCGCCGACCGGTCCAGGACGGCGAGATTGACGAAGCCGCTCAGGAGGAACAGGGCGCCGACGGTCATGTTCAAGGTGGAGGCGAAGTTACCGCCGACGATGCCGCCGAGGATCAGGGCGGCGCCCACCACCAGGGAGATCACGCTCAGCGCGCCGTTGGTGCTCAGACCGGCGACTTTGGACCCGTGGGTGTCGAAGAAGCCCAGCGCGTCAGCGAACCCGAGTGCTCCGAAGACGATCAGCACCAGGCCGCAGAAGGCGGCGCCGAAGCGGTAGACGGTGGCCAGGTGGTGATCGTGCGGGAGTTCGTCCTGCAGCTTCATCGCCGTCTCCTCTGTGGGGCGGGCAGATCCGTATGTCGCGGATGCACTGCTTTCACACACTCCAGGGTGGCCCTTTTGTCCGCATCTCTCATCACGCAGCGTTTTTGCAGCGTGTCGTGTCATGGGCGCTACGGCCTCCGGGGCCGCCCCGCATCAGCCGAGCGCGGCGTCCGCATGGAGGAGCGCCCGCAGTCTGAGCAGCCCGCGGCGCGAATGGCTCTTGACCGTGCCGAGCGGCAGACCGGTGCGCTCGGAGATCTCGGCGTGGGTGAGGTCCCAGTAGAAGGCCATGCACAGCACCTGCTTCTGGGCGGCGGGCAGCTTGGCCAGTTCACGGGTCACGAAGACCCGGTGGAGCGCGGCGTCGGGCTGAGCGTCGGCGTCCGGCTCGGGCGGCAGGGCGGAACCGGCGTTGGCCACGAGTACGGAGCGGCGCGTGCGGGCGGAGAGCGCGTCGGCGATCTTCCGGTGCGCGATGCCGATCAGCCATCCGGCCAGGGACCCGCGGTCCGGCCGGTAGCCGTGCCGGCCGCGCCACGCGGCGAGGAAGACCTGCTGGGTGACGTCCTCGGCCTCGCGTGCGTCGCCGAGCGACCGGCGGGCGAGCGCGTGGATCAGCCCGCCCCAGCGGTGGTAGGCGGCGGCCACGCAGTCCTCGTTGCCCCGCACCAGACCGGCCGCCAGCTCCGAGTCGGCCAGGCCCAGCTCGGCCGGTTCCCACAGCGGCGCGTCGGACCCGCCCCGGCCGTCGGCGGAGCGGGCGGGCACCGGTACGGCGGGGGGAGCGGGTGCGGCGGCAGCGGATGCGGACGCGGGCTCGTGCGCGGGTTCCGCGACGGTGCGTACGGTCATGGAGCTGCCCTTCTTCGGTCGGGTTCCTGCCGGGCGGGTCGCGAGCCGCCGGGAAGCCCGGCGCGCGGGGCCGCTTGCCGCCGATGCGGCGGGGTCGGCTCGTCCTAGCGTGCGAATCACCGGCCAGGTGGAGCAACTCGCACCGTTTCTGCGTCGTATAGTGAAGAGATGAGCGAGGAGACGGGTGGGACGCGGGGGGCGTCGGGAGCGCGGGAGCCTGTCGAGGCCGGGATCGCCACGGGTGCGCTGGCGCGGCGGCTCGGGGTGTCCGCCACGACGGTGCGGTCGTGGGACCGGCGGTACGGGATCGGTCCGGCGGTCCGTTCGGACGGTCGGCACCGGCGCTGGGCCCCGCGGGACGTGGCCGTCCTGGAGGAGATGTGCCGGCTCACCGCCTCGGGCGTGCCGCCCGCGGAGGCGGCCCGCGCCGCTCAGGCCGCCGCCGGCACCGCGCCCGCGCCCACGAGCCCGGCGTCGGCCGGGCCGCCCCGGCCCGCCACTCGGCAACCGGCCGCCGGGAGCGGCCTGCCGCTCGGGGATGTCCGGCAGGAGTGCCGCGGGCTCGCGCGGGCCGCGGTGCGGCTGGACGGCCCGGCGGTGGACGCCCTGCTGACCGACCTGGTCGAGCGGCACGGGCTGGTCGTCGCCTGGGAGGAGGTGATGGCGCCGACCCTGCGCGCCGTCGGCCGCAAGTGGCAGACCTCAGGGGAGCGGTACGTGGAGGTCGAGCACCTGCTGTCCTGGCACGTCTCGTCGGCGCTGCGGCGGGTCCGCGCGGCACCGGCCGTCACCGGGGCGGCGCCCGTACTGCTCGCGTGCGTGCCCGGCGACCACCACACGCTTCCGCTGGAGGCGCTCACCGCGGGGCTCGGAGAGCTCGGCCTGTCGACCCGGATGTTCGGCGGGGCGGTGCCGGTCGACGCCCTGGACGAGGCCGTACGCCGGATCGGCCCGGCGGCTGTCGTGCTGTGGTCCCAGTCCCGCTCCACCGCCGACCGCCCGCTCGCCCGGCATGTCGCGGCCACCAGCTGGGGCGTCAAGGGCGCCCGTACCCATCCGATGGTCTTCCTCGCCGGTCCCGGCTGGGCCGGCCCCCTGATGCCCGGCATGCTCAGACCCCAGGGCCTGCGCGACGCCCTGTCCGCCCTGAGCCGCATCGGCTCCCCCACCCCACCACCCACCGCGGCCCCCTGACCCCCTCCGGGGGGACGCCCGGAACAGTCCTCAGCCGAGGCCGAAGCAGGCTCAGCGGCAGCCCGTGAACGCCCCGGCCAGTCCTCAGCCGACACCGCCGCAGGCCGGTGGGCGGCTCGCCGCCAGGCCGAGGAGATACGTCAGCCGCGCGTCGCGGCTCGGGCGTCAGCCGGGGTTCCGGGCGGGGTGGTGGCCAGGTATTCCTCGACCAAGGCGGCAGCCGTAGAGGTGAGGGTGTAGCCGGAGGTGACCGTGGCGCGGCCCCGCGCGGCGAGGGCGCGGGCGGCGGAGGGCGGCATGTCCAGCATCCGTTCGAGGCCGAGGCCCAGGGCGGGTGCGCTGGAGGTGTCCAGCAGTACGCCGTTGTCGCCGTCGCGCAGATAGTGGCGTACTCCCCCGCGTTCGGGGGCAGCGGTCGGCAGTCCCGCGTCCATGGCTTCGAGCACCGCGATCCCGAACTCCTCCTTGGCGCTCGGGCAGACGTACCAGGCCCGCGCCCCCGACGCCGGGTCGGCCAGCGCCCGCTCCAGGCGGCGTACGCGGGTGTTGGACAGGGCCGTGAGCAGGACGAGCCGGTGGGCCGCGCCGGGGTGCCGGGCGAGCAGGCGGCCGATCCTGGCGCGCATCGCGGTCTCGGCGGCCGACGGACGGTCGGAGGCGCCGCCGATCAGCACGAGGGAGGACCGCCGGTACAGGCCCCGCTCCAGCCAGGCCCGTACCAGCATGTCCTGCTGTTTGACGGGGTGCAGCCGTCCCACGCAGAGCAGCAGCGGCTCCCGCAGGGCGTCCGGGCCGAGCGGCGCCCGCCGCGCGCCGCCGCTACCGCCCCCGCCGAGGACCATGCCCAGCAGATCCGCCCGGTCGGACGCCTCGGACGCGGCCGGTACGTACGGCTGGATGCCCTCCGGTGGCGCGGCCGGGCCCGCGCCGTCCCGCGCGGCGGCCAGTTGGGGGAAGTGGCGGACGAGTTCGGAGGCGTCGCCCTGCTGTCCGGGTATGGCGACCACGCGTGCGGCCCGTTCGACCAGCCGGTCGGCGACGAACACCCGGTGCAGGTCGTCGCGCAGGTCGTCGGAGGCGGCCGGGGCCCGGCCGTGGCGTGCGGTCATCTGCCGGTGCGGATCGGGCGTCGCGGTGAACACCAGCCGGGCTCCGAGGCGTTCCGCGGCCTGGGCCATGGCGAGCGAGCCGTCGTCGGCATAGCGCGCGTGCAGGACGTCCAGCCGTGCGCCGAGGCCGCCGAGCAGCCGTACGGCCCACCAGGCCAGCGCCTCGCGGTGGGCGCCCATCTCGTGCTGGCCGAGGGGATGTTCCGCGTCCACGGGGAGCCGCAGCACCCAGTGCCCGGGGCCCCGGGCGTGCAACAGGCTGTCGTCGCGCGCCAGTTCGCTGCGGCTGGCGGTGACCACCGTCACGACGGCGGCGACCGCGCCGGTGTCGGCCAGCGCGTCCCCGAGGCCGCTGAGCAGCACGCTCAGGCCGCCGCTCAGCCCCTCCCCCGGAGTGTCGAGGCCGCCGAGCAGCATCGGCTGGGCGACGAGCAGACCCGGCCTGCGCGCCGCCGCGGGCAGCAGCGGGTCCTGGCCGGGGAGCAGCATCAGCCGCTCGTACGGGTCTTCCGCCTCGGCGGAGACCGGCAGCAGGGACGCGCCGCCCGGCACACCGGCGAGGTAGCGCCAGGCCGCGTGGCGGGTCGCGCGGTCACCGGCCGCCGCGAGTTCGGCCGCCTCCTCCGGCTCCAGCGGCCGCAGGCCCCGGGCCGTGGCGACGTCCAGCAGGGCCGCCGTCGCGGCCCCGGCCGGGCGGTGGCGCAGCGCCTCGCGCAGCGCGTCGCGCGCGCTGTCCGCGCCGTGCACCCGCAGCGCGTCCGGCCACGCCTCGGCCGCGGCGGCCCGCAGCCGGTCCGAGCCACCGGCGTGGCCGGTCAGCGTCTCGGGGCTGTGGGCCAGGCCCATCCGGCAGGCGCGGCGGAGTCGCGCCAGTGACAGGTCCTCCGCCTCCCAGGCGATGCCCTCGGGGAACGGCCAGCCGTACTCCGCCTGCGTGAGGTTCAGCAGCGCCCCGGCGCCCGCGCCCGCGGCGGCGGGCCGGATCCGGCCGGTCCAGAAGGTCGAACGGAGGTCGACGAAGACGTCGTCGTCCGGCGCGGGCCCCGTGCGAGCGCCCGGACCGGCGAAGACGTTCCCGGTAACCGTCCCGTCGCCGGCCGCTCCCGTGGCGGAGCCCGCCGCGGGGGCGGTCGGCAGTGCGATGTCTTCCATGGCGGCCTCTCCCGTGCGAATGGGGCTGCGGATCGTGCACAGTCATCGCTTCCGTACGGCCGAGCGGATTGGATGCACTTCGGGCGCCGGTTCTGCCTCACAGCGCGCACGCCCCTGACCTGGCAGGATCTGCCGTCGCAGCCGCGCCGCACGCCGTCGTGGAGTTCCGCGGGGGCCGCGTCGGCGTACGCGGACACCGCTCGACCGAAGGAGTCCCATGGCCCGGATCGTGGTGGTCAGCCCGCCCTTCCAGTCGCACGCCCGGCCGCTGTCGGTCCTGGCGGGAGCCCTGCGGCGGGCGGGCGACGAGGTGCACTTCGCGTGCGCGCCCGCCTTCGAGGAGCTGGCGCGGGAGGCGGACATCGGTTTCGTGCCGCTCACGGTGACGCGGAACGCCAATACGGGGATCGCGGAGACGACCGAGCAGGACACGGCGGAGGCGGCGCGTCTCACCGAGTTCCTGGACGCCACCAGGGCGGGCGCGGTGCCCGCGCTGCTCGCCCAGGCCCGGCACCGAGGCGCCGACATGCTCGCCGACCCGGAGCGGATCCTGGCGGACCTGCGGATTCTGCACGACCGGCTGCGGCCGGACTGGTACCTGGTGGACCAGCTCAATTACCCGGTGACGCTCGCCCTGCACTGCCTCGGTCTGTCGTACGCCTCCTACTGTCCCGGACATCCCGGCTACCTGCCAGCGGGCCCCGACGCCTTCTTCGGCGAACCCTGTGCCTGGCCCGCCGGGATCCGGCCGCGCCTCGCCGAGCGGGCGGCGCTGCGCACCGCGGTACGGGCGAACGACGCGGCCTTCACCTCGCTGTTCGCGGACTTCGCCGCACTCCACGCCCCGCACCGGCCGCCGCCCGGCCGGGCGTTCGCGCTCACCTCACCGCACGCCGTCGTCTACTGCTACCCGCCGCTTCCCGGCCTGCCCGTACCGCCCGAGGGGCGCGAAGCCCTCTACGCCGGTCACTGCACCGCGCAGGACGCGCCGGTCCTGGACCCGTACTGGCGCGGTGCGGCCGACCGGCTGCGGGCGGCGGCGGGGAAGGTCGTCCTGGTCGCCTTCGGCACCTTCCTGTCGGCCAGGGACGACGTGCTGCGGACCGTGGCGCGCGGCGTGCTGGAGCGCTGTCCGGACGCGGCGGTCGTCCTGGCGGCCGGGGACCGTACGGCGGCGCTCGCGGATCTGGCGGGCCCGCGGGTGTGCGTCGCGGCCTCCGTGCCGCAGCGCGCGCTGCTGGCGGAGGTGGACGCGATGGTGCACCACGGCGGCAACAACTCCTTCACCGAGTGCGTCGCCGCGGGCGTCCCGGCGCTCGTCCTGCCGTTCTCCAGCGACCAGTTCGCCGTCGCCCACGACGCCGAGCGGGCCGGGGCGGCCGTCGTCCTGGACCCGGCCGCGGCGACCGGGCGGGACATCGGGGACGCCGTGGCCTCACTGCTCACCGCGCCGCCGCCCGGACTCGGGCGGCTGTCCGCCCGGGTCCGCGAGCGGGGCCCTGACTGGGCGGCCGTCCGGCTGCGGGCCGTGATGGCCGCCCGCCAGGAGCGGCCGGTCGCACCGTAGCGGTCAGTGGGTGGTGACCGGCCGCGGGCTCGGGGCGGACCTGCCCTGTTCCGCCGCCTTGGCGATGTTGCGTGCCATGCCGCCGAAGACGAACGCGTGGAAGGGCGAGATGCTCCACCAGTACGCGTGGCCGAGGAGCCCGCGCGGGTGGAACAGCGCCCGCTGCCAGTACAGGGTGCGGCCCTGGTCGTCCCGGTCAGCGTGCAGCTCCAGCCAGGCCAGGCCCGGCAGTCGCATCTCGGCGCGCAGCCGGAGCATCCTGCCGCGGTCGATCTCCTCGACCCGCCAGAAGTCCAGGGAGTCCCCGTTCCGCAGATGAACGGCGTCACGGCGTCCGCGGCGCAGCCCGACACCGCCCGCGAGGCGGTCGAGCCAGCCGCGGACCGCCCAGGCCAGGCCGAAGGAGTACCAGCCGTTCGTGCCGCCGATGCCCTCGATCACGCGCCACAGCGCCTCGGGTGAGGCGTCGACCACCTGCTCGCGGCGGTCGGTGTAGAGGCTGCCGCCGGACCAGTCGGGGTCGGTGGGCAGCGGGTCGCTGGGCGCGCCGGGCAGCGAGGCGGAGGACCAGCGGGTCGTGACCTGTGCGTCCTGGACCCGCCGCAGGGCCAGGGCCAGGGCGCGGCGCAGCGGGAAGGGCTGGCCCTCGCCGTCCGGCACGTAGCGGGCGATGTCGTGCTCGGAGCAGACCACCTCGTGCCGCAGGGACTCCGCGAGCGGGCGGGCGATCGACCGGGGCACCGGGGTGACCAGTCCGATCCAGTGGCTGGACAGCCGTGGGGTGAGGACGGGGACCGGGACGATCAGGCGTTTGGGCAGACCGGCGATCGCCGCGTAGCCCTGCATCATCTCCCGGTAGGTGACGACGTCCGGGCCGCCGATGTCGAAGGGGCGGCTGACCTCCGGCGGCATGGCGGCGCTCCCGACGAGGTAGCGGAGCACGTCGCGGACGGCGATGGGCTGGATACGGGTACGGACCCAGCTCGGGGTGACCATCACCGGCAGCCGTTCCGTGAGGTAGCGCAGCATCTCGAACGACGCGGAGCCCGATCCGATGATCACCGCGGCGCGCAGCGCGGTGGTGGGCACCCCCGAGTCCAGCAGGATGCGGCCGACCTCGGCGCGCGAGCGCAGGTGCGGCGAGAGTTCGGCCTCCGGTACTCCGCCGGGGGTCAGGCCGCCGAGGTAGACGATGCGTCCCACCCCTGCGGCGCGGGCCTGCTCGCCGAAGACCCGGGCCGCCTCCCGGTCGGTCTTCTCGAAGCCGGAGCCGGTGCCCAGCGCGTGCACGAGGTAGTACGCCACGTCCACGTCGCGCATCGCCGCCGCCACCGAGTCGGGATCGGTGACATCGCCCTGGACCACCTCGGTGTCGTGCACCCATGGGTGATCGCGGAGCTTTCCGGGTGAGCGGGCCAGGCACCGGACCCGGTACCCGGCGGCCAGCAGTTCGGGCACCAGGCGTCCGCCGATGTAGCCCGAGGCCCCGGTGACCAGGCACAGCGGCCCGGGTTCGGTGGCATCGCTGATCATGAGCAGCTCCGTTCCGCGCGTTGTGTTCCCCCCACCGTCCCCCTTCACGGTCTCTTCCGCGCGGCCCGGTCGGCCGGATGCGGGCCGGACCACCCGCATGCGGAGATTCGTCGACAGTGACCCGATGTGGCGGCGTGATCACGATGGGTCACTCGTGGTGAGGTGTTTTCGCCCCTCCCGGCAGCAGTGGACGTCCGCTGCATCCGCGGGGGCGTCCCGGACGGAATGACCGAAGACGAAGCCGAACGACGCGAGGAGAGGAAGTCGATGAGGCGCATCGCGGCGGACGAGCACCCCTCCCCCGGTGAGCAGGCGGCCCGGGGCGCCCCGTACGACGCTTCCGCACGCGTCCTTGTCCCCCGCCCGCCGGACCCCGCGGCCGTGGACGCGGACGTCGCGGACCACGTCGGGCGGGTGCTGGCCCATGAGCTCGGCGAGCGGGTGGCGGCAGCGGCGGCGATCGACGCGGTCTTCGCGCGGGACCTCGCCGAGCGGGTCGCCGGATTCACCCTGGGCGGCGGCAAGCGCACCCGGTCGCAGTTCCTGTGGTGGGGGCTGCGGGCCGCGGGCGGCGGCGGGTCCGCCGAACAGGTGCACGCGGCGCTGCGGATCGCCGCCGCGGTGGAGCTCGTCCAGACCTGCGCGCTGGTGCACGACGACGTGATGGACGGCTCCGCGCTGCGGCGCGGACAGCCCGCCGTCCATCTCGACCTCGACGCGCAGTACCCCTGCGCGCGCCGCTCCGGCCCCGCCGAGCCCTTCGGCCGGGCGGCAGCCGTCCTGGTCGGCGACCTCGCGCTGGCCTGGGCCGACGACACCGTCGCGGCCACCGCCCTGCCCGGCGACACCTCCCGCAGGGTGCGCGTGCTGTGGCAGGCCATGCGCACCGAGATGGTGGCCGGGCAGTACCTGGATCTGCACGGGCAGACCACCGGTGCGCGGTCGGCCGCGCGGGCGCTGCGCACCGCCCGGCTGAAGAGCGCGCTGTACTCCGTCGAGCGCCCGCTGGCGCTCGGGGCCGCTCTGGCCCGCGCGGACGAGGAGACCACCCGGGCGCTGTGCGCGGCGGGCCGACAGGCGGGCATCGCCTTCCAGTTGCGCGACGACCTGCACGGGGTGTTCGGCGACTCCGCGTACACGGGCAAGCCGACGGGCGAGGACATCCGCGACGGGAAGCCCAACTACCTGATCGCGGTGGCCCGCGACCACGCCGAGGCCGCGGACGACCGGCGGGCCCTCGCCCTGCTGGACACGGCCGTCGGCGACCCGCGGTTGTCCGACGGCGATCTGGACCGGGTACGGGACCTGCTCGTCTCGACCGGCGCGCGGGCCGCCGTCGAGCACCGGATCGAGAAACTGGCCGCCGACAGCGCCCGGTTCCTGGCGGGCGCGACGCGCGTCGGACCGGTTGCCAGGGCCCGGCTCCTCGACCTCTTCCAACGCGCCGCGGGCGTATGCCCGGACGGGCGGTCCGTACACCACGCCCCGCACCCGCAGGACCGACCGGCAGCCGCCGGACCGGGCCCGCGGGAAGCCGCTGCCGCAGGAGACCACCGATGAGAACAGTGACGGGACGCACCGACCATGTCGTGGTGGTCGGGGCCGGGCTGTCCGGGCTGTCCGCCGCGCTGCACCTGCTGGGCGCGGGACGCCGGGTGACGGTTGTGGAGCGCGCCGCGCTGCCCGGCGGCCGGGCGGGCAGGATCGAGCGGGGCGGCTACCGGATCGACACGGGTCCGACCGTGCTCACCATGCCCGACCTGGTCGCGGAGGCGTTCGCGGCCGTCGGCGAGACGATGACCGACCGGCTGGACCTGATCGCGCTGCACCCGGCCTACCGGGCCTTGTTCGCCGACGGCAGCCGCCTCGACGTGCACACCGGCGCCGAGGCCATGGAGGCGGAGATCGAACGCTTCGCCGGTCCGGCGGACGCGGCGGGCTACCGGCGGCTGCGCCGCTGGCTGACCGACCTCTACGCGGTCCAGA
Organism: Streptomyces sp. NPDC008317; assembly: GCF_042955955.1. Lineage (NCBI taxonomy): Bacteria > Bacillati > Actinomycetota > Actinomycetes > Kitasatosporales > Streptomycetaceae > Streptomyces > Streptomyces sp. NPDC008317. The sequence goes on from NZ_JBIBFQ010000007.1 coordinate 280,237, forward strand.
TGCGGCGGTTCATCGACGCCAACTTCGACTCGCCGCTCCAGCTCGTCCACCCGGACCTGGCCCGGCTCGCGGCGCTCGGCGGCTTCGGCCGACTCGACGCCCGCATCGGCGACTTCGTCTCCGACGAGCGGCTGCGCCGGGTCTTCACCTTCCAGGCGCTGTACGCGGGCGTACCGCCGGCCCGCGCGCTCGCCGCCTACGCGGTGATCGCCTACATGGACACCGTGGCGGGCGTCTACTTCCCGCGCGGCGGCATGCACGCGCTGCCGCGGGCGATGGCGGACGCGGCGGCCGACGCGGGGGCCGACTTCCGGTACGGGCAGGACGTCACCCGGCTGGAGCGGTCCGGCGACCGGATCACCGCCGTCGTCACGGACCAGGACAGGATCGCCTGCGACGCGGTGGTGCTCACCCCCGATCTGCCGGTCGCCTACCGGCTGCTCGGCCGGACCCCGCGCCGGGCGGTCCCGCTGCGGCACTCGCCCTCCGCGGTGATCCTGCACGCGGGCACTGACCGCACCTGGCCGGAGCTGGCGCACCACACGATCTCCTTCGGCGCCGCGTGGAAGGACACCTTCCACGAACTGACCCGCGCCGGGACCCTGATGTCCGACCCGTCGCTGCTGATCACCCGGCCGACGGCGACCGACCCGCGACTGGCCCCGCCCGGCAAACATCTGCACTACGTCCTGGCGCCGTGCCCCAACACCGCCATCGGGCCGGACGCGCACGCCTGGGGAGAGCTCTCGCCGCGCTACCGCGACAGCCTCCTCGCCGAGCTGGAGCGGCGCGGCCTGACCGGGATCGGCGCCGCCATCGAGGAGGAGTCCCTGGTGACGCCCGCAGACTGGACGGCGGACGGGCACGCGGCCGGTACGCCGTTCTCCGCGGCCCACACCTTCGCGCAGACCGGCCCGTTCCGTCCCCGGAACCTGGTGCGAGGCACCGAGAACGCGGTGCTGGCCGGCTGCGGCACCACGCCGGGCGTCGGCGTGCCGACCGTGCTCATCTCCGGCAAGCTCGCCGCGGCCCGCGTCACCGGGCCGCGCCCGCGGCGGCCGTCCCCGCCCGCCCGGACCCGGCTCGCGACGGAAGGCACCCCGGCGTGACCGCGCGCGAGCTGGACGCGGCCGGGATCGACGCGCCCGCGCTGCGCGCCGCGTACGCGCGCTGCCGACAGCTCAACGCCCGGCACGGCAAGACGTACTTCCTCGCCACCCGGCTGCTCCCGGTCGAGCGGCGACCGGCCGTGCACGCGCTGTACGGCTTCGCCCGCTGGGCCGACGACATCGTCGACAGCCTCGACCGGACGCGGACCCTCCAGGAGCGGGCCGCCGCACTGGACGCGCTCCAGGAGGAGCTGGCGGCCGGGCTGCGGCACGGGAACAGCAGGGAGCCGGTGGTGCGGGCACTCGCGCACACGGCCGCCGTGTACGACATCGACCACCGGCACTTCACCGACTTCATGGCGGCGATGCGCAGCGACCTCGAAGTGCGCGACTATCCGACGTACGCCGACCTGCGCGGCTACATGCACGGGTCGGCTGCGGTGATCGGCCTCCAGATGCTGCCGGTGCTGGGCACGGTCGTCCCCCGCGCGGAGGCCGCCCCGCACGCCGCGGCACTCGGTGTCGCCTTCCAGCTCAGCAACTTCCTGCGGGACGTCGGCGAAGACCTGGACCGCGGCCGGGTCTATCTGCCCGCGGACCTGCTCGCCGCGCACGGCGTGGACCGCGGCCTGCTGCTGTGGAGCCGGACGACCGGCGCCCGCGACGCACGGATCACCGAGGCGCTGCGGGCCGCCGCGGAACTGACCCGCGGCGTCTACCGGGAGGCGGCGCCCGGCCTGCCGATGCTCGACCCGGTGGCCAGGCCGTGCATCCGTACCGCTCTCGTGCTCTACGGCGGGATCCTGGACGCGATCGAGGACGACGGGTACGCGGTCCTGCACCGCCGTGCGGTGGTACCGCGCGAGCGGCGCGCGGCGGTGGCGCTCGACGGGCTGGTCCGGCTGGGCGCGGCGCGGCTGCGCGCCCGGGGCGGCGCGACGGCACCGGAGCCGAAGGACCGAGGGCAGGCTTCACGGACGCAGGGGCGGCCACGTCAACCACCGCGTGAACGGCCGTCGTCGGTGGGCCCGTCGTGGTCCCGCTGGGAGAAGGAGAACATGTCGTGACCGACCACCGGCCCGGCCGCTTTCCGCTGCGGCTGCGCCGCGACCCGGCCGGCTGGGCGCAGCAGCGGCCGACCTGGCGCGACGCGGCGCCGCGGCTGATCGGCGACGCCCTGAAGCGGGCCCTGGCGCGGCCGTCCGGCAACTGGTTCGTCGTCGGCGGCTCCCGCGCCGTCAAGGACGGCCGCCCGTACGGCAGGACCGTCGGCGGCACCGAGGTGGTGCTGTGGCGGGACGCGGCGGGCACACTGCGCGGCGGCCCCGGCGCCTGCCCGCACCTGGGCGCGCCCCTCAAGGACAGCTCGGTGCGCTGCGGGACGCTGATCTGCCACTGGCACGGCCTGTCCCTCAAGGGCGCGCCGTTCGCGGGCTGGGAGCCGTACCCCGTGCACGACGACGGGCTGCTGGTCTGGGTGCGGCTGGACGGGGTGGGCGGCGAGGAGCCGACGGCCGCCCCGCTGGTGCCGGTCCGGCCGGAGCCCGCGGGCGCCCTGGCCGCGGTCTATACGGGTTTCGGGGTGTGCGAACCGGAGGACGTGGTCGCCAACCGGCTCGACCCGTGGCACGGCGGATGGCTGCACCCGTACTCGTTCGTGGACCTCACGGTGGTCGGCACACCCACTGGCGATGCCGACGCGGCGCACGACGCCTTCGCGGTGGACGTGTCCTTCAAGGTCGCCGGACGGGCGGTGGTGCCGGTGCGCGCGGTGTTCACGGCGCCGGAACCCAGGACCGTGGTCATGCACATCACCGAGGGCGAGGGGCGGGGTTCCGTGGTCGAGACGCACGCCACGCCGCTCGGCCCCGACCGGTCGGGGCGTCCGCGGACCGCGGTGGTGGAGGCGGTGGTCGCCGCGTCGGACCGCCGCGGGTTCGCGGTCGCGCGGGCCGTTGCCCCGGTGCTGCGCCCGCTGATGCGCGGGGCCGCCGGGCGGCTGTGGCGCGACGACCTGGCGTACGCGGAGCGGCGGTGGGCGCTGCGCGCCGCTGGCCGCTTCCCGGGCTGACGGCGCGCGGCCCGTCACGTGTCCCCGAGTGCCGCCAGCGCCCGCAGTACGGCCGAGCGGCCCCGCTCCGGGACCGTCCAGAGCGTCTGGCCGCGCACGCCCCACCGCTCCAACAGGGCGTTGGCGGCCAGGAAGCCGGTGGTCGCCGCGCGTTCCATGAGGGCGACCGGAAGGTCGGTGCGGACCGCGTCGCCCGCCACCGTGACGGTCGGGTGCGGGGTGCGGACGGTGGGCCGGTCGTGGAAGCCGCCCACCGGGAACAACGGGCAGTCCGCGCGCCATTCGTGCCGCTGGTCGACGATCGTGGCGTGCGCCGTCTCGGGATACACCCGGTGCATCTGCCGCACCAGCCGGTCCTGGGCGGCGGGCAGGTCGTCGGAAGCGTAGGCGTACGCGTGCAGTTCGACCACCGAGCCGCCGGTCCTGGCCGCCCAGCGCGCCGCCTCGCCCTCCCAGCGCTCCAGCACGCTGATGTTGTCGAGCGGGCCGAAGCCGCTGGTGCCGAGGAAACCCGGCCGGTCGGCGGCGACCGGGCGGTCCAGCCAGAGCCGGGAGACGAGGAACGGCGGCGCGGTGCGCAGCCGTTCGGCCCGCTCCCGCCACGGCGCGTCGCACAGGCCGGGCGAGGCGGCGGCCAGGCGGCGCAGGCCGCCGCTGTCCAGGGCGAGGACGAGGGCGTCGAAGCGCCGCGTCCTGCCGTCGGCGGTGACCGTCGGGCCGTCGGGCCCCGACGACCCGGCCGCGCTCACTTCGGTGCCGGTGCGCACGTCCGCGCCGTGGCCTTCCAGGTAGCGGCCGAGCGGCTCCCACAGCGCCTGGGGGTACGGCTCGTCGGGGACGTCGAAGAGCAGGCCCTCGCTGGAGCCGAGGAAGTAGATGTGGAACATCAGGACCAGCTCCGCGGCCGAGAGTTCACGCGGGTCGGCGAAGAAGCTGCGGGAGAACACCTCGAAGGCGAGGTGCTGCGCGGCGTCGGGGAAGCGGATACGGGCCAGGAAGTCGGCGGCGCTGACCGTGTCGAGGCGTGCGTAGACCTGCGGCACGCGCACGTCCAGCAGGGGCAGGGCGGCGGCCGGGTTCATCCGGAGCAGGTCCCGCCAGCCGAAGGCGGGGCTGAGGGCGACGAAGCCGAGGGCGCTCCACGGCGGGGTGCGCGGGACGCGCGCGAAGCTGTCGTACAGGCCGCTGCTGTGCCGCAGCGGGTAGTCGGGCAGCGCGGTGAGCATGCCGAGGGAAGGGTCGGCGCGGCGGAGCAGGCCGCGCAGGTTGTAGTACTGGCGGAAGAAGGCGTGGAAGCCGCGGCTCATGGTGGCCGGTGAGCCGTCGGCCAAGTCGGTGGACCAGCCCGCCAAGCGTCCGCCGAGGCCGCGCTCGCGCTCGTACAAGGTGACCCGGGCGCCGCGCTCCGCCAGGCCGGTGGCGGCGGCGAGCCCGGCGATACCGCCTCCGATGACGGCGACCTCGGGGGCGTCGGCGCCGAAGCGGGGGCGGCCGGGCGGCGCGGGAATCGTCCGGGCGCGCCGGTCGCGGCCACGGCGGGGCGCGGCGGGGCGCCCGGTCACCGCGGGTCCCCGTGCTGGTTGCGGAGCTGCGGCTGCGGCTGCGGCTGGGGCTGGGCCAGACTTCGGGGCGGGTGGGGTGGCTCCTGTTCCGGCTCGGCGTGCGGCGGGTCCTGGGGCACGCGGCCGAGCACGGTGTGGGTGATGCCGGTCTGCCAGCCGGGCAGCGGCAGGACACGGACGGAGCCGAATCCGGCGCGGCGCACCCGGTCGCCGAGGGCGGCGGCCGTGTCGAACGCGACGACGCTGGTGTAGAGGTGGCGGTAGAGACCGGCGTCGCCGGTGAGCCGTCCTGCGGGCAGCACGACGCCCTTGCACACCCCCGCCCAGACCGCCCGGTGCGCGGCGCTCCCGCCGAGCGCGTACTCGTGCACGGCCAGTCGGCCGCCGGGGCGGAGCCGGTCGCGGACGGCGGTGAGGACGCGGTCAGGGTCGGCGACGTTGCGCACGAGATACGCGGCGAACGCGGCGTCGAACCGCCCGGTGACGAAGCCCCCTTCGGCCAGCTTCTCCACGGGCGCGTGGAGGAAGGAGACGGTGGCGGGCCAGCGTTTGGCGGCTGCCCGCTCCAGCATCCCGGCGGAGGCGTCCACGGCCGTGATCTCGGCGTGCGGAGCGGCGGCGAGCAGCGCGGCGGTCGAGGAGCCGGTGCCGCAGCCGAGGTCGAGCAGGCGCAGCCCGGCCCCGCCGTGCGGCAGCCGCAGCCGCCGGGCGGAGCGGCGCAGGTGCGCGTGGTAGCCGGGGTTCATCGCGGTCAGCCGGTCGTAGCGGGCGGAGCCATGGTCGAACGCCGACGACAACTCGTCGTCTCGCAGCAGGGGCATGGGGCGGACTTCCTGTTGGGGGGCGGCATCGGGGCGGGCGGCGTCGGGGCGGGGCGGCATCAAGGGGCCGCACCGGGGCGGCGGCTCACGGGCGCGACGGGAGGCGGGGCGGGTCTGCGGGCGACAGATTCGCCGGGCTCGCGCCTGCGCAGGAAGGGCAGTTCGGCCACGGTCCGCAGCATCGGGGCGACCGGGGTGCTCAGGCCGATCAGGAAGTCCTCCCCCGGTCCTGAGCCGCCGTCGAGGAAGCGCAGCAGACGCTCGGTCGGCACCCGGCGGAACAGCCCGGTGAAGAAGTCCGCGCCGTCCACCCGCCCGGTGTCCAGGGCCCGCAGCATGACGGCGTCCATCGCCCGGGAGCGGCGCGAGTGCGGGGAGGGCGGTACGGGGGCGCGGCGCGGCCGGCCGCCGACCGTGGGATCGCCGGTCAGGAGAGCGTCGGCGACGGCCCGGGTCTGCCGCTGGACGGCGGCGAAGGTGTAACCGGTCGACGCGCGGGTCGCGCCGCCCGCCGTGCCGATCCGGAACACCGAACGCCCGGCGCGCGGGGTGAACCGCCCGTCGGTCATCGGGATCACGCCCTGCTCCACGCCCGTCACCTCGAACCGGCCGAGCCTCAGCACGTCGTCGGTGTAGTGCCGCAGCGCCGCGTCGTACCGCGCCGTGTCCAGGACCCCGGCGGAGAATTCCGTGTACTCCACGAGCGCCTGCCGTGGCCCGAGCGGCAGCACATAGCCGAAGGACAGCCCGTGCGCGGGACGCGGTGTGCGGAAGTCCATCAGGTCGGCGACCGAGGGGGCGAAGGCGTCGTCCGCGGTCCGGACGAACCAGCCCCTGAAGTGCTGGAGCAGCGTCGTGCGGGCCGCGGGGAGCCGTGGGAGCGGGCGGGAGTCGAAGACCCAGCGGGCGTTCAGCTCCAGGGGCCGACCTGCCGTGTCGTGCCCGGAGACCCGCGCGCCGGTGGCCGTGTCCTGCACGGACTCGACCGTCGCCTCGATCCGGCGGCAGCCGTCCGGTCCCGACAGGCGCTCGTCCACCAGCCGTTCGAAGGCGCCCGACCGCAGCATCTTGTAGCGGAACGGCGCGGGATCCGCCACGGTGGCCGAGCCGTCGGGTCCCCGGACCCGCAACCGGTCCCAGGAGGCGGCCAGGACCGCGTCGTACGGGCCGCCGGGCGGCTCCCAGAAGCACCAGGTGCGCTCGGGCGGTCGCAGCGGACCGGACGGCGCGTCGACCAGCACCACGGCGGGCCGGTGCCGGGCGGCCGAGGGCGCGCACAGCCGGTGGGCCAGCGAGAGCCCGGCCGCGCCCGCACCCACGATCACGACGTCCGCGTCCCGCACTCGTGCTCCTCCCGGCGCGACGAACACCTGACCGTCCGGGCCCGGCTGCCGCGTTGCAGATCTTTCCGCAGCGAAGGCCCGGTTGGATGCACGCGGGGCGCGCGGCGAGCGGCGATCACGCGAATGGGGATGCCGTACGAGGAGCGATCCCCCGGTACCGGCCGCCCTGGTAATCGCGCAAGGCAACTGTGGAGAGCGGGTGTTGGGCGCGGCTGTTGGCGGCGGGCCTCACACGAGAGCCGCGCGATGGAGTCCGCGAGCGACGCCGCCCGGACAGCGGTGTCCCGCGCGGTGGGCAGCCGCCGCGACGATCCGGCTTCCCCCACCGCGCAGGGCAGCTGCGGGCCCGCGCCGGTCGCGGCCGTCTCAGACGGACGGGCTCTGGGCCGCCACCAGGTCGAGCGCGATGTCCACGATCATGTCCTCCTGGCCGCCGACCAGGCGTCGGCTGCCGCACTCCATGAGGATGGTCCGGACGTCCATGTCGTAGCGGGCGGCGGCGGCCTCGGCGTGCCGGAGGAACGAGGAGTACACACCGGCGTATCCGAGGGTCAGGGTCTCCCGGTCCACGCGCACCGGGCGGTCCTGCAAGGGCCTGACGATGTCGTCGGCGGCGTCCTGGAGCCGGAACAGGTCGCAGCGGTGCTGGTATCCGGAGATGTTGGCGACGGCGATGAAGGCTTCGAGCGGGCAGTTGCCCGCTCCCGCGCCGTGGCCCGCAAGCGAGGCGTCCACGCGCCGGACGCCGTTCTCCACCGCGACGACGGAATTGGCGACCGACAGCGACAGATTCTCGTGTGCGTGGATGCCGATCTCGGTGGCGTCGTCGAGGACGTCCCGGTAGGCCCGTACGCGGGCGGCGACGTCGGCCATCGTGAGCCGGCCGCCGGAGTCGGTGACGTAGACGCACTGCGCACCGTAGGACTCCATCAACTTGGCCTGCCGCGCGAGCTGTTCGGGCGGGGCCAGGTGCGAGAGCATCAGGAAGCCCGAGACGTCCATGCCGAGTTCGCGCGCAGCGGCGATGTGCTGCGCGGAGATGTCCGCCTCGGTGCAGTGCGTCGCGATGCGCACGGACCGCACACCGAGTTCGTACGCCCGCTTCAGCTCGTGGATCGTTCCGACGCCCGGGAGCAGCAAGGTGGTCAGGCGGGCGTGCCGCAGGACGTCCGCGGCTGCCTCGATCCACTCCCAGTCGGTGTGGGATCCGGGACCGTAGTTCACCGATCCCCCGGCGAGTCCGTCGCCGTGCGCCACCTCGATCGCGTCGACTCCGGCGGCGTCGAGGGCGGTGACGACGCGTCGCACGTCCTCGGGGGTGATGCGGTGGCGTACGGCGTGCATGCCGTCCCGCAGTGTCACGTCCTGTACGAATATCGCAGCCGACATCTCAGACTCCTGCCTTCGCCGCGGCGATCCGCTCGGCGACCCGCAGGGCCGCCGAGGTCATGATGTCGAGATTCCCGGCGTAGGCCGGGAGATAGTGCGCCGCTCCCTCGACCTCCAGGAAGACCGACACCTGGTGGGTGGGGCTGTCGGCCGCGGCGCCCAGCAGGCTGTGCACGGGCTGCCCGGCCGGAATGCGGTCGATCTGCACCCGCTGCTTCAAGCGGTAGCCGGGCACGTAGGCGGCGACGTCGGCGACCATCCGCTCCACCGACGCGCTGATCCGTTCCCGGTCCTCCGCGTCGGGCGCCCGGACGAGGGCGAAGACGGTGTCGCGCATCATGAGCGGCGGTTCCGCGGGATTCAGGATGATGATCGCCTTGCCGCGCCGCGCCCCGCCGACCCGCTCGATGGCGGCGGCCGTGGTCTCGGTGAACTCGTCGATGTTCGCCCGGGTGCCGGGCCCCGCGGACTTCGAGGAGATCGAGGCGACGATCTCCGCGTACGGCACCGGCACCACCCTGCTGATGGCGGCCACGACCGGGATGGTGGCCTGGCCTCCGCAGGTCACCATGTTCACGTTGGGCGCCGCGAGATGCTCGTCGAGGTTGACCGCCGGGACGACGTACGGCCCGATCGCCGCGGGCGTGAGGTCGATGAGCCGCTTGCCCAGCGGTGCCAGCTTGGCGGAGTTCGCTTCGTGGGCCTTGGCCGACGTGGCGTCGAAGACGATGGCGATGTCCTCGACGCCGGGCAGCCGCAGCAGACCGTCGACGCCTTCGTGGGTGGTCGCGACCCCGAGGCGGGCCGCGCGCGCCAGCCCGTCGGAGGCGGGGTCGATGCCGACCATGACCGCCATCTCCAGGTGCCGAGCGTTGCGCAGCACCTTGATCATGAGGTCGGTGCCGATGTTGCCCGATCCGATGACGGCGACTTTCGTCCTGGCCGCACCCGCCGTACGCGTCGCGCCCGTTGCCGCCGTCGCGTCCGTCGTACGTGTCGTGCCCGCTGTCTCCGTCGCGTCCGTCGTGCGCGGCGCGCCCGCTGTCTTCGTCGCGTCCGTCGTACGCGGCGTGCCCGTTGTCTTCGTCATGCCCGCTCTCCCTTGCCGAACCGCACTTGCACCGCGCCGAGCCCGGACAGCCGGGCGACGACGACGTCGCCTTCGACGACGGGACGCATCGGACCGAGCGCGCCGGACAGCACGAGCTGCCCCGCGCGCAGCGGATCGCCGAGTTCCCGCGCGGTCCGGGCGAGCCAGACGACCGCCGCGACGGGGTCGCCCAGGCACGCGGCTCCGGTGCCGGTGGAGACCTCGTCGCCGCCGATCGACATCGACATCCGCTGCTCCACCGGGCTGAACGCGTCGAGCGAGAGCCGCCGCGGGCCGATGACGTACGCCCCGGCCGAGGCGTTGTCGGCGACGGTGTCCGCGAAGCTGATGTCCCAGTCGGCGATCCGGCTCCCGCACACTTCGAGGGCCGCCGAACCCCAGGCGATCGCGCCCCGGACCTGAGCGTGGTCGAGCGGGCCTTCGGTCAGGTCGTCGCCGAGCATGAACGCGATCTCGGCCTCGACCCGCGGCTGTGTCACGCGGTCGATCGGGACGGTGTCACCGCCGAGGAACGCCATGTCGTCGAAGAGGACGCCGAAGTCCGGCTGGTCGACGCCGAGTTGCTCCTGGACCGCCGGTGAGGTGAGGCCGATCTTGCGCCCCACGACGCGGGCGCCGCCCCGCAGGCGGTGCGCGGCGACGGCGGCCTGTACGGCGTAGGCGCCCGGCAGGTCGTCCGCGCCGATCAGGTCGCGGACCGGTGCGCAGGGCACGCCGCGCGCCGCGGCGTCGATGAGCCGGGCCGCCGCGGCGGCGACGGCGGCCTCGTCGGCCGCGGCCGGCCGACGGGGTGCGCCGGCCCCGTGCGGGCGTGTGGATGATCGGGAAGAAACCATGCTGGTGTGCCACCCAACAGAACAGGGGCCACCGGAGATCCGGTGGCGACGGCCGAATGATTGGCAGAGGTTGTCGTCGGTGCCTTTTCGCCGCGCATCCGACGCGGTGGTGACCGGCCGGGCCGGGCGGCAGCGTCGCCCGGCCCGGCCCCTCCTCAGGAAGTCAGGAAGTCAGGAGGTCACGAGGTCAGTTGGTCAGTTGGTCGGCCGGTGCGCCGACGGACGGCTGCGCGGACGCGGGCACCCGTCCGCGGCGGGCGGAGTAGCAGATGAAGGCGACCAGGACGTCGCAGCAGCCCGCGACGAGCAGACAGATCCGGAACCGGTCCTCGGCCGGCACCCCGGGGACGGCGGCGACACTCTTCGACTGGAGGATGCTCGAATAGACCGCCGGGCCGAGCGACCCGGAGATCGTCATGATGATGCCGATCATGCCGATCCCCATTCCGGTGAGTTCCGCACGGACGCTGCTCTGGATGGAGCTGAACAGTCCGACGCCCACCAGGCCGCTGCCGACGCCGTAGACGCACGCGGCGACCAGGAACGACGCCACGGAGGCGCCCCCGGACATGGCCAGGATCAAGGTCAGCGCGGCGGCGCAGTGACAGGTCGCGCCGACCCCCGCCACCAGCAGCGGCCTGGTACGAGCGCCGAGGACGCCCGCGCCGATACCGGCGAGCGCGCCGAGCAGCGAGTAGGGCAGCAGCAACAGCCCGGTGTCCAGGGCGTCGTACCCGAGGCCGTATCCCGCGGCGGAGGGCGTCTGGACGTAGAACGGGATGAGGAAGGTGACCGACTGGATCGCCATGCCGATCGTGAAGCCCGCCACGACCGTCCGCGCGACGGTCCCGGACCTCAGGAGAGCCAGATGGAACACCGGGGTCTTCGACCGCTTCTCCAGCGTCACCCACACGGCCCCGCCCGCGAGACCGGCAGCGGCGAAGCCGATCGCCTTCGCCGACGAGATGCCGTCGGATCCGGCCGTCTTGATGCCGTAGAGCAGCAGGACGATCCAGGCGACCAGGCCGATGACATTCCCGATGCCGAACGCGGCCGTGGCGTCGCGGGAACTCGACGGGATGACGGCCCAGACGCAGATCCCCACCACGACGTACACGACGGTCGCGCCCAGGAAGAAGTCCTGCATCGAGACCCGGCTCAGCGCCAGCCCCCCGGCGACGAGCCCGACTCCGGCCCCGACGGCCTGTGCGACCTGGCTGACGATCACCGCGGTGTGCACCGAGGAGCCCGCCAGGTGGCGGCGCAGGACGCCGACGCCGAGCTGACCGGCCGCGGAGCCGAGTCCCATGACCGCCGCGCTGATCAGCATCGCGGGGAAGGTGTGCGAGATGCCCGGCACGAGCATGCCGGTCGCGAGGAGCGCGGCGCCCAGTGTCGCGGCTCCGCGGTCGCCGAGCACGTCCGCCAGCCGCGGCAGCAGGATCGTGCTGACGCCGCCGCCTATCAGCAGCAAGGTGAGCACCCACGCGACGTCGCCGACCGTCAGGTGGAACTCGCGCTGCACCACGGGAAGCAGCGGGGTCAGCATGAAGGTCACCGCGGACGAGGTGAAGCCGAGCAGCGCGGCCACGGCGATCAGGGGATTCCTCCCGCGGGTACGGACGGGTCTCTCGACGCGCGGTCTTTCCTGGTGGTGTGTTTCGCTGTGCGTCATCGCACTGCCTCTCCTCATGTCATGAACGCCCCTGGGGCCATCCCCGCCGCGGTGTCGGCACCTGCGAGCGGAGGGCGGGCCGCTCGGCGAGCGACCGGTGACCGGAGTATGTGATTCGGCCAGGTGAGCGGCCAGCAATACGTTCTGCCTGGGGGAACGCGGCCGAAACACGTCACCGCCGGGAGCGGTGGGACGGCGCGCGGGACAGCGTTACGGCGCGGGGTCGGGGCGGCGCGGGGTGCCCACGGCGCTCACGTCGAGGACCGCGCCGGTCACGGTCGCGGACTCCTCGCGCGAGGCGAGCAGGACGTACGGGGCGACGTAGTCCTCGGCGCTGGGGGCCAGGTCGAGGGCGGAGTACCGACGGAGCCGGTCGCCGGTCGGCAGCATGTCGCTGATGGAGGTGTCGCCCAGCGCCATGGCGCGCGGCCCGCGCAGATCGGTCGCCATCCCGCCCGGCGCGACGGCGTTCACCCGCACGCGCGGCGCGAGTTCGTAGGCCAACTGCGCGACCAGTCCGACTCCGGCGTGTTTGGACGCGGTGTAGAGCACGCCGCCGCCGCGTGGGTACAGGGCGGCGTTGGACAGGGTGAAGATCATCGATCCCCGCCGCTCGGCGAGCGCCTGGGCCGCCGCCCGGGCGCCGAGCAGGTAGCCCTTGACGTTCACGCCGAACAATTCCTCGTAGCCGTTCTCCAGTTCGGCCATCGACATGTCGAGCGCCGCCCGGCCGAAGTCCCACAGGCCCGCGTTGCCGACGAACGTGTCGAGTCCTCCGAAGGCCGACACGGCCGCCTCGACGGCGGCGGTGTTGTCCTCTCCCGAGGTGACGTCACCTCGTACGCCGCGTACGCGGTCGCCGTGCGCCTCCCGCAGGTTGTCCAGTTTCTCCGGCGACCGTTCGAGCACCGTGGCCGTCGCGCCCTCGGCCACGAAGCGGTCGACGACGGCCCGGCCGAGTCCCGAGCCGCCACCGGTCACCAGCACCGACAGCCCGGCGAGACGCCCCTGTCCGGCGGCCATCAGTGGTGTTCCAGGAAGTGCTTGACCGTGGCGTTGAACTCGGTGGCGTGTTCGAGCTGCGCCCAGTGACCGCAGCGGCCGAACATCAGCAGCCGGGAGTCCGGGATGACCGCGTGCGCGCGCAGGCTGGTCTCGTAGTGCACCGTACGGTCGTCCCGGCCGTGGATGATCAGCGTCGGCACGTCGGACCGCGCCATCTTCTCCCCCGCCTGCGCGAAGCCGGTCGCGCCGACGCCCGCGCGCATCACCTCCAGCCAGTTGCGCAGGTGCTCCGGCCTGCTCACGGCGGTGCGCGAGCGTTCCTCGGCCAACTCGCGGGTGGCGTGGGCCGGATCGAAGCACATCACCTCGACCAGCTTCTGGAAGTTCTCCGGTGAGGGGTCCTCGTAGGTGTCGAAGATGATCCGGATGCCTTCGGACATGCCGTTCGGCGCCATCACGTTGACGCCCCAGATGCCCGAGCCCATGGTCACCAGGTGCGAGACCCGCTCGGGGTGCTCGGTGGCCATGACCATCCCGATCGCGCCGCCCATGGAGTTCCCGACGAAGGCGGCGCGGTCGATGCCCATGGCGTCCATCAACTGCGTGACGGCCGCGCCCTGGTCGCGTCCGGTCGCCACGCTCTGCGGGTTGGAGTCGCCCCATCCCGGCATCGTGACGGCGACGCACCGGAAGTCGGCGGCGAGTGCGCGGATGTTGGCCTCGAAGTTCGACCAGCCGGTGGCGCCGGGCCCGGTGCCGTGGATCAGGAACACGGGATCGCCGTCACCGGCTTCGTTGATCTGGATCTGGTAGTCGGCGGTGTCGACCAGCCGGTAGGTGGAGTCGTGGGTGATCTCTGAGGTGACGGTCGTCATTGCGCGCTCTTTCTCACGAGGTGCTGTTTGAGTGTTCCGCGCAGGTCGAGGCCGGGGTCGGACAGCAGTCGGCTGTCGACCGGCACGTTTCCCGCGATGAGCCGCTTCACCACGCCGACCTCGCGGGCGGCGCCCATGCCCGCTGCCGCCGCGATCCGGCCGTGGCGCAGCCAGAAGGCGAGGAACCGGTCGGGTACCGCGCCCTCCCGGAGGACGAAGTCGTCGCTGCGCCGGGGCCGTCCGATGATCTGCAACGTGGTGTCGTACTGGTCCGACCACGCGTAGGGCGGCGCGGTGTACCGCACCGGGCTGCCGGCGATCGTGCTGCCCACCGCCGCACCGTGCCGCTGCGCCGCCTCCCAGTGCTCGAGCCGGCCGCGGGCGGTCAGGTGCGGGTGCGGCTGGCTCGCGACATCGCCGGTCGCGTAGATCCACGCCCGGCTGGTCTGGCCGAACTCGTTGACGGGGATGCCCCAGTCGTCGACGTCGATACGTGCCGTACGGGCCAGCTCCGTCCGCGGGCGTACGCCGATCCCGACGACGACCGTGGCGGCCGGTACGCGCTGGCCGTCCGACAGACGCACCGCCTCCACGCCCGCCGGGGAGCCGAGGAATTCCGTGACCGTGACGCCGGTCAGCAGCCGCACCCCGTGGTCGCGGTGCAGCCGCGTCATCAGGTCCGCCACGGCCGGTCCGAGCACGGAGGCCAGCGGATACGGCTGCGCTTCGACCACGGTCACCTCGATGCCGCGCCGACGGGCGACGGCGGCGAGTTCGAGGCCGATGAAGCCCGCGCCGATGATGACCAGCGGGCCGCCGCGGGCCAGCCGCGCGTGGAGCCGTACCGCGTCGGCGGCGTCCCGGAGCGACAGGACGTTGTCGGCGTCGGCGCCGGGCGTGGTGAGGCGGCGCGCCGCGACACCGGTCGCCAGCACCAGTCGCCCGCAGCCGAGGACGTCGCCGCCGCTCAGCCGTACGGTGAGCGCGGCCGGATCGATGCCGACGACGCGTTCGCCGAGCCGCAGCGCGATGTCGAGGTCCTGGTAGACCGACGGGGGCTGGATGGGCACGAGACCGGCCGACTCCCCGTCGAGCAGTCCTTTCGACAACGGCGGCCGTTCGTAGGGGAGGTTGGGGTCCGCGTCGACCAGCGTGACGGTGCCCCGGTAGCCGTGGCCGCGCAGGGCCACGGCCGCGCAGACTCCGGCGGCGCTGGCCCCGACGATGACGCAGCTCTGGCCGGGGACGGCCGACGTGCTCAACTCCGCTCCGGTATCTCGACCATGACGTCGTCACCGTCCAGCTTCACCTGGTAGGTGCACAGCGGGAGGGACGCGGGCGGCGACAGCACAGAACCGGTCCTGAGGTCGAACTTCGCGAAGTGCCAGGCGCATTCGACCTGGTCGCCGTCCACGTACCCGTCGGCCAGCGAGGACTGGCCGTGCGTACAGGTGTCGTTCAGGGCGAAGAATTCGCCGTCCGCCCTGAACACGGCGACGGGCGGCACCGTCGGCATCTGGAGTGCGTCACCGTCGTCGAGTTCGTCGACGGAACAGGCACGGATCCACGGCATTGCTGCACCTTTCGGTAGGCGCGGGACGGCGCGCGGGGCGGGTCGGGGTCAGAAGAAGTTGCTGAGGTTGCCGGACTGGAGCACCGTCTGGTCGAGGTAGACGAACCGCTTGGCGATCGCGAGCCCGTTCTCCGTACGCCGCAGCGTGTCCTCGCGCCGGCCGACCCACTGGTCGGTGTCGCTCTTGAGCCGGGTGCGGTAGAGCAGGAAATTGCTCTGCACCACGAGTTCGTCGCCGCTGTCCTCGGTCACCCGGACGTTGGTGATGAGGTGCCGGGTACGGGACGGCGGGTCCTCGGCCCACGAGGTCCCGGTGGCGAACTTCTTGGCCCGCGTCCGGAGGAACTGCTTGTCCTCGTCGAAGTAGGCCATCTCGCCGGGCTTGGTGAACTCCAGGTGCAACTGCCGCCTGGTCATCGTCCGCCGCAGCGGCATGAAGTAGTGGGTGTCCTCGGTGAAGAGGCCGACCCACTCCTCGTACTGGTGGGCGTCGAGCAGCGCCGACTCGTAGGAGTAGAACTGCTCCACCTCGTGCTGCCGCAGCAGCGTGTCGAGGTCGACGGGGTGCGCGGCGGGCACGGCACGCGCTGCGGGTACGGCGTGGGTCGTCATCGCGGGCTCCTGGGCCTAGTAGCGGTCGTGGGGAGCCGTGCTCTTGCGCAGCCCCTCCCACGTGGGGTTGCGGAGCCACTCGCGCCAGGAGTGGTAGGTCCACAACTGGGCGTGCTCGTTGATGGGCGCGTCGATGACGGCGAGGCCGTCGTCCTTGACGACCTCGGACGTGCCGAGACCCATCTTCAGAAGCTGGGGGATCTCGCGGCTCTTGGTGCCCTTGGTCTGGAGGGTGGACTGCGCCCAGTTCTCGCCGTCCTCCTGTTCGAGCATTCCTGCGGGCCCGAAGAAGTGGATCTGCGCGTGCAGCGCGGCGGCCTGCTCCTGCGGCGAGGCGTTCTTGTCGCGGAAGGAGTACCACCAGATCTCGGTGACGTCGGGGCTGCGCGGCACCCGCAGGCTGAGCTGCGCGTTCGCCGTGACCCAGGCGGTCGGGAAGATGTGCGGGTGGCCGCCCACCCGGCTTCCGTGCCGCCCGAGCTTGGCCTGGGTCCGCGGTGTGTAGCGCCACTCGAACAGCTCCCGGCCCCCGGCTGTCACCTCCAGCGACTCCTGGTCGGGACCCGAGATCGCGTGCCCGTACTCGCCCACCATCACGACGTTGTGCAAGTCGCTGGGCAGGAAGGGGACTTCGAGGTCGGCGCCGGATTCGGTCCTGGCCCCGCCGTCGACGAACTCGTCCGGCGGGGCCGGGATGAGACCGACGGCGAAGGCCGACATGTGCGTGATCTGCGGGTGGTAGTAGTCGAAGACGTTGTCGACGGTGAACTTCCAGTTGGTCCTGACGGTGAACTTCTGGACGCCGGGAACGGCCTCCATGTCGCCGCGCTCGGCGAGCAGGTCCAGTCCGAGCCGGCCCGTCGCGCCGAGGTACTCCTCCAGGGGCGGCGCGTCCGCGTCCATGGTGGCGAACACGAAGCCGCGGTAGGAGTCGAGTTGGGCCACCTTGCGCAGCGGGTGCTTGGACAGGTCCAGCTTGTCCTTGTAGAAGAGGGACTTGCCGGGCACGCCGATGAGTTCGCCGTCCAGTCCGAAGGTCCACCCGTGGTACGTGCACATGAAATTGCGGACGTTTCCCTCCTCTGCCCGGCACACCGCGTTACCGCGGTGCGAACAGGTGTTGAGGAAGGCGCGGATCGAGCCGTCCCGCTGCCGGACCACGAGGACGTTGTCCGATCCCATCGGGGCCTCGAAGAAGTCGCCGCGCTTGGGGATCTGCGTCTCGTGGCACAGGAAGAGCCAGGCCCGGCCGAATATCCGTGTCATCTCCAGATCGAAGATCTCCTGGTCGCTGAAGATGCGCCGGTCGATCTCGCCTCTTTCGAGCGAGACCAGGTCATCGAGCTGGTCCACCGCGCGTGGGGAGTCGTTCATGGTGTTCTCCTTGGCGTACACGTCACCGTCAGTGGGTGTGATTGCGGTCGTGGCCCCAGAACTGGGCAGCGTCCCAATTCGTGATCGTCCAGGTCTCGTCGTCGATCAATTTGCCGGCGGTTCCGTACTCCACGCCGATCCCGGACGGCGACTTCATGTAGAACGAGAGCATTTCGTCGTTCGTGTGACGGCCGAGCGTCGCGGTGAGGGAGATCTCCTTCGCGCGCACCCGGTCCAGTGCGCGGCCGACTCCGTCGACGCTGTCGACCTCGAGCATGAAGTGGTCGATGAAGGGCTTCCTGCCGTCCGGCGCGGGACCGAACGCGAGTGAGTGGTGCCGGGGATTGACGTGGGTGAACGTCAGGACCAGGGGCTTGAAGGTGATGTAGTCGCTCACCTTGAAACCGAGGACGTGGCGGTAGAAGGCGACCATCTCGTCCACGACGGACGAGACGAGCACGATGTGGCCGACCCCGAGGTCGTTGCCCTTGTCGTCGCGCGTCACGAACCGGACGCCGGTCGGCGAGACGAACGCGGAGGACACGGTGACGGCGCCGTAGAACAGCTCCAACCGGAAACCGGCCGGATCGGCGAACCGCACCAGTCGGCGGACTCCGCGCAGGTCGGCGAGGTGCGGATCCTCCGTGACGGCGACCCCGGCGCTCTCCAGGTCCCGCACCTGGGCGTCGAGGTCTTCCTCGGTCGCCACCTCCCATCCGACGTAGGACAGCGTGTCGTCCCCGGCGCGTACCGCGATGCGGTGGTGCCTGGCGTCCATCCGCAGAAACAGCGTTTCGACGTCGTCGGCGTCCCGTCCGCGGGTGACGTGCAGGCCCAGAATGTCGCCCGCGAAGTCCTCCCACGCGTCGAGGTCCTGCGCACCTATGCCGATGTAACCGAGCGCTTTGACATAACTCACGCGCGATTCCTCCGATTCCCAATGGATGACGCGGAAGCCCTCGGAAAACACACAGGGGAAGGGCCTGCGCATAACTGTATTGAGCGCCCGAAAAGAAGCCAGGATCCTGTTCCGTCAGACGGAAAGCAGTTGTTCCGGCGTGCTCCCCCGGGTCACTTGCGACGCAGCGCGGACGAGAGCTGCTGCGCGGTGTCGACGAGCACCGACTTGTAGCGGGCGGGGGTGCGGCCGAGCACCGGGCAGGAAAGCGAGACCGCGGCGACCGCGCGGCTGTGATCAGCGGCCCAGACCGGCGCCGCCAGGCAGGCCACGCCGAGGAACGACTCCTCGTGATCCGTCGCGATACCGGTCTCGCGCACCCGGAGCAGTGAGAGCTTCATCCGCTGGGCGTCGGGAATGGTGTACGCGGTGAACCGCTTGAAGGATCCGTCGAGAACGGTCCTCAGATGCAGGGAGGGAGCGAAGGCGAGCAGCGCCTTCCCGAGCCCTGTGGCATAAGCGGGCCTGCGTCCGCCGATACGCGTGTCCATTCTCGGCGCGCCCAGTCCGGAGACTTTGTCGATGTACAGGATGTCGGCGCCGCTGAGAATGGCGAGATGAATGGTCTGCCGGGTGAGGGCGAACAATTCCGCCAGATAGGGAGAGGCCAGTTCGCGCAGGTCCTTCGCGGCGCCGACCTGCACCCGGCTGCCCAGCTCGAAGACGCGCTCGGCGAGCAGATACCGCTCGCCTTCCTTGGCCACATAACCGTGCTCGATCATCGCGCTCAGCAGCCGGTGGACGGTCGACTTGGCCATCCCGGTGCGGGCGGCGATCTCCGAGACGCCCAGCGACTTCCGCGAACCGGACAGGGTGTCGAGCACGGCGAGCGCCTTGCCGACGGATGTGTCGCGCACTTCGCCGGCCGCCGCGGCGGCGTCGTGCACCCGCCGCGGGCTTTCCGGAGCAGGCATCGGGTTCCTCCTCAAGGTACGAGGTCACCAGCCGTTAAATGGGAGTAAACTCTCACTTAGCCGTCACAGTAGGCTGCCCGCAGTCGCATCGCAAGAGTGGGGAGCGGAGATTGCCGGACGAGTCCGCAGCACCGGTACCGGTACGCAAGCGCGCACCTCGCGCCGACTCCCGGCGGAACGTCGATCGCATCCTGGCGGCGGCCCAGACCCTGATCGAACGCGAGGGGCCCGACGTCACCCTCGACGAGATCGCCAAGGAGGCCGGGGTCGCGCCCGCCACCCTCTACCGGCACTTCCCGAGCAGAATGCATCTGTTCGAGGGCGTCTACCGCGGTCGCGTCGCGCGACTGGCCTCCATGGCAACGGAGTTGGCGCAGCGCGACGAGCCGACGGCGGCACTCCTGAACTGGCTGCGCCAGTTCGTCGATCTGGGAGTCGAGGCGCAGGGAGTCCTCGCCGGACTGCTCGCGCAGGGGCTCCGTGAGACCGACCCCGTCGCCAACACCGAGTGGGGTCAGTCGCTGCTGGTGTCGGCGGCGGATCTGCTGCTGCGGCCCGCCCAGGAGCTCGGCGCGATCCGCGACGACCTCACCGCCGGCCAGCTCGTGGCGCTGCTCACCGGCATCACCCTGGCCGTCCACACGCTCGGCGGCTCCGCGTCCGCGTCCGCTGCCCGGGCCCTGGACGCACACCACGCGCTGAATGTGCTGCTCGAAGGTCTCACGCCGCGGCCGTGACCGCCGCCTTCACGGCCGGGGGCCCGCGGCGGCGCGCACCGGGCCGACGACGTGCCGCAGGCGTCAGCCCGTCAGCGTGTCGGCGGTCTTCGACGCTCCCGTCCCGTCCCGTTCGACATCGGTCGGCGCCCGCGTGCGCAGCATCACGGCCGGGACGATCGCGAGCACCGACAGGGCGACGGCCAGCCAGAACAACCCGCCGAAGGCGTCGGCCAGTTCGGGTGCCAGGCGCTGTCGCGCGGTGTCGCTCAGCGCGGCCAGGGACTGGACCCCGCCGCCGCCGGTGAAGCCGCTGAGCCGACGTTGGAGCAGAACCGCCGCGACAGCGGTGCCCATGGCCCCGGCGACGTACTGCACGATGCTCATCAGCGTCGACGCGCCGGGGATCTCGTGGCCGCGCAAACCGGCGTATCCGGCGGCGGTCAGCGGCGTGGCCGTGGCGCCGACCCCGACGCCGCGGACGAACCAGCACACCGACAGCCATACGTCGCTGGTGTCGGGCCCGATCATGGTGAGCGGAAGCACTCCGGCGGTCACCATGAGCAGGCCGAAGACGATCACCGCCCGGGGACCGCGCTTGTCCATCACCCGGCCGGCCGTCGTCAGCACCAGCATCGCGCCGAAGGCCGACGGCGCCACCAGCAGGCCCGCCTTGATGGCGCTGTCCCCCCGCGCGAACTGGTAGTAGAGCTGCACCAGGAACAGCACCGCGTTGGTACCGGCGAGGTAGAGGAACATCGCGGTCTGGGCCGATCTGAGGGCCGCGTGCTTCCACAGCCGCAGGTCGAGCAGCGGATGAGCGGCCCGCAGCGCGTGCACGACGAACGCGGCGGTCAGGGCGATTCCCAGACCTCCGGTGAGCGCGACGGACGGGGACACGCGCCCGGCATCGCCGAAGTCGGAGATGCCGTAGACAAGCAGCGCGAGTCCCGGCGGCAGCAGGGCCAGTCCGATGAGATCGAGCTTCCGGGGCACGCCCAGTTCGCCGCGGTCGAGGACGGCCCAGGCCAAGCCGATCCCGAGAGCGCCCAGCGGCAGATTGACGAAGAAGATCCACCGCCAGGACAGGCTGGAGAGGATCAGTCCGCCGAAGATCGGCCCCAACAGGGGCCCCAGCATGGACGGAATCCCCACCACGGCCATGACACGTCCGAGGCGGCCGGGGCCCGCCTCCCTGGCGAGGATCGTCTGCCCGGTGGGCAGCAGCATCCCGCCGCCGATCCCTTGAACCGCGCGCGCGACGATGAGCAGCGCCATCGAGTTGGCGAGTCCGCACAGCAGCGAGCCGAACAGGAACATGGCCATGGACGCGATCCACACCCGTCTGGAGCCGAATCGGTCGTTGGCCCAGCCGGTGAGCGGCACCACCGTGGCGAGGGCGAGAAGGTAGACCGTGCTGACCCACTGGACGGTGGCGAGCGAGGTGTCGAAACTCCTCACCAACGACGGCACGGCCACCTGGACGATCGTCGTGTCGAAGATGGATATCAGGGAGCCGAGAATCGTGACCGTCGCGACCAGAGTCATGCGTCGGTCGAAGACCTTCACCTTTTGAGAGCCGACGTCGTTCAACGAGTCTCCGATCGCACCGCACACTTCTCGCGGCGCGTGTCATCCGAAAAGGCGCGGCCGCACCGCCTTCGGAGAGTGTCCGCTCTCCGATCCCGATGCGGTGCCGCGTCGTTCCGTCAGACAGAACCGGGCTGCCCGTGGTCCGACCGAGGACGTACGGGTGCCGGGTGGTGCGGCCTCGGCCGGTGGTGCCGGGTCAGACCGTGCGGATCTCGTTCACGAGCGTGCCGATCGCCTCGCACTCGATCGTTCGCGTCGCGCCGATCCGGTGTTGGTAGTCGATCTCCCGCAGCGTGTGCGTCCCCGTGATGTCGGTGCCCACGTGGATGATGTCGCCGGGGAACAGGGTGTGATGGTCGCTGGCGTGCGCGATGACTTCCGCCACCGAATAGATCAGACGCTCGGTCCGGCATTCGATCCGTACGTCGTCGCCGGTCGCCAGGGTGATGCCGAGCCGGTCGGGGTCGGGGATCTCGTCCCTGGTCACGATCCACGGTCCGCACGGCTTGAAGCTGTCGGTGCCCTTGGCCCGCAGGTGGTAGGTGACCCTCATGTCCCCGTGCTCGAAGCCGGACGCGGCCCGGGGCCGGCCGCTGTGCCGCCGGTCCAGCTTCCCCGCCATGGAGCCGGGTACCACCACCGTGTCACCGGCCCGCAACCCGGGCGCGGACACGTCGTCGATCAGGGTGTACCCGAAGACGTGGTCCAGTGCCTCGGCCGGGTCGATCCGCGTGCCCTGCCGTCCGATCACCACGGCCAGCTCCGGCTCGGGATGGACGAGTCCGAACGACGGTCGCAGCCGGATCGGCTGCCGGTGTCCGACCAGCGCGGAACCGGGTGAGGAGAAGAACGGCGGATGGTCGGGGACGCTCGACGCGAACGCGGCGAACACCGGGCTGTTGAAACCGACGCCCAGGATCTTCCCCGGCCGCGGGACCGGCGGCAGCCAGGCGCCGAGCCGGTCGATCTCGGCCACGCTGGTGGCGGCCGGGGACCGGTCCGTCCCGAGCGCGCGGGCCAGGCGCGGGCGCAGGTCGTCCCAGCGTTCGATGAGCGTCAGCACGCCGTAGAGGCCGGGGCCGCCGACGAGGTCGCCGACCGGGACCGCCCGGCCGGCCGGATCGAACACGACCGGCTCGGGCCGTCCGTCGATCACGCATGTTCCTATCCGCACGGCAGCGCCTCTCTGTGGAGCGGCGCCGCCGCGTTCGGCACGGTCTCGGTTCCTCTCACCACGACAGCAGTCCGCCGTCCACCACGATCGCCTGACCGGTCACGTAACCGGCCGCCGGGGAGAGCAGGAAGTCGATCATCGCGGCCACCTCGTCGGGCTCACCCTGGCGGCCGAGCGGGATCTTCGCCTCCAGCTCGCCGACCGCCGCGTCGCGGTCGGAGGAGTGCTTCCAGTGCTCGTCGTTGAACGGCGTGTCGATCCAGCCGGGGCACACGCAGTTGACGCAGACCTTCAGCGCGCCCCACTCGACCGCCATCGCCCGCGTCATGCTGACGAGGGCCCCCTTGGACGCGGCGTACGCGAAGGACCCGAAGCCGCCCCGGAACGCGGAGGTCGAGCCGGTGAAGACGATCCGCGGCGCGGCGGACCGGCTCAGCGGCCCGATCGCGGCCTGGGCCAGCAGGAACGCGGCGCGGACGTTCAGGTCCATCGTCGCGGTCCAGTCCTCCAGGGGGTACCGGGCGACGGGCGCCTCGCGCAGCAGCGCGGTGGTGATGAGGAGTCCGTCCAGGCCGCCGAACCGCGCGCAGGCCGCGTCGACCATGGCCCGGGCGGCGTCCACGTCGTACAGGTCGTGTTCGCCGATGACGAGGCGGCCGGGTGCTTCCTCGGCGGCCAGTTCACCGGCGGCCGCCATGTTGATGTCCGCGAGGTACACGTCGACACCACGGTTACGCAGGCGGCGTACGCAGGCGCGTCCGATTCCCGTGGCGCCTCCGGCGACAATGACGGCGGGCATGGTGATCTCCTCGGTGGAACGGGCACGGGCTGATGGGCCTGGTGCCGCGAGCGGGGCAGACATGGCCGCTCGCGGCACCAGGGGCTGTGGCTGGTCGTCCTCGCGCGGGCGTCAGTCGTCTTCGCGCGAGTGCGTCACTATCTGGCCTGGGCTGACGAAACGCAGGGCGACGAACAGCAGGACCAGGCAGGTGAGCATGTAGATGACCGACATCGCGTCGATCGACTGCTGCGGGCGGAAGCCCGGCGTCCACAGGGCGGAGTACAGGGCGACGACGAGCGTCTCGCTGCCCGGCCCCGAGTTGAAGAAGGTCAGCTCGAAACTGCCCGCGGTGTGGATCAGCGTGAGCAGACCCGACGCCAGGATTCCGGGCAGCAGCAGCGGCGCGAGCACCCGCCGGACCGTCTGAAGACCGTTCGCCCCGCAGGAGCGCGCGGCCCGTTCCAGGTTGGTGTCGAGCTGCTGGATGTACGGGATCATCAGCAGGACCACCAGGGGCACCGACGGCACCAGGTTGGCCACGATCACCCCGGACAGATGGCCGCCGAGGCCGAGCCGGTACAGCAGCGTCGCCAGCGGCAGACCGTAGGTGACCGGCGGCAGCATCAGCGGCAGCAGGAAGGCCAGGATCAGCAGCTTCTTGCCCGGGAAGTTCCCCCTTGCCAGCACATACGCCGCCGGAGCGCCGATGATCACGGCGAGCGCGGCCACGACCACCGCGACGGTGACCGTGATCACCATGACGTGGGAGAGGTCGTACTCGTTCCACGACGACCGGTAGTAGTCCGTCGTGTACCCCTTCGGGAGCCACCCGGTGAACCACTGGCGGCCGAAGGAGCTGACCGTCACGGAGGCG
This sequence comes from Streptomyces sp. NPDC008317, assembly GCF_042955955.1. NCBI lineage: Bacteria > Bacillati > Actinomycetota > Actinomycetes > Kitasatosporales > Streptomycetaceae > Streptomyces > Streptomyces sp. NPDC008317. The sequence goes on from NZ_JBIBFQ010000007.1 coordinate 304,603, forward strand.
ACGAGCCCGGCGATGTTGACGAGGAAGACGGCGACCAGCAGGCGGTAGAACCACCGGGGCAGGACACCGGCCCAGGTGCGATGCATCCGGCTCCGCAGTGCGGTAGGAGACGACTCGGACACCGCGATCACCCTTTCTGACCGGAACTCGGGCCCGTGTACAGGCGGGAACGCAGGAGCAGGATCGCGCCCACGATGAGGATCTGGACCAGGGCGGAGATGACCACCATCGCCATGGACATCGAGTAGTCCAGGGTCCGGTACGCCTGGAAGTAGGCCTCGACCGAGATGACGTGGGTGGAGCCGGCGGGATCACCCACGAGGGTCGCGCTGGCGAACACGGAGAACCCCAGGACGAAGGTCAGACAGAGGACCACGGTCACACCCGGGGCCCACAAAGGGAGCAGGATCCGCCGGAACCGGGTCCACCGGTCCGCGCCGAGTGACGCGGCGGCCCGCTCGTAGAGGGTGTCGATGGACGCGAGATGGCTCATGGTCAGCAGGAACGCCAGCGGCAGACCCGTGATGACCATCGAGATCACGACGGCGGTGTAGTTGTGCAGCAGCATCAGGGGCTCGTCGATCACCCCGATCTTCATCAGGGTCCGGTTGAGCCAGCCCCGCGGGGACATGTAGGCGATCATCCCGTTGGAGACGAGCACGTTGCCGAGGGTCATCGGGATCAGGAAGGCCGTCGAGAGGTACTTCTTCCGCCGTCCGGCCCCGCGCAGCGGGTAGGCGAAGATCATCGCCGCCACCGTGTTGATCACGGCGACGACCACCGCGATCCGCAGGGTCTTCCAGATCGTCTCGCGGAGATACGGATCCTCGAAGAACCGCTGGTAGCTGCTGAAGGTCCCGCCCTTGTCGGGGGTCACCGACAGGCCGATGCCGTAGGCGATCGGGTAGAGGAACAGCACCCCGATCAGCGCCACCGCGGGCAGCATGGCCAACAGCCCCCAGTGGAGTCCGTGACGTCGCAGCCACGCCCGTCGGCGGTCGCCCGAGTCGGGCGGGCCTCCCGGCGCCCGGTCGGCGCGGGCCGGTGTGGTGTCCACGGTCGCCGTCATGACAGCGCGCTCGGTTCGAGAGCCGTGGACTCGCCGTCGTCGGAGCCCTCCGCCGGGGCGGTGGAGGGCTCTCCCGCGGCGAAGGCCCGGACGCTCGCCACCGGGATCGACAGCTTGAGCACCGTGCCCGTTTCGGGCCGCACCGGTGTCCGTACGGACAGGGTCGCGCCGTCCGGCAGTTCGGCCTGCACGGTGAAGTCGCGGCCGTGGTACTGCGTGGAGCGCGCCACCGCCTCGAACGTGTTCACCGCGGAGGCGGAATCCGTGACGCTCACCTCCTCCGGCCGGATCCGCACGGTCACGGACTGTCCGGGCCGCAGGTCGGTGCTCGACGTGGCGCGCAGCGTGATGCCGTGCCCCTCGACGACGGGTTCGCGGCCGGTCCCCCCGACCACGTGCGCCTGGAGCCGGTTGCGGTAGCCGACGAAGTCGGCGACGTAATCCGCCTCCGGTTCGCTGTAGATCTGCTGGGGCGTACCGTCCTGCACGGTCTTTCCCTTGCGCAGGACGATGATCCGGTCGGCGATCGAGAGGGCTTCCTCCTGGTCGTGCGTGACGTAGACGGTGGTCAGCCCCAGCTCGTCGTGGAGTTGCCGGATCTCGGAGCGCATTTCGAAGCGGAGCTTGGCGTCGAGGTTGGACAGCGGCTCGTCCATCAGCATGATCGACGGGCGCGGTGCGAGGGCCCGCGCGATGGCGACCCGCTGCTGCTGGCCGCCGGAGAGGCGGCCGGGCAGATTGTCGGCGTAGTCGGGGAGTTGGACCAGGTCCAGCGCCCACTTCACCCGCTCGCGCACCTCAGGCTTGGGCATGCGGCGTACTTCGAGTCCGAACGCGACGTTCTTGGCGACGGACAGGTGCGGAAAGAGCGCGTAGTTCTGGAACACCATGCCGAAGCCGCGCTTCTCCGCGGGCCGCTGGTCGATCCGCTCGTCGTCCACCCAGAGCCGGCCCTCGGTGGCCGTGACATGTCCGGCCAGACAGCCGAGGAGGGTGGATTTTCCACAGCCAGAAGGACCCAGCAGCGCGGTGAACTCTCCGGCCTTGATCGTCGCAGTCATGGAGTCCAGTGCGACCACGCTCCCGTTGTAGACACAGGTCAGACCTTCGAGCCGAAGCTCGCTGAACTCACCGCGTCGCTGGGTTGCTCTCACGTCACTTACCACCAATGATTCGGTTCCATTTGTCGTACGCGGCGACGAGGACGTCCGCGGGCAGCGGGTCCGCGCCCGGATACTTGGCGATGTAGTCGTCGTAGTCGGCGACGCCGTACTTCTTGTTGAGTTCGGCCATCTCCGGCGGTGCCATGTCGACCGTGACGTCCTTGATCGCCGGGCCCGGATAGACGTAACCGTGGTCGAAGGTCATGGCCTGCTGCTCGGGCTGGAGCATGAATCCGAGCAGCCGCAGCGACACCGCGAGGTGGTCGGCCGAGACGCCCTTCGGGATGGCCACCGATCCGCCGGACAGGATGAACTTCGTGTTCTCCAGGACCGTGAAGGTGGCGGACTCGGGAATCAGGTTGTCCGCACGGGGCTGGACGTGCCATCCGAAGGTGGACGGTACCAGCTTCACTGTTCCATTGGTGAGGTTGGCGTAGGTTTCGCTGGTTTTGGCCGGGTAGTTGTCGATGTACTTGCCGAGCTCCTTGAGGTAGGCCCAGGTCTTGTCCCAGCCCTTCTCCGGGTCTCTCGGGTCGGAGTCGCCGAGCTGGTACGGCAGGCCCTGGAGGAACGCCGAGCCCGGTCCGGAGTTGGCGACGGACGCGTACTGGAACTTGCCGGGATTCCGCTTCGCCCACTCCAGCAGTTCCTGCGCGGTCTTCGGCGGGTCGGACAGCTTGTCCGGCAGGTACTCGAGCAGCGGGCCGAACGTGCCGGTGTCGTAGATCAGCGCCTGGCCGTGCGCGTTCTTCCAGAGCTTCTTCGCGTTGTCGAGGTAGGTGTTCTCCAGATCGGGCAGGCCGTCCTTGTACTCGGGCCAGATCTTGGTGAACAGGTTCTGACTCACGCCCGCGGCGAGGCTGTCCGGCCCCAGCAGGACGATGTCCACACCTACCCGGCCGGCGTTCTGCTGGGCCTTGAGCTTGCCGGGCATCTCCGGCGAGGTCGTCGTGGTGTAGTTGATCTTGCTGACCAGTTCGGGGTGCTTCTTCCCGAACTCCTCGATCAGCGGCTTGGCGACGGACAGTCCGCCGGCCGAGTCCATGATCGTGAGCGTGACGGGCTTCTTGGGGGCCGCGGGGAACTTGCCGTCCGCGGCGGCCGGGGTCTCTTCGACACTCTTGGAACCTGGGCTGCCGCATCCCGCGACGCCGATGACACTGATGACGGTGAGTCCGGCGAGGGCGACTCGCCACCGGGAAGAACGTCTCAACGTGACCTCCTGGGTCGGTACTTCGGTCGTTGATGTGGTGGCCGGAATACTCGACGGCCGTGCCTATAGGTCGTTTAGGGCGGTTACGTCCAACCTTCTCCGCCTCTACGCTATGTCTGACAGCCTTACATCGCACCAGTGCGGCGACGGACGTTATGCACCTGAGACGGTGCGCTGCCGCCAATGGGTCGAGCAGGGGTTGCCGGCGCCGTACTGAATGACGCCGCGGTCGGGTTCGATGATGAATCCGGCGATGGTGCAGGTCCGTTCCTCGATCGCGATCGAGGGATCGGGGTGCTGGCAGATGCTGCCGGGCCAGTCGTGGTGGTCGGACAGGGCCTCCTTGACCTCGTGGATCGTGCGTACGCGAGGGTCGCGCAGGCGCAGTTCGATGTTGCGGTGCCGGTCGAGCGTGTGCGGCTTCCGCCTGGCGTAGTCGTCCGTCGTGGTGAGCCCGGCGGACAGGAAGTGGTTGGTGTGCGTCAACACCCCGTCGCGCGGGATGATCCGCTCCGGCGCCCCGTCGCTGGCGGGCGTCTCCAGGTTCTGGCAGAAGCCGGTGCCGTCGCTGATCAGGTAGTTCGCGGACATCGCCCGGTCGGCGGTCGCTATCCGCTCCGCGCTCTCCGCCCCCGATCCGGCGTCGAGGACCGACCGCAGCAGGATGTGGTACGGGACGCCGGCTCCGTCGGTGCGGACGTCGCCGATCAGGGTGTTGGTGCACAGGGCGACGCCGGCCGAGTTCAGTCCGACCTTGGCCAACTGCCCGGCCTCGACGACGGTCACGAAGTTGGGCGCGTCGGTCCGCCGGACGTCGAGGACGACCGTGGTCCGTCGCGCGTGGGTCAGCCAGTCCCAGTTCTGCCCGGTGACGATGCCCTGGCCCGTGCGTTCCGGCATGAGCGCGAAGGACGTGCACTCCGCCGGCATCGAACGGGCGCGGGCCGGGGCGGCGGCGAACATGATCTCGCTCCGCGCGTTGAGCGCGAGGATGTCGCTCAACTCGACCCCCGCACCTGCGGCGATGCCCGCGATCTCCTCACCGATGGCGGGAGAGAAGTCGCCGATCGGCCGTTCGTACCGCAGGGCGAACTTCCGCACCTGCTGCCAGTCCCAGCCGACCATGTGCCGGAAGACCCTGGTGTAGCGGTGGATTGACTCTTTGATCTCCGGTGCGGCGGCGCGGCCGTATGACTCCCCGCGTCTCCGCGGGTCGCCCTCCACACAGATCGTGCGAAATGCGGCAATATGTCCGGGTTCGTAGTTCACCGAGTCCACGTCTCTCTGACATTTCAAAAGTCGTCTGGCTGCCTGGCAGGTAACGATGAGTCCGTCCGCCGGGCCTGTCAAGAGCCAGGTCGCACTTGATTCACCTGGACTTCCACCGGGGCCCAATCGGACGAACCGTGACCGCAAGGTGATTGCAAGCCAAGCTCAGCCCATGGCACTATGACACTGCTGTCTGACAGCCAGGCAGGACGCGAGGCGCGGTCACGTGGTGCCTCCGCGCACGACGTGTTCTGGGTTCGCCGGCAGTTCGCACGGAACCGCCGCAAGCAGAAAGAAGTGACATGACAGAGACCGACCAAGGCAAACAGCCTCGCCTCGTGCCCTACCGGGACGCACTGCGACTGGTGTGGGGCGACGACGAGTCAGGGAAGCTGCCGGACTGGTTCCTGGCGAGCGACGAGAAGATGAGCGTCAACATCGTGGCCATCCCGGTCGGCGGTGCCGTCATCCACTCGGACGAGAACCGGTCGATCTTCGGATCCGACGAGTTCTTCTACGTTCTCGACGGGACGATGGTCCAGTCGAACCCGACCACTGGTGAAGTCCTCGTCATCGAGGCGGGCGACGCGGCCTGGTTCCGCAAGGACACCTGGCACCACCAGTGGAACTACAGCGACACCGAGCTGCGGTTCGTGGAGTTCTTCCACCCCTCGCCCAAGACCGGCACGGGCCAGCCGTACGCGCAGACCCACGAGAACATCACCACCTACAAGCACAAGCAGGACGAGTACATCGGCCGCTGGCCGATGGCGCGTGCCGAGGCCGACGCCGCGAAGACCATGTGGGCGGCCAGGGACGAGGACATCCTGTGGCGCCTGGAGGGGCACAAGCGCGGCCGGGAGCTGCTCACCGGCATCATGCTGAGCACGGAGCACGTGACCATCGGGAAGCAGCGCTTCCTGCCGGGCCAGCGCAGCGACGTGTTCACCCACCAGGGCGACAAGCTGTTCTTCGTCGAAGAAGGCACCGTCCATGTCGAGTTCCCGGAGACGCGCGTCTTCTTCGAGCTCGGCCCGCGCGACTCGTGCCAGATCCCGGAAGGTACGCCGCACTCGTTCTACAACGTGGCGGCCAAGGGGGCCCGCGCGGTGTTCTGCGTCGCCCCGGACTACCTGCCGGCCACCGGCTGACCCCAGGCCGACCGCCGGCGCAGCGGCAGGACATGAGCGACCGCCGACTACCCTCGGGTAGGCGGCGGTCGCCGTCCGTGTTCTTGGGCGGAGAGAAACGTCAGCCGTTCACGGGGGCGTCCCGCGCCACCCGGCGGCCCCGCTTGAACACCGCGACGACCCGGTCGAGGTCGCCGATCGACTCGGTCGGGTTTCCCGCGACAACCAGGAGGTCGGCGTACGCGCCGGGCGCGATCGTGCCCACCTCACCGGCGCGGCCGAGGGCATGGGCGCCTCCGGAGGTCAGCGCCGCCAGCGCCTCCGCCGGTCGCCATCCGGCGAACGCGACCATCGCGCGCGCCCTGACCGTCAGGTCGCGGCAGTCGGGGAACTGCCCGTAGATCGAGTCCGATCCCAGGGCCACCGGCACGCCCGCGCGGGCGAGCGTCCGTCCGTTCCGCCAGATCCGCAGCCGCCGCTCCAGGCCGGGCGCCATCGGTGAATCCGCGCCGGACGGCACTGGCGTGTCCAGCAGATCGGCGATCGCCGGCTCGATCGGACCGGCGAGAACGACCGACTGCTTCCGGTCGCACAGGGCGCGCAGCAGCTCAGGTGGCGGCGCCTGAATCCGGCCGCGGGCATCGAGCCAGGTGCAGTGCTCGATCGTGTCGACCCCGGCGGCGAGCGCGATCTCGATCCCCTCGGTGCCGTGCGCGTGGGCGGCGACCCGCATGTCGCGGGCGTGCGCGGCGGCCACGATCGCGGCCATCTCGGACCGCCCCAGATACGCCCTGCTCATATCGGTACCCGGGGTCAGCGAACCGCCGGTCACCGCGATCTTGACGAGGTCGGCTCCCTCGTCGTGCAGCAGCCGCACCGCCCCGGCCGCCTCGGCGGCCCCCTCGACGGTGATGCCGAACGAGCGGAAGTGGCCGTCGGGTGAGGTGATCGGGCGGCCCGCGGCCACGACGGTGGGACCGTCCGCGGGCCGCGCGCCGATCGCGTCCCGCAGGGCCTGGCCGTCGGTCCCGGGTGAGCCGAGATCGCGGACGGTGGTGACGCCCCTGCCCAGCAGACGGGCGGCGACGGCGCGCGCGGCGGCCGTCGCGGCGGCGGAACCGCTGTCCACCCGCGTCAGATCCCGGCCGTACGGCAGAAGAAGGTGGGTGTGCGCGTCGATCAGGCCGGGAAGTACCGTCGCCGCCTCGAACGTCAGCTCGGGACCGCCGGTGTGCGGAACATCGGCGTCGGGACCGACCGCGGCGATCCTGTCGCCGCGGACCAGGATCGCCGCGCCCCGTCGCGCGACGCCCGCTCCCCCGTACAGCCACCGCGCCCGGATACGCGTGGCCGGGCTCGCCTCCCGGTCCTCGGCCGTACCCGTCACGACTGGCGCAGCCGGTCGGCGAGCGCTTCAAGCGCCGACCGGGGACTGGCCAGTACGGGAATCCGCGGGGCTTCGTCGAGTTCCGCGACGATGCGGCTCATCGACGCCTGAGCGAGCACGATGACGTCGCACCGGGGGATCAGCTCGCCCAGCGCGTCACGGACCAGCGCGTCGTGGGCGGCGGGGTCGCCGGCCGCCTGCGCCTCGAAGGCGCCCACGCACAGCGTCTCGACCAGTTCGATCGGCGCATCGGCCTGTTCGGCCGCCCGGCGGATCAGATTCGCGGTCGGGGCCAGCGTCGTGCCGAGGGTCGCGATCACCCCGATCCGCGGACCGCTCCGTACGGCTTCCTCGGCCATCCGCTCGTCGATCCGCAGCACCGGAACCGTGCTGAAGGGCCTGGTCAGCTCCACCGCCTCGCCGAGCGACGAGCAGGTGACCAGTACGAAGTCGGCGCCAGCGTCGGCCGCCGACCAGACATGCCCGAGCAGGCGCCGGGCGGTTCCGGCGCGTACTCCTCCCTCCGCGCGGGTCACCGAGAGGAGGCTGTCGTCCACGATGTGGCGCAGCTCGATCTCGTGAGGGAGCGACTCGGCGGCCAGGGCGGTGAAGACCGGGGGCAGTGTGGTCACGGTGTGGATCATGGTGATGACAGGACGGTCGGACATGGGTCACCTGTTCGGGTCGGCCGGACGCAGGGCACCGATCTGGTCGCTGGTCAGAGTGGATATGTCATGGGACCGGACGGCCAGCCACAATCTGGCGGTCGCCTCGATCTCCTCGGCAGCCTCCGCCGCGTCGGCGAGCGTGCCGCCTCCGGCGAGCGTGCCGTGGTGGGCCAGCAGCAGGCAGTGGGACCGCGTGAGCAGCGGGCCGACCGCCACGGCCATGGCCGGGTCCCCGGGCCGGAAGTACGGCACGACCGGGAGGGAGCCGACCCGCATCACGTAATAGGGGGTGAGCGGGGGGATCGCGTCGGACGGATCGGTGTCCCGCAGCAGCGAGACCGCGACGGCGCAGGGGGAATGGAGGTGGACGACGGCGCGCAGTTCGGGGCGGGCGCGGTACACCGCCAGGTGCAGCAGGAGTTCCTTGGTCGGCGGCGGGCCGGACAACCGGGCGCCCCGCTCGTCGACGTGCGCGAGGCCGTCCTCGGTCAGCGAGCCGAGCGCCGAGCCGGTCGGGGTGACCAGCACGCCGTCCGCCGTGCGCACGCTCAGGTTTCCGGTACGGCCGTGCGCGAGCCCGCGGTCGGACAGGAGCTTGGCGTACGCGACCAGGTCGCCCGCGGCTGTCGGCGTCATCGGGCCACGGCCTTGAGGAAGAAGTCCGGTCCGCCGAAGTTGCCGGACTTCAACGCGAGTGCCAGCTCGGTCGGGCCGAGCGAACGCATCCAGGGCACGCCCGGATCGATGGGGCCGCCCAGTTGGAGGGCCCGTACGCCGAGCCGTTGCAGCACCGCGCCGGAGGTCTCGCCTCCGGCGACGACCAGACGCCGTATCCCGCCGTCGACCGCTCCGGCGGCCAGTTCGGCGAGGAAGGTCTCGATGGCGGAGCCCAGGTCGGTCGAGCCGGCCCCGGTTCCGGCCCCGGCTTCGGCCTCGGCTTCTTCGGTCGGCTGGCGGGCGTCCGCCGCGCTGTGGACCAGCACCGCAGGCGAGTCCGACAGCAAGGTCAGCGCACGCGCGACGACTTCGGCCGCGTACCCCGCGTCGTCCCGTACCCGTGCGAGGTCGAGGGCGATGGCCGGGCCGCTCTCGCGGAAGGCGGCGATCTGGCCGCGAGTGGCGTCCGAGCAGCTGCCCGCGACGATGAAGGTGGGTCCCGCGATGGTGTCCGCGAAGTCGCCGGGGCCGGGGCCGACCCCGTCGGCCGGGACCGCGCTGTGCGAGGTCGCGCTGTCCTGAGCCGCCGCCCCGGCCGCCGCGTGCAGACCGTTCGCTCCGATCCAGAAGGCCGCGTCACCGATGGCGTCCGCGAGGACGAGCAGGTCGTCACGGCAGATCGCGTCCGCGACCGCGAAACGCACACCGGCCGCGCGCAGGTCCGCCAGCCGGGCGCGTACGGCCGGGGCGCCGGACCGTACGAGGGAGTGATCCACGAGACCGACCGCGGCGGTGGTCTGGGCGGTCAGCAGCCGTACGAGGTTGGAGTCGGTCATCGGATTGAGGGGGTGCCGGGCCAGCGAGGACTCCGCCAGCGGCAGGTCGTGGACGAACAGGTTTCCCTGGTAGACGGTCCTGCCGTTGGCCGGTGCGGCCGGGCAGACCAGCGTGATCCCGCTGTCCAGCGCGTCCGCGAGGGCGAGTCCGACGGGTCCGATGTTGCCGCGAGGCGTGGAGTCGAACGTCGAGCAGATCTTGAAGCCGATCCGGCGCGCCCCGAGGTCCCGCAGCCGGCGCAGTGCCGCCAGCGATTCGGCGACCGCTTCTTCCGGCGGCACGCTGCGTGTTTTGAGCGAGACGACGACGGCGTCATGCGGCGGCAGTTCGAGGTCGGGGCCGGGCACGCCCACCACCTGGACCGTCCGTCTGCCCGCCGCGCTGAGCGCCGCGGCCACGTCCGACCCGCCGGTGATGTCGTCCGCGATGATCCCGATCACTTCCGAGTCACCCACATTTCCCCCAAAGGTCAGGCAGTCTGACAGGTTGAAATGTAGCACGGCGACGCGGCGGTGAGCAGGCGCGTCACAGGTCGCGGCGGTGCGCGCGCCGACGCGTACCCGGACACGGGGTAACGGGCACACGGGGCATGGGGCATGGGGCATGGGACGCATACCGGAGGGCGGCGCGGCGGCGCACACCAACGCGCGGCGCGGCTCGGCTCGGCGACAGACGGCGAGCCGGGTCCCGTGACGACGTCCGGGCTGACCTGTCAGACAGCTAGGACGTGGAGTGCGAGCCGACCGTACGCCCCTTCGGGGCGTTCCGGCCCTCACGACCGCGACGACGCCACTCTCGTGGCGCCGCGGTCACCTCAGTTCGACGACAGCGGAGTTTCCGGTCGTTGCAGCATGCTGACCGCGTCCTCGACGGCGCGCAGGTGGGCGACCATCGCCTCGGAGGCGCGGTCCGGGTCGCGGTCGCGGATCGCCCGGCAGATGGCGAAGTGCTCCTCCGTCGAGTGCCGCCAGCGCTCGGCGGACACGGAGAGCGCCAGCGACTGCTCCTCGAGGATCGACCGGATGTCCTTGATCAGCCGAGGGAAGAGGGGGTTGCCCGTCGCGGACGCGATCCCGATGTGCAGTTCGCTGTCCAGCCGGACCCTGATCTCCGGGTCCGCCTCCACCGCGTACGCCTCGCAGGCCTCCACGATGACCGCGAGTTCCTCCTCGGACCGGCGGGTCGCGGCCAGCTTGGCCGTCGGCACCTCCAGGTGGCGGCGCACCTCGTTGAGATCGGTCGAGGAGTACTGGCTCAACGTCAGTGAGCTGGAAGCCCGGTTGGAGACCACCATCGAACCCCGGCCGGTCTGGGACTCGATGTAGCCGAACGCCCGCAGGCTGCCCAGGGCTTCGCGCAGGGCGGGCCGGCTGACCCCGAACGCGCGCGACATCTCCGCCTCTGAGGGCAGCCAGTCCCCCACGGGAATCTCGCCGCGCTCGATGAGCTCGACGAGCTGATTGCGTACGACATCGACAGCGCTGTGCCGTGCCACCCGCTTCATCGCCACGAGCTTGCGCGACTGCCGCTCCCGGACCGGTATTGACAGACTGTCTGGCTGCTCTTCCACGGACCCTAGTCTGCGCCAGTCAGGGGGTCGAGCGCAATCACCAGCCCGCCGGATACTCCGCGGACACTCCCCCACCTCGGGTCACAAACCTTGCGGAACCTTGAACATATCCCGCATACTCAACCTGTAAGACAACCAGCCAGGTTCATTTGCCGTGTGCAACCCGAAGGAAAGTCGTATGCCCCAGTCCCGGACAGTCGTCGTCTTGTCGTTCCCCGGGTACCAGGAGGTCGAGTTCTGGTACCCGGTGTTCCGCGCGCGGGAGGCCGGCGCCGACCTGCACCTGGTCACGTCGGACCCGGAGGGTTGCGAGAGCCACCTCGGCTACCCCGTCGTCCCGACCTCGACCGTCGAACACCTGGCGGGGCTGACCATCGACGCCCTGGTGGTGCCGGGCGGCGTGGGCGCGGTACCGGTCGCCTCGGCCGGTCAGCGCGCCCTGATCGGCGACTTCTCCGTCCGGCACGGCCACCTGGTCTCCAGCGGAACCGGCACCGACCTCGTGCGTTCACTGCTGGGCCCCGGCTTCACCAGCCCGAACTGGCTGACCGCGCCGGACGCCGACGGCATGCCCGAGCTGTACCGGGAGCTGTTCAGCCGCTGGTCCCAGAAGTGACGACGACCGCATTCGAGAGCAGGAGGCAGAAACGTTGAAGATTCTACGAACAGTCCTCGGTGACGTGCCCGCGGAGAACTCGGGCAAGATCCTCAGCCACGAGCACCTGCTCTACGGCTACCCCGGAGCGGAGCTGGACCACCGCACCGTGCTGGACTACAGCGCCGCGGTCGACTTCGTCGCGGGCCAGGTCCAGCGCGGGATGGACGGCTACGGCTACGGGACCATCGTCGACATGACCCCGCCCGAGGTAGGCCGCCACCCGCAGTTCATGGTCGACGTGGCCAAGCAGACGGGCATGAACGTCGTCGCCATCACGGGCTTCTTCCCCGAGCGGATGGGTGTGCCGTACTACTGGCGGCGCCAGACCGTCGAGGAGCTGACCGAGTTCTTCGTCAAGGACCTCACCGAGGGAATGGTCTTCGCCTGGCAGCAGACCCCCTACCGGGCCGGTGCCATCAAGATCGCGACCGGCCAGGAGAGCGTCACGCCGAAGCCGAGCCCGCTCGGCCCGCACGGTCGGCACATCCACGAGGTGGAGGACCGGGTGATCCGCGCCGCGGCGCGGGCGGCGACGCAGGTGGGCTGCGCCATCAACACCCACATCGACCCCATGGACTTCGAGGTGACCAACCCCGGCCGCGAGCAACTGGAGATCCTCGCGGAGGAGGGCATGGACCTGGCGAAGGTCATCATCGGCCACGCCTTCGTCCCCCCGCAGGTCGAGATGATGCGCGAGATCCTCGCCATGGGCGCCAACGTCCAGCTCGACCACGTCGGCATCCCCTGGCGCGTCGGCAGCGCCGAGGAACTGGACGAAGCCATGGCGAACGCCCTGGTGACGCTCATCGACGAGGGATACCTGGACAACGTGGTCATCTCGTTCGACCGCTGGTTCTTCAATCCGCGCGCCGGGGTGACCGAGTCCGACCCCCAGTTGCTCAACGAGAAGGTCGACCTCGGCTACATGTTCACCAGCTTCGTCCCGCGCCTGAAGTCCAAGGGCGTCACTGACGAGCAGCTCGACGCGCTCATGATTCACAACCCGCGGCGGATCTTCGCGATCGACGTCTGAGCCGCCCCGCAATCGATCCGTCGCCCAAGAGGGAAGCACATGAGAATTCAAGACGCCCGAGTCGTCGTCCTTGTCGAGAACCTCTACCAGGAACTCGAGTTGTGGTACCCGGTGCTCCGGCTCCGCGAGGCGGGTGCCCAGGTCGTCATCGCGGGACCTGCCACGGACGCGGTCTACGCGAGCAAGATCGGCTATCCGGCCCGAGCCGAGGTCAACGTCGCGGACCTGGTGGCCGAGGACATCGACGCGCTCGTCGTCCCCGGCGGGTTCTCGCCCGAATACCTGCGACGCGACAAGAACATCGTCGCGCTCGTCCGTGAAGTGGACCGGCAGGGAAGGATCGTCGCGGCGATCTGCCACGCGGGATGGCTGCTCGCCTCCGCCGAAATCGTCTCGGGCCGCCGCGTCACCTCGGTCGCGCCGATCCGTGACGACCTGATCCACGCCGGGGCCGACTACGTCGTCGAGCCGATCGTGGTCGACGGGAATCTCATCACGTCACCGCTGCCGGACGACCTGCCGGTGTTCGTCTCCACGATCATCACGGCGCTCGGGGCCGCGGAGCAGCTCACCCCCGACCGGCCGCCCGTCTCGGCCCCCCACTCGTCCGCGACCTATCAGCGGTCCGCCACCTTGAAGAACCGCGCCGCGGGCCCCGGCTCCGCGAACTACCGCGCCTACGCGGTGGGTTAGCACGCTCGCACATGTCCGGTGACCGGGCCGATCGGTCCGGCGCGGGGCCGGGCGAGGGCGTCGTCACGGCTCTGCGAGCGGTGCGGCGCCGAAGCTGCCGGGGGCTGTCTCGCGGCCGGGAATGCGGGGCGCGACAGGGTGCGGGGTGAGACAGTGTCCGTATGTCCTCACGCTGGCCGACAGGGTCACACAACTCGCTGCTGTCCATCGGGTGCACGGATTCGGTGCTGTCCATCGCCTCGGCCGGGTCGGTCCTGTCGATCGGTTCGGTGGCGTCGGTCCTGTCCATCGGGTCGCTCGGATCGGTGATGTCCGCGACGTCCATCGGCTCGTTCCAGTCGGCCGGCTCGCTGCTGTCGGGCCAGTCGAATCGCTCCGCGCTGAGCTGGCAGTCCAACGGCGCCGTGCTGGCCCACCGTAAGGCCAGCCGGCCGGGACGGTTCCTGCCGCACGCGGCCCTCGCCGTGACCGCCGCCGCCCTGGCGGGAGCGGCCTGGTACACACTCCGCCGGCCCTCCGACGCGTAGCCACGGCGGACGCGGTGACCGGGGCGGGGCGCGTGTGGAGGTGATCTCGGCGCGACGGCTGGCGGAGTTGTCGGCCAGGCGGGACGAGGCGCGGGCTGCCTGGCGGGAGCTGGGCGAACTCGTCAGTAGCCCCGTCCCGGAGCGACCGGCTTCACCGCTCCCGGTCAGCTCGGCGTCGGCGGAGCTGCGGGCGCTGGAGCGGGCACCGGGTGACCTGCGACGCGCGCAGGCGCTCAGCGTCGCACTCGCGGAGCGCGCCGCCGTCGATCCGGACTTCCGCGCGGGCCTGGACGATTGGCCGCGCGGGAGCCGGGACGAGCCCAATGACCCCGCCTCCGCCCCCGGTTCGGCGAGCGACGTCGCCAACCACGTGCACGGCGGTACGTTCTTCAGCGCCGTGTTCCAGGGCCGGGACATCACCGTGCAGGTGCCGCGCGAGACTCCCCTGGCCGGGTCAGGACTGCCGGTCCGCGCCGCGAACTTCACCGGCCGGGACAAGCAACTCGCCGAGCTGCTGGACCTGTTGCGGCCACGGACCGAGCGGCACGACGGACCCGTCGCCGCCGTGGTCACCGGGCTGGCGGGCGTCGGCAAGACGGAGCTCGTCCTCCAGGCCGCCGCGCGGGCGACCGCAGAACCCGGCTGGTTCCCCGGCGGTGTCCTCTTCGCCGATCTCCTCGGCTACGACCGGGACCTGCGTCTGCTCCCCGAACGTGTCCTCGGCCCATGGCTGAGCGCTCTCGGCATCGCCGACGCGGACATTCCCGCCGATCCGCGGGCCCGCGTCGCGCTGTACCGGTCGGTGCTGGCCGCCTGCGCGGAACACGGCCGCCGGGTCCTGGTCGTCATCGACAACGCCTCGAGCGCCGACGAGGTGCTCCCGCTGCTTCCCGGCGACGGCCGCAACGCGGCCCTGGTCACCTCGCGCCACACCCTCGACGTCGGCGCCCGCCTGTGCGAACTCGACGTTCTCGCCGCCGACGCCTCGGTGGACCTGATCCGCAGTGTCCTGCGGCAGGCCCGCGGCCCGCACGACACCCGCGTCGCCGACGAACCCGACGACGCCCTGCGCATCGCCGAATACTGCGGGCGATTACCCCTCGCCCTGCGGATCTGCTCGGCGCTCCTCGCCGACACCCCCGGCCGCCCGCTCGCGTCCCTCGCCCAGGCACTGGCCGACGCCCAGCGCCGCCTGGACCACCTCACCCGCGAGGACCGGGCGGTACGGGCCGCGTTCGACCTCTCCCACCAGCACCTCGAACAGGTCTCCCCCGCGTGCGCCAGGCTCTTCCGGCTGCTCCCCCTCAACAGCGGCCCCGACATCGGCACCAGCGCGGCGGCCCACCTGTGCGGCGCCGACGAGACGACCGCGGAGGTCATGCTGCGCGACCTCGCCCGCGCCCACCTCATCGAACCCGCGCGCACCTGGGGCCGCTGGCGCATGCACGGTCTCGTACGCCTCTACGCGGACGAACGCGGCGCGGCGCGCGCCGACGCGGATCAGGCGCAGGCGGCGCTGGCCCGGCTGATGGACTACTACGTACGGACCGCGGTCGCGGCCGACGCACACCTCAAGGGCCCCGTACCGTCGCCCGCGCCCCTGGTCCGGGATCGCGCGCAGGCGCTGTCCTGGCTGGAGGACGAATTCGCCAACCTGATCTGTGCCGCCGCCTTCGCCACGGGACTCGGCCACCCCGCCGTGCCCGTCGCCCTCTCGTACTGCCTCGCCGAATTCTGCTCCCTGCGCCTCCACTTCGAGGAGATGACCCTTCTGGCGGCCGTCGCCCTGCCGGTCTGCCGATGGACCGGTGACCGGGCGGCGGAGGGCTGGGCACAGCATCTTCTGGGGCTGTCCGTGCTGCTGCCGGGGCGGGAGCAGGAGGCCGTCGAACCGTTCCGGACGGCCGCCTCGCTCTTCCGGGAAGCCGGCGCCGATGACAACGAGGCGTCGGCGCTGACGTATCTGGCGCTCGCCCTGGCCCATACGGGGCGCGCGGCGGAAGCGGAGGAGGCGAACCAGCGGGCGCTGGCCATCCACCGGAGGACCGGCGACCGCGCCGCCGAGGGCAGAGCCGTCGTCGTTGACAGCGCGTGTCTGACCCGGACGGGACAGGACGACGAGGCCGTCGCGGCCCTCCGCAAGGGCCTGCTCATCTGCCGGGAGAGCGGCGACCGCTTCGGGGAGGGGAGAATACTGGGCTTCCTCGGTCTCGTCCACGGCCGGAACGGACAGGAGGAGCAGGGCATCGAGGCCCTGGAGCAGGCGGTCTCGATCTTCCGCGACATCGGCGACCGCCGCGTCGAAGGCGAGATCCAGGGGGACATCGGCGAGGCCCTGGTGCGCGTGGGCCGGTTCGCGCAGGCCCTACGGGCGCTGGAGGAAGCCGCCGCCTGCGCCGAGGAGAGCGGCAGCGCCTCGAACCAACGCCGACGGCTCGCCGCGCACGGCGCGGCCCTCCACTGGCTCGGCCGGTACGACGAAGCCGAGAAGACCCTCCGCCGGGCGCTCGCCGTACGGCGCGAAGAGGACGACGAACCGAATCAGGCCGTCCTCCTGGACAGCCTCGGCGCGACACTGCTCGCGGCGCGGCGCTACGAAGAGGCGGCCGACCACCTCCGGCAGGCCATCGCGCTCAGCCGGAAAGCCGGTGCGCGCGCGGGCGAAGCGGAATCGCAGAATCGCCTGGGCCTGGCCCTGTCCAAGACCGGTCAGGAGGCGGACGCCACAGCGGCCTTTCGCCGGGCGCTCGCCGTCTTCCGTGAACGCGGCGACAGCGAGCGCGAGGCGATCGTCCTGACCAACCTCGGCTCACACCTCCTCGCCTCCGGACACCCCGCGGAAGCCGACCTCGCGCTGCGACAGGCGATGACCCTCTGCCAGAAGCTCGGCGACATCCCCGTGAAGTCCGTGGCCGCGACGCTCCTGCTCGCGAGCCGCCTCAGCGGGTCGTCCGGGGCGTAGCGGGGAATCGGCGCACGGCTGCCGCCCGTCGCCGGGAGCCGGCGCCGATTCCATGCCCTACGGGCGTCCCGCCCGGGCGATGACGGGCGCTTCCGGCTGCCGGGCGTCGTCACCGTCCGCCGGATCGACGGGCTCGGGTGCTATCAGGTCGAGGAGTTCCTCGGTGCCGCCGTGCGCGAGGGCGGCGCGCTGGCGTGCGGCGCCGGTGCCCTTGTCGAGGAGTCGTCGCACGCCGGAGGTCACCCGGTCGAGGTCGTCGAGTTCCTTCAGGGCTGGGGTGACGCAGTCCAGGAGGGCGCCGAGCACGTCGGCGGCCTGGGACGGCTCATTGGTGCGGGGGTCGACCAGGTTGGCGGTCAGGCCGTGGCGGGCGGAGTGCCAGCCCGCGGCCTGGAGGACGCTGGCCGGCGGGTCGAGGGGACGGCCGCCGACGCTGCCCTCGCGCAGTGCGGTGACCACCAGGCCGCGGGCGAGCCCGGCGAGGGTGATCGCGCTGTCGACGTCGAGCTGGACGTCGGGGGCGCGGACCTCCAGCGTCGGGTACTCGTCGGAGAGCCGGGCGTGCCAGTAGAGCTGGTGCCGGTCGGCGATCACCCCGGTGCCCAGCAGGGCGTCGACCCGCTCCTCGTAATGGGAGGCGCCGGAGAAGAACGGCGGCGATCCGCTGACCGGCCAGCGGCCGAAGATCACGGTGCGCCAGCTGGCGAAGCCGGTGTCCCGCCCGTCCCAGAACGGGGAGTTGGCTCCCAGCGCGACCAGAAGCGGCAGCCAGGGACGGATCCGGCCCAGCGCGGCGGCCCCGGCCTGGCGGTCGGGCACGGCGACATGGATGTGCATACCGCAGATCAACTGCTCGTCGACCAGTCGCGCCGCGTCCACCCGCATGTCCCGGTACCGCTGCTCACCGGTCACCGGCACCGACGCCTCGGCCATGAGGGGTGCGCCGCCCGTCGCCGCCAGGCGGCAGTCCACGCTGCGCGCCGCGGCGCTCAGCGACTTCCGGAACCGCGTGAGATGCGCGGCGACCTCGTCCAGGTCGGAGCAGACCGGGGTCGCGACCTCCACCTGGGACTGCAGAAGCTCGGTGTCGACCTCCTCGCTCCCCAGGTCGGGCTCGCGCTCCGCCGCGATCCGGAGCTGGCCGACGCGTGGCGCCGGCAGTGCGGTCCTGCGGTCGAGCAGCAGGAATTCCTCTTCGACCCCAATGGTCACGCCTGTCGTCATAGCCGTCTGCTACCCCAGAACGGCCTCGTCACGGAGCAGACCTGGCATCGATCGGCGTCTCGGGCCGCACTCCCCTGCGAGCCCTCTCCCCCTCGCGGCGAAACGGGTTCAGCCGAGACCGCGATGGGCGGCCCACAGCGCCCCGGCCCGGCCGGCGGCGGCGTCGACCAGGGCGGCGAGTTCGGGTCTGTCGGGGACGGGGAAGGAGACGTAGGCGCCCCTGCCGCCGCCGACCGGCCGGCCGTATGCCTTGGCGGCGAGTCGACCGTCCGGGAGCAGCCGGACGTTGAGTGTGGTCAGCGTGAACTCCTCGCCGCGTCGGGTGTCCGTCCAGCGGAGCTCCCGCGGGATCGTCACGTTGATCGCCAGAGCGCTCACTTCCAGGTCGCTGCTCATGGACCGATGATCCCACGCGGGTCGCGCGCCCCCGGATCGTGAGGCCCGTACGTCGGCCGCGGTCCGGTCCGCGCCCCCGTCATCCCTGTGGCGCCTGCGCCAGCCGCCCTCGCGCGGCGGCCTGGATCTGGGAGGGCCCGAGCCCCCATTCGATGGTGCGGCCCACGGCCGTCGCGAGGGGCCGGTCCCAGCCGGTGCGGACGGCGACCGGGCGGTGAACGCCCAATTCGGTACGGGCCCAGCCGGGGAGGAGTCCGACCGAGGCGTTCATGAGCCGGCCGACGACCAGCCGCTCCCGTCGTGTGCGTCCGAAGCGGCGCAGGAACCGTACCGAGTCCAACGCGGCTGCGGTGGCGTGGAGTTGGGGGCGCATGCGGGCCAGGTAGCGCTCGGCTTCGAGGGATGTGCGCGGTATGTTCCGCGCGCCCAACGCCTCGGCCACGGGGGCGGCTTGGCGGTAGTAGGCGTCGCACTCGGCGGGAGTCAGCCGCAGCGGCCGGGGCGCGTAGGTCTGGTGGCCGGCGAGGAAGCTGCGTACCTCGGCGGTGTGCACCCAGGTGAGCAGATCGGGGTCGTCCGCGCGGTACGGGCGGCCGTCGGGGGCGGTGCCGTGCACGCGGGTGTGGATCCGCCGGACGAGGTCGATCACCTCGCGGGCGGCGGCCGAGGAGCCGAAGGTGGTCGTGGTGATGAACCGTACGGTGCCGTTCAGCCGTCCGACCGGATCGGCGCGGAAGTCGGAGTGGTCGTCGACCCCCGCCATGGCCAGCGGATGCAGCGACTGGAGCATGAGCGCGGCGAATCCGCCGGTGAGCATCCCGGTGGCGTGCCCGTGCACCCGCCACACCGGGTCCCCCGGCGCGATCCCGAACAGTCCGGGATCACCGGGCGGCGCCGCGTACCGTCCCAGTTCGAGGTCCCCGCCGTGCATGGTCGCGGTGAGTTCCCTCGCGATCCGTTCCCGCAGTCCCACCAGCGCCTCCAGGGGCCGTCTCCCTCCGCCGAGGGTACCGAGCCGCCCGGCGGGCGCGGCGGCCAGGACGAGCGGCCCGCACCGAGGGCGCGGAACCTCAGGAGCGGCATGCCGCGGTTGACGCATGCTGATATAGGCATACGATGGAGTCATGGCACGAGCGGCGACGACCTCGGACGCGTTCAACGCGATCGCCGAGCCGCAGCGGCGGGAGATCCTGGCGCTGCTGCGCGGCGGCGAGCGGCCCGT
Organism: Streptomyces sp. NPDC008317; assembly: GCF_042955955.1. Classification (NCBI taxonomy): domain Bacteria; kingdom Bacillati; phylum Actinomycetota; class Actinomycetes; order Kitasatosporales; family Streptomycetaceae; genus Streptomyces; species Streptomyces sp. NPDC008317. The sequence continues at coordinate 324,281 of NZ_JBIBFQ010000007.1, forward strand.
GACCGAGCTGGCGCGGGAGCTGGGGATGACCCAGCCGCAGGCGTCCAAGCACCTGCGGGTGCTCCGCGAGGTCGGGCTGGTGCGGGTCCGCGGCGCGGGCAAGCAGCGGCTCTACGGACTGGACGCCCGCGGGCTGCGGCCGATCCATGAGTGGACGGGCGGCTTCGAGGAGTTCTGGAACGGGACCTTCGACCGGCTGGACACGTACGTACGAGATCTGAAACAGGCAAGGCAGGAGGAACCACCGGATGACGACGGCCAATAGCGGCGACGAGGCGGCGGCGGACCGCGAGATCGTGGTCTCCCGGACCATCGGCGCCCCACGGGAGCTGGTGTTCGAGGCGTTCACACGGGTCCGGCACCTTTCGCGGTGGTGGGGCCCCGAAGGGTTCACGACCACGACGCGGTCCTTCGACTTCCGCGTCGGCGGGGTCTGGGACTTCGTGATGCACGGGCCGGACGGGACCGACTACCAGGAGTGGATCACCTATACCGAGATCGTCCCGTCGCGGCGGATCGCGCTGCTGCACGGCGAGTCCCGCGACGACCCCCACACCTTCGAGTCGGTCCTGACCTTCGAAACGGCGGAGGAGGAGACCCGGCTCGTGATGCGCACGGTGTTCCCCACCAGGGAGCTGCGCGACGAGGCGGCGGAGAAGTACCACGCGGTCGAGGGCGGCGAGCAGACGCTGCGCAATCTGGCGGTCTACGTCGCCGAACTCACCGGGAACGGGACCGCGTCGAAGGGAGCGGACGACTGATGGCAGGCAAGGTGTTCTTCAGTGTGACGATGTCGCTCGACGGCTTCATGGCGCCGGACGCCGTGCCCGTCGAGGACGTCTTCTCGCCCGAAGGCCAGAGCGACCCCGGGGTCCGGCGCTGGATGGCGAAGTGGTCGGAGCTCCAGGCGTGGATCTTCCCGCAGCGGTGGTTCCGCGAGAACCTCAAGCTCGGCGAGGGCGGCGAGGAGGGGATCGACAACGACATCGCCCGGGCGACGTACGAGCGCACCGGCGTGAGCGTCATGGGCAAGCGGATGTTCGACGCCGGAGAGCTGGCGTGGCCCCAGGATGCGCCGTTCCACACCCCGGTGTTCGTCGTGACCCACGTCGAGCGTGACCCGTGGGAGCGGCCGGGCGGCACGACCTTCCACTTCGTCAACGACGGCATCTCCAGCGCGCTCGACCGGGCCCGCGAGGCCGCGGGCGACCGCGACATCCGTATCTCCGGCGGCGCCGAGACGATCCAGCAGTACCTGGACGCCGGCCTGGTCGACGAGTTCTCGATCACCCTCGCGCCCGTGCTGTTCGGCACCGGCATCCGCCTGTTCGAGCGCGTGGACCCCGACCGTCTCGCCCTCGACCAGACCCGCACGGACGCGTCGTCCCGGGTGACCCACCTGACCTACACCGTCAAGCGGCGGTAGCGGGCGGCCCGGCCGCTCGGGGGCGGTGCGAAGACGTCACCGGGTGCGGAGAGACTTCACTGACACAGGATGTCAGCGAAGCGCCGGACAGTGGTGCCATGATCCTCAGTCGGCACTCCCGGCGGGCCGAGCGGCTGCTCGTACCCGCTGCCTTCGCCACCGCTCTCGGCAACAACGTCCAGCTCATCGTCGGTGCGCTGCTCATGATCAGGGAACAGCGCACCATGATGGCCGTCGGCTGGCTCTTCATCGCCGTCGCCGGGCCGCAGGCGTTGCTGTCACCCTTCTTCGGGCGGCTGGCGGACCGCTTCGACCGGCGGGCCCTGTGGATCGGCTGCGATCTCTCCAGTACGGCGCTGGCCTTGGCCCTGCCGCTCTGGCTGGTCTGCGGCGGCTCTCCGGGAGCCGGGATCTACGGCGCCAACCTGGCGCTCGCCGTGGTCGGCGCGCTGTTCTTCCCCGCCAGCTCCGCGCTGATCAAGGAACGGGTCCCGGCGGACCGGCTGCGGCGGTTCAACGCCCGCTACGAGATGGGGACCCAGGCGGGGATGCTGCTGTCGGCGACGGTCGGCGGGCTGTCCGTCCAGGCGTTCGGCGCCGTGCCGCTGCTGGTGTTCAACGCCGGGACCTTCGCCGTCTCGGCGCTGTGCGTGGCCGCGGTGGGGCGTCGCCCGGAACGGGCGCCGACGGCCGCCGCCGCCGGGGAGTCGGCGCCGGTGGCGGCGCGTACGCCGACGCGGACACCGATGCGGATGCGGCACTTCATCCTGCTCTACGCCCAGGGAAGCGTGGTCGTCACGGTCTTCAACGCCCTGCTGCCCACCGCGGTCATCGGTGAACTCCACCTGGGGGCGGGGACGTTCGGCGCGGTGGACGCTTTGGGCTGCCTCGGCTTCCTGGCGGCGGCCGGCGCGTACCGGATCGTCAGCAGACGCAGTCCCGACCTCCGCATCGCCCTCGTGGGCTTCCTGCTCTGCGCCGTGGGCCTGGTACTCCAGAGCCAGTTCGGGATCGCCGGCTATCTCGTCGGAGTGCCGGTGGGCGCGTTCTTCTTCGGGCAGGCCCGGATCGCCTCGCGGACCATGCTGATGACCTCGGCCGACGACGCCTCGGTGGGCCGGGTCTTCGGGCTGGCGAACGGCGGCGGGCTGGCGGCCACGGTCGCGGTGATGTTCCTGGTCGGGAAGGTCACCGACAGCACCGACACGCGCTACGGCTTCGGGGTCCTCGCCGCTCTCGCCCTGCTGGCGACCCTGTCCGCCGGAGTGCTGCTGCGCTCGTCGGCCCCCGCCCGGCCGGGCGAGTCCGCCGGCCGGTACCGGTCGAGCACGGCCGCCGCCCTCTCCGCGATCGCGCGGCGCAGCTCCTCGGGGCCGAGCACCTCGATGTCCGGGCCCAGTGACAGCAGTACGGGCACCGCCAGCTCGACCGATTCCAGCGGCACCGTCGCCGTCACCCAGCCGTCCGCGTCCGGCGGCCCCGCCGAGGTCTCCACCGCGCGGACCAGAGCCGCGTCCAGGCGGTCCGGCAGCGCGGACAGCAGCGCGGGAGCGATCCGTACGGAGCCCTGAAGCCGCAGCCTTCGGGCGTCGTAGACGGCGAGGTACTCCTGCCAGTGAGCGGCCAGGTCGAACCCGTCCGGCCGCTCGAAGCCGGTCGTCCCGACGTCCAGGCGGAGGATCGAGGACACCCGGTACGTGCGCACCGCGCCGTCCACCGCGGCGACGAGGTACCAGACCCCCGCCTTGAGGACCAGGCCGTACGGGTCGAGGTCGCGCTCGACCTCTTGCGGCGCGGTCCAGCGGCGGTAGCGCACCCGGATCCGCCGCTGATTCCACACCGCGTCGGCGAGCGGTACGAGAGCGGACGGGGAGTCCTGTTCCCGGTACCAGCCGAGCGCGTCGAGGTGGAACCGCTCACGGATCCGCCCGGCCCGGTCCCGCAGCGGTGGCGGCAGGGCCGCGGTCAGCTTCAGCTCCGCCGCCGCCAGCACCTCCCCCAGGCCCAAGTCGTCGGCCGCGCCCGGCAGTCCGGCCAGGAACAGCGACTCCGCCTCGTCGACATGCAGCCCGGTCAGCCGGGTCCGGTACCCGCCGAGCAGCTGGTATCCCCCGCCGTGCCCGGCGTCCCCGTACACCGGAATGCCCGCGGCGCTCAGCGAGTCGATGTCCCGGTAGACGGTCCGCACCGAGACGTCCAGCTCCTGCGCCAGCTCACCGGCCGTCAGCCTCCCCCGGTTCTGCAACAGGAGGATGAGCGAGAGGAGCCGGGCGGCGCGCATGGCCCGATGATTCCAGGTCCGGGAGCGGGTGCGCCGATTCGACGGGGACCGCCCGGGCGGCCGGGGCGGTCGGGGCGGTGAGGGCGGTCAGGCGGTCGGGCGGTCGGGCGGCCACCGCTTTATCCGCCCGACCGGCCGACCGGCCCACCGCCCGGCTGGACGGACTGGCGCCACTGGGCCGGCCATCGCTGGCCGTCCTTCGCCTGACGCTCCGTCCCCGCGGCGCGGAAGGCGGGCCGGGTCAAGGGGATCTGACATTCGGCTGGCGGTCGCTGAATTCGGCTGGCGAGGACTTGTGGAATCTGACGGAGTCCTGAATCGGGGTGTCTTGAGCGGGGACCGGTTTCCCTGGAACCTTGAGGTTGAGGTGCGGCGCATTTCCGCTGCCGGTGTGGCCTCGACTTTTCCGACCGCGCGAAGAAGGATGTGTGATGACCGACTCGATCGATTCTCGTCAGCTGCGCGTGGTGCGCGGTTGTGCGACTCCTGAGGAACTGGCCGCGCTTGTCGCCGTGCTCTTCGCCCGTACGGCGGCGGGGCCCGATCTGCCGGTGCCGGGGGACGTGGTGTCGGTGCCCGCCGCGCGGTGGCGGCGGTCGGAGCGGGTGCACCTGTTCGACGCGCCTCGCGTCTGGCACGCGTACGCGCGCGCGGCCGGATGAGCCGCTGAGGTCCTGAGCCATGAGGAACCGGCCGGCTCCCGCCCGAGGGCGGGGGCCGGCCGGTGGGGTGTTCAGGCGGTCGGGAGCAGGGTGCTGAAGTGCCGGTAGAGCAGACCGGTGCCGCCGAGGTCCTTCAGGACCGGCTCCCAGACGGCTTCGATGTGGGCGACGGCGTTGGCCTCCGTCACCCATTCGGAGAAGCTGAGGACGCTCGTGCCGTCCACGCTGATGTGCATGTTCGCCGATATCCCGCCGGGGTAGTCGCGGTCCTGGCCCTCGGTGGCCTCCTCGCCGGCGAACAGGGCGTCCACGAAGGCGCGGGCGGCCTGGTCGTTCTCCGCGCCGAAGAAGGCCACGGGGAAGGACTCGGCGACGGGGGCGGGGTCGGCGATGCCGGAGCCGCGGACCGCGCGGTACAGGCGGTAGGGCACGGGCGCCGGGGCGCCGGGGACGGCGGACGCCGTGTCGGAGAGGCTGCCCTCCTCCTTCAGGGACTGCCGCAGCGGCTCCTCCGCGGACCACTGCGCGTAGGTCAGCACCGAGTCGCCTTCGCTGCTCGTGTAGACCGTGAGCGACAGCAGCTCCGGCGGCCACTCGCCGGACCGCCAGTGGGCGACGACGGCTTCCGCGGTCTGCGCCGCCTTTCCGCTCTCCGTCGGGACCGTGCCGACGAGCACGATGTCGCTCTGGGGATTCTCGATGACGGGCCGCGAGGTGGACGCGTGGGACATTCTTCGGCTCCTCGGGAATGAGGTGGCTCCACGAAAGGCGCGGGCCACGGCGTGGTACGGAACATTCTCCGACCAGCGGTGACCCGCGCCCAGGAATCCCGGCTCAGGATTGTGAAAAGAACATCAATTCCGCTTGTGACACCTTCTGGAGACCGTCAATTCCCGCCGGGACCGCCGGTCCGACCCCGGTGCTCCTCCAGGATCCGCTCGGTGGCCGCGTCGAGGCGTTCGGCCGCGTCCGGCGCGAAGGACCGGTCCTTCACCCCGATCCGAAGCCCCTCGACGAACGCGCTCAACGGCTCGGCGGGAGGGGCGTCGATGGCGTCGACGATCGGCGGGAGGGCGGCCTCCACCGGCTTGGCGAACGACTGCATCGACAGGATCTGACGCAGCGTCACATCGTCGTACTCGCCGGAGAAGCTCGTCGCGGTGACGCCCGGGTGGATCAGGACGTAGCGGATGCCGCTGTCCCCGTACCGCTCGGCGAAGGTGACGCCGAGCAGGTCGTTGAGCTTTCCGCCCTGGCCGAGCGCGGCGCCGCCGTGGTAACCGTGGCGCAGCTCCAGGTCGTCCCAGCGGACCACGCTCAGACTCGCGCCGGGACCGGCCACGTTGACCACCACGGGCTGTTCGGCGGCGGACAGCGTGTCGACCAGGCCGTGTCCGAGCAGGTAACGGCTGAGGTAGAACAGCGCGAAGTTCTCCTCGATGCCGTCGGCCGTCAGGGCGCGCTCGGTGCGGTAGTGGCGGGCGCACAGGACCAGGGCGTCGATTGTCGGGAACCGCGCGCGCAGCTTCTTGAGCACCCGTTCGTTCTCGCCCAGCAGGCTGAGGTCGGCAGGGATGAAGAAGGCCCGGTCCTGGGCGCCGACGGTCGCGGCGGTCTCCAGGAACGCCTTCCCCTTCACCTCGCTGCGGCCGATGACGACGACGGTGTCGCCGTTGCCGAGCCGGGTGGCCGCCAGCGCCTTTCCGATGCCGTCGGTGCCACCGGCGATCACAATGGTCTTCACAGGGTGTCCCCTTGGGCGGCCAGGGAGGCGGGAGCCTCCGCGGAGCGGATGTCGGAGCCGACCGCGGAGTCGGCATGGGAGTGGACGTCGGCGGTGACGTCGGAGTTCACGTCGGCGTGCTGTTCCTGCGGCGTACCGCCGTCGGATTCCTGCGGCTTGGGACGGCCCGGCAGTTGGGTCGCGGCGATCAGGGCGAGGACGAGCGCGCCGGTCACGCCCCAGTATGCGTGCCGGAAGCCGCCGAGGGCGTCGCCGCTGCCCGCGCTCTGGACGAGCAGTGCCACCAGCGCGATGCCGATCGCGGCGCCGAGCTGGTTGAGCATGTACAGCACGGTGCTGCCCTGAGGCACCAGATGCGGCGGGAGCGTGCGGTAGAGGGAGGCGATGGTGGGCGCGCCCACGCTGCCGAGGCCGAGGCCGATCGTGAACGCCACCACGGCCGTCCAGACTTGGGACGTGTCCGCGCTGAGCTGGGTGAAGGCCAGCGCGCTCAGCGTGGCGACCGCGCCGCCGCACATCACCAGGGTCCGTGAGCCGACCTTGTCGGACAGCCGTCCGGTCAGCGGCATCGACAGGGCCGACCCCACACCGAGCGGAGCGAGCAGCAGCGCGGACGCGAAGGTGTCGTGGCCGCGTACCTGCTGGTAGTACAGCGGCAGCGCGAACAGGCTGGCGAAGGTGGCCAGACCGACCAGGGCGCCGACGGTGACGCTGGCGGAGAAGCTGCGCGAGGCGAACAGCCGCAGGTCGATGAGCGGTTGCGTGGTGCGCTCGCGCAGCGCGTGGACGGCGTAGGCGCCGAGCAGCACGACCGCGGCGACCAGCGGGACGAGCACCTGCCAGGCGGAGAACTCGGTCCGCTCGGCGTACTGCGACAAGGTCAGCACGGCGGCCGCGACGCCCGGGCCGATCAGCGCGACGCCGACGGTGTCGAGCTTGCCCACCGGCTGCTCGCCGGTCGGCTTGTCGTCCGGGATCACCCGCAGGGCGAGCACCAGCGCGAGCAGGCCGATCGGGACGTTGACCAGGAACATCCAGCGCCAGGACACGCCTTGCAGGATGAATCCGCCGATCACCGGGCCGAACACCGGGCCGCTGGAGCCGACGACGCCCATGAGGCCCATGACCCGTCCGATCCGGCTGGGTCCGGCCGAACGGGCCAGCAGGGTCAGCATCAACGGGTCGAGCAGACCCGCGCCGAGTCCCTGGAGCACGCGGAAGGCGATCAGGCTGCCGATGTTCCACGCGAGTCCGGAACTGATGGAACCGGCGAGGAAGATCACCAGGCCGAGCAGCCACAGCCGTCGGCCGCCGAACCTGTCGACGGCCCAGGTGGTGACCGGGATGCTCACGGTCAGGGCGAGCAGATAGCTCGTGGACACCCAACTGACCGCGCTGAGTGAGGTGTCGAAGTCCTTGACCAGGGTGTCCGCTGCGACGGCGATCATCGAGCCGTCGAGGATCCCCATGATCCCGCCTAACAGGATCACTCCGATCAGTCGCCGCAGCGCGGGGTCAAGGCCCTCGTTCGACGGATGCGCCATGAGTCTCTCCGGTGGCGTGAAGTGGCATGAGGTGGCGTGAGGTGGCCGCGCGTCAGATGGCGGCACGTCAGATGACAGCGAGCCAAATTGCACTCGCCAGTGCAGATTAGGGCACCACTCAGGACGCTGACAACGTCGGTGGGCAACAAACTGCACCGGCTGGTGTAACTCAACGCCCGTATCGGGTACGCTGCGAGGGTGGGCGGAACTGCGACATCGGCATCAGGCAACCGAACGGCCTCGCGAGGCCGCATCGACAAGCGTCAGGCGATCCTCGACGCGGCCTTCGCCGTGTTCGCCAAGCGGGGGTACGCCGGTGCGTGCATGGAGGAGATCGCCGAAGTGGCGGGCGTCGCCAAGCACACCGTCTACAACCACCTCGGCGACAAGGAGAACCTCTTCCACGCCGCGATGGAGGCGACGGGGAACGCGGTGATGGACGGAAACCTCGCCCTGGCCGAGCAGTTGACGGTCGAGGGCGGCGCGAACGGCCGAAACGGCGAGGCCGACGAGGAGAGCGGGGACCGCGAGGGCTCCGACCCGGTCAGGTCCCGCTTGGAGGAGGTCGGATACCGCATGCTGCTCCAGTGTTGCGACCCCCGCTCCTGGGCGCTGCGCCGACTGCTGCACGCGGAGATCACCCGCTTCCCCGGACTGCTCGAAGTCGTCTGGGGGCGCGGCGCCGACCGGCTCCGGCAGACCCTCGCCGACCGGATGGCCCGGCTCTCCCTGGCCGGTCTGCTGCGCCCCTGCGACCCCGTCGAGGCCGCGGAGCAGTTCCTCGCTCTGCTCACGGGCCCCATGGAGGCGCGGTCCCAACTCGGCACCCGACCCGTACCGGACACCGAACTCCACACCGTGGCCGACGCCGCGGTCGACACATTCCTGCGCGCGTTCCGAGATGTCCAGCAGAACCGCTCCCTGCCGGTGACCGCTCCCTGACCTCTGACGATTCGACACGGTTTACCGCGCCTTCCCGCGAACGGATATCTCCGAAGCGGATCCGCGAAGTCCGTGTGTCCTCGCATGAACTCCCTGGCTCGAATCGATGAGAACGGTTTGAGAATCCGCGCCGCGGATCAGCACTAGATGGATGTGTCCACCTAACAGCTATGCAGGCAATGGAGCTTGCGGCCGTGAATCCACCTTCGGTCCGTACAACTCCAAGGGAGATACCGTGCGCATACTCGTTGTGGAGGCGCAGGAGCACGAAGCCGCGGCCCTGGCCCGCAATCTGGAGCGGTACGGCCATGAGGTGACGACCGTGGATTCCGGAACCGCGGCTCTGGAGACCTTCCGGCAGGCGAACTTCGTCCTGCTCGACCTCGATCTCCCGGACATCGACGGCCTGGCCGTCTGCCGCAGCATGCGGGAGACGGGTGACATCCCCGTCATCGCGTTCGCCAGCGGCGGCACCGAGCTGGACCGGGTCCTGGGACTGCGGGCGGGCGCCGACGACTGCATCGACAAGCCGTACGAGATCCGCGAGTTGGCGGCCCGCATGGAGGCCGTCATGCGGCGGCGGGAGCCGCGCCGACCGGTGGTCACCCCCAAGACGACGGTGTCGATCGGCGGTCTGCGGATCGACGCGGCCTCGCGCAAGGTGCAGGTGCACGAGAAGCCGGTGAAGCTGACCCGCAAGGAGTTCGACCTGCTGTACTACCTCGCGCGGCACCCCGAGATGGTCGTGACCCGGCAGCGGCTGCTCGCCGAGATATGGGAGATCCCGACGGTGCTCGCGGTCGGTTACCAGGCCAGCCGCACGGTGGACACCCATGTCAACTCGCTGCGCAACAAGTTGGGCCGGAGCAGTTGGATCGTCACCGTCCGCGGGGTCGGATTCCGGGTCGGCCTCGGCTGATCCGACCCCCGGACCCGCCCGCACGGCAACGGAAAAGGAAGCGGAAGCGCGCGTACGGCGGGGGCCCCGCCGTACGCGCGCCCGCGTCACGCTCCGCTCAGCGCGGCATGTCGCTCACAGGTACAGCGAGTTGGGCTCAAGGCCGGTCAGGGACCTGCCGTACAGCTCGATGTTGGTGCTCGGCGTGATCAGGGCGTGCAGGGACGTCGCGTGCACGTCCCGCTGGATGCGGGTGATCGGCACGTCCCGGAAGATCGAGGAGCCGCCGCTGGCGGCGGCGAGGATCTCCACGGCCTGCTTGGTCTGCTTGGCGATCCAGCCGATCTGCACCCGGGAGAAGACCCGGTCGTCCTGGGACCACGGCTCGTCCCGCCGGATCTTGTCGGCCAGCAGATCGGCGAACCGGTGGGCGCGGGCCTCGGCGTCCTCGATCAGCAGGGCCGCCTCGCCGACCTGGAGATGCGTGATCGGCGCCTCCAACTGGCTGGGGTAGCTGGTGTACGTCAGCGGCCGGCCGGGGAGCCGCTCCAGGAAGCTGGACAGGGCGTACTTGGCGGCGCCGACGAGCTGGCCCGTCTGTATCACCGTGGCGCTGACCAGCATCGGCACCCGGTAGGCGCCCTTGGCCGCGTTGGCCTGCGACTTCGAGACGTTCTGGTAGAAGTCGGCGCCGGAGATCACCCGGTGGTCGGGGACGAAGACGTCCTTCGCCACGGTGGTCACACTGCCGGAGCCTGCCAGGCCGATGGTGTTCCAGTCGTCGACGATCTCCAGTTCGGAGATCGGGATGAGGGCGAAGACCGGCAGGGTCTCCCCCGCGGGTCCCTCGGGCATCGCCGCGGTGATCTTCCAGTGGGCATGCAGCACGCCGCTGTTGTAGCCCCAGCTACCGTTGAACAGATAGCCGCCGTCGACCCGGGTCGCCTTGCCGGACGCGGCCGTCGTGCCCGTCACGCGGACATGGGGCTCGGCGAACACCTCGTCCAGCGCCTCGTCGGGCCACAGGCCGACCATCCAGGTCAGCGAGGCGTAGATGGACAGGACGAAGGCGGCCGAGCTGTTGCCCTTCGCGACTTCGGCCAGCACGTCGACGAAGGCGCGCGCGTCCGACTCGTATCCGCCGTACTGCGTGGGCACCTGCATCTTGAGCAGACCCGACGCCTCGATCGCCTCGATGACGTCCTGCGGGAGCCTGCGGTTCTCGTCGATCCACAGCGCCCGGGAGCGCAGCAGGGGCACGAGTTTCCCCGCGGCCTCGACGAGATCGTCCCGGGACGGCGCGGTGGTGGTCATGATGGGTTCCTCCCGATGTGGGTAGCACTTGACGCGCCCGCTGCCGGGCACCGGTATTCCGGACGGTCCGCGCGCTGACATCGCCGGCGGGAAAGGGGAGTTGAGAACGGAATGCGTTCGGTGCTCTGATCACCGACCGACCGTTTTCCCGATCCTCGCACCCTCGGCGAAGCGGCGGCGAAGGAGCCGGGGAAACCTACGGTTCGCCCGCAGGTTTGTGTCGCACTGCCGGGGATTCCCCGACCGCGCTCAGTACCATGACGAGTTCGCCTCTGCCGGAGATGGCGAGTTTGCGGTAGACGCCCGACAGATGGAATTCGACGGTTCTGACGTTGAGGAAAAGGGCTTCCGCAATGCGCCGGTTGCTGTATCCGGCGCGGGCCAGCTGCGCGATTCTGGCCTCCTGCGGGGTGAGTCCGCGCGGGGCGCCCGGTCCGCCCAGCCGGCGCAGCGCGGACTCGGCGCGGTGCGCCCAGAAGGTGTTGCCGCAGGTGCGCGCGACCGCGGCGGCGGCCGTGAACCGGCTCCGCGCCCCGGCCGCGTCCTTGCGTTCGGCCCGCAGCGAGCCGAGGTCGTAGAGGGCCTGAGCCACCTCGCCCTGGGCGTCGGCCAGGCGGAGCAGATCGACGGCCTCCTCCAGCAGTACGAGGGAGGTCTTGTCGCGGCGCGCCACGGCGACGGCGCGCAGGGCCGTCCCCAGGACGCGCGCCGACCCCCACTTCCGCGCGGCGACGAGTTCGTCCTCGGCCAGGGCGACGGCGAGGTCACGGCGGCCCGCGACCGCGGCCCCGAGCGCGCCCGCCGAACGCCAGGCGACCACCGCGGGATTGTCGATGCCGTACGAGGCCAGCAGCCGGCCGCTGCTCAGGCAGTCGTCGATCCCCTGCCGGAACTGGCCCGCGGCCAGGTGCAGCGCGCCGCGCGCCGCCAGGACGTGGGCCCGGTCGTGGCCTTCGAGGTCGAGCGCGCCGACCATGCCGTTCTCCTGGAGCACCGTCCACGCGCCGTCGAGGTCGCCGGTCCCGACCAGCGCCTCGGTCAGCCAGACCGCGGCGAGGGGGACGCGGGTACCGGACCGGCCCCGGGCGAGGACCGCGCGCAGAATGCGTACGGCCCCGCTCGTATCCCCTCCGAGCAGCTTGATCCGTGCGCGCAGCAGGGCCAGCGTCTGGCGGTGGCGGACCGAACCCGACCAGAGCGGTTCGCGGGCCAGCCGGGCGCAGTGCGCGCTCGCGGACGAGGTGTCCCCCGCGTACAGCAGGGTCAGTACGGCCTGCCACACGCTGTCGGCGTCGGCTCGCCGCTCGTCCGCGGCGAGCAGGCGCTCGGCCTGGCGCATCGCCGTGGAGCGGTTCACCCCGCGGTGGGCCAGTTCGAGGACGCGGGGGGCCGCGGACACCTCGGTCTCGTCGGGACGCGCGCGCTCGCCGTCGTCGGCGCGGCGGATGCCCGGTGCGGGCGGGTGCGCCGCCGCGTATTCCTCGTGACGCCACCGTGCGACCGCCGAGGGTGCCTCGGCGAGACGCAGCGGCGCGGATTCGTTCCTTCCGCCCTGCACGGTGGACTCCGTTCGGTAGGTCGGTGGGCCGGTGGGCCGATGGGGCGCGCGGATGTGACGTGGTGTCAGGCGGTGAGGCTGTGCAGGAGGTGGTAGCGCTTGAAGCCGATCGGCCGGACGCCGGGAGTGTCGTGGGTGGCGCGCAGGGTGGCCGCCCGCGTGGCGCCCTCAAGGAACGAGATGTGCGCCTCGTCGCTGGTCCACTCGGCGTAGTTCAGGACGCGGGTGCCGTCGGTGCTGAGGTGGAAGTTGGCCGAGAGCAGGCCGGGGTGCTGCGCGCCGGGGGCGCTTTCGAGGGCGCCCGCGATCGACTCGACGATGTGCTCCTGCGGGGCGGGCCCGTCCACGTCGAAGGTCGCGACCACGAAGCTGGACGGCACCAGCGGCCCCTTGTGCAGCACGATCGCGCGGCGCAGCGTGTACGCGACCGTCGCGGCGCCCGCCAGTCCCGTCAGCCCCGAGGTGAAGTCGCGGTGGGCCGAGGCTCGCGAGGTCTGGAGGTAGGTCAGCACCGTGTCGTCCTCGGTGCTGAGATACGCGGAGGCCGACAGGAGCCCGGTCGGCCAGTCGGCGGCGCGCCACTGCTCGACGGTCTCGGCCACGGCCTCGACCCCGGACTCGCGGTCGGGGACGTGCCACTGCGCGACGTGCGCGGCCGTGCTGTCGGCGCGCCGGATGTCCGGCGGTGCGGAGGAGATCTGCTGGGTCATTGCCGTCGTCCTTCCAGAGGACCGGGGTCCGGGGGTTCGGGGCGGGAAGCGGGCGGTGCGTGGGGAGTCACCGGCCGGGTGCGCGCTCAGCGCGGGTACGGATCGAGAGCGGGCTCAGCGCGGGTACGAATTGGGCGCGGGCTCAGCGCGGGTACGGATCGAGCGCGGGCTCAGCGCGGGTACGCGCGCTCGGCGCGGGCCGCCCGCAACGCGTTGCCCCACCAGTGCAGTTGGTCCAGGAGCAGTCCGGCCGACAGGACGCTCGGCTCCGGGTCGATCAGCCGGCCCGCCTCGTCGAAACGGTTTCCCGCCAGGGGAAAGGCGACGTTCTCCCGTACGGTCAGGGTGTGCACCTCGGCGAAGACCTGCCGGAGCTGCTCGACGGCGCGGATGCCGCCGCTGAGGCCGCCGTACGAGACGAAGCCGACCGGCTTGGCGGTCCACTCCTCGTAGAACCAGTCGACGGTGTTCTTCAGCGCGGCCGGGAAGCTGTGGTTGTACTCGGGCGTGACCACGACGAAGGCGTCGGCCGCCACGAGCACGGAACGCAGCGCTTCGCGCGTCCTGGCCGTCTCCAGCGACACGTCCTTGCCGGGCCCCGGCAGGACCAGCGGCAGCGGATGGTCGATCAGATCGACGCTCTGCACGGTGAATTCGGGGCGTTCCTTGACCTGGGACAGGAACCAGTCGGCCACGGCGGGACCGAGCCGCCCGTCGCGGACGCTGGCGGTGATGATGGCGAGGGAGAGCTGGTCATCCGTCATGGTGCGACCTGTCTGTGAGGGGTACGGAGTCCGGTCAGTGCGGCCAGCAGGCCGATCCCGGAGACGGCGGTGATCAGGGTCAGCGCCGGGCGGTGACCGTGGTGGGAGCCGAGCAGCGCCGCGGTGGCCGGGAGCATCACGACGGCGCCGACCTGCACGGCGGTCTGGAACAGCGGGACGGCCGCGGCCCGTTCGGCGGGCGGCAGGGCCCCGGTCGCCTGGAGATTGAGGGCCGCGAAGGAGAGCACGAACCCGGCGCCGACCAGAAGGAGCGTCGGCAGCATTCCCGTGAGGTAGGAACCGCTGTCGGGCCGCCACAGGTAGAGGGCGTAGCCCAGCAGCGGCGCGGTCGCGCCGAGGGCGATCAGCCGCCCGGTGCCCCACCGCGCCGTCATGGCTCCGGCGAAGGGCACGGTCACGGCCAGCGGCACGCACGCGGGCAGCAGGGCGACCGCCGACTGCCAGGGAGACCAGCCCAGTTGGCGCTGGGTCTGGAAGACGAGCAGCAGCAACAGGCTCTGGTACGTGCCGTTGAGACAGGCCGCGCCGACGGCGGAGCGCAGCAGTTGGCGGTTGCGCAGCAGCGCGGGGGTGACGCGCGGGGCCGGGACGGCGCCCCGGTCGCGCGGGATGATCCGCAGGGCGAAGACCAGCAGGATCAGGGCCACGGGCGCCGGGAAGAGAAAGGTCCAGCGCCAGCTCTCGGTCAGCAGCGCGCCCGACAGCAGCAGTCCGACCGTGAAACCGGCCGCGCCGAACAGGGCGTAGACGGACACCGCCCGCCGCTGCTGCGGTCCGCTGGGGAAGGTGGTGCCGATGATGGCGAGACCGGTCGGTGCGGTGAGCGCCGCGCTGAGCCCCTTGACCACCCGGGTGGTGATCAGCAGGGCCGCGCTGTCGGTGAGTCCGCCGACCACCGAGGCGGCGGCGAAGAGCAGCATCGCGGCGAGGTAGACCCGTCTGCGGCCCAGTCGGGCGTTGAGCCGGGGGCCCAGGACGAGCAGCGTGGCGAATCCGACGGCGAAGCCGCTCATCAGCCACTGCGCCGTCCACAGGTCAAGGCCGAGCGCGGCGCCGATGGAGGGCAGCGCGACGAGCACCAGGGAGACCTCGATCGCGTCGAGGATCATGTTGGCCGACAGGATCAGGAGGACGGTCCAGAGCCGGGCGTCCCAGCGCGTCGATTCCGCCGCCGGTCCTGTGCCCGTTCCCGTGGCCGTTCCCGTGGCCTCGGCATCGGCATCGGCATCGGCATCGGCATCGGAAGAGTCGGTCCACGAGGGAGCTGTCATGAGGGGCCGCCGTGTCTGTGTCGGATGGGGTCGCGGTGTCGGCTTCGGCGTCGGGTCCGGCTCACGGCAGCAGCGCGGGCAGCTTCTCGGTGACGAGCCGGATGTTCTCGGCGACCAGCTCGTCCGGCATCCCGGCGATGCTCGCCCAGAAGATGAGGTGCTTGACCGGCAGGTCACCGGTCAGTTCCTTGATCCGGACGGCCGCGTCCTCGGGGGTGAGGATGTCGAGCAGGCCACGGGTGTCCTCGGCGTTCGGGTCGCGGAGATCCTCGGCGGTGAGCAGCGGTTCGGACTTCTCCCGGCCCTCCACCGACAACTGCCGGTAGGAGTTGACCTGGTGGGCCAGGTGCGGCGCGACCTGGTGCCACGCCTTCTCCGGGTCCTCGGCGAGGATGAGGGGCATCAGGTCGCTGACCCGGGCCGCCTGCGGGTCGTGGCCGGCCTCGACCAGGCCCTTGCGGTAGTGCTTGAACATGGGGCGCGAGATGTGCAGCAGCCCGATGCCCAGCTCGCCCGCGAGCTTCGCGCCGCGCGGACCGTAGAAACCGCCCCACAGCGGCGGCGGGTCCTGGATCGGCAGCGGCGAGATCACCCGCTCCTGCCACAGGCGCAGGATCTCGCGGATGTTGCGGCCGGTGCCCGCGAACCGGCGGCCGAAGTCCGCGCCGAACAGCTCGTATTCGGGCACCCGGTACCCGGCGCCCAGGCCGAGTTCGAGCCGGCCGCCGCTGATCAGGTCGACGAGCGCGGCCTGTTCGGCGAGGTCGACGGGGTGGTGCAGCGCGGGCAGCACCACCGAGGTGCCGATTCGGGCCCGCCGGGTGCGCGCGGCGACGGCCGCCGCGACGGTCAGCGGCTGCGGCAGATAGCCGTCCTCGAAGCGGTGGTGCTCGGTGAACCACAGGCCGCCGACACCGCGTTGGTCGGCCTCTTCGCAGAGTTCCAGAGTATGCGCGTAGTGGTCGGCCCACGGCCGGTGCCACTGCTCGGGGTTGCGCAGGTCGAAGAGGAGTCCGACGTCCATGCCACGATCCTTTTCACTGGGGTGGGTTGCCGTGCTTGCGGTGCGGCAGGTCGGCGCCCTTGGCGCTGAGCATGTTCAGGGCGCGGCAGAGCACCGGCCGGGTCAGGCGCGGGTCGATCACGTCGTCGACGAGGCCGCGTTCGGCCGCGTAGTACGGATGGACCAGCTCGTCGCGGTACTCGGCGATCTTCTGGGCGCGCATGGCGGCCGGGTCCTCGGCGGCGGCGATCTCGCGCCGGAAGACCACGTTGGCGGCGCCCTCGGCGCCCATGACCGCGATCTCGTTAGTCGGCCAGGCGAAGGCCAGGTCGGCGCCGATGGAACGGGAGTCCATAACGATGTACGCGCCGCCGTACGCTTTCCGCAGGATCAGTGAGACCCGCGGCACGGTGGCGTTGCAGTACGCGTAGAGCAGTTTGGCGCCGCGCCGGATGATGCCGTTGTGCTCCTGGTCGACGCCGGGCAGGAAGCCGGGGACATCGACGAGGGTGACCAGCGGGATGTTGAACGAGTCGCAGAACTGGACGAACCGGGCACCCTTCTCGCTGGAGTCGATGTCCAGTACGCCCGCCATCGCCGCGGGCTGGTTGGCGACCAGGCCCACCACCCGGCCCTCCAGCCGGGCGAGCGCGCAGACCAGGTTGGGCGCGAACGCGGCGTGCACTTCGAGGAATTCGCCGTCGTCGACGATCTCCTCGATCACCCGCCGGACGTCGTAGGACCGGTTGCCGTCGGCGGGCACCAGGTCGAGCAGTGCCTCGGACTCGCGGTCGGGCGGATCCGCGGTGATGGCGCGCGGCGGCAGTTCGCGGTTGTTGGCGGGCAACAGCGAGAGCAGATAGCGGACTTCGGCCAGGCAGGTCTCCTCGTCGTCGTAGACGAAGTGGGCGACCCCCGAGGTCGCGGCGTGCACGTCCGCGCCGCCGAGACCGTTCTGGGTGATCTCCTCGCCGGTCACCGCCTGGACCACGTCCGGGCCGGTGATGAACATCTGCGAGGTCTCCCGGACCATGAACACCAGGTCGGTGAGGGCCGGACTGTAGGCGGCTCCGCCCGCGCACGGGCCGAGCATCACGCTGATCTGCGGGATCACCCCGGAGGCGCTGGTGTTGCGCCGGAAGATCCCGCCGTAACCGGCGAGCGCCGAGACGCCCTCCTGGATACGGGCGCCCGCCCCGTCGTTGAGCGAGACCAGCGGGGCGCCGGCCGCGATGGCCAGGTCCATGATCTTGTGGATCTTCTCGGCGTGCGCCTCTCCCAGCGCGCCGCCGAAGATCCGGAAGTCATGGGCGTACACGAAGACCGTCCGGCCCTCGACCGTGCCCCAGCCGGTGACCACACCGTCGGTGTGCGGCTTCTTCGCCTCCAGGCCGAAGCCGCTGGCGCGGTGCCGCCGCAGCCCTTCGACCTCGGTGAAGCTGCCCTTGTCCAGGAGCAGTTCGATCCGCTCCCGCGCGGTGAGCTTGCCGCGTGCGTGCTGTCGTTCGGTCGCCCGCGGATCGGGTCCCTGCCGGACCCGTTCCTTCAGGGCGCCGAGTTCGGACGTGCGGTCCGCGATGCTTCCCGGGACGTCTGTCGGCATGCCGGGCCACCTCCTCTCCCGTTCGATTCGGTCGGTTCCTGCTCCGCCGGGCGGTCAGCCCAGCAGCGTGCCGCCGGTGGCGTCGATGAAGGCGCCGGTGATCCACCGGGCCTCGTCGGTGGCGAGGAAGGTGACCACGTCCGCGACGTCACCGGCCTTGCCGACCCGCTTGAAGGCCGAGAGCTGAGCCATCTGCTCGACCGCCTCGGGGATGTCGAAGACGGCGCTGCCGTTGTCGGTGATCCCGGGCGCGACGCTGTTGATGGTGATGCCGCGCGGCGCCAGGTGGCGGGCGAGGTGCAGGGTGAGCTGCTCGATCGCGCCCTTGGTCATCGCGTACGCGACCTGGTCGGGGTTGGCGACCCGGGTCAGGCCGGACGAGATGTTGATGATGCGACCGCCCTCGGGGATCTGCGCCAGGGCGCGCTGCACGATGAGGTACGGGGCCTTGGCGTTCACCGCGAAGAACAGGTCGAGTTGCTCCGGGGTCACGTCCTCGGGGGCGATGCCGCTCGCGCTGGTCGCACCGGCGTTGTTCACCAGGATGTCGAGGGTGGTGCCGCCGGACCGCTCCTTGAGGCCCTTCTCCAAGCCGAGGAAGAGTTCGTGCACATCGCCGGGCGCGCCCAACTCCGCGCGGACGGTGAACGCCTGGCCACCGTCCTTCTCGATGAGTTCGACGGTCTCCTGGGCCGCCGCCTCGTTGGCGGCGTAGTGCACGGCGACCAGCGCGCCCTCCCTGGCCAGCCGTACGGCGATGGCGCGGCCGATGCCGCGGCTGGAGCCGGTGACGAGCGCCGTCTTGCCGATAAGCCTGCTCATGATGCCTCTCCTGGGGTGACGTCATCTGTGGTGGTCTGGTGTGGTGCCGCGGGGCCGGACGGGTCGGGGTCGGGGTCGACGGGGTCGGGGTCGGCCGGACCGGGTTCGGCGGGGTCGGGGGCGGCGGCGCCGAGGCCGCTGATCGCGCGGGCCAGATGGCGCCGGGCCGAGTCGATCTCCAGCAGTTGGCCGAAGACCGACCGCAGGCCGTCCACTTCGGGACCGCCGAGCAGCAGCCGGGCCTGGGCCTGGATGTTGGTGAGCGTCGCGGCGCCGATCCGGTGGCGGGTGTCGTGGTAGCTCTCCAGCAGGGCAGAGCCGCTGTCCTCGCTGCCCCCGTCGCCCTTGGCGATCTGTTCCGCGAGCTTGCGGCCGAGGTCGGCGGCGTCCTGGAGGCCGAGGTTGAGCGCCTGGCCCCCGACGGGCATCTGCACGTGAGCCGCGTCGCCCGCGAGGAGCACCCGGCCCTTCACATAGCGGGTGGCCTGGATCGTGGTGTTGTCGAAGGCGTTGAGCCAGACCGGGGTGCCGGCGCCGATGTCCTCGCCGGTCACCAGGGCCCAGGCCCGGACGACCTCGTCCAGGCTCGGGGCGCCGGTCCGCCGTCCGGGGCCGGTGCCAGTTCCGGTGCCGGTGCCGGTGCCGGTGCCGGTGCCGGTGCCGGCTTCGGCTTCGGCGGACGGACCGCTGCCTTCGTCGTGCACATGGACCATCACCCGCGTGCTGCCGTCGGGCCAGCGGAAGGCGGTGGCGAGCCCGTTCGGATGCCGCTCGAAGCGCCGGTTGGGGATGTCGATGCCCGCGAGGTCGGCCCGGAGCATCTCCAGCGTGCCGTCCCCGCCGTCCACCTCGAATCCGGCCAACTGCCGTACGGTGCTGCGCTCGCCGTCGCAACCGACCACGTAGGAGGCGGTCAGGACGCCCGGTTGGGAGCCCAGTTGGATGAACCCGGCCTCCACCCGGTCGGTACGCGAACGCAGGCCCGTCACCGCGTGCCCGCGCAGCACCCGCGCGCCCAACTCCGTGGCCCAGGCGTACAGCACGGCCTCCAGACGCGCCTGGGCGCACTTCCACTGCCCGGCCCAGCGGTGGCCGGGAGCCGCCGCGGTCAGGTCGAGACGCAGGCCGCCGAAGTGCCCGGGGCCGCCGCTGGGCAGCGTGCCCAGCCGTGTCAGCAGCCCGCGGTCGTCCAGGATCTCCATCGTGCGGGTGTGCAGCGTGGACGCCCGGGACTCGGTGGTCGGTTCGGTGAGCTGCTCCAGCACGGTCACCCGCGCTCCGCCGAGGCGCAGTTCACCGGCGAGCAGCAGCCCGACGGGGCCTGCTCCGACCACGACGACGTCGGTGTCCAGTGGGCCCGCCATGCTCAGCGCCGCGCTTCCGCGTGCTCCTTGGCGTGGTTCAGCGTGGCCCGGCTGTTGTTGCCGAGCGCCTCACGGATGAACCGGCGCGCTTCCTCCACCCCCGCCTCGGGGCCGAGCACCTTGCCGATGTTCTCGGCGTTGAGCACGACGGTGTGCTGTGAGGTGGCGGTGGTGACCCCGTCCTCGCCCTCCTCGAAGGTCCAGTAGCCGGTGTGCAGGTCGAGCAGCGCGGGCAGCGTGGTCTGCTTGTAGGCGATCTTGTGGTGCGGGAAGCAGACCCGGACCGACTCGGTGGTGTGGGTCGAGCCGTCCTTGGTGAGCGTGTCCATCCGCAGGGTCTGGAGGCCCGGGGTGTCCTCGGTGAGTTCGACCTTGGCGACGTGCGGCAGCCGCTCGGTCCACAGGTGGGCCTCGTTGACGAAGTCGAAGACGTCCTTGGCCGCGCCCTCGACCCGCACACTGTCCTCGAAGGACAGGCTCAGCCCGGCGTCCTGCGCCGACAGCTCCAAGTTGGTCTTCAGGCCCGGCAGTTCGGCCCGGCTGTTGCGGTCGACCGCCTCGTCGATCCATCGCAGACCCTCGGGGTCGTCGTCGATCGCGCGGTAGCTGTGCAGCAGCCGTACCCGCGACTCCCGCTCCCCCAGCCGCTCGATGATCCAGGTGCCGGTCATCTCGGCCACCGGGGGCGCCGAGACCTCCTGCCAGAAGCGGATACGCAGGGCCTCGGGGTCCAGCGTCCGCCGCGAACTCCAGTTCTTGGCCTCGCCGTTGGCGGTGGCCCAGATCCGGATGCGCTCCTCGTTCCCGTCGCGTTCGAGGTAGTCGACGTAGACGGACGGCGGGAACAGCCGGGGCCAGTTCTCGACCTCGGCGAGCAGCCGGTAGACGTCGGCGGCGGGGGCCCGCACGGTGATCTCGTGTTCGACCTCACGGGTCGTCATGTCACAGCTCCGATCGGTGGTGGAAAGGACCGCGGGACCGGGCGGTCGTCCGCGGTCGGTCAGGGGCCGGTCAGGGGTCGGGCAAAGGGCAAACGGGATCGGCCGGAGATCGGCCGGAGATCGGCGAGGGCTCAGAAGTTGCCGAGGCCGCCGCACACGTTGAGCGCCTGCGAGGTGATGGAGGCGGCGGTGTCGGAGGCGAGGTAGCCGACCAGTCCCGCCACTTCCTCGGGCGAGGAGTATCGGCCGAGCGGGATCTTGGACTGGAACTTCTGGAGGATCGCGTCCTCGCTCGTGTCGTAGGCCGCCGCGTAGCCCTGCCGGACCCGCGCGGCCATCGGCGTCTCGACGTAGCCGGGGCAGACCGCGTTGACCGTGATCCCGGTCGGCGCCAGCTCGTTGCCCAGGGCCTTGGTGAAACCGACGACGCCGTGCTTGGAGGCGGAGTACGGGGCGCCGAGCACCACGCCCTGCTTCCCGGCGGTGGAGGCGATGTTGATGATCCGGCCGCGGCTCTTGTCGCGCAGACCGCCCGTGTTCAGCACCTCACGGGTGACCCGGAAGACGCTGTTCAGGTTGGTCTCGATCACGTCGTACCACAGCTCGTCGGTGATGTCGGCGGTCACTCCGCCGCCGCTGCGGCCCGCGTTGTTGACGAGCACGTCGATGGTGCCGAAGCGGTCGACGGCCGCCTGGACGAACGACCTGACCTCCTCGTCGCTGCGGATGTCGACGACCGCGCCGTCGACCTCCAGCCCCTCGGCGCGCAGTTCCTTGACGGTGGCCGCGACGTTGTCGGCGTTGCGGGCGCCGATGAAGACCCGGTGCCGCTGGCCGGCCAGCAGGCGGGCGACCGCCAGGCCGATACCGCTGGTCGCGCCCGTCACCAGGGCGACCCGCTCCGTGTTCTGCGACATGTGCCGTCTCCTCAGACGCTCGGGGCAGCGGAGAGCTGCGAGTTGACGGCGTCGATGAGGCCGCGCGGTGTGACCGCGTCGGTCAGGGCGGAGTCGTCGAGCGAGATGTCGTACTCGCGCTCGATCCGGCTGCCGGTCTCCAGCAGGGCGAGCGACTCGTAGCCGAGCGCCTGGAACTCGGTGTCGATGATGTCGCCGCTCAGGTCGACGCCCTCCTCTTCGCCCGCGGCCTCCAGCAGGATGCGGCGGAGGTCGTCGAGGGTGAACGGGCTGGTGGTGGACATGTCCGGTGCCTTTCGTGGTGGGGATGGTGGCCGGGGCGCGAAGGCCGGAGCCCGCGGTGGCCGGTGGTCCCGGCGGCGGGCGGCCTCAGCGGTCGGCGGCGGGTGACTACAGCGGTCGGCGGCAGGTGGCTTCAGCCGTCGTGGGCGGGCGACAACAACCGTCGGCGCCGGGTGGGTTCAGCGGTCGGCGGCGCGTACGACGAGGGCCGAGTTGAATCCGCCCTGGCCGCGGGCGAGCACCAGGGCGGTGCGTACGGGCGCGGGGCGGGGGGCGCCGACCACCAGGTCGATGTCGTACCGGTCGGCCAGGGCCGTGCCGATGGTCGGCGGGATCACGCCGTCGCGGATGCTCAGCAGCGCGGCGGCGACGTCCAGCGGCGCGGCGCCGGAGTAGAGGCGGCCGGTCATGGTCTTGGGCGCGGTCACCGGGACCCCGTGCGGGCCGAAGGTCTTGGTGATGGCCTCGGCCTCGATACGGTCGAGTTCGGGGATCGCGGCGGCGTCCGCGAAGACCACGTCCACCTCGTCGGGGCCGGTGCCCGCGTCCAACAGCGCTTCCTCGATGGCCCGTTCGATGCCGGGCGCCCGGCCGCTGCCCGGCCGGGGATCCATGGTGGCGGCGTGGCCGACGAGTTCGCCGTAGATGTTCCCGGCGCCTCGGGCCCGCGCGTGCTCGGCGTCCTCGACGACCAGCAACGCGCCGCCCTCGCCGGGCACATGGCCGCGGGCGGACGCGTCGAAGGGCAGGTAGGCGCGCTCGGCGTCGTCCCCGGTGGCCAGCCGTCCGCCGGCCAGTTGGGCCACCCACCCCCAGGAGCAGATCGACGCGTCGACGGCGCCGGCCACCACGACCGACGTCCCCTTGCGGATCTGGCGCCTGGCCTGGGCGAGCGCGTCCAGGCCGCCCGCCTGGTCGCTGACGACCACGCTGCTGGGGCCGCGCAGTCCGTGCCGGATGGAGATCTGCCCGCTGTTGACGGCGTAGAACCAGGCGAAGGACTGGTAGGCGGAGACGTACCGGCCGCCCTTGCTCCACAGGGCCTTGAGTTCGTTCTGGCCGAACTCGAAGCCGCCGGAGTGGCTGGCGGTGATCACCCCGGCCGCGTAGGCGGGCAGGTCGTCGGCGTCGATCCCGGCGTCCTTCAGCGACCAGTCCGCGCCCACCAGCGCCAACTGGGTCATCCGGTCGGTCTGCGGCAGCAGCCTGCTGGGCAGGTGCTCGCGGGCGTCGAAGCCGCCGATCTCACCGGCGAGCCGCGACGGGTAGTCCGAGGGGTCGAAGCGGGTGATCCGTCCGATGCCGCTGCGTCCTTCGAGGGTGGCGGCCCAGTACTCCTCGACGCCGAGGCCGTTGGGCGCGACGACACCGAGTCCGGTCACCACGGGGTGGGCGTTCATCGAGCGCTCCGATCCGGTCGGGCGAGCACTACCGCGCTCTGGAAGCCGCCGAAGCCGCTGCCGACCGACAGCACCGTGTCCGTACGCCAGTCGCGCGCGGTCAGCGGCACGTAGTCGAGGTCGCACTCCGGGTCCGGGTGGTGCAGATTGGCGGTGGGCGGTACGACGCTGTGCTCCATCGCCAGCACGGAGGCCGCGATCTCGATCGAGCCGATGGCGCCGAGCGAGTGGCCCACCATCGACTTGATGGAGCTGACCGGCGTCCGGTAGGCGTGGTCCCCGAGGCTGCGCTTGAAGGCGGCGGTCTCGTGGCGGTCGTTCTGCTTGGTGCCGGAGCCGTGCGCGTTGATGTAGTCGATGTCCTGCGGATCGATCCTGGCCTCGTCGAGCGCCACCCGGATCGCCTCGGCCATCTCCGCGCCGTCCGGGCGCAGTCCGGTCATGTGGAAGGCGTTGGACCGGGTCGCGTAACCGGCGACCTCGGCGTAGATGTGGGCGCCCCTGCGGCGGGCGCTCTCCAACTCCTCCAGGACGAACACGGCCGCCCCTTCGCCGAGTACGAAGCCGGTGCGGCTGGCGTCGAACGGCCGGGAGGCGTGCTCCGGGTCGTCGTTGCGCGCCGTGGTGGCCTTGATCGCGTCGAAGCAGGCGACGGTGATGGGCGAGATCGGGGCGTCGCTCGCCCCGGCCACGACCACGTCGGCCGCCCCGTCGCGGATCAGGTCGGTCGCGTAGCCGACGGCGTCGAGGCCGGAGGTGCAGCCGGTGGAGACCACCGTGCCGGGCCCCTCCGCGCCCACGGCCCAGGCGACCTCGGTCGCGAAGGAACTGGGCACCAGGAAGTTGTAGAGGTGCGGGACCGCGTACTCGTGGTCGACGAGGTCCAGCCGTCCGCCGTCGCTGACCGCGCGGTACTCCTGGTCGAGGCCGGTGGTGGCGCCGACGGCGCTGCCGATGGTCACGCCCACGCGGTGCGGGTCGACGGAGTCGAAGTCCAGTCCGCTGTCGGCGACCGCCTCGCGGGCGGTGACCACCGCGAACTGCGCGGCGCGGTCCATCCGGCGGATCTCCTGCGGGGTGAGCCCGGACAGTTCGGCGTCGAAGTCCGCCTCGGCGGCGATCTGGGAGCGGAACGGCGCCGGGTCGAAGAACGAGATCCTGCGGGTCGCGGTGCGTCCGTCGGCCAGCAGTTGCCAGAAGTCCTTGACCCCGATGCCGCCGGGGGCCGTGACACCGACTCCGGTGATCACGACGCGGCGGCCGGTCGACCTGCTCACGAAGCGCTCCAGTGGTAGAAGCGCTGGGCCATCGCGTCGGCCGGCGAGCGCCAGGTGGCGGGGTCGTACGCCTCGATGTGCGGCTTGAGGTCGTCGCTGATCCGGATGAACCGGGGGTCGTTCTTGGCGGTCTCGATGCGCTCGCCACCGTTCTCGGCGTCGAAATCCTGGAGGTGGAAGTACAGACCGCGGTACGAGAACAGCTCACGGCGGCGCGTGCCCATCAGATGCGGCATGTCGGTCCCGTCGAAGGCGCCGAATATCCGGGCGACCTCCTCGGCCGAGCCCAGGTTCATTCGGGCGACGATCAGTGTGCTGTGCATCTCTACCTCTCTCGCGAATCGAGTCGGGCGGGACCGAACCAGCGGTCCAGTGCCGCCGGAAGGTCGTAGTGGCTGCCGGGTCCGGCCCACGCCACATAGCCGTCGGGGCGGATCAGCACCGCGGTGGTACCGTCGAGCGGGTCGGGTCCGTCGCCGCGCGGGACGGCGGTGACGATGTCGATCCGCTCGCGCCAGTCGGCGGCGCGGCGGCGCACGTGCGGGTTGTCGGCCAGGTCGAGCAGGACGCCGCGGCCGGCGTGCAGCAGCGCGGTGCTGCTGGTCGGCCGGCCCCGCACGCTCAGTTCCACATGCGGCATCCGCGCCCCGAGGAGCGGATTGGGGCCGGGTCCCACGTCGTACCGGATCGCCAACCCGCTGACCTGCGCCGCGAGATGGCGGGTCACGTCCTGGTACGCGGTCAGCTCGGCGAGCACGTCGCGCAGCGGCTGCGCCTCCTTGCCGCCGAGGATCAACTGGCTCTGCGCGCCGGTGTTGGCGAGCAACTGCCTGCCGACCTCGTGCCGTTCGGTGTGGTACGTGTCGAGCAGGGATTGCGGCGCGGTGCCGCGCAGGACCGCCGCGAGTTTCCAGCCGAGGTTCACCGAGTCCTGGATGCTGGTGTTCATGCCCTGGCCGCCCGCGGGGAAGTGGATGTGGGCGGCGTCGCCGGTCAGCAGGACCCGGCCCCTGCGGTAGTCGGAGACCTGGCGTGCGGCGTCGGTGAAGGCGCTGATCCACACCGGCTCCGCGCCGGAGATGTCGTCCCCGGTGAGCCGCTTCCAGGTGTCGGCGACCTCGTGGAAGAGCGGCGGGCCGCTCCGCCTACGCGGCGGTGTGCCGCGCTCGCCGACGATGACGCGGTGCACGCCGCCCGCCAGCGGGGCGGACATCACCATGCCGCCGGCCGACAGTTCGCCGGTCATACGGGGCGCCACGTCGATGCCGCGGATGTCCGCGAGCAGCAGTTCGGTGGCGCCCGCGGTGCCGGGGAAGTCGAATCCGCCGGCCTTGCGGACGGTGCTGCGCCCGCCGTCGGCGCCGATCAGGTAGTCCGCCCGCAGTGTCCGCTCCCCGTCCGGGGTTCCGACGCGTACGGCGACGGACGCGTCCTCCTCCTGGTAGGAGCGGACCTCGTGACCGCGGCGGATCTCGGCGCCGAGTTCGAGCGCCCAGTTCTGCAGAACGGTCTCGGTGACGGACTGGGGCACGGTCTTGGCGCTGCGGTACGGGCCGTCGAGCACGCCGAGGTCCAGCGGGACCCCGCCGAAGTGGCCCTGCTCGCTGGTCGTGAGCTCACCGAAGCGGCGGAGCAGTCCGCGCTGGGCGAAAGTCTCGACTGTTCGAATCGCCAATCCTATTCCGCGTGATTCCGCGGTGGGTCCGGAAAGGCGCTCCAAAACAATGACGTCAATACCGGCCAGCCGCAGTTCCCCGGCGAGTACGAGCCCGGCCGGTCCGGCTCCCGCAATGATGACCGAAGCGCTCATACACCTCTCCCATCTGAAAGGGCAATCGCGTCCGCCGGGTTTCCGTTGGACGCAAATATCGTCCGTCACGCCCTGCCCAGAATTCAAGCAAAAATCTAAAGGGTATCTGAAAATGACCGTCAGAGGAACGTCAAACCGTGTCTTCAGGTTCCTGACACTCCGACCATGAAGCCGACGTCAGGCACCACGCCGCTCGACGGCGATTCATAAGAAACCGTCAAGGGATGTACAGGTTTCTTGACCGAGCACGACCGGCCGCTCCGCCCCAACTGCGCGTATGCGCCGGATAGTTGCGGGAACCTTGCAGGAGTATGAAATGTCCCGCCGGATCTTCAAAGCGGGCCCGGCGGCCGCTAATCTGCCAAAGAAATTTGAGCGATCCCCATCGAGGTTGGAAAGTCATGCGGGTGCTGGTAGCGGATTCCGACACGATTGGGGTCGGCAGCCTGAGTACCGAGTTGCAGCGGCACGGATTCGACATCGAGCAGTGCGGCACCGGTGCGGAGGCGCTGGAGAAGTACTCCAAGTTCGATTTCTTCCTCATCGACCTGGCGCTGCCCGACATGGACGGTCTCGAAGTGTGCCGATTGCTCCGGTCGGCGAGCGACATACCGATCATCGCCTTCACCGACCCCGACACCGAACTCGACCGGATCCTGTGCTTACAGGCCGGTTGCGACGACTGCATGGCCAAGCCTTTCGGATACCGCGAACTCCACGCGCGTATCGAGGCCGTCCTGCGGCGTTCAGGACCGCAACTCTCGGCCGCCGTCCGGTCGCAGCCGATCATGATCGGCTCGCTGTGCGTCGACCCGGACACCCGGGAGGTCCGGGTGAACGGCCGGCTCATCAGGCTCACCCGGATCGAGTTCTGCCTTCTCCTCCAACTCGCGTCACAGCCGCAGACGGTCTTCACCCGTACGCAGTTGATGGCCGACGTGTGGGGCTATCAGCACGACGGCCGCCCGCTGAGCGCGCGGGCGAGCCGCACCATCGACACCCATGTCAGCGCGCTGCGGAAGAAGTTGGGCGACCCGAGCTGGGTCGTCACGCTCCGCGGGATCGGGTTCCGGATGGGACACGGCTGAACGACTCCCGCCGCCCCCACCTCACTTCACCGCCGGAACACCCGTTCCGGTATCTCGCACCCCGGAACTTGTGTCCGGTACATCTCGCCCGGAAGGCCCTGCCTCATGCCCGGCTCACGCCACCAAGCCCACCTGCTCGCCACGGCCGTCGTCCTGTCCCTGACGCTGGCGGCCTGCTCGTCGTCGGACTCCACGTCCCCGTCGACCGACGGGAAGACGGCCAAGCCCCACGCGGGCGGTCATCTGACCTTCGCGCTGGGCTCGGACCCGATCTGCGTCGACCCGCACCAGGCGGCCACCAACGACGCGGTCTACGCCGCGCGCGGGCTGGTGGACTCGCTCACCGACCAGGACGCAGCGACCGGGAAGATCGCCCCCTGGCTCGCCACCTCCTGGGACGTGAGCCCGGACGCCTCGGCGTTCACCTTCCATCTGCGCGACGGCGCGACCTTCAGTGACGGCAGCCCGGTGGACGCGAACGCCGTGAAGGCCAACTTCGACGCCGTGGTGAAGCTCGGGGCGAAGTCGATCTTCGGCTCCGGCTACCTCAGCGGCTACCGGAGTACCGAGGTCATCGACGCGCACACCGCGAAGGTCACCTTCGACCACCCCAACGCCCAGTTCCTCCAGGCCACTTCCACCACCACGCTCGGCCTGCTGGCCCCCGCGAGCCTGAAGGGCAGCGCCGAGAAGCTGTGCGCGGGGCCGCTGATCGGCTCGGGCCCCTTCACCCTGGCGAGCTACACCCCGGGACGCTCGGTGGAACTCAACCGGCGCGCCGACTACACCGGGGGCTCGGCCCTGTGGAAGCACAGCGGCCCCGCCTACCTGGACAAGATCACCTTCAAGGTCGTACCGGAGTCGGGCGTGCGCACCGGCAGCCTGGAATCCGGGCAGGTCGACGCCATCGCCGGGGTCGCGCCGCAGGACGAGGCGGGCGTCACCGGCCAGGGCGCGAAGCTGCTGTCCCGTTCCAACCCCGGCGTTCCGGTCGCGCTGAGCGTCAACACCTCGCGGCCCCAGGCGGGCGACATCGCGGTACGCCGGGCGCTGGAGGTCGCCATCGACCGCAAGGAGGTCGTCGACACCGTCCTCAGCGGCAGTTACCACCCGGCCACCAGCTCGCTGTCCAGCACCACCGACGGCTACCAGGACAACTCCAAGCTCCTCGCCCACGACCCGGCCGCCGCGGGGCGGATCCTGGACGCGGCGGGCTGGAAGCCGGGGCCCGGCGGCATCCGCGTGAAGAACGGCGCGAAGCTCGACCTCAAGGTCATTCTCGCGCCCAACTTCGGCCCCAACCAGTCCGTCCTGGAACTCGTGCAGCAGCAGGTCAAGAAGGCCGGCATCGGCCTCACCCTCAAGGTGCTGAGCATCGCCGACTACCAGGTCGCCCAGAAGAGCGGCGACTACGACCTGTCCTGGGGCAACGGCACCAGGGCCGACCCGGACATCCTGCGCACCGCCTTCTCCAGCAAGCTGCTCAACCTCTCGCACATCGACGACCCCGAGTTGCAGACCCTGCTCGACACCCAGGCCGCCGCGGCCGACCCCGCCAAGCGCGCCGCCATCGTCGCCTCGGCGCAGCGCCGCGTGCTCGAACAGGCTTACCAGATACCGGTGTTCGAGATGACCAGCGTGTACGCGCTCAGCGGCAAGGTGCACGACATCACCCTCGGCTCGTCGTCCCAGGCGCAGTTCCACGACGCCTGGCTCTCCTGAACGAAGGCGACGATGAGGACCTATCTCCTACGGCGGCTGCTCCAGGCCGTGTTCGTACTGTGGGCCGCCTACACGGTGTCCTTCGGTGTGCTGTACCTGCTGCCCAGCGACCCGGCGACGATCATGGCGGCGGGCGGCGGTGACGCCAGTACGGTCACCCCGGCGCAGACCGAGGCACTGCGCCACCAGTACGGCCTGGACCAGCCGTTGGCCGAGCAGTACGGCACCAGGCTGCTCCATGCCCTGCACGGTGATCTGGGCCGGTCGGTGCAGAACGGTGTCCCGGTGACCCGGCTGCTCTCCCACGACCTCCCGACCACCGTCCAACTGGCCGCCAGCGCACTGCTGCTGGCCCTGGTGCTGGGCAGCGCCGTGGCGCTGCTGGCCAGTTGGACGAGGAGCGGGCCGCTGCGCCAGCTCCTGCTCTCCTTACCCGCGTTGGGGGTGTCGGCGCCGACCTTCTGGGTGGGGCTGGTGCTGGTCCAGTTGTTCTCGTTCCGCTGGCATGTCTTCCCGGCCTTCGGCGACGAGGGCTTCGACTCCCTGGTCCTCCCGTCGGTCACGCTCGCGCTGCCCGGTGCCGCGCTCATCGCGCAGGTTCTCGCCAAGAGTCTGCGCACGGCACTGGCGGAGCCGTACGTCCAGACGGCCCTGGCCAAGGGGGCGAACCGGCGGCGGGTGCTGTTCGGACATGCCCTGCGCAACGCGTCGATCGCCCCGCTGACCCTGGTCGGCATCATGATCGGCAATCTCCTGGCCGGGGCGGTGGTCGTGGAGACCGTCTTCGCCCGTGCCGGGATAGGGCGTGAGACGGCCGCGGCGGTGACGGCCCAGGACATCCCGGTCGTCCAGGGCGTCGTCGTCCTCGGCGCCGTCACGTTCGTCCTGACGACTCTCGCCGTCGACCTGCTCCTGCCCCTGCTGGACCCGCGGATCACCGCGACGACGAAGCCGACGGTGCGGACATGACCGAACTGAGCCTCCCGGACGCGGACACCGCGGGGCCGGGCGCGGACCTGACCCGCGCCGAGCCCGCGCAGTCGCCGCACCCGCGGTCCCGGCTCCGCCGGTACGCGCGGTTCTGGCTGACGCGGCCGGGGCTGCTGCTGTCGGCGCTGCTGATCGCGGTGCTGCTGCCGACCGCGTTCTTCCCCCGGCTGCTCACCTCCCGCGATCCGCTGGCCGCGGCGCCGCGGGACAAGCTCGCGGCGCCGAGCGCGGAACACCTCTTCGGCACCGACCAGTTGGGCCGCGACGTCTTCGCCCGCGTCGTGCACGGCGCCCTGCTCACCCTCCAGGCGAGCGGGCTCGCCGTGCTGGTCGGACTCGTCGTCGGGTCGCTGGCGGGGCTGCTCGCCGGCTACCTCGGCGGGGTCGTGGACGACACGCTGATGCGGCTCACCGACGTCCTGCTGTCCATTCCCGGCCTGCTGCTCTCGCTCGCGCTGGTGACGGCGCTGGGATTCGGCACCGTCAAGGTGGCCCTCGCCGTGGGCGTGACCAGCGTGTCGACCTTCACCAGGATCATGCGCGCCGAGGTGCTCAAGGTCGCGGGGTCCGGCTATGTGGAGGCGGCGCGGGCCTCGGGCACCCGATGGCCCGCGGTGCTGTGGCGGCACGTGCTGCCGAACGCGGCCGGTCCCGTACTGGTCTACGCGGCCATCGACTTCGGCGCGGTCATCCTCCAGGTGTCCTCGCTGTCGTTCCTCGGCTACGGCGCGCAGCCCCCGGCGCCGGAGTGGGGTTCGCTGGTCTCGGACGGCCGCAATTACCTCGCCACGGCCTGGTGGCTCACCACCTTGCCGGGGCTCGTGATCGCGGCCACCGTGCTCGCCGCCAATCGCATCGCCCGCTCCCTCGACGGCGAAGACACGGAGGACCGATGACGCACACGACACCGACGGACGGCGCATCCCCGCCGTCCGCAGGTCCGTTGCTCGACATCCGGGGGCTGCGGATCTCCTACCGCACCCGCACCGGAACCGTGCCCGCCGTCCGCGGCGTCGACCTGACCGTCCAGCCGGGCGAAGTGGTCGCCCTGGTCGGCGAGTCGGGCTCGGGCAAGAGCACGGCGGCGCTCGCGGTGACGGGGCTGCTGCCGCGCGGCGGCTCGCTCGACGCGGGGTCCGTCCTCTTCGACGGCGCCGACGTGGCGCGCGCCGGGGAGACGGGACTGCGCGGGCTCAGGGGCCGGGAGATCGGCCTGATCCCGCAGGACCCGATGCTGTCGCTCAATCCCGTGCGGCGGGTCGGGTCCCAGGTGGCCGAGGCGCTGCTCATCCACCGGCTCGCCGACCGGGCGGGGGCGGCCCGGCAGGCCCTCGACCTGCTCGGCGAGGCGGGGCTGCCCGACCCGGTCCGGGTCGCGCGCCAGTACCCGCACGAGCTGTCCGGCGGCATGCGCCAGCGGGTGCTGATCGCCATCGCGCTGGCCGCGCGGCCCCGGCTGGTCATCGCCGACGAGCCGACGAGCGCGCTGGACGTCACCGTCCAGCGGACGATCCTCGACCACATCGACACGCTGACCCGGGACCGGGGCATCGCGGTTTTGCTGATCACCCACGACCTCGGGGTCGCGGCGGACCGGGCGCACCGGGTGAGTGTCATGTCGCGCGGCGAGGTCGTCGAGACCGGACCGGTACGGCAGGTGCTCGAAGAACCGGAGCACCCCTACACCCGCGGCCTGCTCGCGGCGGCCCCGAGTCTGGCCCGGTCGCCGGTACCGGCTCCGGCCCGGTCACGAGCCGCGTTCCGGTCCGTTCGGGAGCGGGCGTACGGAGCCGGCCCGGTCGCCGGGAAAGCGCCGCTCGTGGCCGGGGAGCCGGGCGCGGCGGACGACCTGGTCGTGGCCGAGGACCTGGTCAAGGAGTACCCCGGCCGCCGAGGGGACCGGCGCCTCGGCGTACGGGCCGTCGACGGCGTCAGCCTGCGGGTCGGCCGGGGCGAGACCGTCGCCCTCGTCGGCGAGTCGGGTTCGGGCAAGTCGACGACGGCGCGGATGCTCGTACGGCTCACCGAGCCGACCTCCGGGCGGATCACCTTCGACGGGCGGGACATCACCGGCCTCGACGGCGGTGAGCTGCGCCGACTGCGCCGCCGTATGCAGATCGTCCAGCAGAGTCCGTACGCCTCGCTGTCCCCGCGGATGTCCGTCGCGGAGATCGTCTGCGAGCCGCTGCGGGCCTTCCGGATCGGCTCCCGCGCCGAGCGCGCCCGGCGGGCGGCGGATCTGCTGGACCTGGTCCGGCTGCCCGCCGCGTTCCTGGGCCGCCGCGCCTCCGAGCTGTCCGGCGGCCAGCGCCAGCGGGTCGCGATCGCCCGCGCGCTGGCGCTGGACCCGGATCTGGTGGTCTGCGACGAGCCCGTCTCCGCGCTCGACGTGTCGTCGCAGGCGCAGATCCTGGATCTGCTCGCCGGTCTCCAGGACCAGCTCGGTCTCAGCTATCTCTTCATCTCGCACGATCTGGCCGTCGTCCGCCAGATCGCCTCACGGGTCGGCGTGATGCGGGCGGGACGGCTCGTCGAGAGCGGCACGGTGAAGGAGGTCTTCGCCGCGCCCTCCCACCCGTACACACGGGAACTGCTGGCCTCCGTGCCGGGCAGCCTCGTCCGGTGACCGGTCGTCCGTGCCCGGCCCGCGGTTCGTCGCGGGCCGGGCACGGACATTGGCGCGGGCGGTTCTAGCCCGCGCTGAAGGAGACCACCGGCGTGTAGGCGGTACCGGCGTTGAACTCCACCTGCTGGGTGCCCCGGGGTGAGCCGAGGGCGGTCAGCGGCAGCGTCCAGGTGTACGTCGAGCCGCTGATCGTGGTGGTCGGGGCCGGTGTGGCCGCGGCCCACGCCCAGCCGGTCGAGGTGCTGCGGTAGAGGGAGCCGTTCTCGATCATGTAGTCCGCGCCGAGCGGTGAGGACGACGGCGCGGGCGCCTGGTAGCCGGTCGCGGTGTTGCCGTCAGTGTTGATGAAGACGTGGTGGAAGCTCTCGGAGCTGTTGAAGGTCGCCTTGAAGACGGCCGTGCCCGCCGAGGCGCACGCCGAGTACGAGGTGATGGCGCCGGAGCCCGCGGTGGTGGTGCACCCGGTGCCCCCGCCGGAGCCGCCGGTGCCCCCGGACCCGCCCGATCCGGCGGCAGCGGCCTTCGCCAGTTCGTCGGACCAGTACGCGCCGGTGGGCAGGGTGTCCCACGGATTGGGCAGGTTGTCCGGGGTGACGTACAGATAACCGGCGTTGCGTTGCTTGCTCAGTGCGACCGCGTTCTCCATGTCGGCCTGCGCCGGCGTGTCGTAGACCAGGTGCCAGAACTTGTCGGGGTTGGCGTAGTGCAGCTCCCAGTCGGGCGCGGTCCAGGAGGCGTAGACGCTGTAGGTGTTCTCGAACATCACCAGGACGTCGGCCGCCGACGCGTAGCAGGACTCGGCGGGCGAACCGGGGTTGTCGACGGTGAGGGCGCCCGGGTGGGCCTGCTTGGTGGTGGAGTTGATGCCGGTGTAGAGGTTCACGTGCGCGTTGCCCGAGCCGCAGTCGCCCAGGGCGTCGTCGAAGAAGATGCCCGCGAGGCCCGAAGAGCCGTACCAGGAGTACCAGTTGGCCACGTCGGCGTTGATCTGCGCGGTCCACGCGGCGACGCTGGTCTGCCCGCCGCGGGTGGTACGCCCTGTGGTGCCGAAGTAGCCGGTGTCGACGTAGCCGAGCACATTCGCCCCGGCCCCGGCCGCCGCGCTCACGGCCGAGGCGTAGCCGCTGTCGACCGCGGTGCCGGGCCCGTTGGAGGGGTTCGCGACGGCGATGCCGACGCGGGACCCCGCCTGGTCGATCTGGGTCCAGAAGGCGCGGCCGGCGGCGTCCGAGGGGTTGAAGTACGCGGGTACGGCCAGATGCTGCGCCCCGGCTGCCGCGCTCGCCCGGCCGGACAGCGTGCCGGACATGGTCAGCGCGAGCGCGGCGGCGACCGCCGCGCTCACGGCGGCCCTGGTCCGGTGCGCGGCGGTGAGGCGATGCCGCGACCGGGTGTGTGCGAGTGATCGGATGAGGGACATGTGATCCCCTTTCGACGGTGGGGGGTTGCGTGAACAGGGGGTGGGACCAGGGGGACAGGAAGCGTCAGCCCTTGACCCCGGTGTGCGCGATTCCCTGCACGAACTGCCGTTGCAGGAGGACGAAGACGGCGATGACCGGGAGCGAGGCGAGCAGCGATCCGGCCATCAGCACGGGGTAGTCGGTCTGGAACTGTCCCTGGAGCGAGGCCAGTCCGGCGGACAGGGTCATCTTGTCCGGGTCGGTGTTGACCACCAGCGGCCAGAACAGGTCGTTCCAGGACCACAGCAGCGCGAGGACCGCCAGCGCGACGAGTCCGGGGCGGACCAGCGGCAGCATCACCGACCAGTAGATCCGCCAGGGCCCCGCGCCGTCGATGCGCGCCGCCTCCTCCAGCTCCTTCGGCAGGGCCAGGAACGACTGCCGGAGCAGGAAGACGCCGAACGCGCTGAACATGCCGGGCAGGATCAGCGCCTGGAGGCTGTTGAGCCAGCCGAGGTCGGACATGATCTGGTACTGGGGGATGATGAACAGTTGCGGCGGCACCATCAGCACCGACAGGAACAGCCCGAAGAGCATCCCGCGGCCGGGGAAGCGCAGCCGCGCGAAGGCGTAGGCGGCCATCGGGCACAGCACGACCTGGCCGAGCGTGCGCCCGAGCGACATCAGCAGCGTGTTGAGGAACTGCCGGCCGAACGGCAGCAGGTCGAAGACCTTGCCGTAGTTGTCCCAGTGCCCGCCGGGCAGCGGCGACGGCGGCACATGGGTCGCGTCGCTCAGCGACTTCAGGGAGGTGACGATCTGCCAGAGGAACGGCGCGACCATCGCCAGCGACGCCGCGATCAGCACGGTGTGCACCAGCGGGTGACGTCCGCGCCGGGAGCGGCGGGCGGGCCGGTCCGCGGCCCGGCCGGCCGTGTGGACCTCAGCCATAGTGCACCCACCTCTTCTGCATGCGGAACTGAAAGGCCGTCAGCGCGACGATGATCAGCAGCAGGACCATCACGATCGCCGCCGCGTAGCCGCGGTCGTTGGTGACGAACGCGCGGTCGTAGAAGAGCTGCACAACCGTCTCCAGGCGCGGGAACGCCGGGTTGGAGCGGGCCGCGGCGCCCGATCCGGCCATCACGTAGACCAGGTCGAACAGTTGGAGCGAGCCGATGACCGAGATCACCGAGACGAAGAACGCGGTGGGCGACAGCAGCGGCAGGGTGACCGAGCGGAACTGCCGCAGCGGGCCCGCGCCGTCGATCTCCGCGGCCTCGTAGTACTCGCGCGGGATCGCCTGCATCCCGGCCAGGAAGATCACCAGGTTGTAGCCGATGCTGCTCCACACGCCCACCACGACCAGGGCGTACAGCGCCACCCGAGGGTCGGCCACCCAGTTCGGGCCGTCGATGCCGACCAGCGACAGCAGGTAGTTGATCAGCCCGTAGTCGCCGTTGTAGAGCCAGCGCCACACCATGCCGATCGCCACCGGCATGGTGACCACCGGCAGGAAGAACACGGTGCGGTAGACGCCGACGCCGCGCAGCCCCCGACGGTTGAGCAGCGCCGCGAAGACGATCGCCAGCGGGATCGACAGCAGTCCGAGCCCGGTGTAGGCGAGGGTGTTGACCAGCGCCCGGCCGAACTCGCCGTCGTGCAGCATCCGGTGGTAGTTGTCCAGCCCGCTCCAGGTGTGGCCGCCGAAGGCGCCCCAGCGGGTGAACGAGAAGTACGCGGTCTGCACGACCGGCCACAGGTAGAAGACCGCGAGGCCCAGGCCGGTCGGCGCGATGAAGGCGTAGCCCCACAGCGCCTCGGTGACGCGGTCGCGGCGCGGTCGCCGGAAGCGGCCGGGCAGCCGTGACAGCCGCCCGGTCCGCGGCCGGGCGCCGGTGGCCGCCTGCAGGTCCCCGGCGGCGCCGGGGGTGGACGTGAGGGTCATGTCACTCCTTGGCGAGCAGGTCGTCCATCGCCGCGGCCAGCCCGCGCGCCGCCCTGTCCACCGGCTCCTGGCCGTTCCACGCCTTGGTGAGATACGTCAGCTCGGCCTCGTTCCAGGCGGCGGTGTTCTTCGAGACC
This sequence comes from Streptomyces sp. NPDC008317, assembly GCF_042955955.1. Lineage (NCBI taxonomy): Bacteria > Bacillati > Actinomycetota > Actinomycetes > Kitasatosporales > Streptomycetaceae > Streptomyces > Streptomyces sp. NPDC008317. The sequence goes on from NZ_JBIBFQ010000007.1 coordinate 360,746, forward strand.
GGGTACGGGACGCCGTACGGCACCTCGTCGAGGAAGGTCTGGAGGTGGAACTGCGGGTAGGCGGCGATCCAGGCGCCCTGCGTGCCGTTGTACGCCGGCATCGCGCCGGACTTGGCCAGGATCTCGGCGGCCGGCTCGGAGCCGAGGAAGTTCACGAACTGCCATGCCTGGTCGGCGTGTTTGGTCCGCGCCGAGACCACGTTGGCGAGGCCGTGGATGATCGTGGCCCGCTTCTCGCCTGTGGGCAGCGGGGCGACGTCGACCCGGTCCTTGGTGTAGGCGTTGCCGCCGAATTCCAGGGAGTCCCAGGAGCCGCCCCAGTACATCGCGAGCTTGCCCGCCTCGAAGAGCTGGAGCGGCGCGGTGTCCGTCATGGTCTTCAGGTCGGGCGACTGCTTCTTCTGGATCAGGTCGGTCCAAAAGCGCAGGCCCTCGATCGTCTTCGGATCGGCGTAACCGGACTTCTTGCCGTCCGGTGAGATCACATAGCCGCCGGCCTGGGCGATGGTGTTGTACTGGTACTCCTGGAAGCTGGTCAGCTCCGCGCCGGTGGCGTACTGGCCCTTGCTCGCGTCCGTCAGCTCCGCGGCCGCCTTCCGGAAGTCGCCCCAGGTCCAACCGGCCTTCGGGTAGGGGACCTTGGCGGCGTCGAAGAGCGTCTTGTTGTACCAGACGCCGACCGTGTCCAGGTCCTTCGGCAGTCCGTAGTGCTTGCCCTGGTACGTGTACTGGTCGACCAACTGCTTGGGGTAGGCGGACAGGTCGGTCCTGTCCTTGGCGATGCCGTCGTCCAGCGGGCGGATCACGCCGTTGGAGGCGTAGAGCTGGAAGTTGGGGCCGTTCATCCAGAAGACGTCAGGGGCGGCGCCGCCGGTGGCAGCCGCCTTGAGCTTGGTCCAGTAGTCGGCCCACGGGGTGAGCTGGACCTTGACCGTGATGCCGGGGTGGGTGCGGGTGAACTCGCGGCCGAGCTGCTCCATGGCCGTCTTCTGCGTCGCGTCCCACACCCCGTACGACAAGGTGACCTTGCCGCCCGAACCGCCCGCGCCCGAACCGCCCGCGTCCGAGCCGCTCCCGCCCGACGAACAGGCCGAGGCGGCCAGCACCACCCCGAGCGCCACCGCACACCATCGCACCGACTTCCGCATACCGGGCCCTCCCAGGATCCACACGCCCCGGCGGTAGACCGTCAGCCGGAGTCGTCGAGTGGCATTAATCATGGAGTCCATGGAAATTAAGTCAAGACCCGTGAGATGAAGAATTCCTCTCAGCGGTCTCCGCGCCCGGTCAGACGCGGCGGGAGAAGTGCTCCACGCCGCCCAGTTCGTGCCGTTCGCGCAGTTGCCGGTCCACGTGGTCGAGGGCCAGCCGCAGCGCGCCCAGCGCCACCCCCTCGTCGCCGAACTCGGAGATGCGCACCTCGGGCGTGCGGATGCACCAGCGGTCCAGCTCGCGCCGCAGCGGCTCCGCGATCAGGTCGGCCGACCGGGAGAAACCGCCGCCGATCACGACCAGTTCGGGGTCCAGGGTCAGCACCAGCGCCGCCGTCCCGACGGCCACGTCCCGCACATAGCGCCGCACCACCGCCGCCGCCTTGCGGTCGCCCGCGCGCGCCGCCTCGAACACCGCCTCGGCCGCGGCCTCCTGGTCAACCGCTGTGTCCGCGTGCACTCCTGCGCCCCGCCCCCGCCCCTGCCCCTGCCCCGACGACCCGGTGCGCTCCCGCGCGGGACCGGCCTGCGGCGGCCACGCGCGCAGGTGCTCCTGCGCCCTGATCCAGCCCGAGGCGGGCAGTGCTCCGATCTCTCCGGCCGCGTTGCCGAAGCCGCGGTGCAGCTTGCCGTCGATGATCAGCCCGGCGCCGGTCCGCAGACCGGCGAGGATCACCACCACGTCCTTGGCGTAACGCGCCGCCCCGCACCACGACTCGGCCAGCGCGGCCAGCTTGCTGTCGTTCTCGACCAGCGCCGGGCCGCCGACCAGGCGGCGCAGATGCGCCCCCACGTCCACGCCGGTCCACTCCGGCAGCGCCTCGGAGAGCATCACCCTGCCCGCGCCGTCCACCAGCCCGGTGGTGGCCACGCCCGTCGCCCACAGGTCGCCGGTGGTCAGGCCGCCGCCCGCGAGCGCTCCTGCCACCGCGCCGTCCAGCGCGGCCAGGCGCTCCTTGCGGCCCATGGCCGGCGCCACCGCCACCCGGGCGCTGTGCAGCACCGTTCCGTCCAGGTCCGCCACCAGCGCCAGGATCTTGTGGCCGCCGATGTCCACCCCGAGCACCCGGCCCGCGTCGGCGCGGAACCGGAACCGCCGGGCGGGCCGGCCCACCATCCCGGCCGCGGCGGGCACCTCGGCCAGCCAGCCGTTGTCCAGCAACTCGCGCACCACGTCCTCCGTGGAGGCGCGCGACAGCCCGGTCCGCCGGGACAGCTCGGTCAGGGTCATCGCCGGTGCGGACCTCAGCTCCCCCAGCACGGCGAGGGAGTTGAGCTGCCGGAGCCGGGAGAGGTCGCCGCCGCTCGGAGTCTCGGTCACGACGTCCCCTTGAGTTTGGTTGCTGCGCGCTTAATAATCAGAGAGTCCATGATAAATAGGAAAGGATCCTATGTCTCGGGTGACTCTAGCTCTCGTCGGCGCCGGGCTGCGCGGACAGACCTACGCACGCCACGCGCAGGTCACCGGCACAGGGCGGGTGGTGGCACTGGCAGAACCCGATCCGGTGCGGCGCGCCGCCGCGGCCGAGGAGTTCGCCGTCCCGCAGGACCGGGTGTACGCCGACTGGTCGGAACTGGCGGCGGCGGGACGGCTCGCCGACGCCGCGATCGTGGCCACCCAGGACAGACAGCACACCGAACCGGCCGTCGCGCTGGCGGACCTCGGCTATCACGTGCTCCTGGAGAAGCCGATGGCCACCACCGAGGCCGAGTCCGCGGAGATCGCCGAGGCGGCCGAGCGGAACAAGATCATGCTCGCCGTCTGCCATGTCCTGCGGTACACCCCGTACACGCAGACGCTCAAGCGGATGCTGGACGAGGGCGCGATCGGCCGACTGGTCAGCGTCCAGCACCTGGAGCCGGTCGGCTGGTGGCACCAGGCGCACTCGTTCGTCCGGGGCAACTGGCGCCGCTCGGACACCTCGGCGCCGATGCTGCTCACCAAGTCGTGCCACGACATCGACTGGCTGGTGTACCTCTTCGGCCGCTCGCCGCGCCGGGTCAGCTCCTTCGGCAGTCTCACCCACTTCCGGGCCGAGGCCGCCCCCGCGGGCGCCGCCGCGCGCTGCACCGACTGCCCGATCGAGAGCACCTGCCCGTACTCGGCCAAGCGCCTGTACCTGGACTGTCTGGAGGACCCCGAGCGGCGCTACTGGCCGCTGTCCGCGGTCACCGAGGACCACACCGAGGCCGGTGTCCTTCAGGCGCTGCGCACCGGTCCCTACGGGCGCTGCGTCTACGCGTGCGACAACGACGTCGTCGACCACCAGGTGGTCTCGATGGAGTTCGACGACGGCGCCACCTGCTCGTTCACGATGAGCGCCTTCACCCCGCAGGAGCACCGCAGGACCCGGCTGCTGGGCACCCACGGCTATCTCGACGGCGACGGCGTCACCATCAGGACGGTCGACTTCCGTACCGGCGAGGAGGGCGTCGTGGACACCAGCACCACCGCGGGCGCCTCGGCCGCGGACGGTCACGGCGGGGGTGACGAGGCGCTGATGGACGCCTTCCTGGAGGCGGTCGCCACCGGAGACGGCGGCGTCCTGAAGTCCGACGCGGCGGCGAGTCTGGCCAGCCACCGCGTGGTGTGGGCCGCGGAGGAGGCCAGGACGACCGGCACCGTCGTCGCGCTCGCGTCCGCGGTCTGAGGAGCCGCGCCCCGGAGAAAACCGGCCCGTGCCCCGGAGCAGACCGGCCCGCGCCCCGGAGAAAACCGCACGGCGCCCCCGGACACGACCGGCCCGCGCGCCACCGCCGGTCAGTCGGCCACCGGACGCCGCACCCCCGTCGTGGACTCCCCCACCTCCAGCCGGTACGGGGCCACGTGCACCGCGTGCCCCGGCGGGGTCGCCGCGCCGATCCGGCCGGCCAGCGACGTGACGGCCAGCGAGGCGATGGCCGCTTTGTCGGGCACCACCGTCGTCAGCGAGGGAGTGGCGTAACGGCCCTCCTCGCTGCCGTCGACGCCGGCGACGGCCATGTCCCCGGGCACGGCGAGACCGGCCTCGTGGAAGGCCCGGATCGCGCCGACGGCCAGCATGTCGTTGAAGCAGAACACCGCGTCCGGGCGGCTCCCGGCGGGCAGGGCGGCCAGCGCGCGGCCCGCCCGCAGCCCGCTGCGCCGGTCGAACTCCTCGACCCGCGGCGCGAGTCGGGGGTCGAAGGACAGACCCGCCGCGTGCAGGGCGAGTTGGAAGCCCTCCAGGCGCTGCCTGCTGGTCGCCGAGCCCTGCCGGTCCACGCCGACGACGGCGAGCCGGGTCCGGCCGAGCGAGACCAGGTGGGCGGCGGCCTCACGGGCGGCGGCCACATTGTCGATCAGGACGTGGTCGGCGTGGAGTTGCTCCCGGCCGTCCTCGCGCTCGCCCAGCAGCACCAGCGGGAAACCGGCCGTGGTGGCGGCGAGTTGATCGAAGGGCACCCGGAGCGGGGAGAGGATCACGCCGTCGAGCAGGGCCGCGCCGAGCCCGGTGGCCAGCCGCAGCTCCTCGCGGGGGTCGCCCAGCGTCTCCTCGATCAGGACGGTGAGACCGATCCGGGACGCCTCGGTCCTGACGTGGTGGGCGAGTTCGGCGAAGTAGGGCGTGGCCAGGAACGGCACCGCCAAGGCGATCAGCCCGCTGCGGCCGGTGCGCAGCCGTACCGCCGACGGGTTCGGACGGTACCCCAGTTCGCTCACCGCGACCATGACGCGCTCTCGGGTGGCGGGGGCCACTCTCGACATTCCGCGTACAACGTTGGAAACAGTCTTGACTGAGACGCCCGCACGATCGGCGACGTCCTTGAGCCGCACTGCTGTCACGTACCCGCCCTTCTCGGAGACGCCTCATTGTAGGGCAGTTCAACGCAGAGCGTCCCGCAGACGCGTGCAGGCGGCAGTCGTCCGCGCCCAAAGGGTTGACCGCCAGGACACACACTGGTTACAACGTTGGAACAGCCGGGCGAAGGAACCACTGGCCGACCCTGCCGGGGGTCTCCGTGCGCCCGGACGCCGTGGGCGCGTGGCGGACCGCCGTCGCGCCCCCGGCGGTCGAGCGGCGGCCGGACAGCCCGTTCCCGCGCCACCGCCCGTGACGTACGCCAGCCTCACGAGAGGGCCCGCATGTCCCCGCACCGCCCGAATCTCCCGCTGCGCACCGCCGTGGTGGGCACCGGATCCATCGCCCGAGGAAGTCACCTGCCCGCGCTCGCCGCTGTGGCGGCGGAGGGCTCGGTGGAGATCGTCGCCATGGTCGACGTCGCCGAGGAGGCGGCCCGCGCCGCCGCCGAGGAGTTCTCCGTGCCGGGCGCCTTCACCGACCTCGACACCATGCTCGGCGAGGTACGCCCCGACCTGGTCGTCCTCTGCACACCGCCCTCGCTCCACCGGGAGCAGGCCGTCGCCGCGCTGCGGACCGGCGCCCATGTGTGGTGCGAGAAGCCGCCGTGCCCCTCGCTCGCCGACTACGACGCGGTGACGGCCGCCGCCGAGCGGGGCCCCGGCGCCCCGACCGCGGCCTTCGTCTTCCAGCACCGGTTCGGCTCCGGCGCCCGCCACGTCCGCGAACTGCTGCGCGAGGGGGCCTTCGGACGGCCGCTGGTCGCGCACTGCCAGACCACCTGGTACCGGGGCGCGGACTACTACGCCGTGCCGTGGCGCGGCCGTTGGGACACCGAGGGCGGCGGTCCCGCCATGGGGCACGGCATCCACCAGAACGACCTGCTGCTCGACCTGCTGGGCCCGTGGCGGGAGATCCGCGCGATGGCCGCCCGGCTGGTGCACGACGTGCAGACCGAGGACGTCTCCACCGCCCAGGTCCGGTTCGCGAGCGGCGCGGTCGCCACTGTCGTCAACAGCGTGCTCAGCCCCGACGAGGTCAGCCGGATACGGATCGACTGCGAGCTGGCGACCGTCGAGCTCACCCATCTCTACGGCTACCGCAACGCCGACTGGCGGATCACCCCGGCCCCCGGCGTCCCGGCGCGGACGGCACGGGCCTGGAACGACTTCGGCCCCGACGAACCCAGCTCCCACCTGGCCCAACTACGCGCCCTCGTCGCCGACATCCGGGCCGGAACCCCGCACCCGACCGGCGGCGAAGGCGGCCGCGGGATCGTGGAGTTCACCGCCGCGCTCTACAAGTCCGCCTTCACCGACGCCACCGTCCGGGCGGGCGAGATCGGCCCCGACGACCCGTTCTACGCCGCCATGCACGGCGGTGAACCCGACCGGCTGCCGGTCGGCGCCCGCGAGGAGGAGCAGGCCGCATGACGCTGTCGCTGACCCACGTCCACGACGACCGGATCACCGTGACCCACCGGGCCACCGGTACCGAGCTGTTCGCCTACGTGTACCGCCCGGAGGCCGCCTGGGAGGCGCCGAAGCCGTACCTCCACCCGATCCGCACCCTCGGCGGTGGTCTGGTCACCGACTACCGCCCGAACGACCACCGTTGGCACAAGGGCCTCCAGCTCACCGCCTCGCACCTGTCGGGTCAGAATCTGTGGGGCGGCAACACGTATGTGCACGGCGAGGGGTACGTGGCGCTGCCCGAGCGGATCGGCTCGATGGCGCACGTCGGCTTCGACGAGGTGTCGGCGGGTCCCGACGGCGTGGTGATCGCCGAGCGCCTGACCTGGCACCCGTACGACGGCTCTCTCTGGGCCGAGGAGGACCGCAGGATCGAGGTCACCGCCGAGGAGGGCGGTTGGACCCTGACCTGGTCCTCGGCCGTCACCAACCGGCGCGCCGAGCCGTTGCGGTTCGGCAGCCCCACCACCGCCGGGCGGCCCGACGCCGGTTACACCGGGCTGTTCTGGCGCGGGCCGCGCGCCTTCCGCGACGGGCACGCCTTCACCGCAGACGGCGACAGCGCCGAGCGCGACCTCATGGGTGAGCAGGCGCCGTGGCTCGCCTACAGCGGCGAGCACGACGGACGCGACGGACACGCCACCGTCGTCTTCGAGCACGCGCCGGGCAACGACCACGCGGGCGAGAAGGGCACCCACCCCGCGCACTGGTTCGTGCGCACCGACCCGTTCGCCGCGGTCGCCCCGTCCTTCGCCTTCCACGAGGAGCTGGTCCTGGCGCCCGGCGAGGTCCTGGACCGTACGTACCGCGTCCATGTCGCCGACGGCGCCTGGGACTGTGCGGCGGTCACCGCCCATCTGGAGCGGCACCCGTGGTGACGGCGGGCTACGACGGGTTCCCCGGGGCGGTCGCGGTCTCCCGGCTGAGCGTCTACGACTGGCCGACCGTGGACGGCAGGCCGGGCGGCGGCACCCCGCACCTCCATCTGACGTGCAGCGAGGGGTACGTGGTGACCGACGGCGAGGGCGCCGTGCAGACCCTGACCGCCTCCGGTTTCGAGGAGACCCCGCTGCGCGCGGGCACCGTGGCCTGGTTCACCCCCGGCACCATCCACCGGCTGGTCAACGGCGGCGGGCTGCGGATCACCGTCGTGATGCAGAACGGCGGACTCCCCGAGGCGGGCGACGCCGTCCTCACCCTGCCCCCCGACCGGCTGACCGACCCCGAGGTGTACGCGGCGGCGGTCCGGCTGCCGACGAGCGGGAGCGAGCGGGAGCTGGTCGGCGCGGCGCGGGCCCGCCGTGACCTCGCCACCCGCCGGTTCCTCGAGCTGCGCGACGCGCTCGCCGCGGGTGATCCGGAGCCGCTGGCCGCCTTCCACCGCGCGGCGGCCGAGCTGGTGCGGCCACGCCTGGCCGACTGGGAGCGGCGCTGGCGCGAGGGCGCCCGCGCGGCGGTGACCGCCACGCACGACCAGTTGGCCGCTCTCGGTGACGGCGACGCGCGCCATCTGGCCGACGCCCGTACCCACGCGAGCGGACCCGCCGCGACCGGACGGTTCGGGATGTGCGGCCGTCTCGACGTCTACCACGACGGGTGAGCCGAACGGCCCGTCGCCGTTCCCAGCCCCCGTGCGGCGGCGGGCGCCTCGTGCCACCGCTCCACCCACCCACCCACCCCGGAAAGGCCACCATGCCCGAGCCCCGAAGCGGCCGGCGTCGGTTCCTCCGCCGCCGAGCGGTCGCCACGGCGGTCGCCGCCGGTTGCAGCACCGTTCTGCTGGCCGCGCTCACCTCCTGCGGCGCCTCCGGCGCCTCGGGCGGTCACCTCACCCTCACCTTCTCCTGGTGGGGCAACGACGAACGCCAGGCCCGTACCGAGAAGGCGGTGCGCCTGTTCGAGAAGGCGCACCCGGACATCAGCGTCCAGATGTCCAACGCCGACTTCGGCTCCTACAAGCAGCGGCTGTCCACCCAGGCCGCGGGCGGCGGGATACCGGACCTGGCGCAGCTCGACTACCGCCAGATCTCCCAGTTCTCCACCGGCGGCGCGCTGCTCCCCCTGGACCGGTACGTCAAGGACGGCACCCTCGACACCGCCGAGATGGACACGTCCTTGGTGCGCACCGGCTACCTGGCGGGAAAGCAGTACGCGCTGCCGATGGGCCGCGGGATCACCGGTTACGTCTACGACGCCGACGTCTTCGACACCGCCGGTGTCTCGGCGCCGCAGCCCTCGTGGACCTGGCAGGACTGGGCCGAGGCCAGTGCGAGGATCGCCGGGCTGAAGCTGAAGTCCCCCGACGGGCGGACCGTGGCGGGCGGCAACGACGGCGGGAGCAACGAGGACGTCTTCGAGGACTGGTTGCGCAGCCACGGCAAGCAGCTCTACGCGAGCCCCACCGAGCTCGGCTACACCGAGGAGGACCTCGCCGACTTCTGGACCTTCTTCCACGAACTCCAGAAGGCGGGGGCGGTGGTCTCGGCCAAGGACAGCGCGCAGGCCGACGCGACGGGCATCAGCGCCTTCAGCCGCGGTCTGGACGCCATGGACTACTCCTGGGACGCGACCTTCACCGGCTTCACCAGCCCGACCGGGCACGCGATGCGCTTCGCGCCGGTGCCCACCATCGACGGCAAGGCGGGGTCGTACTTCAAGCCGACGATGCTGATCGGCATCGGCGCCCACTCGAAACACCCGCAGGAAGCGGCCCAGTTGATGAACTTCCTCCTCAACGACCCGCAGGCGGGCGACATTCTGGGCGTCACCCGCTCCCAGCCGCCCAATCAGAAGATCGCCGCCGAGGTGAACAGCAAGCTGACAGGACCGGAGTTGAAGGTCTGGCAGTTCGACGAGGTGATGCAGAAGTACGGCGTACGGCCGCCGCCGTCCGCGCCTCCCAAAGGTGACGTCGCGATCCAGAGCGCCTTCGTCCGCGAGTACCAGCGGGTGGAGTTCGGCCTGGCGTCGCCCGCGAAGGCGGCCCATGAGCTGGTCGTCCAGGCGAAGCAGGAGTTGGAGTCATGAGCGTCGCACGGATCGAGGCGGCCGAGGCCGCCGGGCGGGCCGAGGACACGCCGGGACCGGACCGGCGCACCCGCCGCGGCCGGGAGGCGCGCTGGCCCGCGTATGTGTTCCTCACCCCGTGGATGATCGGCGCGGTCGCGGTGACCCTGGTGCCGATGGCGGTCTCCCTCTATCTCTCCTTCACCAGTTACGACATGCTCTCCACCCCGCACTGGGTGGGCCTGCGCAACTACTCGGAGATGCTGACCGCCGACCCGCGGTTCTGGCGGTCGGTCCTGACCACCCTGAAGTACGTGGTGATCGCCGTCCCGCTCAAGCTGGCCCTCGCGCTGGGCGCCGCGATGCTGCTCAAGCGGCTCAGCAGCCGGGGCCGGGGTTTCTACCGGTCGGCGTTCTACGCCCCGTCCCTGCTCGGCGCGAGCATGTCGATCGCGCTGGTGTTCCGGGCGCTGTTCAACGACGGCGGCACGATCGACAACGTCCTCGGCACCTTCGGCATCCACATCGGCGGCTGGGTCGGCAATCCGCATCTGGCGACCTACGTCGTGGTGCTGCTGACCGTCTGGCAGTTCGGCGCCCCCATGGTCATCTTCCTGGCCGGTCTCCAGCAGATCTCGCCGGAGCTGTACGAGGCGGCGGCGCTCGACGGGGCGGGCGCCTGGCGGCAGTTCGTGTCCGTCACGGTGCCGATGCTCTCGCCGGTGGTCTTCTTCAACCTGGTGCTCGAAGTGATCCAGTCCTTCCAGGTCTTCACGCCCGCCTTCGTCGTCAGCGGCGGCAACGGCGGACCGGCCGACTCGACGCTCTTCTACACGCTCTATCTGTACGAGCGCGGCTTCACCGCCTCGCACATGGGCTACGCCTCGGCCATGGCCTGGCTGATGCTGCTCGCCATCGCGGCCGTCACCGCGGTGCTGTTCAAGACCTCCCGGTCCTGGGTGTTCTACGCGGACGAGGCGGAACGATGAATCTGACCCTGCGCCGCCGGCTGCCCCACACGGTCGCCCTGATCGCGCTGCTCGCCCTGCTCTACCCGCTGCTCTGGCTGCTGGTGACGTCCGTCAAGCCCGCCGACGAGGTGGTGACCAGCGTCGACCTGTGGCCCCGGCACTTCGAGTGGAGCAACTACAGCACCGCGCTCGACGGTGTCTCGGGCGTGTCGGTGACCCGGCTGCTCGGCAACAGCATGCTGATCGGCCTCGGTTCGGTGATCGGCACGGTGACGTCCTGCTCGCTGGCCGCGTACGCCTTCGCGCGGCTGCGGTTCCGGATGCGCGGCCCGATGTTCGCCTTCACCGTGGCCACGCTGATGCTGCCGCAGCACGTGGTGCTGATCCCGCAGTACATCATCTTCAACAAGCTCGGCATGATGAACACCTACTGGCCGCTCATCCTGCCCAAATTCCTCGCGGTGGACGCGTTCTTCGTCTTCCTCATCGTGCAGTTCATGCGCAATCTGCCCAGGGACCTGGAGGAAGCGGCCAGGATCGACGGCTGCGGCCCGTTCCGCTCGTTCTTCCACATCGTCCTGCCGCTGAGCCGGCCCGCGCTGATCACCACCGCGATCTTCTCGTTCATCTGGTCCTGGAACGACTTCTTCGCCCAGATGATCTACCTGCTCTCGCCGGAGAAGGCCACCATCACGCTGGCGCTGCGGAGCTTCGTCGACCAGTCGAGCACCTCCGCCTACGGGCCCATGTTCGCCATGTCGGTGATCTCCGTGCTGCCCATCGTGCTGTTCTTCCTCGTGTTCCAGCGCTATTTGGTGCAGGGCATGGCCACCTCGGGACTGAAGAGCTGAGGAGGACCGATGAGTCACCCACCCGTCGTTTCCCGCCGGGCCCACCGCGAGCCGGGCGAGGTGTTCGGCTCCGGCTTCACCCTCTTCGCCGACATGCTGCTGGTGGGCGTGGTCACCGCCGTGGCCTGCCTGCCGGTGGTCACCGCACCGGCGGCGCTCTCCGCCGCCTGCGCCGTGTTCCGCCGGACCGCGGCGAACGGCGTGCAGGTCCGGCTCGGCGACCTGCTGGCCGAGGTACGAGCCCGGCTGACCCTGCCCGCGCTGCTCAAGGGCCTGGTGCCGCCCGCGTTCGCCGTGCTGTTCCTGCTCGACGAGGAACTGCTGCGCTCCGGGCTGCCCGGCGCGGCCCTCATGGCGCCGGTCCTGATGCTGCTCGCCCTCGGCGCGGCGGCCGTCGGCCTGCGCGCGGTCGCCCTGGACGGACCGCACCGGCTCTCGGGCCGCGAGGCCCTGGCGCGTTCCCTGGCCGACCCGCGCGGCACCGCCCTGCTGGCCGGAGCCGTCGTCCTGGCGGCGCTGCTGCTGTGGGCCATGCCCGTCCTCCTGCCGCTGCTGCCCGGCCCGTTGGCGTTCGCCGCGACCGCCGTGGACCTGCGGCGCCCCGCCGACCCGTACGACCGCTGACCGGCGCTCCCGGCCGCCGCCCGCGTCCCGCCATCCGTCAAGACTCACCCCCGGAGCACTCCCCCATGCCCCTCACACACCTCGACGCGGCCGGTCACCCCCGGCCGCAACTGGTCCGCGACCCCGACTGGCACGACCTGTGCGGCCCCTGGCTCTTCGCCCACGACGACGCCGACACCGGGCGCGCCGAGCGCTGGATGGACCCGGCGGTCACCGAGCCCTTCACCACGACGATCACCGTCCCGTACCCGCCCGAGTCCAAGGCGTCCGGCGTCCACGACACCGGCCACCACCCGGTGGTCTGGTACCGCCGCTCCCTCGATCTGCGCCGGCCCGCCTCCGGCCGCCTACTGCTGCACTTCGGCGCGGTGGACTACCGCGCCGAGGTGTGGCTGGACGGGCGGCCGGCAGGGCGGCACGAGGGCGGGCACACCGGGTTCACCTGCGACCTGACGGACGTTCTCGACGGCGACGGCGAGCATGTGCTCGTGGTCCGCGCGGAGGACCAGCCGCTGGACGCGGCGCAGCCACGGGGCAAGCAGGACTGGCGGCGCGACCCGCACGTCATCTGGTACGAGCGCACCACCGGGATCTGGCAGCCGGTGTGGCTCGAAGAGGTCCCCGAGGAGCACGTCACCGTCCTGCACTGGCTGCCCGACGTCGCCCACGCCCGGGTCGGCTGCCGGGTCCGCCTCAGCCGCTGGCCGCGCGGCCCGCGCGACCTCACGGTCCGCCTCACCGTCGGCGAGCGGGTGCTGGCCGAGCAGCGGATCCGTACCGAGGGCCAGGAGACCGCCTTCGACATCTCCGTCCCCGCGCTGCGGCACGGCCAGGACCTCGACGACCTGCTGTGGCGCCCGGAGAAGCCGCACCTGGTGGACGCCACCGTGACGGTCACCGACCCCGCCGACGGGGCCCGCCTCGACCAGGTCTCCTCCTACCTGGGCCTGCGCGACCTCGGCTGGGACGACGGCGTCTTTTTGCTCAACCACCGGCCGTACTTCCTGCGCATGGCGCTCCAGCAGGGCTACTGGCCCGAGTCCCACCTCGCCGCGCCCGGGGAGGCGCTGCGCCGGGACGTGGAACTCGCCAAGGAACTGGGGCTCAACGGGCTGCGGATCCACCAGAAGATCGAGGACCCGCGGTTCCTGTACTGGGCCGACCGGCTCGGCCTGCTGCTCTGGGAGGAGATGCCGTCGGCCTACGTGTTCGGCGCGCCGACCGTGGAGCGGGTGGCGCACGAGTGGACCGAGGCGATCCGCCGGGACCTCAGCCATCCCGCGATCGTCGCCTGGGTCCCGGTCAACGAGTCCTGGTCGGTGCCGAATCCGGCGCTGGTGCCGGAGCAGCGGCACTTCATGGACGCGCTGTACCACCTGACGAAGGCGCTCGACCCGACCCGGCCCGCCGTCTCCAACGACGGCTGGGAGCTGTCGGCGGCCGACATCTGGGGCGTCCACGACTACAGCCAGCACGCCTCGGTCCTGGCCGACCGCTACGGCCACGCGGCCCTGCGCCAGGGCGCGTTCACCGAGCGGTGGCCCGCGGGCAAGCGGCTCACCCTGGAGGGCGTACGCCACCAGGGCCAGCCGGTGGTGCTGAGCGAATTCGGCGGCGCCACCTTCGAACCGGCCGACGGCGAGAACTGGTTCGGGTACGACACGGTGGCCACCGAGGAGGACTTCACCGCGCGCCTCGACGCCCTGGTGACCGCCGCCGTCGACTCCGGCCTGGCCGGCTTCTGCTACACCCAGTTGACCGACACCCTCCAGGAGACCAACGGCCTGCTCACGGCGGAGCGCGAGCCGAAGGTGCCGACGGAGACGGTGCGCGCGATCGTGGGACGGCCGCGGACGCTCGGATGAGACGGAGGGCGCCGCCCCGACGCCGCTCAGCCGGAGCCGGGGAGGCGTCGGGGCAGGCGTCGGGGCAGGCGTCGGGTGCGCCACCGTTCTGCGGCGTCGGTCAGCCGCCAGTCGTGAAGACCGGTTCCAGATCGGCCCATCGGTCGGCGGTCGCGTACACGGGGATGAGGTCCAGCGGCGCGGCCCGTTCGACGACCCGGCCGCCGGCGTGGGTCCGCCCGGTCCAGACGTCGACCCAGTCGCCGTGCGGCAGATAGACCTCACGGCCGGTGGCGCCCGGCTCGGTGACCGGAGCGACCAGGAGCGCGGAGCCGAGCCGGAACTGGTCGGGGAAGTCCCAGATGCGCCGGTCCCGGGGATCGTCGAAGAACATCCCGCGCATCAGCGGCTTCCCCTGTGCCAGACCGGTGCGGGTCTCCTGCGCCAGGTACGGCACCAGCCGCTCGCGCAGGTGGGTGTAGGTCCGGGAGATCTCCAGCACGCGCGGGTCGCCAGAGCGGTCCGCGATGTTCCACGGCGTACGGTCGCGCAGCGGCAGCCGGTGGTGGTTGTACTCCGAGTGGTACTGCATGATCGGCATAAAGCAGGACGCCGCGAGGGCCCTGACGTACAGCTCGGCGTCCGGGACGTCCCCGGAGAACCCGGCGATGTCCCAGCCCCAGTAGACGATGCCGCAGGCCGAGGCGGTGATGCCGGCGGTGAGGGAGTGCCGGTAGGCGTCCCAGGTGGAGTCCTCGTCGCCCGCCCAGAAGACGCTCGCGTTCTGCGAGCCGGTGAACCCGGCACGGCTGAAGGTGACCGGCGCCTTGCCGCACTCCCGCAGCAACTCGCCGTACGCGCGCGGGTATTCGACGGTGAACAGATTGTTGGTCAGCGCGCCCGTCGTGCCGTCGTCGTACCGCAGGTCGTCGCCCCAGGCGTGTTCGCCGCCGTCGGTCTTGAAGCCGTCGACGCCGACCTCCTCCACCAGATAACGTCGCTTGGCGAGCCACCACTGGCGTGCCTTGGGGTGGGTCAGGTCCGGCATCAGCGCCTGGGGGAACCACCAGCCCCTGTTGCGGTAGGGCCGCGTGCCGCCCTCCTCCATGACGGTGTACCCGTGCTCGATCATCGCGCGGGCGTCGGCGGCGGCCTGGCCGCGCGGCGCCGGGCGCGTCTTCATCAGCGGGATCTGCCAGAGCAGCACCTTGATGTCGCGGCTGTGCAGCTCGTCGACCATGCCCTTGGGGTCGGGCCAGGCGCCGTCCGGCGGGAAGGTGAAGTCGGCCAGGCGGTGCGGAGCGCCGTCCTCCGTGACCGGGTACCGCGCGTCCCGGAAGGCGGTGAAGGTCGCCTCGTCGCTCCACGCCTCGATGACCAGCGCTCCGACCGGGATGTCCTCGTCGCGGTGGCGGTCCATCTCGGCCATCACCCTTTGCTGGGTGTTCCATTCGTTGCCGCTGGCCCACAGGCGGAAGACCCAGTCGGGCAGTTCCTCGGGGCGTCCGGCCTCGTCGAGGAAGGCGGACAGCAACTCGTGGGGCGCGCCGCCGAAGCAGACCGTCTCGACCGCGCCGTCCGGCGGGGTCTGCGCCTCGATCCACAGCAGGTCCGGGTCGCTCGCCGCGATGTCGTACCAGGTGCGCCGCGAAGTGCGGACGTGGAAGGCCCAGTTGTCCGCGCCGTCCCCGCCGAGCACCATCGCGAACGGCATGGGCAGGTACGTACGGGTGGTGAAGCCCTGCCCCTTGTACTGCTCGAAGACCTGGGCGTCCAGGGTGTGTCCGCGTTGGTCGACGGCGTTGTAGCGCTCGCCGAAGCCGACCACATGCGCGTCGGGCGCCAGCCGCAGCGCGAAGCGGACCCGCAGCACCGTGCCGTCGGCGGCCACCAGGCGGGAGGCGGACCCCTCGACCAGTCGGCCGGTGTCCGCGGTGACCCGCAGCAGCGCGGCCCCCTCGCGCCACACCGCGGGGGCGACGGTGTGCCAGGACGTGGCACGGGTGCGGCCGTCGCGGTGCCTGGCCACGAAGCGGTAGCGGGCGGCCGTGCCCTCGGCGAGCGGGGCGGGGCGGACGACCCAGCGGGTACGGTCGCCGCGCCCGCTCGCGGCCGCCGCGAGGTGACTGTCCGAGTCTCCGCCGTTGTCACCGGCCGGGTCGGTGCCGCCTTCGACGGCGGCGGTCAGCGCGGTGACGCCGTCACCGGCGTCCCACTCGCACACCACGGCCTCGACATCGGCTCCGGTGGAGGCGCGTACCTCGAACGGCTCACCCGCCGACGGGATCACGGGCACGCGCTGGTCGTCGGTCGGCTCGTAGGGGTGGCCCGAGCCGTGCGGACGGTGGCGGATCATACGGAGACTCCGAGTTCATGGGCGAGGATGAGGTACATGGCGTGGGACCAGAGCAGCGGGGTGGCGTTCGGCCCCCACCGCTCCTCCCACTCCGCGAGGTGTTCCGGCGCCAGCAGGCGTACGCCCGGGGCCTGTTCCGGCAGCAGTCCGTCGGCGGTGGACCGCGAGGCGATCCACTCCAGCTCGCGCAGGGCGTCGCCGGTACGGCCGACGCGTGCGTAGTGCCACCCGAGCAGCCCGGCGAGCACGGGCCACTGGCCGCCGCCGTAGAAGACGTCCTGGAGGTAGCGGTGCACGCCGCCTTCGGGCTCCACCAGGTCGCGCTCGATCGCGGCGAGCGTCGCGCGCGCGACTGGTCCCGCCGGGTCCACGGAGCCGAACGGGGTCAGGCAGGCCAGCAGGCTCGCGTCCACCGCCGCCCCGCCCAGCCACTTCGCCAGGCCGCCGCCGTACAGGCCCTGTTCGCGGACGAGGGTGTCGATCCGGGTGACCGTGGGTCCGCAGCGCCCCGCCGTGTCGAGCCCTGCCGCGCCGACTGCCGCGAGGCCGCCGCGGATGGCGCCGAGCGTGGCCCCGTGCCGGTGCTCCTTGGACTCCTCCCACCAGTCGTAGCAGGGCAGGTCCCAGGTCGCGGCGAGGTAGCCGACGGTGAGGCGGATCGCCTCGCGGTAGGGGGCGGGGTCGCCGCCGTGCCGGCGCAGGTGCTCGGTGAGCGCCCACAGCCAGGTGCCGTAGCCGTCGGTCTGGAAGTCCCACCAGCCGACGTCCCCGGTGTCCGCGCCGTCCAGGGTGTACCGGGTGGGCAGCAGATCGGCCTCGGCGGGCTGTCCTCCCGCCGCCCGTACGGCGATGATCCGCTCGATACGGGAGGCGCGGTCCGTGATCACCTTGGCGCACCACCGGTGGAAGGCGTCGGCGGAACCGGTCGCGCCGTACCGTGAGGCGGCCTCCGCGACGAACGAGCCGTCGCGGAACCAGGAGTAGCGGTAGACCTCGTAGCCGGGGCAGGCCGGGTACGCCCCGGAGGCGGCCTGGTGGGCGGTGATCACCTCCAGGCTGCGGCGGGCGAGGCGCGCGTGGCCGGGTGACTGCGTCGTGGAGGTGGACAAGGCTGGTGTCTCCTAAGCGGGCGATACGGGTGTCGCCGGGTGTGGCGGAGGGGTGCGGGGAGCGGGGGGTTCGGGCGCCCGCGCGAGTGTCAGGTCTCCCGTGGGCGCCCGAAGTCTCACTTCAGCAGGGCGGTGACCTGCGCAGTCGCCTGCGACAGCGCCTTGGCGACGTCGGTCCGGCCGGCGGCGGCGTTGGTGAGGGCGTTGTTGATGATGTCCTGCATCTGCTGCTGCTTGGCGATGACGGGCGAGGCGGCCTGGTTCTTCAGGGAGTCGAAGACGGCCTGGCGGTTGGCCGGCTTGCCCGCGGTGAGGTATCCGGCGACCTTGCCGGTGTCGGACAGCGGCGGGAGCTCCCAGGAGGAGTCGACGCGGGTCTTCGCGGTGATGTCGGACGTGGTCAGGTAGTTCAGCCACTTGAAGGCCGCGCCGGAGTGCGCGGTGGCCTTGGAGACGGCGACGGAGTTCTGGAAGACCGCGCTGGCCTTGTGGGTGTCACCGGGTTCGACGGCCACGTCCCAGCCGAAGGGGACGTCCTTCAGGGCGCTGAACTGCCAGTTGCCGTTGTGCCACATGGCGAGCTTGCCGGCCTTGAAGAGGTTGGTGTCGAAGTCGGGGGTGCTCGCGCTCTTCGCGGCGTCGGGCATCGTCCGGTTGTTCTTGCCGATCAGCCATCTCGCGGCGGCGACGCCCTGTGGGCTGTCGAAGGTCGCTCTCGCGCCGTCGGCGGAGAAGAAGGAGCCGCCCGCCTGGTCGAGGGCCTTGGTGAACTCGTTGAAGCTGATGGGCTGGTAGTCGCCCCATACGCCCTTGGCGCGGTCGGTGAGCTTGAGCGCGGCGGCCTGCTCGTCCTTCCAGGTCCAGTCAGCGGTGGGGACGGGGACGCCGGCCTTGGCGAAGAGGTCCTTGTTGTAGATGAGGACCACGGTGGAGAAGGACTCCGGCAGCGCGTACTGCTTGCCCTTGTACTGTGCCGCTTCGAGGTTGGCCGGGGCGTACGCCGATGCCTTGTAGGCCGGTTCCTCGGCGGCGGGGTCCGTCAGGTCGAGCAGGGCGCCGGAGGAGGCGTAGGTGACCAGGCTCTGCTGGTCGAGTTCGAAGGTGTCGGGCGCGGTGCCGCCGGCGATCGAGGTCTGGAGCGTCGTGGCGTAGTTGGCGTAGGGGACGGCCTGGACCTGGATCTTGACGGTGGGGTTCTGCTTCTCGAACGCGGCGACGATCGTGTCGAGGTCCTTGGTGTGGTCGGGGGCGGAGGAGAACGTCATGTAGCGGACGGTGGTCACACCGTTGTCCGAGGTCGTTCTGGTGGCGGAGCCCTGGGAGCAGGCGCTGGTCAGGGCCAGTGCCGCGAGACCGGTGGCGAGGGTGATGTGGCGGGTGCGCATGGCGGATTCCTCGGGGTTGTGGCGAGTGGGAGGGTGTTCGGGAGGTGCGCCGGGGGGCGGGGCCGCTCGGGCGGCCGGCTACTTCAGGCCCGACTGGGCGACGCTCTGGACCACGTGCTTCTGGGCGAAGAGGTAGATGGCCATGATCGGGAGGGTGCTGAGGACCGATCCGGCCATCACCACGTTCCACTGGGTGCCGAACTGGCCCTGGAGGTCGGCCAGTGCCAGCGGGAGGGTCTTGAACTCCGGCGAGCGGATGATGACCAGCGGCCACAGGAGGCTGTTCCAGCTGGCCATGAAGGCGAAGACGGAGAAGGTCGCGAGCGACGGGCGTACCAGCGGCAGCACCACAGAGCCGAAGATCCGCAGGTGTCCCGCGCCGTCCAGCCGGGCCGCCTCGTCCAGTTCGCGGGGTACGGCGTCCATGGCCTGGCGCAGCAGGAAGACTCCGAAGCCCGAGGCGAGGGTCGGGGCGAGCAGGGCGAAGTAGGTGTCGACCAGATTCAGGGCCTTCATCTCCGCGAAGAGCGGGACGATCAGGACCTGGAGCGGGATCATCATGGTGGCGAGGTAGAGGGCGAAGACCAGGCCCCTGCCGCGGAAGCGCAGCCGGGAGAAGGCGTACGCGGCCATGGAGCTGGTGATCAGCTGCACGACCGTCGAGACCAGGGCCAGGCAGAGGCTGTTGACGGCGACCCGGGTGAAGGGCATCGCGCGGAAGAGGCTGCGGTAGCCGTCCGCGCTGACGGTGTCGGGTATCAGGGAGGGGGCGGAGATCCCGCTGCCGTGCGGTTGCAGCGAGGTGATCAGCACCCACAGGAACGGGAAGAGCATTCCGGCCGCCCCGAGGACGACCAGGGCGGTGACGCCGGCGGCCCGCAGCCGTCGGCGGGTGCTCGTGCGCGGGCCGCGGTCCGCGGTACGGGACGGCGGGACGCGAGGGAGGTCCGCCGCGGGCGCGGGCTGTCGGGCGGGGGTCGTGGTCAGTTCAGGCATGGGTCACCCACCGCCGCTGGACTCGGGTCATGACCGCGGTGACGGCCATCATCACGGCGAAGAGCAGCCAGGACAGCGCCGAGCCGCCGCCGACCTGCCCGTACCGGAAGGACAGGTCGTAGACCTCCTCGACGACGGTGCGCGAGGACCCGGCGGGGCCGCCGCCGGTCATCACGAAGACCTGGTCGAACACCTGGAAGCCGTTGATCAGGGAGATGAGGACGACGAAGTAGGTGGAGG
This sequence comes from Streptomyces sp. NPDC008317, assembly GCF_042955955.1. Taxonomy (NCBI): domain Bacteria; kingdom Bacillati; phylum Actinomycetota; class Actinomycetes; order Kitasatosporales; family Streptomycetaceae; genus Streptomyces; species Streptomyces sp. NPDC008317. Next base: position 380,632 of record NZ_JBIBFQ010000007.1, read on the forward strand.
GCGAGAGCAGCGGAAGCGTGATGCGCCGGAACCGCTGCCAGGCGTTCGCTCCGTCGATGGTGGCCGCTTCGTACAGCTCCCGCGGGATCGCCTGGAGCCCTGCCAGCAGGATGACCATGACGAAGCCGAGGTCCTTCCACGCCGAGGCGAGGATCACCGAAGGCAGCGCCCAGGTCGGTGAGGCCCACCAGTCGGGGGTGGGCAGGCCCACGCCGCCCAGGACCCGGTTGAGCAGTCCCCCGTCGGGGCTGAGGATCCACTTCCAGGTCAGCGAGACCATCACCCAACTGGTGATGACCGGCAGGAAGTAGACCGACCGCAGGACGCCGCGGCCCCGCATGCGGCGGTTGAGGGCGAGCGCCAGGACCAGGCCGCCCACGTACACCAGCGGGAGGTAGCCGGCGATGAAGTACACGGTGTGCAGGAACGCGACCCGGGTGTCGCCGTCGCCCAGCAGGTGGCGGTAGTTGGCGAATCCGACCCAGCGCATCGGGGAGATCAGGTCCCAGGAGTGGAGGCTGATCCACAGCGAGGAGACCATCGGCGCGAAGGTGAACAGCAGCAGCGGGACGGCGCTCGGTGCCAGGAAGAACAGCACCGCGCCGCGGTTGCGCCACTTCCGCCGTCGGGCGGCGGCGGCTGCCGGGACGGACGCCGGGGCGGACACCGGTCCCCGGCCAGGGCGTACGGAAAGGGGGCCGATGGTCATCTGGCGCTCCGTTCGACCGCCGCGCCGCCGAGCCCGTGGATCCGTCGGCGCGGATCGACGCTGCCGACGCCGCCGTCCAGGGACGCGGCGAGCACCAGGGCGGCGGCGCCCTGCGCCCAGATGGTGTCCGTGTACGGCTCGACGGTGATCGCCAGTTCCCGGGCGCGGCGGGGGGCGTGGCGTTCGAACGCCTCCCGGACACCCGGTTCCCACCAGGGCCAAGAGCGGGTCCCCTCCCCCATGACCACGATCTCCTGCGGGTCCAGGAGCGTGGCGAGTCCCGCCAGTTGGCGGCCCAGGAGCTGTCCGGCCTCGCGCAGGATGCGACGTGCCGTCGCCGTACGGTCATCGGCGCCGCCCGAGTCGTTGGCGCCGTCCGCACCGTCCGAGCCGTCCGCACCGTTGGCGCCGTCCGCACCGTTGGCGCCGTCCGAGCCGTTCGCGAGGTCCGCGAGGTCGGCGGGCGTGGCGCCCTCGCCGAGGATGCCGGCCGAGCGCGCCGTACGGAGCAGGGCGTCGTCGCTGATCAGGGCTTCCAGGCAGCCGCGATTCCCGCAGGTGCACGGCGGCCCGTCCGGATCGACCGGGACGTGGCCGAAGTCTCCGGCGCCCCCGTGGGCGCCCCGGTAGACATGGCCGCCCGCGACGACGGCCAGGCCGATGCCGCGGCCGATGGTGACCACCAGGAAGTCGTTGAGGCTGCGTCCCCGCCCGTACAGGCGCTCACCGCTGCCCAGGGCGTTGACGTCGTTCTCCACCAGGACGGCGAGCCCCAAGGAGGCGCCGAGCATGGTGCCGAGCGGCACGTTCTCCCAGTTCAGCATCGCCGCGTCCACGACCCCGCTGTCCGGGCGGTCGACGGTGCCGGGCACGCCCACTCCTATCCCCAGCAGCGGGGGCACCCCCTGCGCGGACTCGGTGAACGGACGCAGGAGTTCGGCGATCGCGGGCACCGCCTCCAGCGCCGTGGCATCGAAGGGGACCGTCATGGTCTCCGTGACCCGTCCGTCCAGCCGCATGTCGACCAGCGCGACGTGGTCGACGGCCACCTTGACGCCCAGCGCCCGGCCGGCGCTGCCGACCAGACCGATCAGCCGACCGCGACGGCCGCCCCGGGAGGGCTCCTGCCGGTCGAGCTCTTCGATCACTCCTTGCGTCAGCAGCCGCCGCGTCACCTGGGTCAGCGTCGCCGGACTCATCCCGAGGTCCCGCGCGAGCGCGGCCCGCGACATCGGCCCTGCCCTGCCCAGCAGTGCCAGCACGGCGGTGCTGGTGAGATCCTCGCCCGACGACCCGTTCATTCGCACTCTTTCTTTACTGGATAAATAAACTGCCTGAACGTTAGAGCGGGCTCACGACCACGTCAACCCCCGGTTTCCATGACGTTTCGGCCACCGCCGGGCGCGCGTCCGCCGCGGCCCGCGCACCGGCGCGCCCGGTGGGACGCCTGGGGCGTCAGTGCTGCCGGAGTGCGGGCTGTCGGACGGTGTTGGCGCGGCCTATAGTGCGGTTGCGACGATGCGACGCGGAGGAAACCACGACGTGAATCGCAGTCGTGGAACCGCGCGCGTGCCGTGCGGGGCCGGGGCACCGCCTCCTGGGAGTTCCGTGATGGACAACGGTCGTCTGAGGGTTGAGACGCTCGGGCCGCTGCGCGCGTACGCGGCGGGACGGGAACTCGCTCTCGGCCCACCGAAGCAGCGCGCGGTCTTCGCCGTCCTCGCGCTGAGCGGCAACGCGGTCGTCTCGCGCGACCGTCTGATCGACGGGGTGTGGGGCGAGTCGCCCCCGACCACGGCCGTCGGCAGCCTGCACACCTACGTGTCCGGTCTGCGCCGGGCGCTGGACGGTCTCGGTGAGCCGCTGACGAGTTCGGCGGCGGGCTACTCGCTGCTGCTCGACCCCGACGGCCTCGACGTCACGGTGGCCGGGCGGCTGGCGGCGCGGGCCAGGTCCCTGGCCGCCGGGCGGGAACCGGCCGCCGCGGTCACCGTCTTCGAGGAGGCGCTGGCCCTGTGGCGCTCGGGCACGGCGCTCGGCGGTCTGCCGGGACCGTTCGGCGCGGAGCACCGCGCCTGGGCGGCCGACCTTCGGTTACGGCTGGTGGTGGAGCACGCCGAACTGCTCCTGGAACTGGCCCAACCCGCCGCCGCGGCCGACCGGTTGGCGCTCCACGTGGCCGACCATCCCTACGACGAGCGGCTGCGCGCCCTGCTGATCACGGCCCTGAGCCGCAGCGGCAGGACCGCCGACGCGCTCGCCCGCTATCACGATCTGCGCAAGCTCCTCGCCGAGGATCTGGGCATCGACCCGTCGGCCGAACTGCGGGCGCTGTACGCGTCGTTGCTGGCCGACAGCGCCGGTGCGGACACCGCGCCCGCCGCCCCCGCTCCCGCCGCGGCCCCGGTGCGCCCCGCGCAACTGCCGCGCGAGGTCGCCGACTTCATCGGCCGGGAGGACGCGGTGCGCCGGGTGCTGGACGCGGCGCGGGACGCCGCGCCCGACGGCGGGGGCGCGGCCGCGCCGCCGCGGATCGTGATGGTCGTCGGGGTCGGGGGCGTGGGCAAGACCGCGCTGGCGGTGCGGTGCGCCCACCTGCTGGCCGACGCGTACCCGGACGGCCAGTTGTATGTGAACCTGCGCGGCTTCGACCCCAAGCGCCCGGCCCGCTCCCCCGCCGACGCCCTGCACCACCTGCTCGCCTCCTCGCACGCGGGGACGGTCCCGACCGACCAGGAGGAGCGGGTCGCGCTGTGGCGCAGCATCGTCCGGGACAAGCGCATGCTCATCGTGCTGGACAACGCCGAGTCGGCCGACCAGGTCGAGGACCTGCTGCCGGGCGACGGCCCCTCCTTCGTCATCGTGACCAGCCGCAACCGGCTCAGCGGCCTCGCGGTGCGGTACTCGGCGCACCGCGAGACGCTCTCCCCGCTCACCGCCGACGAGTCGCTGAGCATGCTGCGCACCTCGATCGGGGACGCGCGGGTCGGCGCCGAACTGCCCGCGGCCCGGCGGCTGGCCGAGCTGTGCGACCGCCTGCCGCTGGCCCTGCGGATCGCCTCGGAGCAGGTGACCTCCGGGTCGTCCCAGGTGCGGATCGCCGACCTGGCGGCCGAGTTGGAGGACGTGCGGTACCGGCTCGACGCGCTCCAGATCCCGGACGACGAGCTGTACTCGGTGCGCGGCGTGCTCTCCTGGTCCTACGCCCGGCTGGACGCGCGGGCGGCGCACGCCTTCCGCACGCTGGGGCTGTTCCCCGGCGTGAGCATCCGCGCGGAGGCGGCCACCGCGCTGCTGGACGTCCCGGCGCCGGTGGCCGCCGCCGCGCTGCGCAATCTCGCCGCGCAGCACCTGATGGAGACCACCGGCAACGGCTACTGGATGCACGACCTGACCCGTATCTACGCCGAGGAGGTCTCCGGCGACGGCGAGAGCGCCGAGTCCCGCAAGGGGGCGCTGCGCAGGGTGCTGCACTGGTATGTGCGGACCCTCACGCAGGACTACAAGTCCAACGCGGTCAAACTCCCCTTCACCCTCGACCCGGTGGCCCCGCACGCGCCGCTGCGCTTCGCCGACCAGAAGGAGTTGGTGACCTGGTGCGTGCAGGAGTGGGACAACATCTCCCCGCTCCTGCGCACCGCGCAGCGCATCGGCTGCCACGACGAGGCGTGGCAGTTGGCCTATCTGCTCTTCGACTACTTCTACGCGGCCGGGCAGACCAAGGACTGGGTCGAGGTGCTGCGGCTCGGGGTGCGCAGCACCGAGATGGTCGGGGACCGGCGGGCCCAGGCGGTGCTGCTCAACCATCTGGGCGTGGCCTACTCCCGGTTGGGGGACAACGAGGCCGCGGTGCACGAACAGCGGCGCGGTCTGCGGCTGTTGGAGGACCTGGGCGACGACGTCCTGCGCACCAGCCTGCTGGGGAATCTGGCGTCCACGCTCCGTGAGGCCAAGGAGTACCGGGCCGCGCTGTCCTACGCCAGCCAGGCCCTGGACCTGGCGCGCCACAGCGGCCACGAGTACTACGAGGCGGGCTGCCTGGACGTGCTGTGCGAACTCCACGCCGAGCTGGGCGAGTTCGAGGACTCGCTCTGGTACGGCACCTTCGGCCTCGCGGTGTCACGGCGCTGCGGGAACGTCCTGCTGGAGGCCAACATCCTGATCAATCTGGGCGGCGCCGAGTACGGGCTCGCCCACGACGAGAAGGCGCTGCGGTACTTCCAGGAGGCGTTGACGCTGTGCGAGTCGAGCGGCGACCACTACCACGAGGCGCTGACGCTGTTCGGTCTCGCCAAGGTGAAGCGGGCCCGGGCGGAACCGGACTCCGCCCGCGCCCTCGCGGACCGGGCGCTGTCGCGCCTGAGGGAGCTGGGCGCGGAGGAGGTCGGCGACGTCACGGAGTTCCTGCGCGCTCTGGACGCGGGACCGCAGGAAGCTCCGGCCGAGCAGCCAGGACCGCGCGCCGATCGGTACCGTCCCACGGTCCGCGCTGTCCCCGCTGCCAGATCAGCACCGCCTCGACCCGGCTCTCGGCACCCAGCGACCTGAAGATCCGGTTGATGTGGTTCTTCACAGTCTTCTCGCTCACGTGCAGGCGCGCGGCGATCTCGGCGTTGCGCGCGCCTCGGGAGACCAGGGCCATCACTTCGTGCTGACGGCGGGACAGGGCCGGGGCCGTGTCCTCGGGGGCGGTGTCCTCGGGGGCCGCGGGCGCGTGCGGCCCTACCTCCAGGGCCGGTTGCCCCGCAGGCGGCAGGCTCTCCACCGCGACCGCGCTCAGCCGGTACTCCGCGCACAGCCGGCGCGGGTCCTGCCCAACCTGCGGGACGGCGGGCGCGGCGGCGGGGGCGACGGCGACCTCGACGTAGGGCATCCGCAGGAATTCCACGTCGAGGTTCTTACGGGCGAAGACCTGGCGGATCTGGGCGAGGATGTCCGGGCTCACGATGGCGATCCGCACCCGGGTCGGGCTGATCGGCGCGGAAGTGGCGACGACTGTCATACGACCAGCGTGGCCGGGGCCGCTTCATACTTTCTTCGCGTTCGGTTCACGCGCCGGAGGCGTCGGCCGACGGCTCGCTCCGCGCGGAGGCCGACGAGCCGTTCGGCTGCCGATCCGGCGCGGGCCGGTCCATCTCGGCCAGTTGGGCCAGCACCTCGTCCTGGGTGGGGACGTCGACGCGGTTCGCCCAGCGCAGAGTCGTGACGATCATGTCGAAGAGCAGCACGACGGCCTGCACGGGTTCCGCGTCGATGTCGCCGTCGGTCAGCACGGTGAAGGTCAGCAGCCCCCAGGTGCCGGGCGCGTCGGGGTTCGAGACGTAGTACGAGACCCGCCAGGACGGCGCCTTGCGGCCTACCCGGCTGCTGTCCACCACCGAGGCGACCCGTACCGCCGGGGCTCCGCCGATCTCCAGATAGGTGCCGTCGGCCCCGGCGTCGGCGAGGAGGGAGGCCAGCAGCTTCTCCGGGTCCTCGGTCTCGTCCTGGCTCTCCAGGACCGTGACCAGCATCGATCCGGGCAGCCGGACGCCGCTGAACTCCTGGAGCGGGAGCAGCACCGAGCGGGCGTTCTGCCGCGCGGCCTCCTCCGTCGCCTCCGTCAGCTCCTTGCGCAGCATCCGCCGCCACGGGCCCGCCGAGTCGCGCGGCAGCGAGTCCGGCACATGGTGGCGGATCACCGCGTCGACGGTCCTGCGGCGCAGCGCGGTCGTGTCGGGCGTGGTGGGAATCTGCACCCAGCCGTCGGGCAGGACGAGTTCGAAGTCGATCACCGCTGGCTCCCCTCGGTGGTGGTGGCGAACCCGAGCCTGGCCGGGCCCCCGTCGGCCGGGGGCGCGCAGTCGTGGGCGATCTGCTGCATCAACTGCTCCACGCCCGCGCTGATCAGCGCCATCAGCCCCATCTCGAAGACGACCGTGGTCAGGACGACGTCGGAGCTGACGCTCGCGGCGCCGCCGACCGGCGGCACGTCCAGGCGCATCGCGGCTTCGGCGCGTCCGAACGCCGCGCCCTCCGGGGTCCGTCCGAGGGCGAAGACCTGCACTCCGTCGCCGATCGGGGTCGTCACGTAGTCGATCGTCGGCTGCCGGGCGTCGCCGTCGCGGCCGGAGGCGCCGACGACCTCCATCAGGTAGTTGGGGTCCTCCTCCCGGGGGCGGCGGAATTCCACCACCACCGGGACCGGCGCCCAGCGCGCGCTGCCCTGAACGAACGCCGCGCCCCAGGCGAGCCGGGACCAGGCGGGCAGTTGGCCCGCCCGGTGCAGCAGCCATGCGGCGGCGCCCTGCCCCACCATGTCGGACGTGAAGGGGAATTCGACGCCCGCCTCGGCGGGCCAGGCCAGCCGCGCCGCGTCCAGGCCCTCGGACGTCCAGTCGGCGAAGAGCGCCACGATGTGCGCGGTCCAGGCCGCGTACTCCTCGTCGTCCGGCCGGATGTCGGGCACCCATTCCCAGTGCCAGGGCAGTCCGTCCGGCGCGGCCAGGTCGTCGCTCATGTCGTCTCCCCTGGTCATGAGGCGGCCACACCGGGCGGGTTGACCGCGGGAATCCAGCCGACCAGGCGTCCGCCGGTGTAGATCAGACCGCCCATGCCGAAGGCGCCGTTGAGGCCGCCCCAGACGTACCAGAGCGGGGAGATCTTGCCGCCGATGGCCGCCATGACGGCCGACAGGTCGCGGAAGCCGCTCAGACCGCCGATGACGCCCGCCCAGTCCTTGGCGAAGTTCAGCGGATCGGTGAACAGCTTTCCCCACATCGCGCCGGCGCCCTTGAACTGCAGTCCCGCCGACTCCCAGAAGCCCAGTTCGGGGGTGATGGCCCCGAATTTGCCCAACAGCCAGTTGGTGGCGGGGTTGTTGAACCAGTCCGACATGTTCGTCCAGCCGGTGGCCGGGTTGATCGGCATGACGAAGTCGCCGGGCACGGTGTTCACCCCGCCGATCACGCTCGGCCCGGTGCGGGTGCCCGCGCCCGCCGCGGGCCCCATCGGGGTCAGCTCGATCGGCGCGCCCGGACCCCAGTGCAGTTGCGGGGGGTTGGTCGTCACCGGGCGGGGCCGACCGGCCAGCTGGCCGAGCGTCTTGGCCGCGTTGGCCAGGCCCTTGGCGGCCAGCGAGGCGATGGCGCCGATGCCCGCGAGGCCGAGACCGACCGCCCCGAGGATCACGTCGACCAGGCTGCCCTTGCCGTGGGCGTACAGCACGATGTTGGCGACCAGGGTGATCGCGCCTGCCACCACTCCCGCGATGATCAGCGCGTTCACACCGGGGATGAGGATCGCGAGGACTCCGAGGATCATGCCGATGATGGCGAAGATCTGGCTGATCTTGGCCATGACGGCGTCGAGCTTGTCCTTCCAGGAGTCGGTCAGGCCGTCGTCGTACTTCTTGCAGTTGACCGCGTCGCCGAAGCGCTTGCCCGCGACGTTCAGCGCGTCCATCGCGTTGGTCAGCCGCGTCTTGGCCGCCGCCAGCTTCCCGTCCGCGTCGGCGTTCGCCTTGTCCTTGTCGGAGCCCTTCTGCTGCTCCTCGGGGGTGGTAGTGCCGTCCGACTGCTTCTGCGGGTCGGGCATGGCGTGCGCCTTGGTCTGGTCGTTCTTGGCCTCTTCGGCGTCGGTGCGCGCGGCGGCCGTCTCGTTCAGCCCCTGTTCGAGGTCGGGCTCGTACTTCTTGATCTCCGCGGCGACGTCGTGGTAGCGCACCGCGGCCTTGGTGAGACTGTCCTTGACGCTGGTCGCCTCGGACCTCAGGCCCTCCACGTACTGGCCCGCCAGGCTGTCGCTGTCGGTGTCGACGATCCGCTGGAGCTTGGTGATCGCGTCGTCGATGGTGTCGGCGATGTGCTGGTAGCGCGTCTGCGCGCCGCTCACCACGTCGAGGTCGGTGTGGATCGGGTCCGAGTGCCGGTCCAGTGGCGACCAGTCGAGGTTTCTGATGGACATGCGGTTCTCCTTGTGACGCTCGTCAGCCGTCCTGGCGCTCAGCCGTAAACCCAGCCCTGGACCCAGTCATCGGCTCAGCCGTCCTCGAACGAGTCCAGCAACTGCTGGTCCGCCTGCGCCCACGCCTCGTCGACCTTGTTGACCTTGTCGCGCAGGCTCTTCATGGACTTGACCATCGCGTCACGGTGCACGGTCCAGTTGTCGGCGAAGTCGCCCATCGACAGGTTGGCGTTGAGCTGACCCCACAGGCCCTTGTCGTCGTTCTGGAAGTCCAGCGCTCCCTCGAACTGACCGATCAGCTCGCTGAGGTCGCTCGCGAGGCTCTGGAGGTCCTTCACCACAAGGTCCGCCATCACTGCTCCCTGTTGTCGTGTGCGGAGTTGTCGCGTGCGGGCTCGCCGACGGTCGGCGGCAGCGGGATCTGGGCGGGCAGCAGGCTGCCGCTGCCCAGGTGCACCAGGGCGGAGCCCGGTACGACCCTGGCGGCGAGCTGGGAGCGGGACAGCCGCACCCCCACCAGGTCGCCGTCGTTCAAGGTGGGCGGCGACAGCAGGACGCCGCGCCGGTTGCGCTTGACCTCGGACTGCCAGCCGGAGAAGCCCATCGCCACCGAGGCGACGTCCCCGCCGAGGACCACGCCCCGCCTGCTTCCCGACGCCTTCTTCACGAACGCCTTCAGCCAGTCGCGGCACGGCAGGTCGCGCCAGGTCTCGGCGTCGTCGACCACGAGGACGACGGGCCCGTCACCGGGGTTCAGCAGATCGGAGAACTGCTGCTCGGTGGGGGCGTCCGCGGTGATGACACCGCGCACCCCGGTCCTGCCCTCGAAGGCCCGCAGCGGTGAGTTCATGGGTGCGCCGATGACGATCTCGACGCCGCCGCGCAGCAGCGACTCGGTCATGACGGTCAGCGCGGTGCTCCGCCCCGACCTGGACGGTCCCGCGACCAGGAAGGTCGGCTGATCGCCCATCAGGTCGGCGCCGACGGGTTCGAGGTCGTCGCCCGCGACGCCCACCAGGGCCCACATGGGCTTCGGCGTCTCCTCCACCATCTCCCACGCCTGGTCGAAGGAGAGCTGGGTGGGCAGCACCGCGATCCGGTTGGGGCGGGCCGATTTGGGGACTCCCGCCTCGCGCTCGGTGAGCCGGGCCGCCAGCGCGTGCACGGCGGCGGCCTGCGCGGGGCCCGCCGGGTCGTCCGCCACCAGCCCGACCTGGGTCTCGATCGCGCTGGGCGCGCGGTAGCCGCGGCCCGGCGGCAGATTCTCCGGGATCTTCCGCGAGTTCAGCCCCGCCAGGCCCATGTCGCTGCGGTCGGAGAGCCGCAGCACCAGCTTGTCGTCGCACAGCGAACTCATCCGGCCGCTCAGCAGCATGTGGTCGCCCGCGATGACCAGGTGCACCCCGGCGCTCGCGCCTTCCCGGTGCAGGGTCTGGATCAGATTGGTCAGCGACCCGCTGTCGTACTCGCTGAGGGTGCCCATGAACCCCTCCCAGCGGTCGAGCAGCAGCACGATGTGCGGCAGCCGTTCGACCTCGGGCCGGGCCGCCCGCTGCTCGGTCACATCGGCGAACCCGCCCTCGCCGAGCAGTCGTTGACGGTTCTGCACCTCGGCGTGCAGCCGCCTGAGCAGCCGGGCGGCGCGGTCGGTCTCCGAGCGCTGCACCACCGCGCCGCAGTGCGGCAGCCGGGTGAGCGGCAGCAGGGCGCCGTTGCCGCAGTCGAGCCCGTACAGGTGCAGGTCGGCGACGGTGGACTGGCTGGCCGCCGCGGCGGCGAAGGTGCGCAGCGCCATGGAGCGGCCCGAGCGGGGCGCGCCGACGATGTGCAGGTGGCCGAAGGTGGCCAGGTCCACCGTCACCGTCTCCTGGCGCTGCCGCATCGGCAGGTCCTGGATGGCCCATGAGAAGGACGGGTCCTGCCGGGAGCCGCGGACCGGGTCGGCCGTCAGGTCGACCACCGCGGACAGCGGCAGCGGCGGCAGCCACGGGCGGCGCTGCGCGGCGATGCCCAGCATGGCGTTGGCCTGGCCGATGGCCGACACCAGGACCGACAGGTCGGTCACCTCGTCGGTCTCGGCGACGGTGCGCGGACGCTGGGGCGCGGGCAGGCCGAGGTCGAGCCAGGAGACCGGGCGCAGGAAGGGCGCGGCCGTCGCGGCGGTCCTGTCGGCCATGGGACGGCGGCCCCCGACCCGGCCGGTCTGGAACGGGATCAGCGAGCTGTGCCCGAGCCGCGCGTACGCCCGTCCGGGCGTGGCCGTCGTGATGGCCGCGGCCTCCCGGGCGTCGATGACGTCGGTGCTCTCCCCCGCGTCGGTCACCCGCAGGGCGACCCGCAGGTTGGTGTTGGCGCGGATCTCCGCCGACACCACGCCGGACGGGCGCTGCGTCGCCAGGATCAGGTGGATGCCGAGAGAGCGCCCGCGCTGGGCGATGTTGACCAGGCCGGTGACGAAGTCGGGCAGTTCACGCGCCATCGAGGCGAACTCGTCGATGACGATGACCAGTCGGGGAATGGGGGGCAGTTCCGGCCTGCGGCCCGCGTAATCGAGGTAGTCCTCCAGGTCCTTGGCGCCCGCCGCCGCCAACTGGTGCTCGCGGTGGGTGAGTTCGGCGCTCAGCGAGGTCAGGGCCCGCTCGACGAGGTGCGGGTCGAGGTCGGTCACCAGGCCGACGGTGTGGGGCAGGTCGACGCAGTCCTTGAACGCGGCGCCGCCCTTGTAGTCGACCAGGACGAAGGTCATGGCGTCCGGGCGGTTGGCGACGGCCAGCGAGGCCACCAGGCTCTGCAGGAACTCGGACTTGCCCGAGCCCGTGGTGCCCGCCACGAGTCCGTGCGGGCCGTGGTTGACCAGGTCCAGGGCGAACGGCCCGTTGAGCGAGTAGCCGACGACGGCCTTGGTGCCACGGCCGGAGGAACGCCAGCGGGCGGCGATCGCCGCGGGGGTCGGCTCTTCGAGGCCCAGGATCTCCAGCAGCCGCGCGGAGGCGGGCAGGGCGGCGTCGCCCTGGTTCTCGCTGACGTCGCGCAGCGGCGCCAGTCTGCGTCCGGCCGAGGCGTACCAGCTCTCCGGGACCTCGTCGGAGACGATGCCGTCGACCTGCGCGGCGCGCTGTCTGCGCAGGGTGGCCGGCCGCGAGCCGCCGCCGATGACGACGGTCGCGCACTCCTCGGGCAGTGTCCGCTCGTCGGCGTCCACGCAGATGCTGTAGACGCCGACCGCGGGGCCTTCCTGGAGGATCGCCACCACTCCGGGCAGCGCCCGCAGCCGCCGGGCGCCGTCCATCAGCACGACGACGTCGGGATCCGCGAACGCGGCGCCGACCCCGGCGTTGAGCCGGGCCTGCTGGCGTACGTGGATGAGTTCGCTCAGTTCCGCGACCCGGCGGCCGAGGGTCTCGGCGTCGGCGCCCATCAGGGACAGGGCCTGCTGGCCCAGCAGCGGCCGGGAGTGCGGCAGCCAGGCGGCCCACTCCCACAGGGACTCGCCCGCCGGGTCGGTCAGGATGTACAACTGCACGTCGCGGGGGCTCTGGAGGACGGCGAGCTGTCCGGTCAGCCAGCGCGCCATGTGCCGCGGCCAGCCCTCGGGTCCCACGACGCCGACGACTCCGGCCTCCGCGATGGAGAAGGCGGCCGGTACGTCGGGGGCCGCGCGCAGGTCCCGGCCGCGCCGCGTGCCGTCGCCCTGTTCGACGGCGATGGCCGTGGGCAGGTCGGCGATGCCGACCCTGACCAGCAGGTGGTCGGGGTCGGTGCGGCGGCGTTCCCAGAGCCGGGACCGCGGGCCGGTGGCGATGACGAGCAGTTCGGCGGGGTCGGGGCTCGCGGCGCGGCGGTCGCGGCGCTCCTGTTCGAGCGCCGTCGCGATCTCGGCCTCGGTCGCCTCCAACTGGGCTCCGTACTCGGCCACTTGGCGGCGGTGGCTGATCCGGCCCTGCCGCCGTCCGGTGAACCAGCTCCCGAGCATCATGACCGGCGACATCGCCGCCATCATCAGGAACATGGGGTTGTGGAACATCACCGCGATGAGGCTGCCGAGGACGGCGGGCAGGGCCGCGGTCAGCCACGGAAGCGCGTTCAGGGAGGGCGGCCTGGGCTGGGACGGCAGCCGGAACACGGTGTGCTGCACGGGGGGAAGCAGCCGGGGAGGGCGGTTGTAGTCGAGGTACTCGCCGTCGGGCGAGGGCTCGACGACGGCGTCGGGGCGCAGCAGGGGGTGCGCCTCCAGGAAGGTCTCCCCGACCAGGAGTTGGACCGTCTCCGGCCAGGCCACGTCGTGGTCGGGCAGGGCGACGCGGTCGAGCAGCGCGGAGTGCCCGACGGCGCGCACCCGTACCGAGGCGTCGAGGGAGATCCGGACGACGGCGGCCACCGGCGGCCCGCCGCCCACGTCGACCTGGCAGTCGGCGCCCGATCCGACGCGGTACTCGCCCGCGCCGAGGAACCAGATCCGTCCCGCGCCCGCGCCCGCGACGGCCCGGACGGTCACCAGGCCGACGGGCGGGGTCTCCGCGGGTCCGGGCCGGTCGAGCCAGAGCACGGTGCCGTCGTGGATGCCGCTGCCGGCCAGGGGCAGCGAGAGGTCGAGCGGCTGGTCGGCGAGGTAGACCGCCGCCTCCGCCGGGCCACCGAGCGCCGGAGGCCGCGACCCGTCGAGACTGTCCAGCAGATTCTTGACGACATCGCGGAGCGGGGTGGTGGGATCGGCGTCCACCGCGACGTCGGCCGACCAGTCGGGGGATCGGGCGATGGTGATCATCATGGGCATGGTTCCCCCCTCGTGGATCGGACGCCCGCACGCCCGGCGCGGGGTGCGGGCGGCGCCGGTGGACCGGCCGCGGCCCGCTACTTCTGGTTGAGCGAGCTGGCGAGCTGGGTGTCCATGTCCTGCATCGCGTCCACGGCCTTGTCGAGCCACTGCGACAACTGGTCCAGCGTCTCCATGGCCTGGTTGGCCGACGTGACGAATTCGGTGTGCACCTCGTCGAACCTGCCGGACGCCTGGTCGGTGACGAACCCCGAGCCGGTGAGGTTGTCGACGATGTTCTTGCACTCGGTGAGCTTCTGGTCGATGTCGGCCTTGTTGTTGCGCATCTTGCTCGCGCTGTCCGACATCTCCTGATACGTGATGTTCAGATTCGTCATCGTGCGTCCCTTCTGACGTTGCCGGGCTTGCCGGTACGCGGCGGCACGCCGGGCCCGGACGCGGTCGATGCTAGGAACGGCTCCGACGCCTGGTCCAGGGCTCGCGGGCGACCTTGGGCCCCTGGGCCCAAGGGGGCGCCGCCGCCCCGCGCCCGGCGTTGACACCCCCGTGGCGGGCTACCACCGTTCACAGGACACAGCGTGCGCGGCACACCGCGGGCGCGGCGCGACCGTTTCTGTGACGACGTGAGTGAACGTGCTGACGGCGTGGGCGGACGCGAGTGAAGACGTGAGTGAAGGAGACACAGGTGACACCCCCGTCCCGATCCGCCGATCGCCTTCCTCGCCGCACCGACTGGAGCGCCCGGCTGCGCCGGTCGCGAAGGTCCGGGCAGCGACCGGGTTCGGCGCCGCGTGCCGATCACGGTCTGTGGACCGTGGACCGGGTCATCCGCGTCCTGGCCACCGCTTGCGACCGCGAGAACCGTGCCGTTCCGGTGGCCCATGTGGTGGTCGTCGGGCCCGAGACCGTCTGGTTCCACCTCAGGACGCCCGATCAGCGGCCACCGGCCGGGTGGACCGCGGACCAGGACGGGCGGACCTGGCACGCCCAGTTGCGCTGGCTCCAGAGCGCGAGCGTGGCGGAGTCGCTGTCGGAGCCGTATCCGCGGCTGGTCCCGCTCGGCAACACCGGCAAGGGCTTCGTGCTGCTCAACCTCGGCGAGGTCGGCGGGCTCATCGGTCTGGAGGGCGACGCCCGGCAGGCGCGGGCCCTGGCCCACGACTGGGCCCGCGAACTGGCCGCCAGCCCCTGGTCCCGCGAGGTGCGCGTGGTCCGCGTCGGCTTCAAACCGGTCCCCGGCGCGGGGGCGCCGGCCGAGCCGCAGGACCCGGCCGACACCGACGCGGCGCTGGAGGACGAGGCGGGCGGGGTGCTGCTGCTGGGCGGCTCGCCCGGCGGCCGGGACCGCGAACGCTTCCAGCGGCTGGCCGACGACCCGGACGGCCGGTGGACGGTCGTCGTCGTCGGCCGCACCGATCAGCCCCGCTGGCGCTTCACCATCGACTCGGCCGGCGTCGTGGACACCGGCCTGCTGGACGAGCGGGTCGCGCACCGGCTCGACCCGGACGCGGAGTTGCCCCCGCCCCAGGAAGGCGACGACATTCCCGTCGGCCGCACGGCCGGGAGGCCCGCCGAGCCCGGCCCGCGGACCAAACCCGTCGTCACCCGGGGCCGGGTCGTCGTCGCGTCGGTCGCCGTGCTCTGCCTCGCGGGGGTCGGGCTCGGGCTCGCGCTGCACGGCTCCTCCTCGCCCTCGACCACCGTCGCGCACGCCTCCGACACCACGACGGCGCCCGCGCCGACCACGGCCGGTCCGTCGCCGTCGGCGGCCTCGCCGTCCGGTGCCGCGCCGGGCTCGGCGCCGCCCGCGTCCGTACCGCCCGGGTCCGCGCCGGCCTCGGGACCGGCGTCGGCGGCCAACGCGCCGAAGCCGCCGGGGGCTCCGCTGAAGAACGCGGCGACCGGCAAGTGCCTCACCGCGGGCGCGGGTACGGACGGCACCCCGCTGGCGCTCGCGGCGTGCGACGACAGCCTCGTCCAGCGGTGGCACATCAGCCCCGACGGGACCATCCGCGCCAACGACCTGTGCATGGACGCCGCCTGGGGCGGGACCGCCCCCGGCACGGTCGTCCAGGTCGCGAATTGCAGCGGCAACGTCGCGCAGAAGTTCTCGCTGCGCGGCAGCACCGTCTACTCCGCTCACGCGGCCCTGTGCCTGAGCGAGGTCGACAACGGCACCGGCGTCCGTCTGGCCCCCTGCGGCGCGGGCGGCCCCGAAGCCTTCAAACGGCCCTGACCCGAACCTCGGCCCCTCTCCGCCGCCCGGCCGCCGCGATGGCCGGGCGGCGGACAGGGGCCCTGTCACACCCCCGCTGTCGGCCCTCCGCCTGTCCCGGCCTGTCGTCGGCGGGCGGGAAGAGGCAGGCTTGGCCGGACAGGACAAGATCGCCGCCGTCCGCCAGGAGAGAAGAAGCGATGAAGCACATCACCCTGCGTGACCTGGACGTTGCCCGGATCGGCCTGGGCGCGATGGGCATGTCCCACGCCTACACCGGCGCGGGAACCGACGACACGGAGTCGGTCCGTACGCTGCACCGCGCCCTGGAACTGGGCGTCACGTTCATCGACACCGCCGAGGTCTACGGCCCCTACACCAACGAAACGCTTGTCGGCCGCGCGCTGAGGGGCCGCCGCGACGAGGTCGTGCTGGCCACGAAGTTCGGGCTGATCTCGCACACCGGCCGCCAGGGCGCGGACAGCACTCCCGCGAACATCCGCGCCGCCGTCGAGGGCTCGCTGACCCGGCTGGGCACCGACCGCATCGACCTGTACTACCAGCACCGGGTCGACCCCGGCACCCCGATCGAGGACACCGTCGGGGCGCTCGCCGAACTGGTCGCCGAGGGCAAGATCCGGCACATCGGCCTGTCCGAGGCCGGCCCGGAGACCATCCGCCGCGCCCACGCCGTCCACCCGGTCACGGCCGTCCAGTCGGAGTACTCCCTGTTCACCCGCGACCCCGAGGCGCGCGTGCTGCCGGTGCTGCGCGAGCTGAACATCGGCTTCGTGCCCTTCTCACCCCTCGGGCGCGGCTTCCTGACCGGCGCGATCCGCTCCACCGACCAGTTCGACGCCGACGACTTCCGGGCTGACAACCCCCGGTTCACGAAGGAGAACTTCCAGCACAATCTGCGGCTGGCCGACGAGGTCGCCGCCGTCGGCGCCGAGATCGACGCCACCCCGGCGCAGGTCGCGCTTGCCTGGCTGCTGGCCCAGGGCGACGACATCGCGCCCATCCCCGGCACCCGGCGTGTCACCCGCGTCGAGGAGAATTCCGCCGCCGACGCCGTCCGGCTCAGCGCGGAACAGCTCGACAGGCTCAGCAGCCTCCCCCCGGCCGCGGGAGACACCCACAACGAGGCCCAGATGCGCATGATGGAGCGCTGACCCCCGCCGCCGCACGACTGACGGGCCGCACGGGAGCGAGCGACACCCCGCCGGGGAGGCGACGCCCGGCCGTGGTGCGACGGCCGCTCGGGGGTCCACGGCCGCTCGGGGGTCCACGGCCGCGCCTCAGCCGTCCTCCGGTGACGGTCCGTCAGACTGGGCATGACGCGTCCCCGCGTGTCGTCCCCTGCACCCCGAGGTACCGATGACCTTCGGTCTGGCCCGCCGCGAACTGCGGCCGAGAGTCCCCCTGCGGCCGGGCGAGGGGGACAAGCAGCACCTGACCAGCATCGAAGGGCTGGCGGCACTGTCGCTGGACGCGCTCAGCTCGGTCGCGTACGGCCCCGAGGCGATCGTGCTGGTCCTGATCGCCGCCGGTTCCGGGGCGCTCAGCGCGACACTGCCGGTGACGCTGGTGATCGCCGGGCTGCTCGCGGTGCTGGTGGTCTCGTACGGGCAGGTCATCGCCGTGCACCCGGACGGCGGTGGCGCGTACGCGGTGGCGAAGAAGGACCTGGGGCAGGGCATCAGTCTGCTCGCCGCCGCGAGCCTCGTCGTCGACTACGTGCTCACCGTCGCCGTCAGCCTCGCCGCGGGCGCCGCGAGCCTCGCCTCCTCCTACCCCTCCCTCGCGCCGCATCTGCTGCCGGTGTGTCTGCTCGGGCTCGCCGTGCTCACGGCCGTGAATCTGCGGGGCGTGGCCGAGAGCGCCCGGGTGCTGATGCTGCCGACGGCGCTGTTCATCGCGAGCGTCCTCGGGATCATCGTCTTCGGCCTGGTGCGCTCGCACCCCGTGGCCGTCGTCGGCACTCCCCAACCCGTGCACATCACCGAGTCGTTGGGGCTGCTGCTGCTCCTGAAGGCGTTCTCGGCCGGCTGCTCCTCGCTGACCGGCGTGGAGGCCATCGCCAACGGGGTGCCCGCCTTCCGCGACCCGCGGGTCAGGCGGGCGCAGCGCACCGAGCTGATGCTGGGCGGCCTGCTCGCGCTGATGCTGGTCGGGCTCGCGGTGCTGATCCGCCGCGACCATGTGGCGCCGCGCGGCGACGTGACCGTCCTGGCGCAGCTCACCGCGGGCTCCTTCGGGACCGGCTGGCCGTACGACGCGACGAATCTCGTCGTCACCCTGGCACTGGCGCTGGCCGCCAACACCAGCTTCGGCGGGCTGCCGGTCCTGATGAGCCTGCTGGCCCGCGACCACCGGCTGCCCCACCTGTTCGGTCTGCGCACGGAGCGCCCGGTGTACCGCTGGGGCGTGGGCGCCCTCGCGCTGCTCGCCGCGCTGCTGCTGATCGCCGTGGACGCCGACACCCACCGCATGCTGCCGCTGTTCGCGATCGGCGTGTTCATCGGCTTCACCATCAGCCAGATCGGCCTCGTACGGCACTGGCGCGGGGAGCGTCCCCGCGGCTGGCGCCAGCGCGCGACGCTCAACGGCTTCGGCGCGGTGCTGACGGCGATCGCCGCCGCCGTCCTGCTCGCCGACAAATTCCTCGCCGGGGCCTGGGTGGTGGTGGTCACCGTGCCGCTGCTGATGCTGCTGTTCGCCCGTATCCAGCGCTACTACACCGAGGTCGGGAAGGAGTTGGGGCTCGGTGAGGTCCCGCCGCCGGTCCGGCGCACCGTGTCCCTGGTGATCGTGCCGGTCGGCGAGGTCAGCAGGCTCACCCAGCAGGCGCTGACGGCGGCCCTCAACCTCGGCACCGCCGTCGTCGCCGTCGCCGTGCAGGGCGACCCCGACAAGGCCCGCGCCCTGCGGGAGAGTTGGGACCGCTGGAATCCGGGCGTACGGCTGGACATCGTGGAGAGCCCGCACCGTTCGCTGGTGCAGCCGATCGTCTCCTACGTCGAGCGCGAGGTGGCCAAGGGGCAGCACGTCTCCGTCCTCATCCCCGAGGTGGTGCCGCGCCACCGGCGCTACCAGATCCTCCAGAATCAGCGGGGCCTGCTGCTGGCCTCCGCGCTCAGAGCCCGTACCGACGTCGTGGTGTGCACGATTCCGTACCGGCTGAGCCTGTGAGCGGCCCCTGTCGCCCAGCCGGGGCTGTTGCGAGGGCGTCGCAGCTGGTCACAGGTGGTATTTCGGGAGTGGCCGCAAGGGGTTCCGTGTGCCACGGTGTCCGACATGGCGGGGACTGAGCACACCCACGGCGAGGCGCACGGCGCCGGTCACCCACACGACCACGACCATGCCGACGACCACGGCCACGGCCCTGACCGGGCGCACGGCCACGCACACGTGACGGGCGGTCGTACGCACCCCGGATCGCGGCTGCGGCACCGGCTCGGACATCTCCTGCGGCCCCATTCGCACGCGGCGGCGGACAGCGTGGACGCGGCACTGGAGTCGTCGGCGCGCGGGATGCGGGCGCTGTGGGTGTCGCTCGCGGTGCTGGGCGCGACCGCGCTCGTCCAGGCGCTGATCGTCGCGGTGTCCGGGTCGGTGGCGCTGCTGGGCGACACCGTGCACAATGCGGCGGACGCGCTGACGGCGGCGCCGCTGGGCATCGCCTTCGTCCTCGGGCGCCGGGCCGCCAACCGCCGCTATACGTACGGCTACGGGCGGGCCGAGGATCTGGCCGGGGTCGCCGTCCTGCTGGCCATCGCCGCGTCGAGCGCCTTCGCGGCCTGGACGGCGGTGGACCGGCTGCTCGATCCGCGTACGGTCACCCACCTGTGGGCGGTGTCCGGTGCGGCGCTGGCCGGATGCGTGGGCAACGAGTGGGTGGCCGGATACCGGATCCGCGTCGGGCGCGACATCGGCTCCGCGGCCCTGGTCGCCGACGGCCTGCACGCCCGTACCGACGGCTTCGCCTCCCTCGCGGTCCTGCTGGGCGCCGCCGGTACGGCCCTGGGGTGGCGCCTCGCGGACCCGGTCGCGGGGCTGCTGATCACCGTGGCGATCCTGGCGGTGCTGCGGGACGCGGCGCGCGGGGTGTTCCGGCGGCTGATGGACGCCGTCGACCCCGAGCTGGTCGACCGGGCCGAGCGGGCGCTCGGCGCGGTGCCGGGGGTGGAGGGGGTCGGGCCGGTCAGGATGCGGTGGATCGGGCACGCGCTGCGGGCCGAGGCCGCGGTCGTGGTCGACCCCGGCATCAGCGTCGTCGCGGCGCACGCCGTCGCCGTGCGGGCCGAGCACGCGCTGCTGCACGCCGTGCCGCGGCTGCGGGCCGCGACCGTCCACATCGACCACGCCCCGGCCGGTGCCCACGTCCACGGCGCCGGGGACCCGCACGCGCTCCTCGCCCACCACCAGCCCGTCTGACGCCCGGCGCCGGGCGCGGTCCCGTCCCTGGACGAAAGCCGTCGCGGGCGGGAGGCTGGTACGAGAACGCCGACGCATCCGGCGATCGGCGGATGGGAGCCCCGTGATGGACGCCACCAGGTCCGATACCGCACGGTCTGACACGGCCTTGCCCGGCCCCGCCTCGCCCGGACGTCCCGTGGGGCGCGTCGAAATGACCCCGGCCGCCGAAGCGATGGTCGACCAACTGGCCCGGCGGCACGGCCCCCTGATGTTCCATCAGTCCGGCGGCTGCTGCGACGGCAGCTCACCGATGTGCTACCCGCGCGGTGAGTTCCGGGTGGGCGGCGCGGACGTCCTGCTCGGCCGGGTCGCCGGGGACACCCCGTTCTGGATGAGCGCGAGCCAGTACGCGTACTGGAGCCACACCCACCTCACCGTGGACGTCGTGCCCGGCCGCGGCAGCGGCTTCTCACTTGAGGCCCCCGAGGGCGTCCGCTTCCTCCTGCGCTCCCGGCTGATGACGGACGAGGAGGTCGAGCGGATGGAGGCCGAGCCGCCGCTGCCCACCGGGAACACCGTGGACGCCGAGGACACCGAGACCGCGGGCTAGGACCGGCCGGCCACGGAACCGGGCCGGGCCCGAAGACGGCCGGACCGGAGCCGGGCCGCGCGTCCGGCACAACCTCCTGGTCTGCGCTCTCGACCGGACGATCACGTCTCCCTAGGATGGAAGTCGTCACCGCAGCTTTCGATCAACGAACCACCGTGAGGGGCCCGATGGAGCACCGGGACGCACCGCTTTCCGACAAGATAGATGTGACGGTGCCCGCTGTGGCACGCATGTACGACTACTTGCTGGACGGGAAGGACAACTACCCGGCCGACCGCGAGGCCACGGAGCAATTACTCCTCCAGGTCCCCAGCATGAAGATCCTGGCCCTGAACAACCGTCAGTTCCTGCGCCGGGTGGTGCGCAGGCTCGCGGAGGACTACGGCATCAAGCAGTTCGTGGACCACGGCTCCGGTCTGCCGACGCAGGACAATGTGCACGAGATCGTGCAGCGCATCAACCCCGACGCCCGCGTGGTGTACGTCGACAACGACCCGATCGTGCTCGCCCACGGCCGCGCGCTGCTCCAGCAGAACGAGAACACCTCGGTGATCCAGGCGGACTTCCGCGACACCGAGAGCATCTGGCAGCACGAAGAACTGACGCGGCTGATAGACCTCAACGAGCCGGTCGCCGCGCTCTTCGTGTCGGTGCTGCACTGCATCCGCGACACCGACGACCCTGCGGGCGTCGTCCGGCGCGTCGCCGAAAAGCTGCCCAAGGGAAGCTTCCTGGTGGTCTGTCAGCTCGTCAGCGACGACCCCGAGACCCGCCGGTTCGTCACCGAGTTCATGGACCAGTCCACCGGCGGCCACTGGGGTGAGGTGCGCAAGCCCAGCGACCTCGCCGGTTTCCTCGAAGGCTACGAGATCATCGAGCCGGGCCTGGTGGAGGTCTCCACCTGGCGCCCCGACAGCGACCTCGGCCTCAAGCAGCCCAGCAAGGAATGGATCGAGTACGGCGGCGTGGCCCGCGTGTAGCAACGCCCACGGCAGAGCTTCGGCCCGCACCCCCGGCGAGGGGGGATGCGGGCCGGCGTCGTTCTCGGGGGCCGCTCTACTTGTAGCGCTTCAGCGCCTCTTCCAGCAGCACGCGGCTCTCCACCGGCGTCGCCGCCAGCGCGCTCAACTCATCGAGCGCGGCACGGTACTTGTCCAGCTCTTCCAGCCGGTCCAGGTACATCGCGCTCGTCATGTGCTCCAGATAGACCACGTCGGGCAGGAAGCCCTGGGCGAACCGCAGATACGTGACCGCGGAGCCGGGCGTCGCCGCCGCGCTCGCCGACCAGGAGGCGATCTGGAGCCGCACACCGGGCTGGCGCAGCACCACCAGCAGATACTCCAACTGCTCGCGCATCACCGCGGGACCGCCGACCGGGCGGTGCAGCACGCCCTCGTCGATCAGGGCCCACAGCACGGGAGCGCCGGGCTCCGCCATCCTGCGCTGGCGTTCCAGCCGCAACTCCACGCGCCGCTCGACCTCTTCGGGCGAGGCGAGCCGGTGGCCGCTGCGCACGACCGCCTGCGCGTACGAGGGCGTCTGGAGCAGGCCGGGCACGAACTGCGTCTCGTAGGTACGGATCACGTGGGCGTCGCGCTCCAGACCGATCAGGCCCTGGAGCCAGTCGGGAACGACCTCGCCGTACGGCTGCCACCATTCGGGCTTGGCCGAGCGCTGGACCAGGAAGGCGATCTCCGCCCGTTCCTGCTCCGCGACGCCGTAGAGCGCGAGGAGATCGTCGACGTCCCTTAACTTGAGGGAGACGTGCGCCGTCTCCATGCGGCTGATCTTCGAGGCGTGGCCACGGATACGCTCTCCGGCCTGTGCCGGGCTGACCCCGGCGGCCTCGCGCAGGGCACGCAGATAGTTGCCGAGCACACGTGCCAACGCCTTGGCGCCCATGTCCGGGCGGCGCTCCAGCAGTTGCAGCGGTGATACGAGTTGCGGCTGAGCGGACATGCGGGCTCCCGGTAGAAACTGGACGCACGCCAGTATTGCACTGCGAGGCGCGCTGTCGCGCCCCTACCGGAGTCACGAATTCCCGACTTCACGCCGTCGCGCTCAGCCGTCAACTGTTCTTGTCGTCATTCACTCAGACGGACGCGCCTGAGCGTAACCGCCTCACGCGGTGAGGAAGTCGAAGTCCCCGTCCTTGGCGCCACCGATGAAGGCGACCATCTCGTCGTGCGTGTAGACGAGCGCGGGACCGTGCGGGTCACGGGAGTTGCGGAAGGCAACGCCGCCATCAGGCAGTTTGGCCGCCTCGACGCAGTTGCCGCTCTGATTGCTCCGCCCGCTCTTGACCCACTCGACACCCGGGATCTCGTCCGCCCGCACTCCGTTGTCGAACTGCTTCATCCGGCACCACTCCTCTGTGAGTTGTACTCGATCGCTCGCAGTCACAAGCATGCCCGCGACCGCAACTGCGGATGCAATTCCAGATGCAATTGCATCCAAAGTCGTCCCGCTGATGATACTGACAACGGAGGTGTGATCGAGACTCCTGAGCCCCACCAGTACGTGAAGAAACGGCGGAGGACGAGGCACGGACGCCCTCGTACGCGGACAAAACCGGTTGTCCGTCGCGTACGGCTCTGCTGTACTCCCGACGACAGTCCAACGGCCCCCGTACGACCGGACCGGCCGACCGTACCCAGGAGATGATCATGCGCGGAACTTCAGTCCCCACCCAGACGGCAACTCCCACCGATCTAGAGGACTTGAAGCTTCTTGCGTACGTTGAACCTGGGCATCCTGGCGCACGTCGACGCCGGTAAGACCAGCCTGACCGAGCGGCTGCTGTTCGCCGCCGGAGTCATCGACGAGGTCGGCAGCGTCGACGACGGCAGCACGCGGACCGACACCCTGGCGCTGGAGCGCCGACGCGGCATCACCATCAAATCGGCCGTCGTCTCCTTCGAGGTCGACGACGTCACCGTCAATCTCATCGACACCCCCGGCCACCCGGACTTCATCGCCGAGGTGGAGCGCGTGCTGAGCGTGCTCGACGGCGCGGTGCTGGTGATCTCCGCGGTCGAGGGCGTGCAGGCGCAGACCCGCGTCCTGATGCGGACGCTGCGACGACTGCGCATCCCCGTCCTGATCTTCGTCAACAAGACCGACCGCCGCGGCGCCCGCTGCGACGAGGTGCTGCGGAGCGTCCGGGGCAAGCTCGCGCCAACGGCCTTCCCGATGGGCCGGGTTGAGCAATCCGGCACGCGGGGCGCGCGCAGCGTGCCGTTCACCGCCGCCGACCCGGACTTCGTCGCCGGTCTGGCCGGCCTGCTCGCCGAGCACGACGACGCGTTCCTCGCCGACTACGTGGCCGACGAGTCCGCGGTCTCGTACGGCCGGGTGCGCGCCGACTTGGCGGCGCAGACCGCGCGCGGACAGGTGCATCCGGTCTTCTTCGGTTCCGCGATCACCGGCGCGGGCGTCGCCGCGCTGACGGCCGGTCTCACCGAACTGCTGCCCGCGGCGGCCGGTGACGTCCACGGCCCGGTCTCGGGGCGGGTGTTCAAGATCGAGCGCGGACCGACCGGTGAACGGACCGCGTACGTACGGCTGTTCTGCGGGACGGTACGCACGCGGGACCGGCTGCCGTTCGGCCCGGACTCCGCGGTGAGCAGCGAGAAGGGGCACAGGGACAACGGTGCCGACGGGGCCGCGTCGGCCGGCGAGGCCAAGGTCACCGGCATCAGCGTCTTCGAGCGGGGCGCCGCCGTGGCCGCCGCGTCCGTCTCGGCCGGGCGGATCGCGCTGCTCAAGGGCCTGGCCGACATCAGGATCGGTGACACGGTCGGCGATCCGGGCGCCGCTCCCCCGGACGGCCGGCACTTCTCGCCGCCGACGCTGGAGACGGTGGTCGTCCCCACCCGCGCGGCCGACAGGGGGACGCTGCATGTGGCGCTCGCCCAACTCGCCGAGCAGGACCCGCTGATCAATCTGCGGCTGGACGGAGTGCGGCAGGAGATCTCGGTCTCGCTCTACGGCGAGGTGCAGAAGGAGGTCGTCCAGGCCACGCTGGCCGACCAGTTCGGGGTCGATGTCACCTTCCGCGAGACCACGACGATCTGCGTCGAGCGCGTGGTGGGCTCCGGGGAGGCCGTCGAGTTCAACAAGAAGGACGCCAATCCGTTCCTCGCGACGGTCGGGCTGCGCGTCGAGCCCGCGCCGCCGGGGTCAGGGGTGGCGTTCCGCCTCGGGGTCGAACTCGGCTCCATGCCCTACTCGTTCTTCAAGGCCGTCGAGGAGACCGTGCGCGAGACGCTGCGCCAGGGCGTCCACGGCTGGGAGGTGATCGACTGCGTCGTGACGATGACGCACTCCGGCTACTCGCCCCGGCAGAGCCACGCGCACGCCGTGTTCGACAAGAGCATGTCCAGTACGTCGGGCGACTTCCGCGATCTGACGCCGCTGGTGCTGATGGACGCGCTGCGCGGGGCCGGGACCAGGGTGCACGAGCCGATGCACCTCTTCCGGCTCGACGTCCCCGCCGACACCTTCTGTGCGCTGCTGCCCGTCCTGTCCCGGCTCCGCGCCGTACCGCGCGCACCCGAGCCGCACGGCGACTCGTACATCCTGGAAGGCGTGGTGCCGGCCGCGCGGGTGCATGAACTGGAGCAGTCGCTGCCGACGCTCACGCACGGCGAGGGCGTCCTGGAGTCGGCCTTCGACCACTACGAGCCGGTGGTCGGCGCGGTGCCGGAGCGGCCCCGGACCGACCTCGACCCGCTGAACCGCAAGGACTACCTGTTGCAGGTGCGGCGCCGGGTGAGCGCGGGCCAGGAGGAGGCATGAGGCGTGTCCCCGGGCACGGCGGGGCGCGGAACGGGCACGGCGGGGCGCGGGACGGGTACGGCGGGCGGGTCATGACCGCGGGCGCGCTCGGGACGGCCCGGCAGGCGGCGCCGACGATTCGGGCGGACCCGTAGGCTGAGTCCGGCGGAGCCGCCGACCGGCAGGCGCGGCACGGTGGATCGGCCACGGGTCCGGCCCGGCCGCCGCCCGCCCCGCACCCGCACCCGCACCCGCACCCGCACCCGCACCATCGGATCGGACACCGCGCATCGTGAAGCCCCGCCCGGCACGTCGTACCGCCACGCCCGACCGCGCGTCGGCACGTCCGCCCGGCCGTACGGCGGCGGCCAGCGCGCCGGGCGCGGAGCCCGGCGGGGACGCCGGTGCCGGCCGGCGGTCGGCGCCGCGCCGCAGGCGGCTCGTCGTCACGGCCGTCGTGGCCGCGCTGCTCACCGGCGCCGCGACCGCCGTCGACCTGGCCGTCGAGCACACCGCGCGCGGCCGTATCGCCGAGGCGGTGGCCTGCCGCCTGAAGCCCACGGGACCGGTGACCGCCGAGCTGACCAGCGCCTTCGCCGGGCTCCGGGTGCTCACGGGGAATCTCGGCAGCGCGCACATCGCCGCCGACGGTGTGCGCAGGGGCGACACCGAGGTGAATGTGGCGGTCGACCTGCACGACGTGTCGACCGACGGCACGACCAGCGGCGGCACGGCGACCGCGACCATCGCCTACGCCGAGTTGCAGAAGCGGCTGGCCGCGCGGGACGGCAAGGTCGCGGGGCTGGCCGTGGGCGGCGACGGCGGCGGGCTCGTACTCACCGGCAGCATCGGCGGTCTGCGCCTGCCGATCACCGTGCACACCCGCGTCACGACCGGGAAGGACGGTCTCACGGTCACCCCGACCACCGTCCGCGTGCTCGGCCGGGACGTCGCCGTCGCCGATCTGGCGTCGCTGCCCGGCGGCGGCGATCTGGCCGGGCGGCTGGGCCCGCGCACCGTGGCCCTCCCCGAACTGCCCGACGGCGTACGGCTGACCGGCGCGCGCACCGACGGTACGGGGCTCGCGCTCTCCCTGGAGCTCGCGCGGGGCGCGGCGGGCAAGGACAAGGACGCCGCCTGCGCGTGAGCGCCTCGGTGCTCAGTGCGCCAGCGCCACGACGCCGGGCGGGACCGCGCCCCGTGAGCCGCCCACGACACGTATCCGGCGCGCGGAAAATCCCTCGCGGGGCGGCCTGGTCCGCGCGGTACGGTGCCTGGCATGCCGGAAACCGCTGACCACACGACCGGGCCCGTCACGGCCGACGACCTCGACCGCTCCGTCCAGCTCGCCGTCGCCGCGCTGCGCGAGGCGCCCGCGTCGGCGTGGGAGGACCGCAAGGCCGGGTCGCTGGAGTGGGACTGCTGGGAGACGGTGGAGCACCTGGCCGACGACCTGTTCGCGTACGCGGCCCAACTGGGCCCGAGGCAGCCCCCGTTGAGCACGGACGTGCCCTTCTCCTGGTCGCCGCGCCGGCCGGGCGGCCCGCCCAACGCCATCCACGCGGACCGGAAGGCGGGCCCGGAGGGCCTGTTGCAGGTGCTGGAGGCGACCGGCGCGCTGCTGGTGGCCATGGCGCGTACGGCGTCGCCCGAGGTCCGCGCCCACCACAGCTACGGCGTCTCCGACCCCGAGGGCTTCGCCGCGATGGGCATCGTGGAGACCCTGGTCCACACCTACGACCTGGCGGCCGGGCTCGACCTCGCCTGGAATCCGCCCGCCGATGTGTGCGCGAGGGCGCTGGCCCGGCTGTTCCCGCACGTCCCGCTGACCGCGGACCCCTGGTCCACCCTGTTGTGGGCCACCGGCCGGATCGACCTCCCCGACCACCCGCGCGTCACGTCCTGGCGCTGGTACGGCGCGCCCCAGCCGTAACCCGCCGCCCCGTACCCGGCGGCGCCTCTCCCCCTGCCCGAACCCCGAAACGGACATATCGTGCATCCTGTCGCCCCATGCCACTAGGAGGCCCGTGATGTCCGAACTCATCGTGATCGGTTACGAGGACCCGACCGTCGCCAAAGACGCCTACACCGCCGTGCAGAATCTCCAGAACGACTACGTGGTCAATCTGACCGGTCTGGCCATCGTCTCGGTGGACGAGGAGGGCAAGACGCACGTCGACACCCCGAGCAAGATCGTCGGCGTGTCCGCCGCGTCGGGCGCGCTGTGGGGCATGGTCTTCGGCATCCTCTTCCTCGTCCCCGGCCTGGGCCTGCTCATGGGCGCCGCGATGGGCGGGCTGCTCGGCAAGCTGGGCAAGTCCGGGATCGACGACCAGTTCCGCGGCCAGGTGCAGGCGCTGCTCACGCCGGGCACGACCGCGGTCGTGATCATGGCCTCGAAGATCACCGAGGACAAGTTCGCCGACGCCATGCAGGCCTACGGCGGCACGCTGCTCAAGACCTCGCTCTCGGACGAGGACGAGGAGGAGCTGTCGGAGCACCTGGCGGGCGCCCAGCAGAAGTGACACCGCCCCGCGCGGCCCCGCCTCCGTTCAGTGCGGCGGCAGCGGGGCCGCGCGGGCGGGGTCGAGGAGCGGCGCGAGCAGGTCGCCCTCGACGCTGAGCCGCGCGGGCAGGTCGGCCAGGGTGAAGGTGAGGTCGTCCGGGGTGTGCGCGGCGGCGATCTCCGGCCAGGACAGCGGCGCGGAGACGGTCGGCGTCGGGCGGGCGCGGACGGTGTACGGGGCCGCGGTGGTCTTGTTCCCCGAATTCTGCGACCAGTCGATGAAGACCCGGCCGGAGCGCGCGGCCTTCGTCATCCGGGAGATCACCCGGTCCGGGTGCCGGGCCTCCAGTTCCTGCGCGACCCGTTTGGCGTAGGCGGTCGCCGTCGCCGGGGTCGCGTCCCGCAGCGCGGCGAGCAGGTGCAGGCCCTTGGAGCCGCTGGTCTTGGCCCAGATCTCGATGCCGTCCTCCGCCAGCCGTTCCCTGAGCAGCAGTGCCACCCGGCAGCAGTCCACGACCGTGCAGCCGTCGCCGGGGTCGAGGTCGAGGACCAGCCGGTCGGCGACGCCGGGCTCGTCGGCGCGCCACTGCGGGGTGTGCAGTTCGACGCAGGCCAGATTGGCCGCCCACATCAACGTCGGCAGGTCGTTGACCTGGACCTGCTCCATGAATTCGCCGCTTCGCCTGACGGACTGCGAGACGGTCACCCAGTCGGGCGTACCGGCGGGCGGCCGTTTCTGGAAGAAACGCTTGCCGTCCACACCGTCCGGGGTGCGGACGAAGCTGACGGGACGGCCGCTGACGTACGGCAGCAGGCCGGTGGCGACGCTCGCGTAGTAGTGCAGCAGCTCGCCCTTGGTGGTGCCGGTCTCCGGCCAGAGCACCCGTTCGAGGTGGCTGACCTTGATCCGACGACCCTCGACTTCCGTGATCGGCATATCATAAAGGTCCCATAGCCTGACAAAAAGGACTCGCTATGCGCAGTGTCTGGTCGGGGAATCTGGCCTTCGGGCTGGTTTCCATACCCGTGAAGCTCGGTTCCGCCGTGTCCAGCCACAAGATCAGCTTCCGGCAGGTCCACCTCACCGACCAGGGCCGGGTGCGGTACCAGAAGACCTGTGAGCTGGACGAGGAGGTCCTGACCGCCGCCGACATCGGCCGCGCGTACGAGACGCCGGACGAGCAGCTGGTCGAGATCACCGACGCCGATCTCAGGGCGCTGCCGCTGCCGACCGCGAAGACCATCGAGGTGAGCGGTTTCCTCGACGCGGCCTCCGTCGACGCGATGCAGCTCGACACCCCGTACTTCCTGGCCCCCGCCTCCCCCGCCGCGAACAAGCCGTATGTGCTGATGCGGGAGGCGCTGGCGCGCGCGGGCAAGGCCGCGGTCGGCAAATTCGCCATGCGCAACTCCGAGCATCTGGCGCTGATCCGCGCCCACGACGACGTCCTGCTGCTCCAGACCCTGCGCTGGCCCGACGAGTTGAACTCCCCCGCGGAGGCCGCCCCGAAGGGCAGTGTCAGCATCAGCGATTCGGAGCTGAAGCTCGCCGACACCCTCATCTCCGCGCTCGGCGAGGCGGATCTGACGAGCTATCACGACGAGTACGCGCAGGCCGTGGAGGCGCTGGTCACCGCGAAGCTGGAGGGTTCCGAGCTTCCGGCGGCCGAACAGGCCGGACCGGGCAAGGTGGTCGACCTGATGGCCGCGCTGCGCGCGTCGGTGGAACAGGCGAAGGGCGGGCGCGGCGAGGGCGCGGGGTCGGGTGCCTCCGGTGCGTCCGGCGCTTCCGCTACGGACGAGGCGGCGGACGGCGACGACCGCAGCGGGCACGCCAGCGTCACCGAGCTGAAGTCGTCCCGCAGGTCCGGCGCGAAGAAGACGGCGGCCGGGAAGAAGGCGACCGCCTCGAAGTCGAGCGGTACGCGATCGGGCGGCACGGGGTCGGGCGGCACGCGATCGAGCGGTACGCGGTCGGCCGGGGCGAAGGCCGCGAGCGCCAAGTCGGCGGGGACGAAGTCGACGGCGTCGAAGACGGCCGCCGCGAAGGGCGGCACCTCGAAGGCGGGCGCGCGGAAGACGGCGGCCACGAAGAAGACCGCCGCCGCGAAGAAGACGACCGCCTCCCGGCGGAAGGCGGGCTGATCCGCCGCCGGGGCGCGAACCCCGTCCCCGGTCGGCCCCTGATCCGCCCTCCGTCCGCGAGGCGCGCCCGGCCCCGGCCTCCCGCGCGCCTCCGTACGGCCCCGCGCGCCTCCGGACGGCCTCACTCCCCTCCCCGCATGATCTTCCTCTGCGCAAGTCGCGTCATTTTCTTGCGTTACTGATCTTTGTTTTTGCGCACCATGCTGTAGATTGCCTCTGTGACGAAACGACTCTCCCAAGTGGCCAGGTTCGCGGGTGTCAGCGAGGCGACGGTCAGCCGCGTGCTGAACGGCAGCCCTGACGTGGCGCAGTCGACGCGGGACTCCGTGCTCACCGCACTGGACGTCTTCGGGTTCGAGCGGCCCGCGCGGATGCGCAGCGCGCGGGCGCCGCTGGTCGGCCTTGTCGTCCCTGACCTGCAAAATCCCATCTTCCCGGCGTTCACCGAGGCGCTGGCGGGGGCGCTGAACAAGCGGGGCCTGATCCCGGTGCTGTGCACCAGGACCGCGGACGGCGTCTCGGAGGCGCACTACATCCAGATGCTGCTGGAGCAGAACATCGAGGGGATCATCTTCGTCGGCGCGAGCTACGCGGACGCAGGCCCGGAGCACGGGCGGGACCTGCGCGAGCGCCAGGTGCCGATCGTGCTGATCAACGCGGCGGACGAGAACCGGCAGATATCCCAGGTCTCGGTGGACGACGCGGCGGCCTCCGAGCAGGCGCTGACGCATCTGACGGGGCTGGGCCACGAGCGGATCGGCCTGGTGCTCGGACCGGTGGGGCATGTCCCCTCGGCCCGCAAACTCGCAGGTTACGCGGCTTTCTGGGAGCAGCGGGGGCTGTCGCCCGCGGACTGGCGGCCCCTGGTGGCGCACGCGATGTTCTCGATGGAGGGCGGGGCGACGGCGATGCCCCGGCTGTTCGCGGAGGGGGTCACCGCGGTGGTGTGCGCGAGTGACGCGCTCGCGCTCGGCGCGATCCGGGCGGCCCGGCGGCACGGGATGAAAGTCCCGGACGATCTGTCGGTGATCGGTTTCGACGACTCGCTGTACATGGTGGCGACCGATCCGCCGCTGACCACCTCGCGCCAGCCGGTGCAGGCGATGGCCGCCGCGGCCATCGCGTCGCTCGTCACACAGATCGACGGCCACGCGGTCACCGACGAGGTGATGCTCTTCGAACCGGAGCTGATCGTGCGCGGCTCCACCCGGATGCGCAAGGTCGTGAAAAGCGGCTGACCTGCACCGTCGTCCGTAGGGCGACGGCTTTCCGACTCCGTGCGAGGGCGGGGCTCCGGGACCGTGAACCGGTCCTGGCGCCCCGCCCTCCGCGTATGCGCTCGCACCCTCGGCCGGTCCCGCGCCGACCCGCGTCCGGCGACGGGCGGACGCGTACCGCCGCCCGTCCGGACACCCCGGCCGGCCCGCGTGTCGATGACACTGCGTTACGGACACAAATCCTCCGGATTACTTTCTTGCGCGGATTGATTGACATCTTGCGTGACCCGATCCTACTGTCGGCGCCAACGCCAGGCGGCCGGACGTCCTGGTAACCCCGCCGTTACGCAAGCGGACGCAAGCGCACTCGCCCCTCGGGACGGGTACGTCCGCTGCCGTTTCCCAGGAAGGTCCGATCCCCATGGACGGCTCCAGAACCCGCCCCGCCCTCGGCGTCACCGCCCTCGCCATCTCGCTGGTCCTCGGCGTCACCGCATGCGGCGGCGGCTCGTCCCACTCCTCCGGGGCGGACAAGAACGGCGTGGTCACGATCAGCGTGAACGGGCTGCCTCCGGCCACCCAGACCGTCGACCGGAAGAACTTCGAGGACGACATCAAAGCCTTCGAAGCGAGCCACCCGAAGATCAGGATCGACGCCCGTGAGGGTCTGATGGACCCGAAGACCTTCGCCGCGAAGCTCGCGGGCGGGCAGTTGGAGGACGTCTACTACGTCTACTTCACCGATCCCGCGGGGCTCATCCAGCGCCACCAGGCCGCCGACATCACCGCGCAGCTCAAGGACTTCCCCGCCCTGAACGACGTGCGGCCGGAATTGCAGAGCGTCTTCAAGGACGCGGGCGGCAAGGTCTACGGCCTGCCCACCGGCAACTACTCGCTCGGACTGGTCTACAACCGGGCGCTGTTCACCAAGGCCGGGCTCGACCCGGACAAGCCGCCGACCACGTGGGACGAGGTCCGCGCCGACGCCAAGAAGATCAGCGCGCTCGGCGACGGCACCACCGGCTACGCCGAGTTCAGCAAGAACAACCAGGGCGGCTGGCACCTCACCTCGTGGATCTACTCCGAGGGCGGCGACGTCGCGGTGAAGGACGGCGGCGCCTGGAAGGCCGCGTTCAACAGCGACGCGGGCCGCAAGGCGCTCCAGACGCTGCACGACATGCGCTGGACCGACCGGTCGATGGGCACCAGGCAGCTCCTGGAGATCCCCGACGTGCAGAAGATGATGGGCGCGGGCAAGCTCGGGATGTACATGGCGGGCCCGGACAACATCCCCACGATCGTCAAGCAGTTCGAGCGGAAGTACGACGACTACGGGCTGGCCGCGCTGCCCGGCACCGCGACGCTCGGCGGCGGTGACGGCTTCATGTTCAACCCGAAGGACAGCCCGGCGAAGATCAAGGCCGGTCTCACCTGGATCCAGTGGAAGTACCTCGACCCGGACCGCGAGGAGGAGATCACCAAGAAGTCGGCGGGCACCGACATACCGATCGGCCTGCCGCAGCCGAACCTGTGGAGCGGGGCCGGCCAGGCGAAGGTCGACGCGGCGCACAAGAAGTACGCGAACGTGCCGCAGAAGAACTACCAGCCGTTCGTGGACCGCAGCGGCGAGGTCGCGGTGAAGGTCGAGCCGCCGAACGCCCAGCAGATCTACACCGTGCTCGACGGTGTCATGCAGGCGGTGCTCACCAAGAAGGACGCGAACATCGACCAGCTTCTCAGCGACGCCGAGAAGAAGGTCAACACCATCCTGGCCACGGTCAAGTGACAGCCGAACCGCTGACGTCGGCCCGCGCCGCCACCGCGCGGACGCCGAAGGCGCCTGCCGGGGCGGGGCGGTCCGGCCGGTCCCGCCCCTCGCGGGACCGGCTGCGCCGGGCCGTCGTCGACAATCTGGTGGCGTATCTCTTCCTGGTCGCGGGCGTCGCCGCCTTCGCGGTGTTCTCCTGGTACCCGATCGTCCGTGGTGTGCTGCTCAGCTTCCAGCAGGTCAACTACGCGGAACCGGCGCGGTGGGTGGGCCTGGACAACTTCCACCGCCTGTTCGCCGACCCGCTGTTCGTCACCGCGTGGCGCAACACCGCGTACTTCAGCCTGCTGGCCCTGGTCTTCGGCTTCGCGGCGCCGTTCGTGACCGCGATCGTGCTCAACGAACTGCGGCACGGCAAGGCGTACTTGCGGATGACGGTCTATCTGCCGGTGATGCTGCCGCCGATCGTCACGATGCTGCTGTGGCGCTGGTTCTACGATCCGGGGCCCGGCCTGTTCAACAACGTGCTGCGGATCGCGCACCTGCCCGCGCAGTCGTGGCTGGAGTCGCAGAATCTGTCGATGATCTCGCTGGTCCTGGTCTCCACCTGGGCCAACATGGGCACCACCACGCTGATCTACCTCGCGGCGCTCGGCGGTGTGCCGGGCGAGCTGTACGAGGCCGCCGAGCTGGACGGCGCGACGGTACGGCAGCGGCTGTGGCATGTGACGATCCCTCAGATGCGGTTCATCCTGATGATCACGCTGCTGCTCCAGGTGATCGGCACCATGCAGGTGTTCATCGAGCCGTTCGTGCTGACCGGCGGCGGACCCGACGACGCGACCGTGACCGTACTGCTCCTGCTGTACCGCTACGCGTTCGTCTACAACGACTTCGGCCTGGCCAGCGCGATGAGCACGGTGCTCTTCGTGGTGCTGGGGATCTTCGCCGGGGTGTACCTGCGGCTGACCCGCAGCAAGGGCTGAGAGGGGAACGACCATGGCCGCACAGACCGCTGTCCGCACGCTGATCGCGCCGACCGAGATGAACCGCCGCACGGGGAGGTTCCTCTACCGGTTCGTGCTGGGCGCGACGCTGCTCGGCTTCACCGCCGCCTTCCTCTTCCCGCTGTACTGGATGGCCTCGGGCGCGCTCAAGTCGTCGTCGGAACTGGCCCAGCCGAGGCCGACGATGGTGCCGCACTCCTGGCATCCGGAGGCGTACTCCGAAGCCTGGTCGTCGGTCGGGCTCGGCCACTACTTCCTCAACACGCTGCTGCTGGCGGCCGGGGCGTGGGCCTGTCAGCTCGTGGTCGACGTGGCCGCCGCGTACTCGCTGTCCAAGCTGCGGCCGGTGCTGGGCAATGTGGTGCTCGCCATGATGCTGGCCACGCTGATGCTGCCGGTGTCGGCGCTGCTGGTGCCGACGTATCTGACCGTCGTGGACGTGCCGTTGATCCACGTCAATCTCATCAACACGCCGATGGCCGTCTGGCTGCCGGCCTGCGCCAACGCCTTCAACATCTTCATCCTCAAGCGGTTCTTCGACCAGATCCCCACCGAACTGCTGGACTCCGCCCGGATCGACGGCGCGGGCACGGTACGGATCCTCGTGTCGCTGGTGCTGCCGCTGTCCCGGCCGGTGCTCGCGGTCGTGTCGATCTTCGCGGTGGTCGGCGTCTGGAAGGACTTCCTCTGGCCGATGCTCGTGCTGCCCGATCCCGCGAAGCAGCCGATCACGGTCGCCCTGAACCGGTTGGCGGACGACATGCCCGCCAACCAGTTGCTGGCCGGAATGGTGATGGCGAGCATTCCGCTGCTCGTCCTCTTCCTCATCTTCCAGCGCAGCATCATCAACGGCCTCACCGCGGGCAGCCTCAAGGGCTGACCGGGCGCGGGCCCGCGCTCACCCCCCCACGCATGGCAACCCCCGCCGCACGACGTCGTGCGGTGCTCAGGGAAGGATCACCCATGTCTCCAAGCGCCCCAACCCACCGCGCCAGAACGCTCGCGGCGGTGCTGCCCGCGGTGCTCGCGGTGCTGATCGCACTGCTGGTCTGGCAGGCGTCGCCGTCGGCGCACGCCGCGACCACGGTCGTCGAGGCGGAGTCCGCGACGCTGTCCGGCGGCGCGGTCGTCGCCACCGACCACACCGGCTACACGGGCAACGGTTTCGTCGGCGGCTACACCGACGCCAACAAGGGCACCACGTCCACCGCCTTCCGGGTCACCGCCACCTCGGCGGGCGCCGGAAGCGTCACCATCCGCTACGCCAACGGCACCAGCGCCACCATGACACTCAGCCTCTACGTCAACGGCGCCAAGATCCGCCAGATCAGCCTCCCCGCCACCGCCAACTGGGACACCTGGACCACCACCGACCAGACCGTCACCTACACGGCGGGCACCAACATGATCGCGCTCACCTTCACCACCGCCGACAGCGGCAACGTGAACGTCGACAACATCACCGCGACGACGCCCAGCGGCAGCACCACACCGCCCGCCGCGACCGGTCAACTGGAGGCGGAGTCCGCGTCGTTGAGCGGCGGGGCCGTCGTCAGCAGTGACCACACCGGCTACACGGGCAGCGGTTTCGTCGGCGGCTACACCGACGCCAACAAGGGCACGGCCTCGACCGGCTTCACGGTCAGCTCGGCCGTCGCGGGCGCCGGAAGCGTCACCATCCGCTACGCCAACGGCACCAGCGCCACCATGACACTCAGCCTCTACGTCAACGGCGCCAAGATCCGCCAGATCAGCCTCCCCGCCACCGCCAACTGGGACACCTGGACCACCACCGACCAGGCCATCACCTACACGGCGGGTACCAACACGATCGCGCTCACCTTCACCACCGCCGACAGCGGCAACGTGAACCTGGACAACGTCGTGGTGACGACACCGACGACGAGTACGACGCCGCCGACCACACCTCCCACGACGCCGCCCACCACACCCCCGGCCGGTTCGCTCACGCACCAGGCGGAGGACGCGTACTTCTCGGGCGGGCCGAGCGTGGTCACGACCGCCTCGGGGTTCAGCGGCAGCGGGTATCTGACGGGCTTCGGCGCGCAGGGCGCGCGGGTGGTCTTCGCCGTCAGCGCGCCCGGCGCGGCGAGCTATCCGGTGGCGGTCGCGTACCGGACCGGGAGCGGTTCCGCCGCGTCGATCACGCTGACGGCCAACGGGCTGAAGGTGGCGCAGGTCGCGCTGCCGGGTACGGGCGGGGCGTGGTCGACGGCCACGGTCAGCGCGCCGCTGCGGGCCGGGCTCAACACGCTGACGCTGCGCACCGAATCCGGTGACTCGGGCGCGCCCGACATCGACGGCGTCGCGGTGACCGGCTCGGTCGCCAACGCCACGCGCGGCGCCACGGTGCCGTACACGTCCTACGAGGCGGAGAGCGGCACCACCAACGCGAGCACGATCGGCCCCGACCGCACCTATCTGACGGTGGCGTCCGAGGCGTCGGGACGCAAGGCGGTGGTGCTCAACAGCACCGGCCAGTATGTGCAGTTCACCCTGACCAAGCCCGCCAACGCGATGACGCTGCGCTACTCGATCCCGGACAACGCGGCGGGCACCGGCACCTCGGCGCAGCTCAGCCTCTACGCCAACGGCAGCAAGGTCCGCGATCTGGACCTGTCGTCGAAGTACGCCTGGGTGTACGGCGGTTACCCGTACAACAACGACCCCTCGCAGGGCTCGGCGCACCACTTCTTCGACGAGTCGCGGTTCAAGATCGGGGACTTCCCGGCCGGGACGGTGCTCAAGCTCCAGAAGGACGCGGGCAGCACCGCCGCCTCGTACACCCTGGACCTGATGGAGACCGAGCAGGTCGCCGCGGACCAGGCCATGCCCGCGACCGGCTTCGTCTCCGCGACGACGCTCGGCGTCACCCCGAACGACGGGAGCGACGACACCTCGGCGCTCAACAGCGCGGTGGCGACGGCCAAGTCGCAGGGCAAGGGCCTGTGGCTGCCGGCGGGCACGTACAACATCTCCGGGCACGTCAATCTGACCGGGGTCGCGCTGCGCGGCGCGGGCGAGTGGGCCACCGTGCTCCAGGGCCTCAACGGCAAGGGCGGGCTCTTCGGGCAGGGCGGCACCAACACCGTCCAGGACCTGACGATCTCCGGTGACGTGTCGTACCGCGACGACGCGAATTTCGACGCCGCGATCGAGGGCGACTTCGGCAACGGCTCGACCATCCAGGACGTGTGGATCGAGCAC
The DNA here is from genome assembly GCF_042955955.1 of Streptomyces sp. NPDC008317. Lineage (NCBI taxonomy): Bacteria > Bacillati > Actinomycetota > Actinomycetes > Kitasatosporales > Streptomycetaceae > Streptomyces > Streptomyces sp. NPDC008317. The sequence goes on from NZ_JBIBFQ010000007.1 coordinate 417,953, forward strand.
ACCAAGGTCGGCCTGTGGATCGACGCGCCGACCAACGGCCTGTACGTGGGCGGCCTGCGAATCCGCGACACCGCCGCCGACGGCGTCAACCTGCACAAGGGCACCGCGAACACCGAGGTGTGGAACACCAGTGTCCGCAATACCGGGGACGACGGTCTCGCGATGTACTCCGAGGCGAGCGCGGTCACCAACTGCGCCTTCCGCTTCGACACCGTGCAGATGCCGCTGCTGGCGAACGCCGCCGCGATCTACGGCGGCAACGGCAACCGGATCGTGGACAGCGTCGTCGCCGACACGGTGACCGGGGCCTCGGGCATCGCGGTCAGCACCCGCAACTTCAATCCCGCGCCGGTCCCGTTCAGCGGCACCACCACCGTCGCGCGCAACACCCTGCTGCGCACCGGCGGCTACGAGCCGAACTGGCAGAGCAAGCTCGGCGCGCTGTGGATCTACGCCGACGGCTCCGACATCACGGCGCCCGTCGTGGTCAAGGACCTCGACATCACCGACAGCACCTACAGCGCGGTCCTGATCTCGTATCAGAAGACCGTCACCGGGCTGACGTTGAACAACGTCAAGATCCAGACGGCCGGCGCGTACGGCCTGGAGATCGACTCGAAGGGCTCCGGCACCTTCGGCGGCGTCACGGTCAGTGGCGCGGCCTCCGGCGGGCTCAGCACCACCGGGACCTTCACCATCAACCGGGGCTCCGGCAACACCGGCTGGTAACGCCCCCGCACACCCCGGTCCGCCCCGCACCCCTGACGGGGCGGACCGGCCCCGCGCATGCCCTGCGGCCCTCCGGGCCCTGGCTCTCCACGACCGTCAAGGAGACTCCCGTGACACTGCCCGCCTCCCCCACCGCACCCGCCTGGTGGCGGCACGCCGCGATCTACCAGATCTATCTGCGCAGCTTCGCCGACGGCAACGGTGACGGCATGGGAGACCTCGCCGGGGTCCGCGAGCGCCTCCCCTACCTGCGGGATCTCGGGGTCGACGCGCTCTGGTTCAACCCCTGGTACGTCTCCCCGATGGCCGACGGCGGCTACGACGTCGCCGACTACCGTGACATCGACCCGATGTTCGGGACGCTCGCCGAGGCGGAGCGGCTCATCGTCGAGGCGCACGAGCAGGACCTGCGGGTCATCGTGGATCTGGTGCCCAACCACGCGTCCGACCAGCACCCCTGGTTCCGGGCCGCGTTGGCGGCGGGTCCGGACGCGGCCGAGCGGGAGCGCTTCTGGTTCCTGCCGGGCCGGGGCGCGGACGGCGAACTCCCGCCCAACGACTGGCAGTCGTACTTCGGCGGCGCCGCCTGGACCCGGATCACCGAGGCGGACGGCACGCCCGGCCCCTGGTACCTGCACATGTTCGCGCCCGAGCAGCCCGATCTGAACTGGGAACACCCGCAGGTGCGGGCGGAGTTCGAGAGCATCCTGCGCTTCTGGCTGGAGCGCGGCGTGGACGGCTTCCGGATCGACGTGGCGCACGGCCTGGCCAAGAAGCCGGGGCTGCCCGACGTCGGCCGGGACCCGGACGTCACCGACCTTCCCTACCAGGACTGCGACGCGGTGCACGAGATCTACCGCGACTGGCGGAAGATCGCGGAGGGTTACGCGCGCAGCCCCCGGCCCGGCGGGGCGCCCGGCGAGCGGGTGTTCGTCGGCGAGGTGTGGCTGCCCACGCCCGAGCAGTTCGCCCGCTATCTGCGCCCCGACGAGCTGCACTCCGCCTTCAACTTCGAGTTCCTGTGCTGCGCTTGGGACGCGGCCGGGCTGCGCGAGGTCGTCGACGCCACGCTCGCCTCGCACCGGCTGGTGGGCGCGCCGCCCACCTGGGTGCTGTCCAACCACGACACGATCCGGCACGTGACGCGGTACGGCCGCGAGGACACGTCCTTCGACATGGGCGACAAGCGGCTCGGCTCGCCGAGCGACACCATCCTCGGCCGCCGCAGGGCCCGCGCCGCGGCGCTGCTCACGCTGGCCCTGCCGGGCGGTGTGTACGTCTACCAGGGCGACGAGCTGGGCCTCGCCGAGGTCGAGGACATACCCGACCACCTGATCCAGGACCCGACGTATGCCCGCTCCGGGGGCCGCGACCGCGGCCGGGACGGCTGCCGGGTGCCGCTGCCGTGGTCGGCGGAGCCGGTCTCGCTGGGCTTCTCGCCGGACGGCGCGAGCGCCGGTCCGTGGCTGCCGCAGCCCGCCGAATGGTCGGGGCGGTCCGTCGCGGCCCAGCAGGGCGATCCGCACTCCGTGCTCGCCCTGTACCGGGCCGGTCTCGCGCTGCGCGGGGAGTACCTCCGGTGGCTGCCGGAGACGCTGGAGTGGGTGGACGCGGGTCCCGGCACGGTGGCCTTCCGCCGGGACGGCGGCTTCCAGTGCCTGGTCAACCTGTCCGCCGAGCCGGTCGCGCTCCCCGCCGGGCTCCGGGTGCTGCTGGCCAGCGGCCCGCTGGAGGACGGCCTGCTGCCCTCCGACACCTGCGTCTGGCTGACCGCCGAATGACCGGCGTGCCCGCGCGCTGATCCCATGAGCCCCGGTCCGTCCCCGCTGATCGCGTAGAAGACCGCGTCCCCCTCCGGTCCCGCGGAAGACCCCCTCCCCGCCGATCCCCGTGTCCCGTCCCGGCCGACCGCCGGGGGGACGCGGGGATCCGTGCGTGGCGGTCGGCGGACCGCGCGTCCCACCTGGCGGAATTCACAACGCGTTCATTGACGTGGCACGCGCCACCTGGCTGACTTACGCCCAGGCCGGACCGCTGTCCGGCCCGGACTCACGACGCGAGGCCCCTACGGGCCGGCACAAGGGGAGGTGACCAGGGTGTACGCAGCTTCGAGGACGGCCGCCGCCTGGCGCCGTCATCTCCGGGACGACGCGTACCGCAACCGGCACATCGACCTGCTGCGTGTCAGCAGCGCTCTGTGTCGACGCTGAATCCCGGGCCCGCCGCACGCTTCTGACGCGTTGTCACATCGGGCCCCCGCGCACTCCACCGCCCCTTCTCATGGGGCGGCTGCCGACGTCTCCCTTCGCGCTGGAGTTCCCCGATGAGCGAGCCACCCCGCCCCGCCGTGCCCGCGGGCGCGACCGACACCGCCGTGCCGGAAGACACGACCGACACCGTCACCACCCCTGCTCCACCGCCGCCGCGCACCCCGCCCGCCGACGACAGACGCGTCGGCCGGTCGGCGCAGCGCGTCGTCCCGCTGCGGCACCCCTGGCGCTGGGCGCTGACCGCCGTCGCCCTGGTGCTCGTCGCGCAGATCACGCACGGCCTGGTCACCAACCCCTTCTTCCAGTGGGACCGCTTCCGCTACTGGTTCCTGCGGCCGGTGATCCTGGACGGGCTGCTGGTCACGCTCCAAGTCGCCGCCTGGAGCGCCCTGTTCGGGCTGCTCGGCGGCATCCTGCTCGCCCTGTGCCGACTGTCCAGGAGCCCGGTGCTGCGCTCGGTGAGCTGGATCTACATCTGGCTGTTCCGCTCGGTGCCGCTGATCGTCATCCTCCTGTTCCTGTTCAACTTCTCCTCGCTGTACGCCACATTGAGTCTGGGCGTGCCCTTCGGTCCCGGCTTCGTGCACTTCGACGAGTCGCGGCTGGCCACCGACATGGTGGTGGCCGTGGTCGGCATCAGCCTCAACGAGGCCGCCTACGCCGCCGAAGTGGTGCGCGCCGGAGTGCTCTCGGTGGACCAGGGACAGCACGAGGCCGCCGCCGCGCTCGGCCTGCCGCGCGGCTACCAGTTCACCCGGATCGTCTTCCCGCAGGCGCTGCGGGCGATCGTGCCCTCGTACGTCAACCAGTTGATCGGGCTGATCAAGAGCACCTCGCTGGTCTTCTACGTCTCCCTGCTCGACCTCTTCGGCAAGGTGGAGAGCATGGGCAGTACGTATCCGGGTGACGTCGTCCCGCTGCTGCTGGTGGCGACCGTCTGGTATGTGATCCTGACCAGCGTCGTCTCGGTGGTCCAGTTCTACGTCGAGCGGTACTTCTCACGCGGCGCGCTGCGGACCGTACCGCCGACGCCGTTGCAACGCCTGCGTACGGCAGTGCGCGATCTGCGGGCGCGCGCCGAGATCGGATCGATCGCATGAGCGCCGACCGCTTCCCCGCCGACACGTTGGTCACCGCGGTGACCGCGCGCCCCGCCGCCGTGACCGTCCACGACGCGCACAAGTGGTACGGCACGCACCAGGTGCTCTCCGGTGTCGATCTGACCGTGCAGCCCGGACAGGTGACGGTGATCCTCGGCCCGTCGGGCTCCGGCAAGTCGACGCTGCTGCGGGCGATCAACCACCTGGAGAAGCTGGACATCGGCTACGTCAGCCTCAACGGCGAGCCGATCGGCGTACGGCACCACCGCGGCCGGCTCAAGGAGATCAGCGAGCGGGCGATCCTCGCCCAGCGCCGCCGGATCGGCTTCGTCTTCCAGGGCTTCAACCTCTTCCCGCACCTCAGCGTGCTGGACAACGTGGCCGCAGCGCCGGTCGCGGCCCGGCAGAAGACCAGGGCCGAGGCGGAGGAACTGGCCCGCGCGCTGCTCGGCCGGGTCGGGCTCGCCGACAAGGTCGACGCCTATCCCCGGCAGCTCTCCGGCGGCCAGCAGCAGCGGGTGGCCATCGCCCGCGCGCTGGCCCTCGAACCCGGCGTCATCCTCTTCGACGAGCCGACCTCGGCGCTCGACCCCGAACTCGTCGGCGAGGTACTGGCCGTCATCCGGGATCTCGCCACCAGCGGTACGACGCTGATCGTCGTCACGCACGAGATCGGCTTCGCCCGCGAGGTCGCCGACACCGTCGTCTTCCTGGACGGCGGCCGGATCGTCGAACAGGGCCCGCCCGACCAGGTGTTGGACAACCCCCGGCACCCCAGGACCCGCGAATTCCTCAGCAAGGTCCTCTGAACCCCCGTACGCCGCGGGCCAAGGCGCGGACACAGGCGCCTTCCACAGCGACGGCCGCCAGCCCGCGGGCGCCCGATACGTCACCCCCCGCACATCCGCTCACCATCAGCGAGGTTCACCATGCCCGACATCCGTACCACCGCCACCAGACGCGTCGCCGCGGGCATCGCCGTCGCCGCCCTCACCTTCGGCCTCGCCGCCTGCGGCAGCGACAGCGGCTCGGACGCCGCGGCACCGGCCGCCGCGGACGCCAAGGGCACCGTCGTGGTCGGCGCGCAGTCCAACGGCGCCGCCAAGGAGATCACGCTCACCGTCCCTGAGGTCGCCGCCATCCGCGCCGAGCTGCCCAAGTCCGTGCTCGACAGCAAGCAACTCGTCATCGGCCTGGGCTTCCTGCCCGCCGGCTCGCCGCCGATCGGCTACGTCGGCGCGGACCAGAAGACCATCACCGGCTCCGAGCCCGACCTCGGCCGGCTGATCGCCGCCGTCTTCGGCCTCAAGCCCGTGCTGTCCAACGCCACCTGGGACAACCTCTTCGTCGGCATCGACAGCGGCAAGACCGATGTCGGCTTCTCCAACATCACCGACACCGAGCAGCGCAAGGAGAAGTACGACTTCGCCAGCTACCGGCAGGACAACCTCGGCTTCGAGGTGAAGAAGAGCGACACCTGGAACTTCGACGGCACCTACCGCAGCCTGGCGGGCAAGACCGTCGCGGTCGGCGCGGGCACCAACCAGGAGAAGATCCTGCTGAAGTGGCAGAGCGAGCTGAAGGCCGACGGCAAGAAGCTCACGATCAAGTACTTCCAGGACTCCAACAGCACCTATCTGGCGCTCAACTCCGGCCGGATCGACGCCTACTTCGCGCCCAACCCGAGCATCGCCTACCACGGCACGCAGACCGCGGGCTCGCCGAACGCCACCCGCAGCGCGGGCAAGTTCTCCGGCGCCGGGGCGTCCCTGCAAGGGCTGATCTGCGCCACGGCGAAGAAGGACAGCGGCCTGGCCAAGCCCCTCGCCGACGCGATCAACCACCTGATCAAGAATGGTCAGTACGCGCAGTGGCTCGCCGCGTGGAATCTGGCCAACGAAGCGGTGCCCGCCTCGCTGGTCAACCCGCCGGGGCTGCCGCTGACCAACTCCTGACCCCGTACCGGCCGCGGCACGGCCCCGCACCGACCGAAAGGAAGTCGACCGCCATGACACGCAGGAAAGTCGTCGTCGTCGGAGGCGGGGCCATGGGCTCGTCCGCGGCCTGGCACCTCGCCTCGCGCGGCGCCGAGGTCACGCTGCTCGAACAGTTCGCGCCCGGCCACGACCGGGGCAGCTCGCACGGCAGCTCCCGGATCTTCCGGCTCGCGTACGCCGATCCGTTCTACGTCGGCCTCGCCGTACGGGCGCTTCCGCTGTGGCGGCGGCTCCAGGACGAGACGGGCAGCACCGTACTGACCCTGACCGGGGCCGTCGACCACGGGCCCGCGCAAGCCACCGCGGCGCTGCGGGACGCGCTGCGCGGGGCTGGGCGGCCCAGCCAGGAGCTGACCGCGCGGGCCGCCGCCGAGCGCTGGCCGGGGCTCGTCGCGGACACCACCGCGCTGTTCCACCCCGAGGCCGGGCGGCTGCACGCCGACGACGCGGTGGCCGCCTTCCAGCAGGCCGCGCGGGCCAAGGGCGCGACCGTACGGCACGGCGTCAAGGTCAGCGCGCTGCGGCGGCGCGGCTCGGGCGCCGAGGTGGTCACCGCGCGGGACGAGGTGATCGCCGCGGACGCCGTGGTCGTGGCCGTCGGCGGCTGGGCGGCCCGCACGCTCGGCCAGGTCACCGAGGGCCCGCCGCCGCTGCGCGTCACCCAGGAGCAGCCGGTGCACTTCCCCGCCCCCGACGCGCCGGACTGGCCCGCCTTCATCCACCACGGCGGGGCCGGTATCGACGAGGCCGCGGGCGTGTACGGCCTCGGCAGCGCCGACGGGGTGAAGGCCGGATTCCACGGGATCGGCCCGGTCGTGGACCCGGACGACCGGGACCGCACGCCCGATCCCGTGGTCCTCGGCAGGCTCCAGGAGTACGCCGCCCGGTGGCTGCCCGGTGTCGATCACACCCGGCCCACCCCGGTGACCTGCTTGTACACCACGACCCCCGATCATGACTTCGTGATCGACCGTGTGGGACCTTTCACCGTCCTCGCGGGATTTTCCGGGCACGGATTCAAGTTCGCATCAGTGGTCGGCGAAATCGCCGCCGACCTCGTGGACGGCCGTCCGGGGTCAGGACGGTTCGCGATCGGCCGTCCGTACCGCCCGGCGACAGCGCAGTGACGGCGACGCGCCGTACGACAGCAGAACGGAGAGTCACGGCGACCATGTCGACCAGCCTTCAGCACCCGCAGCAGCAGCCCCAGAACCCCGGACCGACCGGCGACCAGGTCTTTCCCGCGTCGCCGCACCCTCTGGACAACCCCGCCTGGGCCGCGCTGACCGGGGCGCACCGCCATCTCGCGCAAGTCGTCGGCTCCGCCGCGCGCTACCCGGAGGACGTCTCGCCCTTCGTGGCGCTCGCCGACCCCGCCGATCCGGCCGCGTGGGCGGACCTCGCCGCCCTCATGGGTCCCGGCGCGACCTTCGCGCTGGCCGGCGTCCCGGCCACGCCCGACGGGTGGCGCAGCGAGTGGGGAGCCGAGGGCGTGCAGCTCGTCGGGACCGACGCGCTGCTGGACGAGGCCGATCCGGAGGCGCGCCCGCTCGGCCCTGCGGACGTACCGGAGATGCTGGACCTGGTCGAGCGGACCAAGCCGGGTCCGTTCAGGCAGCGCACCATCGAACTGGGCGCCTACTACGGCATCCGCCGCGACGGAAAGCTCGTGGCCATGGCCGGTGAGCGGCTGCGGCTCGACGGCTGGACCGAGATCAGCGCCGTGTGCACCGACGACGCGTTCCGCGGCCAGGGCCTGGCGTCCCGGCTGGTGCGGCACACGGCGGCCGGGATCCGCGGCCGGGGCGACCGCCCGTTCCTGCACGCGGCGGGCAGCAACGTCAACGCCATCCGGCTCTACGAGTCGATCGGCTTCGCGCTGCGCCGCACTACGCACTTCCGGGGCGTACGGGTGCCGGGCGGCGACGGCGACGCGGAAGGCACCGGCGGCGCGGGCGAATGAACGCCGGTGACGGACACCGGTGACGGACGCCATTGCGCGGGACGGTATCCGCGAGATAGCGTCGAATTCAGGTGATGAGTGTCAGCGACAAGCCCTGGCTGGCTGACCGGCAACCCTCCCTCGCGGCGGGGTGCTCCAGGTGACAACCAGGCGGGTCCCGACCGGACCCGCAAGCGCGACTCCGGTACGGCCCCCGGCCGTACCGCCCGGACGGGGGTGACGACAGTGCGAGCGGACTTCGACCGCGCCGACGTGCGCACCCTCGTCCCGCGCGGACCCGTCGTGCATCTGTACGGGCGCCAGCACATCGATCTCCAGCGCGTCGCCGGCGCGCTCTGTTGCGCCTGATCTGACCCCGCCGACGCGACCGCCATGGGGCGGCCGTGTCCTCCTCCGGTCGATCAGGAAGGCACTTCGCCGTGTCCGCACACCCGTCATCCCTGTCCTCCTCCGCCTCCCCCGAGCCCGCTTCATCACCTTCGTCCGTTCCGTCGGCGTCCGCCGCCCGTCCGCCGCTGCACCTCGCGGTCGCCCTGGACGGCGCGGGCTGGCACCCGGCCGCGTGGCGGGAGCCGGACGCGCGACCCGGCGAACTGTTCGACGCCGCCTACTGGGCGGACGCCGTGACCGAGGCCGAGCGCGGCCTGCTGGACTTCGTCACCATCGAGGACTCCCTCGGGCTCCAGTCGACCGGGTACGGCGACCCCGACGAGCGCACCGACCAGGTGCGCGGCCGGCTGGACGCCGTGCTCATCGCGTCCAGGGTCGCCCCGCTGACCAGCCACATCGGTCTGGTGCCGACCCTGATCGCCACGCACACCGAGCCGTTCCACCTGTCCAAGGCGATCGCCACCCTGGACTACGTGAGCGGCGGCCGGGCCGGGCTGCGCATCCAGATCTCCGCCCGACAGCACGAGGCCGCGCACTTCGGCCGCCGCGAATTCCCGCCGTTCCGCATCGAGGAGTACGACCAGCCGCACGTCCAGGACCTGGTCACCGACCTCTTCGACGAGGCCGCGGACTACGTCGAGGTGCTGCGGCGGCTGTGGGATAGCTGGGAGGACGACGCGGAGATCCGGGACGTGGCCACCGGCCGCTTCGTGGACCGCGACAAGCTCCACTACATCGACTTCCAGGGCCGCCACTTCGGCGTCAAGGGCCCCTCGATCACACCGCGCCCGCCGCAGGGCCAGCCGCCGGTGACCGCGCTCGCGCACGCCACCGTGCCGTACCGGCTGGTGGGGCGCGCCGCGGACATCGGCTATGTGACCCCGCACGACGCGGGGCAGGCGGCGGCGATCGTCGCGGAGATCCGCGCCGAGCAGCGGGCCGCGGGCCGGGAGGCCGAACCGGTCCATGTCTTCGGCGATCTGGTGGTCTTCCTCGACACCGACCGCGCGGCGGCCGAGGCCCGCAGGGACCGGCTGGACGCGCTGCTCGACCAGCCGTACACCAGCGACGCGACCGTCTTCGCCGGGACGCCCGCCGAACTGGCCGACCTGCTGCTGGAGTGGCAGGACGCCGGGCTGACCGGTTACCGGCTGCGGCCGGCGGCGCTCGGCCACGACCTGCCCGCGATCACCCGCGGCCTGGTGCCCGAGTTGCAGGCGCGCGGCGCCTTCCGGCGCGCGTACGAGGCCGGCACGCTCCGCGGCCTGCTGGGGCTCGCGCGCCCCGCGAACCGTTACGCCACCACCAGCGCCTGAGCCGGAGGATCCGACCGTCATGAGCAAGCCCCTGAAGCAGATCCATCTCGCGGCCCACTTCCCCGGCGTCAACAACACCACCGTGTGGAGCGACCCGGCCGCGGGCAGCCACATCGAGTTCAGCTCCTTCGCCCACTTCGCGCGCACCGCGGAGCGGGCCAAGTTCGACTTCCTCTTCCTCGCCGAGGGCCTGCGGCTGCGCGAACAGGGCGGCCATATATACGACTTGGACGTCGTCGGCCGCCCGGACACCTTCACCGTGCTCGCCGCGCTGGCCGCGGTGACCGAGCGGATCGGCCTGACCGGCACGATCAACTCGACGTTCAACGAGCCGTACGAGGTGGCCCGGCAGTTCGCCAGCCTCGATCACCTGTCCGCGGGCCGCGCCGCGTGGAACGTCGTCACCTCCTGGGACGCCTTCACGGGCGAGAACTTCCGGCGCGGCGGCTTCCTTCCGCAGGACGAGCGGTACTCCAGGGCGCGGGAGTTCCTGGCCACCGCCAATGAGCTGTTCGACTCCTGGCACGGCGACGAGATCGTCGCCGACCGGGAGACCGGGACGTTCCTGCGGGACGCGCGGGCCGGGGCCTTCGTCCACAAGGGCCAGCACTTCGACATCCAGGGGCAGTTCAACGTCCCGCGCAGCCCGCAGGGCCGCCCGGTGATCTTCCAGGCGGGGGACTCGGAAGAGGGACGCGAATTCGCCGCGTCGAGCGCGGACGCGATCTTCAGCCGGTACAGCACTCTCAAGGAGGGGCGGGAGTTCTACACGGACGTCAAGGGGCGCCTGGCCCGGCACGGCCGCCGGGCGGACCAGTTGCTGATCCTGCCCGCCGCCACCTTCGTGCTCGGCGACACCGACGCCGAGGCGGAGGAGCTGTCCCGCGAGGTGCGCCGCGCGCAGGTCAGCGGTGCCACCGCGATCAAGCACCTGGAATTCGTCTGGAACCGCGACCTGTCCGGGTACGACCCGGAGGGCCCGCTGCCCGAGATCGACCCGGATCTCGGCGAGCACACCATCGCCCGCGGCCGGGCTCAAGTCCGGATGTACCGCGACCCGTTGGCGACCGCCCGCGAGTGGCGGGAGCTGGCGGCGGCCAACAAGTGGTCCATCCGCGACCTGGTCATCGAGACCGGCAACCGCCAGTCGTTCGTCGGCTCCCCCACGACGGTCGCGGAGACCATCAACTCCTTTGTGCAGGCCGACGCGAGCGACGGTTTCATCCTCGTCCCGCACATCACCCCCGGCGGTCTCGACGTCTTCGCCGACACCGTCGTACCGCTGCTCCAGGAACGCGGTGTGTTCCGTACCGAGTACGAGGGCGGCACGCTGCGGGACCACCTCGGCCTGGCCCACCCGGACGCCGGGGGCGACGCCGCGGACGTACGGGAGTCGGTGGCATGAAGTTCCTCGCCATCACGCTGATCGTGCACCGGCCCGACCCGGTCACCGGCGTCCTGAAGTCCACTCATGAGCGCTTCAGGGAAGTCCTCGACAACGCGGTGCTCGCCGAGGAGTTGGGCTTCGACGGGTTCGGGGTGGGAGAGCGGCACGAGCGGCCGTTCATCTCCTCCTCGCCGACGGTGGTGCTCAGCCATGTGGCAGCGATCACCCGGCGCATCCGGCTCTTCACCGCGGTCACCACGCTGAGCCTGCTGGACCCGGTCAGGGCTTACGAGGACTACGCGACGCTCGACCATCTCTCCGAGGGCCGCCTGGACCTGATCATCGGCAAGGGCAACGGCACGGCGCAGCGCGAGCTGTTCCACGTCACACCCGAGGACCAGTGGGACCGCAACGCCGAGAGCTACGAGGTGTTCCGGCAGATCTGGCGGCAGGACAAGGTGACCGCGCGGACCCGCTTCCGCCCCGAGCTGAAGGACGCGGAGGTCTGGCCGCGGCCGTACCAGCGGCCGATCCGGGTCTGGCACGGCAGCGCGACCAGCAAGGAGTCCGTGGACCTCGCCGCCCGCTACGGCGATCCGCTGTTCTCGGCGAATGTCACCAACCCCATCGAGCCGTATGCCGAGTTGATCCGCTACTACCGGGAGCGCTGGGAGCACTACGGGCACGATCCGGCGGACATCGCGGTGGGCGCGGGTTCCGCGGGGCTGTACGTGGCCCGCACCTCGCAGGAGGCGCTGGAGGTCTACCGGCCGATCTTCGAGAGCAATCTGGCGTTCCAGAAGGAGGTGGGCCTGCCGGTGGTCTTCGGAACGCTGGAGGACTTCGTGGAGCGCAGTTCGGCGCTGATCGGCAGCCCGCAGCAGGTGATCGAGAAAGTGCACCGCTATCACGAGGAGTTCGGGCACACCGTGCTGCATCTGCACGCGGACGCGAGCGGGCTCGGCGAGGCCGAGCACCGTACGTCGCTGGAGCGTTTCCAGTCCGAGGTCGCGCCCGTGCTCCGCGCGGAAATACCCGATCCGCCGTGGAACTGGGGGCCGGTGAACACGGCCTCTCCGCGTAAGGACACCGTCGGCGCAGGCACCATCGCAAAGGAGGGCGACGCCGCATGAGCGTTCCCGCAGCTTCCGGCTCATCGAACCCCTCACGTCCGTCGGACCCTTCGAGTTCCCCGGACCCTTCCGCCTCTTCGGCTTCTTCGAACTCGTCGTCGGTGCCGCTGTCGATTCTCGACCTGTCGCCGATCAGTTCGGGCTCCACCGCCGCGCAGGCGCTGCGCAACACCGTGGACCTGGCACAGCGCGCGGAGGCCGCCGGATACGCGCGCTACTGGCTGGCCGAGCACCATCTGACGACCGGGGTCGCCGGGGTGTCGCCCGCGCTGGTGATCCAGCTCGTGGCGGCGGCGACCGCACGGATCCGGGTGGGCGCGGGCGCGGTGCAGCTCGGGCACCGCACACCGCTGTCGGTGGTCGAGGAGTTCGGGCTGCTCGACGCGCTGTACCCGGGCCGGATCGACCTGGGCCTCGGCCGTACCGGATTCCGTAAGCCGTCCGCGTCCGGCGGCGCGCCCGCCGCTCCCCCGGCGCCGCGCCGCACCGAGGCCCGGTACACACCGGAGGGGCTGCTGATCCCCGCGCCGTACGACTTCAGCCGGCTGATCGGCTCTCCGCTGCTGACGCGCTACACGCAGCTCGTGCAGTACCCGGGGGCCGAACTGCCCGAGTACCGCGACCAGCTCGACCAGATCCTCGGGCTGCTGCGCGGGGACTACCGGACACCGGAGGGACTCGACGCGCACGCGGTGCCCGGCGAGGGCGCCGATCTCCAGGTGTGGGTGCTGGGCAGCAGCGGCGGGGCGAGCGCGCAGGCGGCGGGCGCGCTCGGCCTGCCCTTCGCGGCGAATTACCACGTGAGTCCGGCCGCCGTCCTCGAAGCGGTGGACGCGTACCGCAAGGCGTTCGTGCCCTCCGCCACGCTCGACGAGCCGCATGTGCTGGTCTCGGCCGATGTCGTGGTCGCCGAGGACGACGCCACCGCGCGGCACTTGGCGTCGCCGTACGCGCTGTGGGTGCACAGCATCCGCTCGGGTCAGGGCGCGATCCCCTTCCCGAGTCCGGAGGAGGCCGCGGTCCACTCGTGGACGGCGGACGAGCGGGCGCTGGTCGAGGACCGGGTGCGCACCCAGTTCACCGGCACACCCGAAAGTGTCGCGGACCGGCTGCGGGTGCTCCAACAGGCCACGGGCGCCGATGAGTTGCTGGTCACCACCATCACCCACGACCACCGGGACCGGGTCCGTTCCCACGAGTTGCTGGCGGACGCCTGGCGGCGGACCGCATGACCTCACCCGTATGACGTCACGCATGACGTCACCGCTCAGCGCGACCAGGAGGCTCCCATGACCGACCACCCCACCGCCACCGACGGCTATCTGGAGAACAACACGGCGTACGCGGCGGCCTTCGAGGGTCCGCTGCCGCTGCCGCCCGCCCGGCACACGGCGGTTCTGGCGTGCATGGACGCCCGGCTCAATGTGTACGGGGCGCTCGGTCTCGCCGAGGGCGACTCGCATGTGATCCGCAACGCGGGCGGGGTGGCCACCGACGACGCGATCCGTTCGCTGGCGATCAGTCAGCGGCTGCTGGGCACACGGGAGATCGTGCTGATCCACCACACCGACTGCGGCATGCTCACCTTCGGCGACGACGCCTTCCGCGAGTCGATCCGCGAGGAGACGGGCATCAAACCGCCGTGGGCGGCCGAGGCGTTCACCGATCTGGAGACCGACGTCCGCCAGTCCGCGGCCCGGATCAGGAACAGCCCGTTCATCCCGCACACCGACGCGGTGCGCGGCTTCGTGTTCGACGTGGCGAGCGGCAGGCTCGCGGAGGTGGCACTGCCCGACTAGCGCCTGTCCGGCGGATCATGGGCGGTCCAGGCGGTGCCCGGTGCTCCCCCGGACTCCGTCCGGGGGGACCCGCTGAGCGCAACGCACCGGGATGCCCGCAGAGCGGAGCTATTCGGGCATTCCGGCAACGCGACGGGGGTGCGTGCCAGCTGCCGAAAGGGCCGTTCGTGATCCGCCGCGCTGTCAGACCCTCCGCACCGTCAGGCCCGAGGAGCCGTCAGGCCCGCCGCGTCCAGGACGGCGACGGCTGTGCTCAGCGCCAGGCCGTCCAGGACCTCCGCCTTGATTCCGGCGCGGGCGCTGGCGCCGTCGAAGACCAGGGTGAGCTGGCGGGCCAGCAGTGCGGGGTCGGCGGCTCCGCCGCGCGCGGCCTCCGCGCGGAAGAAGTCGGTGAGCACCTGCTTGTTGCGGCGGGCCACGACGCTCGCCGGGTGCTCCGGGTCCTTCAGCTCGACCTGCGTGGCGAGGAAGGGGCAGCCGCGGTAGTCGGCCGAGGCGGCGGTCTCCTCCAGCCGCTCGAAGACGTACAGGACGCGGTCGCGCGGCGCCGCGGGCGCGCCGGGCGGCGGCAGCAGCCGGGCCTCGACGGGCGGCCCCTGCCGGTCGAGCGCGGCGGCCAGCACCTCGTCCTTGCTCGCGAAGAGCTGGTACATCGAGCGCTTGGACACCCCGGCGGCCTTGCACAGCGCGTCGATGCCGGTGCCGACGCCTTCCCGGTAGAAGAGCCCGGCCGCGGCGTCGAGCAGGCGGTCGCGCGTGCCGGACTTCTCCGTAGCGCCGGACTTCTGTGTCGTGGTCATACCCCGAGGTTACCGCTCCGGCTTGGCATCGGAAACCGATCGGTATACGGTGGTGGAAACCGATCGGTTTCCATGGTCGGCCGCATCCGTGCGGACCGCACGCGACCCCCCGGGCCGCGCACGTACCGGCCGCGGACCGCTCTCCTCCCGAAAGGCACTCCCATGCAGATCAACGGCGCTGTCGCCCTCGTCACCGGAGGCAACCGCGGCCTCGGCGAGAAGTTCGTCCAGGCCCTGCTCGACGGGGGCGCGGCCAAGGTCTACGCCGCCGCCCGCAACCCGGCCTCGGTCACCGTCCCGGGCGCCGTACCGCTCGCGCTGGACATCACCGACCCCGAGTCGGTACGGGCGGCGGCCGAGGCGGCCGGTGACGTCACCCTGCTGATCAACAACGCGGGCGCGTCGAACGGGGTGGACCTGCTCACCAGCGAGATGGACGTCGTCCGGAACGAGTTCGAGACCCACGTCTTCGGCACGCTCGCCGTCAGCCGCGCCTTCGCGCCGATCCTGGCCCGCAACGGCGGCGGCGCGGTGCTCAACGTGCTGTCGGCCCTGTCCTGGTTCACCACGCCGGGCAGCGCCGTCTACTCGGCCGCCAAGTCCGCCGAGTGGTCCCTGACCAACGCCACCCGGCTGGCGCTGCACGGCCAGGGCACCCTCGTCACCGGCCTGCACGTCGGCTACATGGACACCGACATGGCCGCGCGCGTCGACGCCCCCAAGTCGGACCCCGCCAAGATCGCCCGCATCGCGCTCGACGGCGTCGAGGCCGGGCTGTACGAGGTGCTGGCCGACGACACCAGCCGTCAGGTCAAGGCCGGCCTCGCCGCCGACCCTTCGGCTCTCTACGCCGAACTCGCCGCGCGCTGAACGCTGAACGCTGAACGCTGAACGCTGAACGCTGAACGCTTCTGAGGATGCGTCAGTCAGCAGTGCGGGACGTGCGGCTGCCACTGGGCGGCGGAACCGGTCGTCAGATACCAGTCGTTGACGTAGCCGCTGTCGCCGTCGAAGTCGAGCATGAACCAGTAGCGGTCGCCGTGCCCGTCGGCGTCGCCGTCACCGGTCGTCCAGCAGGCGAGTTCCCTCTCCTCGCCGTTGTAATAGCGCCGCCCGGTCTGACCGGAGCCGTAGCTCGGCCCGTAGTGCGAGGCCAGATACGAGCCGGGGTCGACGGCCGTCACGGTGGCGCACCATATGGCGTGACCGTCGTGCGAGCAGGAGTAGCCCGCGGCGGACGCGGGCGACGCCACACCGAAGACGGCCGCGCCCGCCAGCGCGGCGGCCCCGGCGAATATCGCGGCGGCGCGCCACGGCCATGACCGCGGTCAGCCCCGGTACTCCTCCAGCAGGCGCAGCCACACCTCACTGATCGTCGGGTACGCCGGGACCGCGTGCCACAGCCGCTCGATGGGCACCTCGCCCGCGACGGCGACCGTCGCGGAGTGCAGGAGTTCGCCGACTCCGGGGCCGACGAAGGTGACGCCGAGCAGGATGCCTCGGTCGAGGTCCACGACCATGCGGGCCCTGCCGCGGTAGCCGTCGGCGTAGAGGGAGGCGCCCGCGACCTGGCCGAGGTCGTAGTCCACGACCTTGGTCCGGTGTCCGGCGCGCTCCGCCTCGCTCGCCGTGAGGCCCACGGAGGCCGCCTCGGGGTCGGTGAAGACCACCTGCGGCACGGCGGCGTCGTCGGCGGTGGCGGCGTGCGGACCCCAGGGCGCGTCGTCGACCGGCTCGCCCTTGGCGCGGGCGGCGATCACGGCCCCGGCGATCCTGGCCTGGTACTTGCCCTGGTGGGTGAGGAGCGCGCGGTGGTTGACGTCGCCCGCCGCGTAGAGCCAGCCGTCCGGCACACCGGTGACCCGGCAGGTGACGTCCACGCCCAGCCAGTCCCCGGGGCGCAGGCCGACCGTCTCCAGCCCGAGGTCGCCGGTGCGCGGCGAGCGGCCGGTGGCGAAGAGGATCTCGTCGGCGACGACCCGCTGGCCGCCCTCCAGGCCGACCCGTACCTCGCCGTCCGCGCCGTCGCGCTCGACGATCGGCACGTTCGTACCGAAGTGCACCTCCACGCCCGCCTCGCGCAGGCCGTCGGTGACCAGTTCGCCGACGAAGGGCTCCATGCGCTCCAGCAGGCGGTCGCCGCGCACGAGCATGGTCACCCGCGAGCCGAGCGCCTGCCAGGCGGTCGCCATCTCGACGGCCACCACACCGCCGCCGACCACGACCAGGCGGCCGGGGACCTCCTTGGCGCTGGTCGCCTCACGGCTGGTCCACGGGTTGATGTCGGCGATGCCCGGCAGCTTGGGCAGCGCGGCGGAGGTGCCGGTGCAGACGGCGACGGCGTGCCGCGCGGTCAGCCGTACGGTCTCGCCCTCCGGCGTCAGCACCGCGACCTGCTTGGGACCGTCCAGGCGGCCCTGGCCGCGTACGAGATCGACGCCGACCGACTCCAGCCAGCCCACCTGGCCGTCGTCCTTCCAGTGCGAGGTGAACTCGTCGCGGCGGGCGAGGACGTCAGCGGCGTCCAGCGGTCCCGCGACCGCGCGGGCCAGCCCCGGCAGCCGGCTCGCGTCGGCGCGGGCGACCACCGGGCGCAGCAGTGCCTTGCTCGGCATGCACGCCCAGTAGGAGCACTCGCCGCCGACCAGCTCGCTCTCCACGACGACCGTGCTGAGCCCTGCGGCCTGCGTGCGGTCGGCGAGATTCTCACCGACCGGTCCGGCTCCGATGACGATCACGTCGTAGGTACGGGCAGCGTCGTTCATACCGGCTCCTGGGCTGCTGTCTGAATCACGCGGTGGTGTGCACACGTCTGTGCACACACATCTGTACTCACATGTCGGTGTTCACACATCCGGGTCGCGCGCGGAGAGGGGTGGCCAGGCCGTCATCCTACTGACGGGACCGGGCGGACGTATGATCACTTCGGGGCGCCGAGGGGCGCCGCGGGAGGTGTACCGATGGGCGAACTGGTACTGATCCGTCACGGCGAGACCGAGTGGACGCTGACCGGCCAGCACACCAGCTACACCGATCTGCCCCTCACCCCGAACGGCGAGGAGCAGGCCAGAACGCTGGCTCCGATGCTGGCCAGCAGGCACATCTCCACCGTGATCACCAGCCCGATGCGGCGCGCGCGGGACACCGCGAAGCTGGCCGGGCTCGAGCGCACACGGGTCGACGCCCACCTGTGCGAGTGGGACTACGGCGGCTACGAGGGCGTCACCACCCGTGACATCCACCGCACCCGTCCCACCTGGGATCTGTGGACCGACGGGGTCCCCGAGGGCCCCGAGGGCCATCCGGGGGAAACGGCGGAACAGGTCGGCGAGCGGGCCGACCGGGTGCTGGCCCTCGCCGACGCGGCGTTCACCAACAGCGACGGCGGCGATGTGGTGCTGGTCGCGCACGCCCACTTCCTGCGGGTGCTGACCGCCCGCAGACTGGGGCTGCCCCCGGCCGACGGCGCCCTGTTCCAGCTCGCCACCGGCACCGTCAGCCGGCTCGGCCTGGAACACGGCCGCCATGTGCTGACCGCGTGGAACCGGCTGCCCTGATCGGGCGGTGACGTCTGCGACGGCGGTGGACTCCGTACAAGCAGTGGTCTCTGTACGGCGCCGGTGTGCGTCCGAGCGATGGCGTCCAGACGAGCGGTGGTGTCCGGACGAGCCGCGAGGCCGATGTCAGCCGTGTAGCCCGTGGCAGCCGTGTAGCCCGGACGGACCGCCAGGAGCGGCGGCATCCGGTGGGGTCCGCGAAGACTGGGAGCAGCCCGGCGGTCCGGAGTCGGACCGGTACCGGGGCCCGGCACCAGGAGAGGACCCGGTCATGGCACTCGCGCACCGCAAGGACATCGGACTGCTGGCGTTGCGCGCGGGGACCGGCGGGGTGCTCTTCGCGCACGGCGCGCAGAAGCTCTTCGGCTGGTTCGGCGGCGGCGGGATCGACGGCACCTCGGCGGCCATGGAGCAGATGGGCTTCAAGCCGGAGCGGGCGAGCGCCGTCGCGGCCGGGCTCGGCGAGGCGGGCGGCGGGCTGCTGCTGGCCCTGGGGATCGCCACCCCGGCCGCGGGCGCGGCGGCGGCCGGCGCCATGGCGGGCGCGGTCTCCGTCCACGCCCCCGCCGGTTTCTTCAACACGTCCGGCGGCTACGAGTACCCCGCCTTCCTCGGCTTCTGCGCCGCCGCTTTGGGTGTCACGGGGCCCGGCCGCTACTCTCTGGACCATCTGACCGGCCATGTCCTGAACCGCCCGTGGGTGGTGGCCGCCGCCTTCACCGGCTCGGCAGCCGCCGCTTTCACGGTCGTACGCCGCCGCGCCGTCGGCAACGGTCCCGCGCCCGAGGATCTCGCCGTGCTGGAGGACCAGGACGGCTGAGCCGCCCGCGGACCGGTGTGGGGAACGCCGTACCGACCGGGGCAGCGGCACGCGCGGCGGCCACCGGCGGGTGCGCGGCGACGCGCGGGCGACGGCAGGGACACGGCGGCACGGGGATGGCGGCATGCGGACGACACGCCGTCGTCCGCATGCCGCCATCCGCGCAGGGTAGGCCGGAGCCAGGAACGCCGGAGCGGATTCGGCGCGCATGGCGGCGTGCGGACGGAACAGGGCGGAACAGAGCGACAGTGAACGGCGGCGAGGGAGCACGCATGACGGTGACGGCCCAGGAGCAGCGGTCACGGCTGTCCTCGCCGTGGGCGCGCGGGCTGGGCGCCGCCGCCGCCGGGGCGCTCCCGGCGCTCGCCTTCCCCGCGCCGTCGCTGTGGTGGCTGGCGTACGTGGCGCTGGTGCCGTGGATGCTGCTGGTGCGCTCCGCGGGCAGTGCGCGGCGGGCGGCGCTGGACGGCTGGCTGGGCGGCGCGGGCTTCATGCTGGCGGTGCACCACTGGCTCTTCGCGAGTCTGAACGTGTTCATCGTCGTGCTCGCCCTGCTGCTGGGCGCGCTGTGGGCGCCGTGGGGCTGGCTGGTGCGCAGGCTGCTCGGCGAGGGCACCGGGTCGCGGCGGGCCGCGGCGGCGATGGTGCTGGTGCCGTGCGGCTGGCTGATGGTGGAGCTGGTGCGCTCCTGGCAGTATCTCGGCGGCCCCTGGGGACTGCTGGGCGCCAGCCAGTGGCAGGTGCGGCCCGCGCTGCGGCTGGCCTCCGTCGGCGGGGTGTGGCTGGTCAGCCTCTTGGTGGTGCTCGTCAACACCGCGCTGACCGCGCTCGTCGCGGTGCCCGCCGTCCGCAGGCCCGCGGCGACCGCGCTGGCCACGGCCGCCGTGCTGACCGGCATGGTGTGGCTGTGGGCGCCGCACCCGCAGCAGTCCGGCGCCGTGCGGGTCGCGGTCGTCCAGCCGGGCGTCGTCGTGGGCCCCGAGGCCCGGATCGACCGGCAGGTGGCGCTCACCCGCGGCCTGGTGGGCAGCCACCCGGATCTCGTGGTCTGGGGCGAGAGCAGCGTCGGCTTCGACCTCACCTCGCGGCCCCAGCTGGCGGAGGAGCTGGCGGCCCTCTCCCAGCAGGTCGGCGCCGACATCTTGGTCAATGTCGACGCGGAGCGCGCGGACGGCACGGGCATCTCCAAGACGTCGGTGCTGATCGGCCCGGACGGCGTCACCGGACCCACGTACGACAAGATGCGGCTGGTGCCGTTCGGCGAGTACATCCCCTTCCGGTCGCTGCTCGGCTGGGCCACCTCGGTCGGCAAGGCCGCGGGTGAGGACCGGCAGCGCGGCGACCACCAGGTCGTGATGGACACCGGGACGGTACGGATCGGGCCGCTGATCTGCTTCGAGTCCGCCTTCGCCGACATGAGCCGCAATCTCGCGGACAAGGGCGCCCAGGTGCTGGTGGCGCAGTCGTCCACGTCGTCGTTCCAGGGGTCGTGGGCGCCCGCGCAGCACGCCTCGCTCGCGGCACTGCGGGCAGCGGAGAGCTGGCGGCCGATGGTGCACGCGACCCTGACCGGGATCAGCGCCGTCTACGACGCGAACGGCCACCCGGTCGGGCAGCGGATCAGCGAGAGCAGCAGTACGGCGCGGGTCTACGCGGTGCCGCTGGCCACCGGCCGCAGCCCGTACGACCGGTTCGGCGACTGGGTGCCGCGTCTGGCGCTGCTGCTGGTCGTGCTGGCCGCCGCCTACGAGATCCGGCGCGTGGTGCTGGTCAGGCGGTCAGCTCCCGGACCTCGGTGACGACCCGCTCGCACAGCTCGTGGGTGCGCAGCGCGTCCTGGGCGTCGAGGTGCTTACCCGCGCGGACGGCGTCGAGGAAGGCCAGGGTGATCTGCTCGATGCCGCGCTGCCGGGCCACCGGCACCCAGTCGCCCCGGCGGCGTACCGTCGGCTGGCCCTTGTGGTCGATGACCTCGGCGAGATTCAGCACCTGACGGCGGGTGTCGTCACCGCTGACGTCCAGGCTCTCCTCGGTGGACCCGCTCATCCGGTTCATGGAGCCGATCGCGGTGAAGCCGTCACCCGACAGGTGCAGCACGATGTGGTGGACGAGGCCGGCACGGACCTTGGCGGAGACGTGGACGTCCCGGACGGTGCCGGGGGCCAGGAAGCGCAAGGTGTCGACGACGTGGATGAAGTCGTCGAAGATCATCCCGCGGGCCTCTTCGGGGAGGCCGACGCGGTTCTTCTGCATGAGGATCAGGTCGCGCGGGTGGTCGAGACACTGCGCGTAGGCGGGCGCGTAACGGCGGTTGAAGCCCGCCATGAGCGGGACGCCGCGCTCCTCGGCGAGGGCCACCAGTTGCCGTGCGCCGTCCAGATCGCGGGCGAGCGGCTTGTCGACGTAGACGGGGACGCCCGCTTCGATCAGCCGTCCGGCGATCTCGACGTGGAGGTCGGTGGGCGCGTGCACGAAGGCGGCGTCGAGGCCCTGGTCGAGCAGCGTGTCCAGTGAGGTGTGGCGGTGCGGCAGCCGGTAGGCGTCGCCGATCCGGTCGAGGGTCGCCGGGGTGCGGGTCTGGAGGTGCAGTTCGAGGTCCGGCTGCGAGGCGAGGACCGGCAGATACGCCTTCTGCGCGATGTCACCGAGCCCGATCACGCCGATCTTCCGTGGGGCGCTGCCGGATGCCATGCGCTGCTCCTGTCGTTCCTTCTCGCGGTGTCCCCGCAGCATACGGGGACGGTGCGGGGACGCTTCCGGGGCCTTCGGGGAGCGGGCGTACGGCGCGGCCCCGCGGCGGACCGGCCCCGGACGGGTGAGCGCGCGGTACGCCCCGCCCGGCCGCTCACCCCTGCGGGGCATACCCGGCTCCGCCATGTTTCGGCACAGTTGTCGGAATGCGCCGCCTACCCGTGGTCGTGTTCCTGGTGGCGGCCTCCGCCGCGGCCGGGTGCACCACCGTCTCCGCTCCCCCGGCCCCCGTCCCCGTCCCCGCTCCCGTGCCCGGCAGGGCCGCGCCGCGGGTGGCGGCGCCGGACGGCGGGCCGCTGGTGCCGCGGCCCGACCATGTGCTGCTGGAGACGGCCGAGCCGGATCCGGCCCCTTCCAGGACGCCCTCGCCCGAGCCGGAGCGCGGTGCCGTTGGGCCGGGCGGCCGACCGGGCGCGGGCCCGTACTCCGCGGGTTCAGGGCCGCGGCCTGGCCCTGAGCCGCGGCACCGGCCGGTGCCGCGCTCCCGCTCGGTGCCGCCGCCGACGTCCCTCCCGCGCGGACCGGCAGCGGCGCTGCACGGCGCCGCCGACGTCTGCGCGCTGGGCGAGACCTACGGCGGCTGGGCGAAGGACGGGGACGCGGCCCGGATCTGCCGTCAGTCCTACGGCCGGTGAGCCGGGCCGGACGGGCGGCACGGCTCGCGTCGGCTGACGGCTGACGGCTGACGGCTGACGGCTGACGGCCGAAGGGTGACGGGTGACGGGGGACCGCTGACCCCTGCCCCCTGACGGCTCACGGCTCACGGCTCACGGCTCACGGCTCACGGCTACGGAAGCTGGTCGGAGCCCAGCAGCCGCAACTCCATCCGGGCCACGGCGGCCCGCACCCCGTCCCCGTACGCGTCCTCGGCGAGCACGTCGCACGCCTTGCGGGCCAGGCCGAGGTGGCTGCGGGCCAGCCGGCCCTCGTCCACCTTCGCGTAGGAAGCGGCGAGATTGAGGTGGAGCGACGGGTAGAAGCCGCGGATCTGCGCGGCGCCGGTGGAGCGGCCGGGGCTGTCAGGGCCGCCGGGGCTGTCAGGGCCCCCGCGGGGCTCGGTGCCGCCGCGCGCCGTGACGGCGTCGGCGGCCCGCAACGCCCGCAGGTCCCACGCCAGTTCGTCCTCGGGGTCGTCCTGCGTGTCGGCCATGTAGTGCGCCAGCGTGCAGCGGTGCAGGGGGTCGCCCCGCTCCCCGATCTCGTCCCACAGCGCGCCGAACCGGGTTCTGGCCTCCTCCCGGTCCCCGGCGTGCAGCAGCATCACGACCTGTCCGATCCTGGTCATGATCGCGTCCGGTCCACCCGGCTCGTCCCGTCGCTCCACCCGAGCCTCCTCGCCTCACCCACGAAGCTAACTCGCGGACGCCCCGAGATCGGGGATGCGCCAGTCGATCGGGGTGTGCCCCTGGTCGGCGACGGCCTTGTCGATCTGGGTGAAGGGGCGGCTGCCCATGAAGAGCTTCGCCGACAGCGGCGAGGGGTGCGCGCCCTGGACGACGGCGTGCCGCTCGGTGTCGATCAGCGGCAGCTTCTTCTTCGCGTAGTTCCCCCACAGGACGAAGACGGCCGGGTCGGGGCGGGCCGCCACGGCCTTGATGACCGCGTCGGTGAACTTCTCCCAGCCCTTGCCCTTGTGCGAGTTGGCCTCGCCCTCGCGGACCGTCAGCACCGCGTTGAGCAGCAGGACACCCTGATCGGCCCACGGCATCAGATAGCCGTTGTCCGGAATGGGGTGGCCCAGCTCCTCCTTCATCTCCTTGAAGATGTTCCGCAGCGAGGGCGGCGTCTTCACGCCGGGCCGCACCGAGAAGCACAGTCCGTGCCCCTGTCCCGCGCCGTGGTACGGGTCCTGACCGAGGATCAGCACCTTGACGCGGTCGAACGGCGTCGCCTCCAGCGCCGCGAAGACCTCGTCGCGCGGCGGGAAGATCCGGTGCTCCTCCCGCTCGGCCTCGACGAATTCGGTGAGTTGCTGGAAGTACGGCTTGTCCAACTCCTCGCCGAGAACGGTCTCCCAGGAGTCGGGCAGCATGCTGGGCACGTCAGGAACCTCCGGCAATCGATCCGTTTGCTACTGCCCCAGAACGTACCGCCACCCACTGACATCCCCGCACCCCCGGCCAACTCACCGGCCGGCCCGCCGATCAGCTCACCGATCGGCGTCGGCGGCCTCACCCGCCCGCCGCGCTCAGACGGCGTCCAGCCGGGCCCGCAGCTCCGGGTCCAGGTCCAACTCCACGGCGCCCAGAGCCTCTTCGAGCTGCGCGAGGCTGCTCACCCCGACCACGGGAACCACCGGCAGCGCGCCGCCCATCTGCCAGGCCAGGACGACCTGGTTGGGCGTCGCGCCCGCCTCGGCCGCGACCTCCCGCAGCACTTCGAGCCTGCGGTGCGACAGGGGGTGGTCGTACTGCGCGAGCAGTTCCTTGTCGGTGCGGGTGTAGGCGCCGCTCATCAACGGCCCGTACGCCATCAGCGTCATGTCGTCGTTCGAGGCGACCAGGTCCTGCATGTCGTCGCGGGCGTACCACTGCGCGCCCCACTCGCCGCCCGGCACGGGCCACAGGTAGGTGTAGCGCTGCTGCACGCACGTGTAGCCGGGCAGCCCGTGGTCGGCGGCATACTGCCGGGCCGCGCCGACGCGCCAGGCGGCGTGGTTGCTGCATCCCAGGACGCGGGTGCTGCCGCCGCGCACGACGTCCGCGAATGCCTGGACGGTCTCGGCCATCGGCACGTCGCGGTCCTCGACGTGCGCGTAGTACACGTCGACGTGGTCGGTGCCCAGCCGCCGCAGGCTGCCCTCGATCCCGGCCTCGATCGCCTTGGCCGACAGCCCTTCCCAGGCGTCGGGCCACACGGCCGTCGATCCGACGGGCGGCCGGGCCCCGACCTTGGTGGCGACGACGGTACGGTCCCTGGCGCCGCGGCTGTGCAGCCAGCGGCCGAGCAGCAGTTCGCTCTCGTCGCCGGTGCCGCCGGGGGCCCAGACCGAGTAGTTGTTGGCGGTGTCGACATAGGTGCCGCCCGCCTCGGCGAAGCGGTCCAGGATCGCGAAGGACGTGGCTTCGTCCACGGTCGTGCCGAACGGCAGGATGCCCAGGCACAGGGCGCTGACCTCGGGCCCCGCGCCTCCTGCGAGTGTGCGGTAACGCATGTGCGGTCTCCGTAATCCGTAACGTGGGAAGTCCTCGGCGGGCGACCGTCGCGGTCACCCACACGAGGACTGTGCACGTTGGAGTACGGACGAAGGCAAGCCCGCGCGTCCGGGCCGCGTTCGTACGGGCCGACTCGCGGACCCCTCGGACGGCCGCCGCTACGCGACCCCCGCCTGGAGGAAGAGCCCGCCGTCGAGGACGAGATTCTGCCCGGTGATCCAGCTCGCCTGGTCGGAGAGCAGGAAGGCGGCGGCGCCGCCGATGTCCTCGGGCAGACCGAGCCGCTTGAGCGGGTACGCGGCCGCGGCCTCCGCCTCCCGGCCCTCGTACAGCGCGGCGGCGAATTTCGTCTTCACCACGGCGGGCGCGACGGAGTTGACCCGGACGCCGGGCGCCATCTCCGCGGCGAGCTGCACCGTGAGGTTGATCATCGCGGCCTTGCTGATGCCGTAGGCGCCGATGAGCGGCGAGGGGGCGAGGCCCGCGACGGAGGCGACGTTGACGATCGCGCCGCCGTTCTCCTTCTGCCACGCCTTCCACGTCTGCTGGGCGAAGCCGAGCGCGGAGATGACGTTGGTCTCGTACACCTTGCGGGCGACGCCGAGGTCGAGGTCGGCGAGCAGCCCGTAGACCGGGTTGGTGCCCGCGTTGTTGGCGAGGTAGTCGACGCGGCCGAACGCCTCCATGGTGCGTTCCACGGCGACGGCCTGGTGCGCCTCGTCGTGGGCCTTGCCCGCGACGCCGATGGCGCGGTCGGCGCCGAGCTTCTCGACGGCTTCCTTGAGCGCGTCCTCGTTGCGCCCGGTGATGCACACCCGGTCGCCGCGGGCGACGAGGGCTTCGGCGATGCCGTAGCCGATGCCCCGGCTGGCGCCGGTGACGAGGGCGACACGCCCGCTGTCGGGGGGCTGGGTCATGGTCTGGGGCCTCCGGCCTGTCGGTTGTGGGGTGTCACTCGGTCGGCGCGGCGCGCGTCAGTCGAGCGGGCCACCGGCCACGTACAGGACCTGGCCGGACACGAAGCCGGCCTGCTCGCCGGTGAAGAAGGCGATGGCGTTCGCGACGTCGTCGGGGACGCCGACCCGCTGGACCGGGATCTGGGTGGCGGCGGCGGCCTTGAAGTCGTCGAAGCCCATGCCGACGCGCGCGGCGGTGGCGGCGGTCATGTCGGTGGCGATGAAGCCGGGCGCGACGGCGTTGGCGGTGACGCCGAACTTGCCGAGTTCGAAGGCGAGGGTCTTGGTGAAGCCCTGGAGACCGGCCTTGGCGGCCGAGTAGTTGACCTGGCCGCGGTTGCCGAGCGCGGAGGACGAGGAGAGGTTGACGACGCGGCCGAACGCGGCGTCCACCATGTGCTTCTGGACGGCGCGGGTCATCAGGAAGGCGCCGCGCAGGTGCACGTTCATGACCGTGTCCCAGTCGGACGCGCTCATCTTGAACAGCAGATTGTCGCGGAGCACGCCCGCGTTGTTCACCAGGATCGTCGGCGCGCCCAGCTCCTGGACCACCTTGGCGACGGCCGCCTCGACCTGCGCCTCGTCGGACACGTCGGCGCCGACCGCGATGGCCTTGCCGCCCGCCGCGGTGATCGTCTCGACGGTGTCCTTGCAGGCGCTCTCGTCGAGGTCGAGTACGGCGACGGCGCGGCCCTCGGCGGCCAGACGCACCGCGGTGGCGGCGCCGATTCCGCGCGCGGCACCGGTGACGATCGCGACGCGCTGCTCGGTGGTGGACATCTGATCTCCTCAGCCCTGTGGTGCGGCGCCGTCCGTGCCCGGCCCGCGCCTGGCACATGAGCGACCGCTTAGTAGGTCCCGTTGCCGAAACCGTAGGAGCGCCGTGACCCTGTGTCAACGCCACCACGGCCGATGTGGCTCAGGGCACGGCTGTGCGAGATGGCTCAGCGCACCAACAGCTCCAGCAGCCGGTCCGCCTCCCGGCCCGCGTCCGCGGTGAGACCGGTGTGGATCGGGCCCGGCTGCACGATGGTGCTGCGCGGCGCGGTGAGCCAGCGGAAACGGCGTCCGGGGTCGTCCCCAGCCGCCTGTCCCGCCCGCTCGCCGCCCTCGCAGATGTCCTCGTAGCCGCGCAGCGCCACCCGCACGCCGAGCACGTCCACCTCCGCGTCCAGGCAGCGCAGCCTGGCCTCGTCCAGGTGCACACGGGCCCCGACGAAGCCCTGCGCGCGGCAGTACACCAGCACGCCCGCGTTGATCATCTCGCCGCGCTCGATCCGCGGCACCACGCGCACCAGCGCGTACTCGAAGACGTCCCGGCCGGTCACTGGGCGTTCTTCCCCTCGACCCAGGTCCGCAGCCACTCCGGCGGCGGCTGTTTCTCCTCCTGCCGGGGCGCGAGCGTGGTCCGCAGGTGTACGTCCCCGGCGCGGGCCAGCAGCAGCTCGCGGTAGGCGCGGCGTACGTCGTCGGGCGAGTCGAACCCCGGCTCGTCGGTCAGCCACTCGTCGGGGACCAGCGCGGTCACCTCGGCGAGCAGCGCGTCGGTGACGAGTGGCCCCAACTCGGCCGCCGCGGCGGCCGGATCGGGCGAGAAGCGTGACAGCGCGTGGTCGGCGGCGTTGTACGGCTTGTCGGAAGCGGCTCGCGCCGTACGCCAGTTGTGGTGCCAGATCAGTGAGGCGCCGTGGTCGATGAGCCACAAGTCCCGGTGCCAGACCAGCATGTTAGGATTCCGCCACGATCTGTCGACGTTGCCGATGAGCGCGTCGAACCAGACGATGCGGCTCGCCTCCGCGGTGTCCACGGGGAAGACCAGTGGATCGAAGCCGAGAGATCCGGGCAGGAAGTCCATTCCGAGATTGAGCCCGCCGCTCGCCTTCAGCAGATCCTGGATCTCCTGGTCGGGCTCGCCGGGCGCGATGGCCGGATCGAAGTGGAAGCGCACCAGCTCCGGCACCCGCAGGCCCAGCCGCCTGGCCAGCTCGCCCGCGATCACCTCGGCGATCAGCGCCTTGCGGCCCTGGGCCGCGCCGGTGAACTTCACGACGTACGTACCGAGATCGTCGGCCTCGACGACACCGGGCACCGAGCCGCCCTCGCGCAGCGGCGTCACATAGCGGATGCCCGTCACTTCTCTCAACATCGCTCCAGGCTAATGGGCCAGAGTCCCCTCATGGACACCGATAACCCGGCACCTGACCTCGCGCGTGACCCGGCGCGCGCCCCGCTCCGTACCCCTTCCGGCGACCTGCCCCGCCAACTCGCCCGCACCCAGCGCTTCTCGCTCGGTGTGCCCCGCTCCTTCACCCTCTCCCCCGACGGCGGGAGGCTGCTCTTCCTGCGCACCCGCGGCGGCGAGGACCGTACGAGCTGTCTGTGGCTGCTCGCGGACGGCGAGGAGCGGCTGCTGGCCGATCCGGACGCGCTCGGCGCCGCGCCGGGCGAGGTGCCGGAGGCGGAGCTGGTCAGGCGCGAGCGGACCAGGGAACGCAGCGGCGGCATCGTCGCGTACGCCACCGACGCCGCCGCGCGCACCGTCGTCTTCGCGCTGGACGGTGCCTTGTGGACGGTGCGGACCGACGGCGGCGCGGCGCGCCCGGTCGCCACCGCCGGGCCCGTGGTCGACCCGCGGCCGGACCCGGCCGGGCGGCGCGTTGCGTATGTGACGGAGGGCGCGCTGCGGGTGGCGGACCTCGACGGCGGCGCCGATCTGCTGCTCGCCGCGCCGGAGACCGCGGACGTGACGTGGGGGCTCGCCGAGCACGTGGCGGCGGAGGAGATGCACCGGTACCGCGGCCACTGGTGGTCGCCCGACGGCGCCGCGGTCCTGACCGCCCGCGTCGACACCGCCCGCGTCCGACGCTGGTGGATCTCCGACCCGGCCGATCCCGCCAAGCCGCCGCGCGCGGTGCCCTACCCGACGGCGGGCACGGCCAACGCCGACGTCTCGCTGCACCTGCTGGGTCTGGACGGGACGCGCACCGAGGTCCGCTGGGACCGCGCGGCGTACGAATATCTGACGAGCGCGGACTGGGACGCGCACGGCCCGCTGCTGGCGGTCCAGAGCCGGGACCAGCGGACGGTACGGGTGCTCGCCGCCGACCCCGGCAGCGGCGGGACGCGGCTGCTGCACGAACAGCGCGACCCGGCGTGGGTGCAACTGATCCCCGGCACGCCCGCCAGGACCGGGTCCGGCGCGCTGGTGCACACCGCGGACACCGGCGGGTCCCGGCGGCTGACGGTCGGCGGCGAGCCGGTGACGCCGGACGGTCTGCACGTCCGCGAAGTCCTCGGCGCGGCGGGCGAGTCGGTGCTCTTCACCGCCTGCGACGAGCCGACCGAGGAGCACCTGTGGTCGTACGACCGCGAGCGCGGCCCCGTACGGCTCAGCTCCGGTCCCGGCGTGCACACCGGCCTGCGCGCGGGCGGCACACTGCTGCTCGACTCCCGCACCGAGCGCGGCCACCGCACGACGCTGCTGCGCGACGGCGGTCAGCAGACCGCGGTCGGCTGCCTGGCAGCGGAGCCCGTCCTGACCCCGCGCGTGACCTGGCTGCGGGCCGGTGAGCGGGAGATCCGTACGGCGCTGCTGCTGCCGTCCTGGTACGAGCCGGGCGGCGGGCCGCTGCCGGTGCTGGTCGCCTCCTACGGCGGGCCCGCGATGCGGCTGGTGACGCGCGGCGGGGGCTGGTCGATGTACGAGGCGCAGTGGTTCGCCGAGGAGGGCTTCGCGGTGGTCGTCGCGGACGGGCGCGGCACACCCGCGCGCGGCCCGGCCTGGGAGAAGACCGTGCGCGGTGACTCGCTCAGCGCGCCGATCGAGGACCAGGTCACGGCGCTGCGCGCGGCGGCCGAGCACTGCCCCGACCTCGACCTCGGGCGGGTCGGGATCCGCGGCTGGTCGTACGGCGGCACCCTGGCCACCGCGGCGGTGATCCGCCGGCCCGAGGTCTTCCACGCGGCGGTCAGCGGCGCGGCGCCGAGCGACCAGCGGCTGTACGACACGCACTGGCGGGAGCGCTTCCTCGGCCACCCGGACGAGGAGCCCGCCGCGTACGACCGCTCGTCGCCGATCGGCGAGGCCGCGGACCTGCGGCGCCCGCTGCTGCTGGTGCACGGCATGGCGGACGACAACGTGGTGGTGGCGCACACGCTGCGGATGTCGGCGGCCCTGCTCGCGGCCCACCGCCCGCACCAGGTGCTGCCGCTGTCGAACGTCACGCACTCGCCGACGGACGAGACGGTGGTGGAGGGACTCCTGAGGCACCAGGTGAACTTCTTGCGTGCGGCGTTGAACGTTCCGGAGCGGACGCCCGTATGAGACGGCACGCGTGACACCACGCTGCCGGGCGGTGTCCCTCCGCCGCCCGGCCCCACGAACGGACAGGACGCACCTCATGGCAGAGACCCCCCGATTCTCCGTGCCTCCCACGCGTCGCGGCTTCGTAGCGGCGGCGGGCGGCGTGGGACTCGCCGCGGCCTTGGCCGCCTGCGGCAGCTCGGACGACTCGTCGAACGCCGCCTCCGACTCCGCGTCGCCGTCGGACGCCGGGGCGCCGACGACCTCGGCCGGCGCGGACCCCACCACGTCGGACGCGGGCACGGCGCCCACCTCGTCCGCGGCCTCCGGTGGCGGCGGCACCGCGCTCGGCAAGACCTCGGACGTCCCGGTCGGCGGCGGGAAGATCTACGCCGACCAGAAGGTGGTCGTCACCCAGCCGACCGCCGGGCAGTACAAGGCGTTCTCCTCGACCTGCACCCACTCGGGCTGCCAGGTCGGCAGCGTGTCCGACGGCACGATCAACTGCCCTTGCCACGGCAGCAAGTTCCACGTGGCCGACGGCAGCGTCGCCAGCGGCCCGGCGACGAGGCCGCTGCCTTCGGAGAACGTGACGGTGTCGGGTGACCAGGTGATGCTCGGTAGCTGATCGGTCCGGACGTACGGCTCACGGGCTCACGGGTCTACGGGTCTACGGGTCTACGGGCTTACTGGCTTACGTCGTCGGCTGCGGTGCCGGGCGCGGCGGGTGGGTGCCGCGTCCGGCGCCGGGCGGCGACCGGAATCCGAGGCGGCCAACAGCGCTTCGGGACAACGGTGTTGTGGCGCTCGCGTCACCGCTTCCAGGCGGCCAGGATGTCGTCGGTCGTCGTCACCGTGGCGACCAGCGACAGGCTGTGCCGGACGACGGCCGCCGCGTAGTCGGCGGGGACTCCGGCGACGGCGTCGGCGGGCAGCACCACGTCGTAGCCGAGATTGACGGCGTCGAAGACCGCGTTGGGGACCGCGATGTTGAGCGAGACCCCGGTGACGATCAGGGTCCGGCAGCCGAGGTTGCGCAGCAGCGCGTCGACGTCGGTGCCCGCGATCGGCGAGAGGCCGTGCAGCCGGGTGACCGTCAGGTCGGTGTCGGCGACCGGGATCTCCTCGGTGAGCCGTACGGCGTCGGTGCCGTCGAGCTGCTTGACCGGCAGCCGGTCGGCGGCGCGGAACAGCCGGGCGTTGCGGTTGGCGCCGCGTCCGTCCGGGCGGCGGATCGCGACGGCGTGCAGGACGGCGGCGCCCGCGGCGTGCGCGCCCGCGACCAGGCGGCCGACGCGGTCCAGCACGCCCGAGTCGCGTGCCGCGGCGGCCAGTTCGGGCAGCGCGCTGTCGCTCCCGACCACACCGCGCTGGCACTCGACGGTCAGCAGCGCGGTGGTCGCGGGCCGCAGCAGTGCGGCGAGGCGGTCGGCGGAGGTCATGGCGCGCACCATAATTGACGGTCCGTCAGATCGGAAGGGATCAGGGGCTGGACCCTCGCGGTCCGGTGCCGGATGATTCCGGCGGAGGACCTGACATGGGATCAGCTCCTCGTCAGCCATGGGCGATGCGCACGGAGGTGCCATGACCGCCACCCAGCGTCGGGGCCGCAGGATCATGATGAGCGCGGCGGAGATCGACGTCTTCCTCGCCGGACACCGCACCTGCCGGGTCGCGACCGTCTCGCCGGACGGCCGTCCGCACGCGGGCGCCCTGTGGTTCGCCTGGGACGGCACCTCGCTCTGGCTCTACTCCCTGGTCCGCAGCCGCCGTTGGGCCGACCTGCGGCGCGACCCGCGGATCGCCGTGGTCGTGGACGACGGCGAGGACTACGGCGAGCTGCGCGGCGTCGAGCTGTCCGGCTCGGTCGACTTCGTCGGCGAGGCCCCCCGTACCGGCGTGCCGCACCCCGAACTCGACACACCGGAACGCCTTTTCTCCGAGCGGAATTTCGGCCTGCCCGCGATGCCGCACGACGGACGGCACGCGTGGCTGCGGCTGACACCGGAGCGGGTCGTCTCGTGGGACTTCACGAAGATGGCCGCCGCGGCGGCCGGGCCGGAGCCGGGGCGCCCCTGAATCCGCCGGCCGGCGCGAGCCCCACCGTCGGACCGGATTCCGGAGGCCGCTGCGGGCCGGGCTCCGTACCGCTTCGCCGGGGGTCAGTCGCCCACGCGTCCCGCCGAGCGGCGCAGGGCCTCGACCGCCACGCGGATGGCGGGGCGACGGTCCGCGTCCTCGCGCCAGACGGCGTAGACATGGCGGCGCATGGTGTGCTGGACGGGGGCGATGCGGACGCCCCCGGGCATCGGGTCGCGGCCGAGGCGGGGCATGACGGCGACGCCGAGACCGGCGGCGACGAGGGCGAGCACGGTGGCGTGCTCCTCGGCGTGGTGCGCGATCCGCGGTTCGATGCCCTTGCCGCGCAGGGTGAACAGCAGCCATTCGTTGCAGAAACCGCCGTCGGGCCAGGCGATCCAGTCCTCGTCGATCAGTTCGTCCAGCTCGATCTGGTCGCAGCCCTCCAGCCGGTGCCCCACGGGCAGCGCGATGTCGGCGATGTCGTCGACGAGGGGCGCCTTGGCGAGGCCGCCGGGCAGCGACAGCGGCTTGTTGTACCAGTCGAGGACGACCGCGAGGTCGATGTCGCCGCGGGCCAGCCGGGCCAGCGACTCCTGCGGCTCCAGCTCGTGCACGACGGTCCTGAGCTGCGGGTGCTCGCGCCGCAGCGCGTTGAGGGCGTCGGGGAACAGGCCCCGGACGGCGGTGGGGAAGGCGCCGGCCCGCAGTTCGCCGACGGCGGCGCCCCGGTGCGCCTCCAGGTCGGCGTGCGCCAGCTCGACCAGGGACAGTATCCGGTCGGCGTGCCCGGACAGCAGCCGTCCCGCGTCGGTCAGCCGTACCCCGCGGCCGTTCTTCGTGAGCAGGGACTGGCCGGTCTCCCGCTCCAGCTTCGCCATCTGCTGCGACACGGCCGAGGTCGTCACACTCAGCACGTCCGCCGCGGCGGACACCGAGCCGTAGGTGTCGATGGCGTGCAGGACGCGCAGGCGCTCCAGACTCAACATGTTAGTAATCCTACGTCGTCCGTGTACAAATTCTCGCTTGTTCTACGAGGTCGAACGCGCCATCGTAGTCGCATGACCGCACCCGCCGAGCCCAGGACAGCCGCTTCCGCTCCCGTCTCCCCGACACCCGCCTCCTCTTCGCCCCGCTCCGGCCGGACCTCGCTCCGCATACCGCGCAGGACCGTCGACTGGCGGATCCGCTTCGCCGCGCTCGGCCTGGTCTGGGGCTTCAGCTTCCTGTTCATGAAGGTGGGCAACGAGGCGTTCGCGCCCCTCCAGGTCACGCTCGGCCGGATGGTCTTCGGCACGGCGGTGCTGGCCGTGGCCGTCGCGGTCAAGCGGGAGCGGCTGCCGCGCGGACCGCGCGTCTGGCTGCACCTGGCGGTCGCCGCGGTACTGCTCAACGCGCTGCCGTTCTCGCTCTTCGCCTACTCCGAGCAGACCATCCCGTCGATGCTGGCGGGGATATGCAACGCGGCGACACCGCTGTTCTCGATGCTGGTGTCCGTGGTCGCGCTGTCGGAGGACCGGCCCTCGCGGCAGCGCTTCGCGGGAGTCGGCCTCGGCTTCATCGGCGTGCTGACCGTGCTCGGCGCCTGGCAGGGCTTCTCAGGACAGGACCCCAAGGGCACGATCATGGCGCTCACCGCGGCCTTCAGCTACGCGGTCGGCTGGGCGTACGTGCGCCGCACCCTGTCCGGCACGGGCAGCTCCCACCTGGCCATGTCCGCGAGCCAGTTGAGCCTCGGCACCGCGCAACTGCTGCTGGTCACGCCGTTCTTCACCTCGATGCCCGACGCGTACCCGCTCAAGTCGGTGCTGTCGGTGCTGGCGCTGGGCGCGCTCGGCACCGGGGTCGCCTTCCTCATCCAGTACGGCCTGGTCGCGGAGAAGGGGCCGACGATCGGCTCGATGGTCACCTACCTCATCCCGATCGTGGCCACCGCCGCCGGTGTCCTGCTGCTCGGCGAGGCACTGAGCTGGAACGAGCCGGTCGGCGCCGCCGTCATCCTGATCGGCGCGGCCCTCACCCAGCGCCGCCCCAAGGCCGCGCCCGCACCGGAACCGGACCCGGCCGCCGTGCCCGTGGAGGCCGAGGTCCGGCTCCAGACGCTGATACGGACGGAGGGCGCGATGCCCGCCGCGGAGCCCCGGTCCGCGGCCGAGCCCGCGGCGAACGCACCCGCTTCGGCCGTCAGGGCTCAGCCGTAGCGGCCCGCGCCTGACGCCGCGCCCGGCCCCGCCGGGCGCAGTACGGCGGCGACGGCGTCGGCCAGCGGGACGACGTCGGCGGGGGCGAGCGCGGAGACGGTCAGCCGGATGCCCGGCGGTGAGGCCAGCCGGAAGCGGGCGCCCGGCGCCACCGCCCAGCCGCGCTGGAGCAGCCCGGCCACCGCGCCGGTCTCGTCACTGACCGGCACCCATACGTTCATGCCGCTGCGGCCGTGCGCCGTGATCCCGCGCTCGGCCAGCGCCCGCACCAGACCGTCGCGCCGCTCCCCGTAGGACCGCGCGGTGCGGGCCGGATCGACGGCGCCGGACTCCCAGAGGTGGACGACGGCCCGTTGCAGCAGGTGGCTGACCCATCCGGCACCGAGGCGGTGCCGCCCGCGCACGCGGTCGACGGTCACGGCGTCGCCGGTGTAGAGCGCGAGCCGCAGGTCGGGGCCGTACGCCTTGGCGGTGGAGCGGACCAGCGCCCAGTGGTCGGTGACCCCGGACAGGCAGTGCAGCGGCAGGTCGACCAGACCGTGTACGTGGTCGTCGTCGATGACCAGCACCTGCCGGTGGTCGGCGAGCAGGGCGCGCAACTCCCGGGCGCGGGCGGCCGAGACGGCCGCGCCGGTCGGATTCTGTCCCCGGTCGGTGACGACGAGCGCCCGGGCGCCCGCCCGGACGGCCCGCGCCACGTCCTCGGTGAGCGGTCCCTCGTCGTCCACGCCGACGGGGACGGCGCGCAGCCCCATCGCCGGCACGAGGTCGAGGGTGCTGCCCCAGCCGGGGTCCTCGACGGCCACGGCGTCGCCGGGCCGCAGATGGGCGGCCAGGACGCGCTCGATGGCGTCCAGCGAGCCGGAGGTGATGCCGATCGGCCCGCCGGGAACGCCGTCCGCGTCGAACGCGGCGCGGGCCGCCGCCGCCAGTTCGGGATCGACCGGGACGGCGCCGTAGAGCGCGGGTGCCTCCGCGTGGCGGGCTGCGGCGGCGGCGAGCGCCCCGTCGAGCGGCGGCAGCAGCGCGAGGTCGGGGTTGCCCGAGGCGATGTCGCGGACGCCCGCCGGGACGTCGATCCGGATCTCGTCACGGGGCGCGGTGGCGGGCCGTGACCGTACCCGGCTGCCGCGCCGCCTCGCCGTCTCGATCACCCCGCGGTCGCGCAGCAGCCGGTAGGCGGCGGCCACGGTGTTCGGGTTGACGTCCAACTCCTGGGCCAGTTCCCGCAGCGGCGGCAGCGCCTCACCGGGACGCAGCGCGCCCGTGCCGACCGCGCTCTCGACGCTGGCGGCGATATCCGATGCGCCCCGACCTGTGATCCGGTAATCTCCTAGCACAAACCTTATTATGCACTAGTGCAAAGGATCTCGCCATGGCCTCCGCACCTCCCGTCGGATATCCGCCCACCGACCGCACCGTCCCGACCCGCAGCCGCGAACGCGCCGCGTACGACCGGGAGATGGTGCACGGCATCCTGGACGAGGGCTATGTGTGCCACCTCGGCTTCATCCGCGACGGCGCGCCGGTCGTGCTGCCGACGCTCTACGCCAGGTCGGGCGAGCGGCTGTACGTGCACGGTTCGACCGGGTCCCGGCCGCTGCGCGGGGCGCGGGCCGACGACGGGCTCGCGGTCTGCCTCACCGTCACCCACGTCGACGGCCTGGTGCTGGCCCGGTCCGCCTTCCACCACTCGATCAACTACCGCTCGGTGGTGGTGCACGGCATCGCCCGCCAGGTGACCGACCCGGCCGAGCGGTCGCTCGCGCTGGACGCGATCGTCGAGCAGGCCGTGCCCGGACGCGCCGCCGACTCCCGCCGGGCGGACGCGAAGGAGCTGGCCGCCACCGCCGTCATCCGGCTCGACCTGCTGGAGGTCTCGGCGAAGCTCCGCACCGGCGGCCCCAACGACGAGCCGGAGGACATCTCGCTCCCCTACTGGACCGGCGTGGTCCCGGTCGCCAGGACCTACGGCGCCCCGATCCCGGCGGACGACCTCGACCCGTCGATACCGCTGCCCGGCTACCTGCCCGGCCGACCGGGAAAGTGAGGGCCGCGGCATGCTGATCCACCCCTGGGACGCGCCCACCTCCGACAGCGAGTGGCAGGAGTGGCTGGCCGTCCACGACTTCGGCCAGCTCACCGTCAACGGCCTCGACGGAGAGCCGCCGTTCGTCCAGCCGCTGCACTTCGCCTACGACCCGCGGGCCGGCGCCGACGGCCCCGGATCGGCCGGGCTGGGCGAGGCCGTCACGCACCTCGCCCGCCCGAACCCGATCTGGCGGGCCCTGGAGGCGAGCCCGCGGGTCACGCTCAGCGTCGTGGACGACTACACGTTCATCCCCGGCCCCTGGCACACGCCCGAGGGCGCCCCCACGGAACACGGCACACCGACCAGCTTCTACGCCGCCGTCCTGCTGTACTGCACCGCCCACATCGTGGACGACCCGCAGCTCAAGGCCGACCTCCTGCGGCGCCAGGTCGGCCACTTCCAGCCCCGCGGCGGCACCGCGCCCGTGGAACCGGGCCAGGAGCCGTTCGGCCGCATGCTGCCCGGCATCCGCGGTGTCCGCCTCGACGTCACCGACGTACGGGCGAAGTTCAAGTACGGCGGCAACAAGCCGGAGCGGATGCGGCGGCGCGTCATGGACCTGCTCGCGGACCGGGACGGGCCGCACGACGCGGCGGCCCGTAGCCATCAGATCCGCCGCCTGTCCGCGGCGGCCGACGCCGGGACCGGCGCCTGAGGGCTCACCCCACGGGCGCCGCCCTCCGCTGCGCCGACGCGGACCTGGCCTCCTCGAGACCGAGACCGGTCACGGCCGCCAGCAGGATCACGGTGCCCGTCACCGTCGCGGCCGTGAGATGTTCACCGAGCAGTGCCACGGCGATGACGGCCGCCGAGACCGGCTCGATCAGGGCGATCACCGAGACGGTCGCGGCCCGCAGGACCGCGGCGCCCGCGAAGTACAGTCCGTACGCGGCGGCCGTCGGCACCGACGCCAGGTAGCAGAGCAGCAGCACCGTACGGCCGAGCCCCGCCGCCTGCGGCAACAGCCCCTCGGCCCAGGCCGCGGGCAGCAGCGCCACCGCGCAGATGCCGAACGACCACAGCGAGGTGTCCAGCGGGTCGCCCGCGGAGCCCGTGCGCCCCAGCCACCGGGTGAGCAGCGTGATCGCCGCGTATCCCGTGGCGGACAGCACCGCGAGCAGCACACCGAGCGGCTGTACGCCCGTACCGCCGTCGCCCAGCACCAGCACCGCGAGGCCGCCGAGCGCGCCCGCCACGGCCGCCGTACCGCCGCGCCCGAGCCGCTCCCCCATCGCCAGCCGCGCCACGACCGCGATCAGCACCGGGCCCGATCCGAGCGTCACCACCGTGGCCACCGCAAGCCCGGTGGACTTCACCGCGCAGAAGTACGCGGTCTGAAAGAGCGTCAGGCCCGCGCCGGTGACCAGGATCCGCACCGCCTTGCGCCGCCGCGGCTCCGCCCGCACCACCCGCACCGCGGCGGCCGGACGCACCGCGCGCACCGCCGCAAGCAGCAGAAAGCCGCCGGCCGCCCGCCAGAAGGTCAGCGACAGCGGGCCGAGCCCGCTCCCGTCGTACAACAGCGCCGCCGCGGCGCCCGCCGTGCCCCAAGCGGTGGCCGCGAAAACGACATAGATCAGGCCCCGGTTCGTCGACAGGGCAGCGTCGACCGGGGTGTGGACATGCGTGAGTGACACGAGAATTCTCCCGCGGAAGAGGTGGGGTGAGGTCGCCGGTCGCCATATGCGGACAGCGGCGACCCGGCCGTTCACCTCGAACGCGAGTCACCGCGCCGGGTCCGGCCCCAGGTCTTCCGAAATGTCGCCGCCCGCGTCAGACGGCAGGAGGCGGGAGAACGGTGAGATGCATGGGGGAAGCTTACGCGAGGGGGGTGGGGGCGGGGGGGGTGGGCTCGGGGGGGGAAGGGTGAGGGCAGGGCGGTGGAGGGAGGCGGGTTGGGGGGCGGGGGCTCTTGCGGGGGGGAGGCAGGGGTGCGGGTCGCCCACTCGCGTCGGCGCACCGGTACGGGTCGCCCTCCCGCGTCAAGCCAGCGTTGCGGGTCGCCCACTCGCGTCAGGTCACCGGTACGGCGAACCGTGCGTGGGAGCCCTCTTGCGTTGGCTCACCGTCCTTCCCCTTTTTTTGCCGCCCTCTCGCCTCCGGCGGCTTAGATCCGGTGTCGACGGTCGATCGTGCTCGCTCCCTCGTTCCTCGGTCGCTGTGCGCGTTCTCCCTTTCGACACCGGCGCCGCCTTCGGCTCGCTGGCTACCGGCGAACCCCACCGCGCAGCGGTGCCGTAAGGGCGCAGCCCCCGCGCAAACGCACCCCAGGAGCCCAGCCCCTCACGCAAACGCACCCCAGCGGCGAACCCCGGCGCGGAGCGGTGCTCGGTGGGGAGGCGTTTGGCGCTAGGCGTCGGCCAAGTCGGGTTCCGGGAGGGGGTCCGGCGTCGCCGCCGGCTTGGCGCGGCTGGCCGTTTGGGCCGTGAAGGCGCCCGCCAGGACGAGGGCGCCGCCGACGACCTGGGCGGCGCCCAGGTGCTCGTCGAGGAGGACCCAGGCGAGGACGGTGCCGACGATGGCTTCGAGGGTGGCGACGACCCCGGCGATCTGAGGGGTGAGGCGGCGGACGGCGAGGACGCCGGCGAGGTAGGCGACGACGGTGGAGACGAGGACGATCCAGGCGACGAGGAGAACGGCCGGGACCTCGCGCTCACCGAGCGCGGACTGCTGCCAGACGATCGCCCAGTCGATGTTCCAGGGGCGGGCGACGACCGAGAGGACGGCGGTGCCGACCAGGAGGCCGTAGGCGATGACGGCGATGGGTTCCGGCGCGTCCGCGCTCTCCGCGCCGTCGTCGGCGAGGACGAAGTAGGCGACCTGGCAGCAGGCGGCGCCGAAGGCGAGGAGCAGGCCGAGCGGGTCGAAGGCCAGGCCGGACCAGATCTCGACGACGGCGGCCATGCCGGCGATGGCGAGGACGACACCCAGGGCGGCGGACCGGCTGACGGGGCGGCGCTGGACGAAGCGGACCCAGCCCAACAGCAGGGCGGGGCCGAGGAATTCGACGAGGATGGCGACGCCGACCGGGATGCGGGAGATGGCCACGAAGTACAGGGCCTGGCAGCCGGTGATACCGAGGAGGCCGAACCCGAGGATCAGTCCCGGCCTGCGGCGGGGCAGTTCGCGGTGGCGCAGGGCGATGGGGAGCAGGATGAGCGCGGCGCCCGCGACGCGCATCCAGACCACGTGCAGCGGGTCGAGCCCTGATTCGATCAGCGGTTTGGCGGCCACGCCCGAGCCGCCGAAGGCGAAGGCGGACACCAGAGCGAGCCCGAGGCCCCCGTTTCGCCGCTGAGTTACGTGCATCGGGTCATGATGTCAGCTCGCGACAGGACCGTCATCCCGGTAGCCGCTGACGTCGAGTCCGGCGGCGCGCAGCACGTCCACGGCGCGGCATTCGGGGTCGGAGGCGAGCGCGTCGAGCAGGTCGATGCCGTCGGCCTGGGTGCGGCCACGGCGGCGGGCGAGGGCGACGGCGTTGCGGATCGCGGCGGCGGCGGACGGGCTCCAGCCGGTGCCGGCGACGGCCTGGACGGTGGGCAGCGCGCCGGAGTCCTCGACGGTGCCGCGCCAGCGCAGCCCGTAGCCGATGCTGCGCTGCACCAGGTAGCCGAGCACGCGGACGACCTGGCCGGTCCCGGCGTCGCAGGCGGCCCGCGCCAGGGGGTCGATCTCCAAAAGGGAGTGCAGCAGGTGGGCGGTGTCGATCTGCTGGTCGCCGTCGCGCGTGGCCCGGCGGCGCGCGCTGGCCGCCACGGAACGCAGTTCGACCGTGAGGCGGAGGTCGTCCGCCAGGTGGCTCAGGTCGAGCGGCGGCCCGTGGTTGCTGTACACGCCATCCACTTCATCAGGCGGCCCCGGTGTGGCGCATCCGCACCGGGGGCCATCCGTGCCTCCGCCCATGGAGGGGGTTGGCCGGTTCCCGCGTCATCCCCAGGGATGAGTCATGGCCACAGCAGGGTCCGGGTCCAACCGCCGTCCGTGTCCGCGTCGCCGCGCCCGTCCCGGCCCTCCCCCGCCTGACCGGAGCGGGTGTAGCGCAGCCGTACGTGGAAGCGGCCGGGGTCGGCCTGGAAGAACTCCGCCTCCTGGGCACGCAGCCGGTACACGGTGTGGCCCTCGGGAATCCGTTCCGGTTCCGCGGCCACCAGGGCGTCCGCCGCGGCGCGCGCCCGCTCGTACTCCATCGCTCCGGTCAGCGGGCC
This sequence comes from Streptomyces sp. NPDC008317, assembly GCF_042955955.1. Lineage (NCBI taxonomy): Bacteria > Bacillati > Actinomycetota > Actinomycetes > Kitasatosporales > Streptomycetaceae > Streptomyces > Streptomyces sp. NPDC008317. Next base: position 458,959 of record NZ_JBIBFQ010000007.1, read on the forward strand.
GCTCATCCGCCCGGTGAAGCCGGCGGCGCGGGAGGCCGGGGAGCGGCCGAGGAAGTCCCGCCGGGCGGTCTCCTCGTCCAGTACGTCGACCGGTCCCGTCATCCGGATCTGCCGTCCGTGCGCGGGCCAGTACCAGGTCAGCGCGGCGACGGGGTGCGCGGCCAGGTCGCGGCCCTTGCGGCTGACCGCGTCGGACGCGAAGTCGACGGCGCAGTCGGCGGTGTCGACTCCGCGCAGCATCAGGACGCGGGCGCTGGGCGTGCCGTCGGCGCCGACCGTGGCGAGCGTCATGACGTGCGGTTCCGGCAGTGCGTCGGAAAGCGCCAGTTCCAGCCAGGTCGCGAAGAGCGGGCCGGGGGTGTCGGGGGCGTCGCCCGGGTCGAATTCCGGCAGCGGCCCGGCCAGTACGGGGGCGGCCCGCAGCCTGGCGAGCAGTGCCGCGTCGCCCGGCGTGGGGTCGCCGGGCGACGTTCGCCCGCGTCCCGGTCCGCCGGGTGCCGCCTCGTCCGGCGGCGCGTTACCGACTGCCGGCCCGTCGGGTGCCGCATCATCGGGTGACGCGCCCCCGGGTGACGCGTCGCTTCCGCCGTCGGGGGTAGCCGGACCGTCGTCTTCGCGCATATGTCCTCCCGTCCGACCCGCAACCGTACCGGCCGTCGCCTCGTCCCTCTCTGGCGACACACACCGACCTGCCCCGCCACCGGGGAAGGAGTTCCATGGTCCGACCGCTGCTCTTCCTGGATGTCGACGGTGTGCTCAATCCGGTGCTGCCCTCGCCGGACTTCACCGTGCACGACATCCTGACCCACACCGTGCTGCTGTCCGCCCGGCACGGCGTGTGGTTGCGCGAACTGGCGGACATGTACGACCTCGTCTGGGCGACCACCTGGGAGCACGAGGCGAACACGCACATCGCCCCGCGCCTGGGTCTGCCGCCGCTGCCGGTGGTGGAATTCAGCGGCTACCGGCCGCGGCCCGGTGATCCGCCGCTGCGCGAGGCGGAGCGGTACTCGGCGCGCAAGTGGGCGCCGATCCTGCGGTACGCGGCGGGGCGGCCCTTCGCCTGGACCGACGACGTGATCCCGCGCCGTCTGGTCCGCAGGGCCAGGTTCCGTCCGGACCGGCTGCTGCTGCCGGTCAATCCGGCGCACGGTCTGCCGAGGGCGCACGTGAACCGGCTGCTGGCCGCTCCCCCGACGCTGTCGCGCAGCGTCGGCAGGCCGCACTCCCCGTATCTGACGGTCCATCAGTATTGAGTGTTGCGGCGCCCGCGGTTACGGTGCGCGGCACGACCGGTGCTCAGGGAGTGGACCGGTACTCAGGGAGTGATCGCATGGCCGAAGTCTCCGCACAGGCGCGTATCGCGGCCCCCGCAGGCAAGATCTGGGACCTGCTCACCGACTTCTCCTCCTACGGCGAGTGGAACGCCACCCACACCGCCTTCCCCGACGGCGGCCCGCGGCCGCTGACGGCCGGGGCCACGTACCAGGAGAGCCTGCGGATGATGGGCTTCCCCGCGGACGTGACCTGGACGGTCGACGAGTTCGAGCCCGAGCGGGTGCTGGGCAGCAGCGGCAAGGGGCCGATGGGGGTGAGCCTCGGGATGCGGTACGCGCTCACGCCCGACGGCGACGCCACCGAGGTACGGATCGACGGCACCTTCACCGGGGCCGCCGTCTCCCTCATGGCGGGCAAGCTGAAGGACTCGGCGACGACCGCGCTCAATGACTCGCTGCGCGCCATCGCCGGGCTCGTCGAACCGGCCGAGCCCCCCGCGCCGGGCACGTGACGGTCCGACCGTGCGCGAGGCGCCGGGCCGCGCGAGGGGGTCGTCCCTCACGCGGCCCGGCGGTGTGCGTGGATCAGCGGACCGTCACCGTGGCGGTCTGCGTCCCCGCCGTGAAGACGTAGGCGCCGCGTGCCACTTCCTGCTTGCCCGCGCCGTTGACGTCACCGGGGGTGACGGCGAGACGGCTCGGCGGCACGTCGAGCGCGACGGTACGGGACTGCCCGGCCTTCAGGTGCACCTTGGTGAAGGCGACCAGCTTCCGGGACGGGGCGAGCACGTCGCTCGATGGCTGCGACACGAACACCGGCACCACCAGATCGCCGTCACGGCCACCGGAGTTGGAGACCTTCACCTTCAGGTGGATAGTGTCCCGGGCCCGCACGGTGGACGAGTCGGCCTTGACCGAGTCGAAGCCGTAGGTGGTGTACGACAGGCCCGCTCCGAAGGGGTAGGCGGCGTCGACGAAGGACTCGGGGCCGCCGTTGGTGCCGGGCAACTGCTGGTAGTACATCGGCTCGTTGCCGATGTCCTTGGGCCAGGTCGCGTTGAGCCGGCCGCTCGGGTTGACCTTGCCGAACAGCACGTCGGCGACGGCGTTGCCGCCCTCGCTGCCGGGCAGCCAGGACATCAGCAGGCCCTGGGTGCCGTCCGCCTCGCCGAGCACCAGCGGGCGTCCGGCGAGGACCACGGTGACCACCGGCTTGCCGGTCGCCTTGAGGGACTTCACCAACGCCACCTGGTCGGCGGTCAGGGCTGGCCGCGGGCTGTCCGCCGCGCCCTCGGCCGCCGCCTTCTCGCCGACGACCACCACGGTCAGATCGGCGTTCTTGGCCTGCGCCACCGCGTCGTCCGCGGTCTTGGCCTGGACGACCTCCGTACCGGAGGGCGCCGCCTTCTTGATGCCCTGGAGCACGGTGGTGCCGGGCAGCGTCACCCCGTCGGGCACGCCCTGCCAGCCCACCGTCCAGCCGCCGACCTGGTCGTTGATGTCGTCGGCGTAGGAACCGGCGACCACGATCTTCTTGGCGGAGGACGAGATCGGCAGCACATTGCCGTCGTTGCGCAGCAGCACCTGCGACGCGTCGGCCGCCTGCCGCGCCAGCGCGGTGTCGGCGCCGAGCACCCGGCCGTTGGCCTTCGAGGCGTCCACGTAGGGGTGTTCGAACAGGCCGAGTTCGAACTTCATCTTCAGGATGCGGGACACGGACTGGTCGATGCGCTTCTCGGTGACCAGGCCGCGCTGCACGGCGGTCTTCAGGCCGGTGCTCCAGCCCTGCGCGTCGTACGGCTCCATCGCCATGTCCAGGCCCGCGTTGACGGCCTTGGCGATGGCCTCGGGGTAGTCGGCGGCGACGTGGTACGCGGTCTGCAACGCGGCGACGTCCGCCCAGTCGCTGACCTCGACGCCGTCGAAGCCCCACTGCTTGCGCAGCACATCGGTGAGCAGGTAGTGCGAGGCGGTCGCCGGAATGCCGTTGACGGCACCGGAGTTGATCATCACCGACTGCGCGCCCGCGTCGATGGCCTGCTTGTACGACGGCAGCAGCGTGTCCTGGAGGTAGCGCATCGAGACGTCGCCGGGCACGCGGTCGTGGCCGTTGCCGGGCTCGCCGTAGCCGGGGAAGTGCTTGACGGTGGCGGCCACGTTCTTGGCGCCGTTGGCGCCCTCGATGCCGTCGACCGCCGCGGCGGCGAGCGTGCCCGCGAGCAGCGGGTCCTCGCCGAAGGTCTCGTAGTAGCGGCCCCAGCGCTGGTCGCGCGCGATGTCGGTGACCGGCGCGAAGTTCCAGTCGATGCCGGTGGCCGCGACCGCCTTGGCGGTGGAGGCGGCGGAGTTCTTGGCCAGCGTCGGGTCCCAGGCGGAACCGAGGCCGATCTCCTGCGGGAAGATCGTGGCGCCCAGCACGTTGTTGTGGCCGTGCACGGCGTCGACGCCGTAGATGATCGGGATGTGCAGCCGGGATTTCTCGACGGCGTATTTCTGCACCGTGTTGACCATCTTCGCCCAGTTCTCGGGCGTGTTGACCGCAGGTCCCGCGCCGCCGCCGGACAGTACGGATCCGGCCGCGTTGTCGAGAAGCACGCTCTTCATGCAGGATTCGGTGAATTCACCACCGCTCCACTCGCAGTCGCCTTGCATTCTGACCACGGAGATCTGGTCCATCTGACCGATCTTCTCGGCCAGTGTCATCCGCTTCAGCAGGTCCTTCACCCGGACGTCGACCGGTGCTTTCGCGTTGGTGTACGTCGGATTGTCCCCGGCCTCCGCCGGTACGGAAGCGACCGCGGCCACACACGCCGCGGCGGTGGCGAGTGTCAGAATGACTCTGAGGCGTGGTCGTCGTCGTGCGTTCGTAGGCATCGCAGGCGTCCCGTTCCTGTCGGGGTCCCGGCCGGTTGTCGGGACCTAGTGCCGTAAACGTTTCCGATCGGCCGGAAGTCTGTCCTCGCCTTGACTGATCGTCAAGACTGTACGCAGGAGTCACCTTTCACCTGTCCCAAGTTTCCACGTTGTTCCCCTCGCGCAGAATCAGGTACGCCGTGAACATTCGTGAACTCGCCCGCCGCAGTGGTGTGTCGACCGCCACCGTGTCCCGGGCTCTCAACGACCGCGCCGAGGTGAGCGAGGCCACCCGCGCGCGAATCCGGCAACTGGCGATCGAGTTGGGTTACGCGCCCAATGAACCGGCCCGCACCCTGGTCAGGCGCCGCTCGGACACCATCGGTCTGATCTGGGACAGCGGACAGGAGGCACAGGGACTCCACAACCCTTTTCTGCTCGGCCTGTTGAGCGCGGTGCGCACCGCGCTGTCCGAGGCGGACTACCACCTGATGCTGCTGACGACGCCGGGCCCCGAGGACCCGGACGCCGCGCATCTGCAAGCGGTGCGGCGGCACAATCTCGAAGGCGTCATCGTGCTGACCACCCCCGCCGACGACCGCTGCCTGCGCGTCCTGGCCGCGTCCGCCGTGCCCTGCGCGGGCATCGACACCGCGTTCACCGGGCCGCGTACGGTACGGGTCAGCTCCGACAACGCGGCGGGCGCGGAAGCGGCGGTGGAGCATCTGTACGCGCTGGGGCACCGCAGGATCGCCACCATCACCGGTCCGCTGCACCTTCCCCCGGCCGCCGAGCGGCTGGCGGGCTACGAGCGGGCCTGCGCCCGGCTGGGGCTCCCGGTGCCGCCGCAGTACGTGACCGAGGGCGACTTCTTCCTCGACAGCGGCGAAGAGGCGGCCCGCAGGCTGCTCGCGGTGGCCGAGCCGCCGACGGCGATCTTCGCGGCGGGCGACCAGATGGCGGTCGGCGCGATGCACGCGGCGGCCGACGCCGGCCTCTCGGTGCCCCGCGATCTGGCGGTGGTCGGCTTCGACGACATCGACGCCGCCGCGCTGGTGCGCCCGGCGCTGTCCACGGTGGCGCAGGACCAGCGCGGGCTCGGTGAGGCGGCCGTGGAGGCGCTGCGCGAGCTGATCGACGCGGCGCCGGTCGACACGGCGGAGCCGCGGATCATCCCGACCCGCCTGCTGATACGCGGATCGAGTCGGCCCGGAGCGTGACGCCCCGGACCGACTCGATGATTCGCGGGCGGCGCCGGTACGGGACCGGGCGCCCGGTGACCGCCGACGTCACTCCTTGGTGAGGTCGGTGACGTCCTCGTCGGCCAGGATCAGGTAGAGCTTCTTGCGGGCGTCGTTCACCACGGTCAGCGCCTTCGCGCGCTGCTCGGGGGTGCCGGTGGCCCACACCTGGCGGAAGGCCTCGATGAGACCGCCGCCCGCCTTCCTTATCTCGTTCATGGCATCCCAGTCGACGCCGCGACCGGCGTCCTCCCACGGGGCCTCGGGGCCCGCGTCGGCTTCTGTTCTGCCGTTGTCGGTGAGCGTGAAGAGCTTCTTGCCGCCCTCGCTCGCGCTGCTGATCAGGCCCTCGTCCTCCAGCAGTTGCAGCGTCGGGTAGACCGAGCCGGGGCTCGGCTTCCACGCGCCGCCGCTGCGTTCGGCGATCTCCTGGATCATCTCGTAGCCGTGCATCGGGCGGTCCTTCAGCAACGCCAGGATCGAGGCGCGTACATCGCCCCGCCGTGCCCTGCCGCGCGGTCCGCCGCGCCCCCGGCCGCCGGGCCCGAAGGGGCCTCCGCCGAAGGGCGGTCCGAACGGCCCGAAGGCCGACCGTCGCTCGTCCCGCTCGCCCCAACCGTGATGTCCGGGGCCGCGGTGTCCATGTTCGTGTCCTTGGGAACGCATGATGACGCTCCTTTCATCGTTGATCGTTCGCGATGGCTCAACGATATATCGGAACTGTTCGGATGGCAAGGCCCCAGGTCGACGGCGGCGACGGGAGGGCGACAGGGGGGCCGCGGGGCGGGCGCGGCACGGGTCACGAGCGGGCGCGGTCACCGGAAGCGGAATCCGCCGAACACCGCCCGCCGGGCGTGGGGCGCGCCGCTACGCTCTCGCCATGCGCATCCGAATAGTCGACGCCTTCACCGACCGCCCGTTCACCGGCAATCCGGCGGGGGTGCTGCTGCTCGACTCGGAGGAGTTTCCGCCGGACCGGTGGCTTCAGCAGGTCGCGGCGGAGCTGAATCTGTCAGAGACCGCGTTCGCGCACCGGCTGGCCGACGCGCCGGAAGCGGACTGGGCGCTGCGCTGGTTCACCCCGGTCACGGAGGTGGGGCTGTGCGGCCACGCCACGCTGGCCACCGCCCATGTGCTGCGCACCAGCGGCGCGCACAAGGGCACGGTCTGGTTCCGTACCAGCGCGGGCGTGCTGTCGGCGGAGGCGGCCGGGGACGGCTCGATCACCTTGGACTTCCCGGCGGCCCCGCTCACGCCGGTGGCCGCGCCGACGGGTGTCGCGGCGGCGCTCGGCGCCAAGCCGCTGACCGTGCTGGACACCGGCCCCGACTGCGGTGACCTGCTGATCGAGGTCACCGACGAGAAGACCGTACGGGCACTGGCGCCCGACTTCGCGGCGCTCGCCCGGCACTCGCGGCGCGGGGTGATCGCCACCGCGGCGGCCGAGGACGACTCGCGCGGATACGACTTCGTCTCGCGCGGCTTCTTCCCCGCCGTCGGCATCGACGAGGACCCGGTGACCGGCAGCGCGCACACCGCGCTGGCGCCGTTCTGGTCGCAGCGGCTCGGCCGCACGACGCTCACCGGCTTCCAGGCGTCCCCGCGCGGCGGGCTGGTCCGTACCCGGGTGCGCGGCGAGCGGGTGCTGCTGACCGGTGCCGCGGTCACCGTGGTGGACGGCGAGCTGCACGCGGTGCCGTAAGGCCGCGGTGCGTCACGGCGCGGTGCCGTAAGCGCCGTAACGCCGTAAGCGCCGTAACGCCGTAAACGCTGTCGCAAGGGCTCCGCTCGCGCGTCACCCCGTGGGCAGCCACCCCACCTTCCCGGCCAGCAGCGCGTAGCCGACGAAGGCCACCGTGTCGATGAGGGAGTGGGCCGCCACCAGCGGCCCCACCCGGCCCCACCGCCGGTACAGCAGCACGAAGACGACGCCCATCACCATGTTGCCGACGAAGCCGCCGACGCCCTGGTAGAGGTGGTACGAGCCGCGCAGCAGCGCGCTCGCGGCCAGCGCGGCGGCCGGGCTCCAGCCCAACTGGCCGAGCCTGCGCAGCAGATAGCCGACCACGATCACCTCTTCGAGTACCGCGTTCTGCACGGCGGAGGCGATCAGGACCGGGATCTTCCACCACACGTCGGGCAGCGACTCGGGCACGACGGTGAGGTTGAAGCCGGCCGCCCTGACCCCGAGGTAGAAGGCGAGCCCGGTGCCGCCGATGACGGCCGCGACGGCCGCGCCCCGGGCCAGGTCGAGCCGCGGCCGGGTGCGGTCGAAGCCGATCACGGGCATGCCGACCCGCTCCCTGGCCAGCAGGTGGGCGACCAGCGCCACCGGGGCGAGCGCTGTGGCGATGGAGAAGACCTGCCAGGCCAGATCCAGCCACGGCCGGCCCGGCGCCTGGGAGCCGACGAGGGTGGCCGCCTGGTCCTTGAGCGCGCCCGGCCTCGTCACGGAACCGATGAAGTCGATCAGCGCGGCAACGCCGCTCGCTCCCAACGACAGCGCCAAGACGACCAGGGTCTCGCTGCGCAGCGTCCGCCGCTGCAACCCTGCCTCCACCTCGTATGACTCTGCGTGCACGCGGACCTCCATTTACGTCATCCCGCTTCAGCGCCGTCCGCGCATGGCTATGGTCTCCGGCAAAGATACGAAGGCCGGGGTCTACTGTTCGTAGCCACCCCAGGAGAGGCACGGAGCGATGGGTCGTCACCGCATATCCGATGGCCGGGAATCGACGGGTGGAGCGCCGCCCGCCAGGACCCGGCGCCGTGCCACCGCGGCGGCCACCGCGCTGGTGATCACGGCGGGCGCGGGCACCTTCGCGGTGCTGCGCGGCGGACTGCTGCCGCTGAGCGGCGCATGCCGCGGCGGCACGGTACGGATCGGCGCGGTCGCCTCGCCCGACATCGCGCCCGCGCTGACCGCCGTCGCCGACCGGGCGCGCCGCGAGCACGACACGACCGACGGCCGCTGTCTGGACGTCCGGGTGACCGCGCGGAACTCCGCCGACGTCGCCGCGGAACTGGTCGACAACACCAAGAAGCCGGATTTCGCGGTGTGGGTGCCGGACGACAGTCTGTGGGTGGCCCAGACGTCCGCCACCGGCAGCGCCAGGGCGCTGACGAAGCTGCGGTCGGTCGCCGAGTCCCCGGTGGTGGTCGGCGCGCTCCAGTCGCAGGCCAAGACGCTGGGCTGGCCGTCCAAGACGTACACCTGGGCGGAGTTGGCCGGGGTGGCGGGCAGCAGACCGGACCTGCGGTTCGGTACGGCCGATCCGGCGCTCAACTCCACCGGCATGCTGGCGCTGGCGATGATCAACGCGTCCATCGCGCGGGCCGGCGGGAGCGAGGGCACCGACTCCGACACGGAGTCGGCGGCTGCCGCGAAGGCCCTCGCGCAGCGCACCGAGCCCAGCGACGAGCAGGCGGTCGCGACGCTGCCGCGCGACACGACGCCTGCGGAGCTGGCCGACCCCAAGCGGAGCCAGGCGCTGATCCTGTCCGAACAGGCCGCGTTCGCGCACAACGGCGGTTCCGCGCCGCCGCTGCGGCTGTTCTACCCTTCGGACGGCGCGGCGACCCTGGACTACCCGTACACGATGGTCGACGACCCGCATCTGAGCACCGATCAGGGCCGGGCCGCCAACCGCTTCCTGACCCTGCTGGGCAACGACGAGGGCGTGCGGACGATCGCGGACGCGGGTTTCCGTACGCCCGGCGGCGATCCGGACACGGAGACCGTGCGGCGCGCGGGCGGCCAGTCGCCGCAGCCCCTGTCGGCCACGCCCGCGCCCTCACCCTCCGCGCCCGAGCTCCAAAAGCTCCGGCTGATGTGGCAGATCACCGTGCAGAGCGCGCGGATCACCACGGTCGTGGACGTGTCCGGGTCGATGGCCGACGTCGTCCCCGGTTCGGGCGGCAGGTCGCGGCTCGACATCACCAAGGAGTCGCTGCGGCAGGCGCTGTCGCAGTTCACCCCGAAGGACGAGATCGGGCTGTGGCGCTTCTCCACCCGGCTCAGCGGCTCGCGCGACTACCAGGAGATCGTCCGGACCGGCCCGCTCGGCGGCACCGTCGCCAAGGGCGTCACGCGCCGCCAGCAGCTCGACAGCGCGTTCCATGACCTCCAGCCGGTGCCGGGCGGCTCGACCGGCCTGTACGACACGGCGCTCGCGGTCTACCAAAGCGCCGTCTCCTCGTACGGGACCGGCAAGTTCAACGCGGTGGTGATCCTCACCGACGGCGCCAACGAGGACCCGGGCAGCATCTCGCTCAACGCCCTGACGTCCAGGCTGAAGACGCTCGACGACCCGGCGCGGCCGGTGCCGCTGATCGCCATCGCGGTCGGCGCGAACGCCGACAAGGCAGCCTGCGACCGCATCGCGAAGGCCACCGGCGGGGCCGCGTATCAGGTCAACGACCCCTCGGAGATCCAGGCGGTCCTGCTGAAGGCCGTCGTGGCGGCGGCCACCAGCGCCGCCGCGAAGGCGCCCTGAGGCCGCTGTACGGGCCCGCGCCCCATCAGGCCCCCGCGCGCCACGGCTCACGCCACCGGCCAGGAGTGCACCGGCTCGCCGTCCAGCATGAGTTCGCGGTACCGCTGGGTCATCGCGGCGAGCGCGGGCCGCCGGTCGAGGCCGCGCTCCAGCATCCGGTGGAAGACCGCCGACTGCCATTCGGCGCCGTTGGTACGGCGACGGCAGCGCTGTTCGATGATGCCGAGGTAGTGGTCGCGGTCGACGGCCTCGATGCCCCACGCGTCGAGCCCCGCCGCGGCCAGCGGCAGCAGTTCGTCGAGGATCAGGTCGGTGGCGGGGATCTCCGCGAGGCCGCCGTTGCGGCCGCGCGGCCACTGGAGGACCGCGCCGATGCCGTCGCGGCAGGACGCCTCGAAGTTGGCCGCGGCGGCGGCGAAGGGCAGCTTGTGCCAGACCGGGCGTGACGCCTCTGCCAGGGCGCGGACCAGACCGTAGTAGAAGGCGGTGTTGGCGACGACGTCGGCCACGGTGGGACCGGCGGGCATCACCCGGTTCTCCACGCGCAGGTGCGGGACGCCGTCGACCACCTGGTAGACGGGACGGTTCCAGCGGTAGATCGTGCCGTTGTGCAGGGTGAGTTCGCGCAACTGCGGCACTCCCCCGTCGTCCAGCACCCGCAGCGGGTCCTCCTCGTCGCAGATCGGCAGCAGCGAGGGGAAGTACCGTACGTTCTCCGCGAAGAGGTCGGCGGCGGAGTCGATCCAGCGCTCGCCGAACCACGTGATGGGCCGCACCCCTTGGGCCACCAGCTCCTCCGGGCGGACGTCGGTGGCCTGGAGGAACAGCGGCGCGCGGGTCTCGCGCCACAGCTCACGGCCGAAGAGGAACGGCGAGTTGGCGCCGACGGCCACCTGCGGTCCCGACACGACCTGCGCCGCGTTCCACACGTCGGCGAAGCGGCCGGGGGTGACCTGGAGGTGCATCTGGGTGGAGGTGCAGGCGGCCTCGGGCGCGATGGACGCGGAGGTGTAGAGCAGGCGTTCGGCGCCCTCGATGTCGAGGGTGATGTCCTCACCGCGCATCGCCAGTATCCGCTCGTTGAGCAGCGTGTACCGGTCGGCGCGGGAGAGGTTGGCGGAGACCAGGTCCTGGGCCTCCAGGGTGGGCAGAATTCCCACCATCACGATGTGCGCGCCCACCTCGCGGGCCATCCGGTCGGCATACCCGAGACCGATCCGCAGTTCCTCGGCGAGGCGGTCCATGACCCGGCCGGAAAGCCGGTGCGGCGCGATGTTTACTTCAATATTGAACTGCGCGAGCTCGGTCTGGAAATCCCGGCTCGCGATGCGCTCAAGCACCTCTTCGTTCATCATGCGCGGCAGCCCGTCGGAATCCGCGAGATTCAATTCGATCTCCAGACCCATCAGATTGCGCGGCCGGTCGAATCGCTTCTCGTCCAACAGCCGCTCCAGCCCCACGAGACACTGCCGCAGCTTGCGCCGGTACAGCCTCCGGTCGGCCAGGTCGAACCCGTTGGCAACGACCTTCTCGCCCATCGACGCGTCCTTCCTCGTACGGATACTCACGGGAGGATGCCCACCCAAATGATCGATAACGCCACGGCGGCCCCGCGTCTGCCACTAGGCTGTGCACAACGGCTAACACAGTGGGTTCCTGTGGCACATACCACGGTCACGGCGCGGCGTAAAAACTTCGTGAATACGACCGGCGGGATCCAGCCGTCCGCAGCGGGCAGAAATATGCGGCGCACACCGCGCACCCTGCACGAATGCTTCGTGGACCATCGCAGAAGAAGGCGATTTCTCGCCTTGCGCGTAATACTGGCTGCGACTAGACGAAACACGGAGCGAACACACGTCGTATAAACTCCGTGAACAAGGCAAAGCATCCGCCCTCGCCGGACGCGCCTGAGCCGATCCCCTTTCCGCCCTCATGCGCCGTCCGCACCCCTGCCCCCGCACCACTGTTTGTCTCCCAGTGAGAGGCGACACCATGCCGCTGCTTGTCCCCCCAGCACCTGCTCCCGCCCTGCGGAGCATCCTGGCCGCGCTCAGCTCTCCCACCGCGGTCCAGGAGGCCCGGACGCCCGCGCTGCGGAACGCCCAAGGGCCCCTCACCGCCGAACACCCGCTCCCTGTCCATGTGTTCGAACCGGCGGACGTCCCCGGCGGCCTGCCTCGCGCACGATTGACCGGCTGGCGGTTCCACATCCTCGCCGGGGGCTGGCCGCAAGGCACCGTCGCCGCGGGCGAGACCGTGGCGACGGCTGACGGCTGGGTCTTCTCGCGCTTCTCCGAGGGGCCGTTCCTGGCCTCCACCGAGCGGGCGCTGCGCCAGGGGGACACGCTGCCCGCCACTTACCAACCGCATCTGCTCTCCGTGCCCAGCCTGTACATGCTGGCGCTGTGGCTGCACTGCGACCCGCGTGCCGACGCCTCGACGGCCCAGCCCACCCCGGCGGACGTGCTGGTGCCGCTGGCCCCCGCGCCGCCCGGCATCGCCCCGCACCGCCTGCACCGGCTGGCGGAGCTGATGCCGCTGCTCTCGGTACGGATGGCGCCGCCGCCGCTGCTGGGGTCGCCCGCCTGACGGCCTGTCGCCGCCTCTCCACGGTGCCCCCGCGAGCCACTGGGCCGCGGGGGCACCGTCGCGTCCCGCCCTCGCAACCGTCCGGCGGAGTGACGCGTCCTGTCCTCCAAGGGATTGCCTGCGTGAAATCCCTGCGGATCGACGTCAGTAGAGCAACACTGGGAACGGCCGTACCAACGGGGGAACGGAAATGAACCAGTCAGGCAGCGCAATCATCCGCACCAGCCACCTCTCGCAGCGAAAGACACCATCCATGTGCCAGCACAAGCCCCAGTGCCCCACCGCAGAGTGCCCCGACCGTGAGGCCGCGCACACCCTGGCCCACCACCCGGAGCAGGGCTGGAGCCTGCTGTGCAACGGCGTGCTCCTCTTCGAGGACACCGGCGAGCTGCTGCCCGACGGGCAGATCATCGCGCCGCACCGCCCCCTGGGCACCGAGCAGATCACCGCCGCGGCCTGACCGGTACGGGGCCGCCCGCACACGAGACCGCGCCGCACCGCGCACCGCCCCACACACAGAGCCGGTTCCACTGCTGACAGCGGAACCGGCTTCGTCATGTGCGGGCAGCCTCGCGCGAGACCGCCGGGCCCGTACCACCGGACCCGGTCGGCCCAACGCGCTCAGCTCTCGTACGCGCTCAGCTCTCGTACGCGTCCAGCGGCGGGCAGGAGCAGACCAGATTGCGGTCGCCGAAGGCGCCGTCGATCCGCCGTACCGGCGGCCAGTACTTGTCGGCCGCGACGACCCCGGCGGGGAAGACCGCCTCCTCGCGGCTGTACGGGTGCGCCCAGTCGCCGCCGAGCGCCGCCGGGGTGTGCGGGGCGTTGCGCAGCGGGTTGTCGTCGGCCGGCCAGTCGCCCGCGCCGACCCGGTCGATTTCGCCGCGGATCGCGATCATGGCGTCGCAGAAACGGTCCAGCTCCGCCAGGTCCTCGCTCTCGGTCGGCTCGATCATCAGCGTGCCCGCCACCGGGAAGGACATCGTCGGCGCGTGGAAGCCGTAGTCGATCAGCCGCTTGGCGATGTCGTCGACGCTGACGCCGGTCTCCTTGGCCACCGGCCGCAGGTCGATGATGCACTCGTGCGCGACCAGCCCGCCCGGGCCGGTGTAGAGCACGGGGAAGTGCGGCTCCAGCCGCTTGGCGACGTAATTCGCGCCCAGTACCGCCATCTGGGTGGCCTGCTTGAGCCCTTCCGCGCCCATCAGCCGTACATACGTCCAGGAGATCGGCAGGATGCCCGCCGAGCCCCACGGCGCGCCCGAGACGGGGCCGACGCCGGTGGCAGGTCCCGCGGTGGGCTGGAGCGGGTGGTTCGGCAGGTACGGCGCCAGGTGCGCGCGGACCGCGACGGGGCCGACGCCGGGGCCGCCGCCGCCGTGCGGGATGCAGAAGGTCTTGTGCAGGTTCAGGTGCGAGACGTCCGCCCCGAACCGGCCGGGCCTGGCCAGACCGACCAGCGCGTTGAGATTCGCGCCGTCCACGTACACCTGGCCGCCCGCGTCGTGCACGGCCGCGCAGACGTCGGTGATGTTGTCCTCGAACACGCCGTGCGTGGACGGGTAGGTGACCATCAGCACGGCGAGCTGGTCGCGGTGCTGCTCGATCTTGGCGTGCAGGTCAGTGACGTCCACGTCGCCGTTCTCGCCGGTCTTGACCACGACGACCTTCATGCCCGCCATCACGGCGCTCGCGGCGTTGGTGCCGTGCGCGGAGGACGGGATCAGGCAGACGGTACGGCCGGTGTCGCCGTTGGCGCGGTGGTAGGCGCGGACCGCGAGCAGCCCGGCCAGTTCGCCCTGGGAGCCCGCGTTGGGCTGGAGGCTGACCTTGTCGTAGCCGGTGACCTCGGCGAGCTGGTCCTCCAGGCCGTGGATCAGCGCCAGGTAGCCCTCGGCCTGCTCGACCGGCGCGAAGGGGTGCAGCGCGCCGAATTCGGGCCAGGTGACCGGCTCCATCTCGGTGGTCGCGTTGAGCTTCATCGTGCAGGAGCCCAGCGGGATCATCCCGCGGTCCAGCGCGTAGTCGCGGTCGGCCAGCCGCCGCAGATAGCGCAGCATCGCGGTCTCGCTGCGGTGCTGGTGGAAGACGGGGTGGGTCAGATACGCGTCGGTGCGCAGCAGTCCGGCGGGCAGCGCGTCCTCGGTGGCCGCGTCCAGCGCGTCGAGGTCGGCGGCGCTCCCCTGGACGCCGAAGGCGTCGAGGACGGCCGCGAGGCGGGCCCGGTCGGTGGTCTCGTCGCAGGCGATACCGACCAGGTCGGCGTCGGTCAGCCGCAGATTGACCCCGGCCTGACGGGCGGCGGCCACGACCTCGGCCGCGCGTCCCGGCACCCGCGCGGTGAGCGTGTCGAAGTAGCCGTCGTGCACGATCTCGACGCCGCCCGCGCGCAGGCCCGCGGCGAGCACCGCGGCGTAGCGGTGGGTGCGGCCGGCGATCTGCGCGAGCCCGTCGGGGCCGTGGTAGACCGCGTACATCGCGGCCATCACGGCGAGCAGGACCTGCGCCGTACAGATGTTGCTGGTGGCCTTCTCGCGGCGGATGTGCTGCTCGCGGGTCTGGAGGGCCAGCCGGTAGGCGCGGTTGCCGTCGGCGTCCACGGAGACGCCGACGAGGCGGCCGGGCAGGTTGCGGGCGTAGGAGTCGCGTACGGCCATGTATCCGGCGTGCGGTCCGCCGAAGCCCATGGGGACGCCGAAGCGCTGGGTGGTGCCCACCGCGATGTCCGCGCCCAGCTCGCCCGGCGAGGTGAGCAGCGTCAGCGCCAGCAGGTCGGCGGCGACGGTCACGACCGCGCCCAGCTCGTGCGCGCCCTCGATGACCGGGCGCGGGTCCCGTACGGCGCCCGAGGCGCCCGGGTACTGGAGCAGGACGCCGAAGACGCCACGCTCGGCGATCTCCGCCGGGATGCCCTCGGACAGGTCGGCGACGACGACCTCGACGCCGGTCGGCTCCGCGCGGGTCCGGATCACCGCGACGGTCTGCGGGAAGGTGTCGGCGTCGACCAGGAAGACGCCCTGCTTGACCTTGCCGACCCGGCGGGACAGCGCCATCGCCTCGGCCGCCGCGGTGCTCTCGTCGAGCAGCGAGGCGCCGGAGGTGGGCAGCCCGGTGAGGTCGGCGACGACGGTCTGGAAGTTGAGCAGCGCCTCCAGGCGGCCCTGCGAGATCTCCGGCTGGTACGGCGTGTAGGCCGTGTACCAGGACGGGTTCTCCATCACATTGCGCAGGATGACGGGCGGGGTGAAGGTGCCGTAGTAGCCCAGGCCGATCATCGGGGCCAGCACCTGATTGCGGTCCGCCAGCGCCCGCAGCTCGGCCAGCGCCTCGGCCTCGGTGCGGGCCTCGGGCAGCGCCAGGGCCTGCGCGCTCCTGATGGTGTCGGGCACGGCCGCTTCGGTGAGTTCGTCCAGGGAGCCGTAGCCGACCTGGGCGAGCATCTTCGCCTGCGCCGCTGCGTCGGGTCCGATGTGGCGCCTGGCGAACGGCACGCCCGCTTCCAGCTCGGCGAGGGGAATGCGACGGGAAGTCATCTGCGGAGGCCTCCTGGTCTGCGACGACCTTCGGGGGGTGCCGCGACGCGCGGACACCCGTACGGCCTCCCCCTCTGTCATCAGAACCTGAGAGCTTCACCGCCCCCGTGGGAGCGGCTTTCACCGTCGGTGAGGGCCCGTGCCGGAAAACCGCTCCCGGTGCGTGCCCTGCTTTCCAGAGTGACCTCGTCCATGCGGTACGGATGCCTGAGAGATTCCGGGGAGGATTTGCTCCTTCGGCGCCTCCGACACTGTCTCGGAGGCTCTCCCGCACGGGGTCTGCGGCCGATCACCAGCCTACCAGCGAGGCGGCGGGACCCGGCGGGGGCGGGGGGCGGTGATCACTGCCCGAGTCGACACCGGCCAGGATGTGCCTTTGGCTGTACCCAGACATCGCTCGTCATTGGTTGGAGGGACCGTGCAGACCGACATCGATCCGCGCAGCCTGATCGGCCGCCGCGTCTTCGACCATGACGGTACGAAGATCGGCACGGTGGACGAGGTGTACCTCGACGACGCGACCGGCATACCGGAGTGGGCGGCCGTCAGGACCGGGCTGTTCACGCGCGACGCGTTCGTACCGCTGGAGCCCAGCGAAGTGGTGGACGACGAATTGCGGGTGCCGTACAAGAAGGCGCTGATCAGGGACGCGCCGGACTTCGGTGTGGGGCGCCACCTGTCGCCGGAGCAGGAGTTGCAGCTCTACCACCACTATGGGATGGACGTGCCGACGTCCGGCTCGGAGCCGCCGCCGCCCCCCGACCGGGACTTCGGGCGGCTCGCGGGCGAGGACTGAGCGTCCTCCTCCCCCTGCCCCACGCCCTCTTCCTCCCCCTGCCCCGCACCCTCTTCCTTCCCCCGGCCCGCACCCGCCGCTTCGCCCGGGTCGAGCGGCAGCGGATCGCGGTGCGCGAGCGCCGGGTCGTCCACGGCGAAGGTCCGCACCCGGCCGGGCACTGTGTCCGAGGGCACCTCGAAGCGCACGGTGACCCGTCCGACCCCGCTTCCCTGCACCCATCCGGAGCCGTACGTCTCGTGCTCCACGTCCTGGCCCGGCCACCAGAGCCTGGCCCGCTCCGGCGCGGGCGGCGGCGCCGAGGGCAGCTCCTCGGGCGCGTTCTCGCCCTCCCCCGCCGCGTGCGCGAACAGATCCTCCTGCGTGAAGTCGGCGAGCCCGGCGACGCCCACCCCGAGCAGCCGCACACCGCCGGTGGTGTCGACGGCCTCCATCAGCCGCCTGGCGGTCTCCCGTACGAGTCCCGGGTCGTCGGTCGGCGCCCGCAGCGTCTCGGAGCGCGTCAGCGTCGAGAAGTCGTATCTGCGGACCTTGACGACCACCGTCCGCCCGGAGCGGCCCGCGCCGCGCAGCCGCTGCACGCAGCGCTCGGCGAGCCGGTCGATCTCGTACCGCACATGGGCGCGGTCGGTGAGGTCGGCGTCGAAGGTGTCCTCGACGGAGATGGACTTGACGTCGCGGTCGGCGACCACGGGGCGGTTGTCGAGGCCGGCGGCCATCGAGTGCAGGCCCGTGCCGTGCGCCTTGCCGAGCAGCCGGACCAGCTCCGGCTCCCCCGCGTGCACGATCTCGCCAACGGTGGTGATGCCCACGCGCCGCAGATGCTCGGCGGTGGCGGGCCCGACGCCGGGCAGGGTGCGTACCGGCATCGGTTCGAGCAGCGCGCGCTCGGTGCCGGGCTCGACGACGACCAGGCCGTCCGGCTTGGCCTGCTCGGAGGCGATCTTCGCCAGCAGCTTCGACCCGGCGAGCCCCACCGAGGCGGTGAGCCCGGTGCTGGCCCGGATCTCGGCGCGCAGCCGCCGGGCGACCGCCCGCGGGTCCGCGCCGTGCCCGCCCGCCTCCAGGTCCACGAACGCCTCGTCCAGGCTCAGCGGCTCTATCAGGGGTGACACCTCGTGCAGCAGCGCCATCACGGCCTCGCTGATCTGCCGGTAGATGCCGAAGCGCGGTACGAGATAGGCGGCGTTGGGGCTGAGGCGGCGGGCGTGGGCCATCGCCATCGCGGAGTGGACGCCGTGGACGCGCGCCTCATAGGACGCGGTCGATACGACGCCGCGGGGGCCGAGGCCGCCGACCACCACCGGCTTGCCCCGCAGGCTCGGCTTCGACGCCTGTTCGACCGCGGCGAAGAACGCGTCCATGTCCAGATGCAGGATCGTCGGCGCACTTCTCACAAGTACCGATCGTGCCGCACGACACCGACAATCGCCGTACACGTGTACGGCACGGCGTCGGTGAGCCGCTCAGACCGCCCGATTGCGCCGCTTCGCCAGCTCGTCGGACGGATTGTCGCCGACCAGGGTCTCGCCGGTGTCCACCCGCTCCCCGTGCATCTGGGACAGCGAACTCTCCACGTCCCGCCAGACCACGCCCACGGCGATGCCGAAGACCCCCTGGCCCCCCTGGAGCAGATCCACCACCTCGTCGGGCGAGGTGCACTCGTAGACCGTGGCACCGTCGCTCATCAGCGTCATCCTGGCCAGCTCCGTCGGCCCGACGGAGCGCAGGTGCCGTACCGCCGTCCGGATGTTCTGGAGCGAGACGCCGGTGTCCAGCAGCCGCTTCACTATCTTCAGGACGACGACGTCCCGGAAGCTGTAGAGCCGCTGCGTGCCGGAGCCGTAGGCGGGGCGGACGCTGGGCTCGACCAGGCCGGTACGGGCCCAGTAGTCGAGCTGGCGGTAGGTGATGCCGGTCGCCGCGCACGCGGTGGGCCCGCGGTAGCCGATCTGCTCGGGCGGTACGTCCTGTGCCGCCCCGCCGCCGCCCGCGTCAGCGGTGGCGCGCGCCAGTGCCCCCTGGGTCGGATACGGGCCGCCGGTCGCCAGACCGTCGCCGGTGCTTCTCACGCCGCCCTCCGTCCCTTCGCGTCCCGGGGCCGCGTGCACGTGCCATCGGGACTTTCCTCTCCGAAGGTAGGCAGTCGCCAGGGGTGCGTCAACGATCGCCACACTCGGCACGCCGAGTGATATTCACCCCACGAGTGGTTTGGCGTGTCCCGGTATCGGGAACGGCTCACTGGTTGCTCGTGCCGAAGTCCTCGGGCGAGATCTGGTCGAGGAACTCGCGGAACTTCTCCACCTCGTCCTCCTGCTCGTCCGGGATCGCGATCCCGGCGTCGTCGAGCACCCCGTCACTGCCGTAGATCGGCGTACCGGTGCGCAGCGCGAGGGCTATGGCGTCGGACGGACGGGCGCTGACCTCCACGCCGCTGGCGAACACCAGCTCGGCGTAGAAGACGCCTTCGCGCAGGTCGGTGATACGGACCTCGGTCAGCGTCTGTCCGACCGCTTCGAGTACGTCCTTGAAGAGGTCATGCGTGAGCGGTCGCGCAGGCGTCATGCCCTGCTGCGCGAAAGCGATGGCCGTCGCCTCTCCCGGCCCGATCCAGATGGGCAGGTACCGATCGCCTCCCACTTCACGCAGGAGCACGATCGGTTGATTGGAGGGCATTTCGACCCGGACACCCACAACGTCGAGCTCGTTCACACAGCAACCCTAGGACGTGCCTGCCGGGTTTGGGTAGTCGGGCACCCCCTGGGCCGGACTTCGGCGGCTTCGTGAAGCCCGGCACAAAGTCGGCACGGGCCCCGCGGGAGACCGCTGAAAAGCCCGTACCCGCCCGGTACCGGCGCCTTTACAGGGCGTGGGAAAAACCGGAAAACCGCTCAGAGGAGCTTGACCCGCAGCGCGGACTGCACCATCGCCGCGTGCAGCCGAACGGAGAGCGCGGCCAGCTCGCGCGCGGTGACCTCGGCGTGGGTGCGCGTCTGCGGATTGCGGTGCCGCCGCAGCGGCGCCACGACCTGCTCCACCAGACCCGCCTCCCGGTCGGCAGCGGCCTTCACCGCCCGCAAATGGCGCGGTTCGAGCCCGAAACGGCCGAGGTCGACGATGAGCCGTCCGATGTTCACCGTGTCGGCGTCGTATCCGCCGTCCCGGCCGGCCTCGACCAGGCCATAGGACTCCCACTGGTCCAGTTCCTCGCCGTCGGCCCCGGTGGCCGCCAGCAGCTCCGTACGGCCGATCCGCAGCTCCGCGGGCGCCTGGGGCTCGATGGCGGCCTCCTGGGCCTCCCTGGACTCCGCGGGACCCGGCAGCGCCACGTGCTCGCCGCGGTCGAGCGCGTCCAGGTGCTCCCTGATCACCCGCAGCGGCAGGTAGTGGTCGCGCTGCACGCGCAGGATGTAGGCGAGCCGCTCGACGTCACGGGCCGCGAACTTGCGGTATCCGGACGGGGTGCGCTGCGGCTCGACCAGACCCTCGGCCTCCAGGAAACGGATCTTGGAGATGGTGACCTCGGGGAACTCGTCCTGGAGCTGCCCCAGGACGGCGCCGATGCTCAACAGCGCGCTGTCGGCGGTGGCGGTGCCGTCTCCGGCACCGCCCTGCGTTCTCGGCATGAACACCTTCCCTGGGGTCCCCCGGACCGGGTCCGGGGGATAAAGAGCTAGATCCCCCGCTGGCTCGCGTAGAAGACCAACCTGTACTTGCCGATCTGGACCTCGTCACCGTTGGACAGCGGCACCGCGTCGATCCGCTCCCGGTTGACGTACGTGCCGTTGAGGCTGCCGACGTCGGAGACGGTGAAGCCGCCGTCCGGGCCGCGGCGGAACTCCACATGGCGACGGGAGACCGTGACGTCGTCCAGGAAGATGTCGCTCTGCGGGTGGCGGCCGGCCGTGGTCAGCTCACCGTCCAGCAGGAAGCGGCTGCCCGAGTTCGGCCCCCGTCGCACGATCAGCAGCGCGGAGCCCATCGGCAGGGCGTCCACGGCCGACTGCGCCTCGGAGGAGAGCGACGGCGTCACATGCTGGCCGGTGACCTCCGCCTCGTACGCCTCGAGGCCCGAGATGGAGATCGTGGAGGTGGTCTCGGACGCGCGTTCCTGCCCGGCCCCTGAACCGCGCAGCGGCGCGCCGCAGTTGTTGCAGAAGCGGCTCGCCTCCGCGTTCGTGTGCCCGCACCGCGTACAAACCGGCAAGCCGAACCCTCCACCCGGGGTTGAGGTTGATGGTTCCCCGAAACCTATGCGGGGGGACGAGGCAGGGTCAACAGGCGCCACGCCGGGGCCACCGGAAAAGTCGCCGCCGCCTTGCTGGTCCTCGTGCCGGAACAGCGGGCGGTCGCCGGACTGGCTCTCCTCCCCGGTGTTCCGCGGAGCACGGTGGCGCGCCGTCGCCGGGTCACCCGACTGCCGCGCGCTCTTGCCGAAAAACTTCCCAAACAACTTCACGGGCGATTCCCCTTGAAAGAAACAGACCCGCCCGTGGGGCAGGACGAACCCTCGCTACACACAGTTTCCACCACACAGCACCCCACAGATGCCCCGACCCCCCGCCTCACTGGGATGACGACCGAGCGTAGTCAGGCTGCTTCGACGGCCGCAAGGCGGACACAACGATCTTCTGCGACCTGACGACATCGGCCGTGGCCTGCTCCTTCTCCAGCGTCTGCACGACCCCGCCCGGGATGTTGAGGGCGGGCTCCAGATCCTGCGGATTTCCGATCACCTTGAACTCGTACGGCTGGGACACCTTGTGGCCGTCGATGAGCACACCGTCCGTACCCTCCGTGAAGTACGTGTCGGCGACGACCCGTACATCGTTGATCTGGATCGCCTCCGCACCGGCCGCCCGGAGTTCCTGAAGGGTGTCCAGGAGCGAGTCTGCCTGGACACCGCCCTTGGGGTCGGAGATCGTCAGCGTGATACCCGGCCCCTGGGCGGCCACCGTGCCCGCCAGGATGCCGAGCTGCTGCGCCTTGGCCTGGGTCTGCTTGAGCGCCTCCGCGGCCTGGTTGGAACTGGTCTCCAGCTCCGACCGCTGGCTCTCCAGACCCCGCTTCTCGTCCTCGAGCCGCTGGGTGCGGTTGTCCAGCTCGGTCAGGATGCGGACCAGGTCCTCCTTGCGCGCGCCGCGCAGCGCGCCGCCGCTGTCGCTCGTGGAGCTGACCTGGATCGCCAGCCCGAGGCCGAGGACGAACAGCAGGACGGCCACGGTGAGCTGGGCGCGTGACAGCCGCGGCGGCCACAGCCCGGCGACCAGGCGCTGCCGCCCGGTGACCGGCGGCGCGGCGTGCTCCGGCTCATGGGCGTGCGCGGCGTGGGCGGGCTCGTGATCGTGCGCGGCGTGGGCCGGGCCGTGCTGCTGGCGGTCCCGCCCGTCGTCCGCGGACTCGTGGTGCTCGTCGCTCATACCGTCGTCACGCCCGGAAGACGTGGCGGCGGATGGCCGCCGCGTTGGAGAAGATCCGGATGCCGAGGACGACCACGACGCCGGTGGAGAGCTGCGCGCCCACCCCGAGCTTGTCGCCGAGGAAGACGATCAGCGCCGCCACCACCACGTTGGACAGGAAGGAGACCACGAAGACCTTGTCGTCGAAGATCCCGTCCAGCATCGCCCGCAGGCCGCCGAAGACCGCGTCGAGAGCGGCGACGACGGCGATCGGCAGATACGGCTCGACCCCGGTCGGCACCACGGGACGGACCACGAGCCCGACCACGACTCCCACGACGAGGCCCAGTACGGCGATCACTTCGAACCCTTCCCTGTTGTGGCGGAGTCCGCCTTCTGCTGGCCGGGGACCGGCTTGGCATACCGCACGATCAGGCTGGGCGCGGCGGCCAGGTGCAGCGTGCCCTGGACGGAGATGCTCGCGCGGATGCCGTAGTTCTGCTCCAGGACGTGCAGGTACTGACCGTCCGCACTGTCCTGGAATGCCGCGCTCAACCGCTCCCCGTCCCCGATCGCCAGCACCGTGTACGGCGGCGCCAGCGGCTTGTTGTCGACCAGTATGGCGTCACCGGCGGCCCGGATGGCGGACAGTGCGGTGAGCCGTTGGCCGTTGACGGTGATCGCCTCGGCTCCCGAGGACCACAGCCCGTTCACCACGCGCTGCATGTCGCGGTCGCGGACCCTGCCGGTGTCGGAGAAGCCGCTGCTCTCCCGCGGGCCGCCTGTGCCGCCTTCTGACGCCTCCTTGGCGTCGTCCACGACCAGCTTGACGCCGGGACCGTCCACCGGAGTCGCGCCCGACAGCAGCTCCACCAAGGCGCTGCTGTCGCCGCCGTGGTCCTCCAGCGCGGCCCGCTGCTCGGCGGCCACGGTGTCGCGCAGGCCGTCCACACTGCTCTGGAGCTTGTCGGCGCTGTCCGTCTCGGTCTTCACCTGGTCGATGAGCTTCTGCCGCTCCTTGGCCTCGGTGGGCGCGGCCACCCGCGTCTGGGCCGCGCCCACCGTGACGACGATGGCGGCGAGTACGAGACCCGCGGCCAGGCCCAGCTTCCCGCTCAGCCGCTTCGGCAGCCTGGAGGTGCCGACCTCGCCGCGGCGCGCGGCGGCCTCCGCGTACCCGTCGTCGAGACTGTGCTCCATGACGTTGGTGAGCAACGACATCGAGGCGTCAGGACGCCGCCGGGCAGCCCCGGGGACGGGGCTGCTCCGATCGGGTTGCTGCTGCGGCATGCCGCACATCGTCGCACGTCGGGGCCGCCACACTCGAATGGCCCCCTCACGGCGCGCCGTTCGACCGAAGGATCAGCGCCCGGCGCTCTCCACGACCTCCGCCCACTCGTCGAGCAGTGCCTCCGCGGAGGTGTCGTCGGGCCCTTCCGCCCACAGATGCGTGACGGCCTCCGCCGGGTCGGGCAGCACCATCACCCAGCGTCCGTCCGCCTCGACCACGCGCACGCCGTCGGTGGTGTCCACCGAGCGGTCGCCCGCCGACTCCACCACGCGCCGCATCACGGAACCCTTGACGGCCCACGGTGTCGGCACGTCCCGCTTGATGACATGAGCGCGCGGGATACGGGCGTCGATCTGGCTGAGCGTGAGCTGCGTACGCGCCACCAGTCCGATCAGCCGCACGAAGGCGGCCGACCCGTCGAAGACGCTGCTGAACTCCGGAATGATGAAGCCGCCGCGCCCGTCGCCGCCGAAGATGGTGCCCTCGGCCCTGCCGACCCTGGTCAGGTCGTCGGGCGACGTCGTCGTCCACTCGACCTGGGTGCCGTGGTACGCGGCGACCTGCTCGCCGATCCGGGTCGTGGTCACGGGCAGCGCCACCCGGCCGCTGCGGCGCTCGGCCGCGACGAGGTCGAGCATGACCAGCAGCGCCCGGTCGTCCTCGATGATCCGGCCCCGCTCGTCCACCAGGGACAGCCGCTCGCCCACGGGGTCGAAGCGCACGCCGAAGGCGGCCCGCGCCGAGGCGACGATCTCACCGAGGCGTACGAGTCCGGCCCGCCGGCTCTCGGTGGTCTCGGTCGGACGGGCCTCGTCCAGACCGGGGTTGACGGTGAGCGCGTCCACGCCGAGCCGTCCGAGGAGGCTGGGCAGCACGAGCCCGGCACTGCCGTTGGCCGCGTCGACCACGACCTTCAGACCGGCGTCGGCGATCCCGGAGATGTCCACGGCCCGCAGCAGCGCGCCGGTGTAGGAGTCGAAGACCGTGGCGGGGAACCGCAGGTCGCCGATCTCGCCGGGGAACGCCCTGCGGTACTCCTGACGGGCGAAGACCCGGTCCAGCTTCCGCTGCCCGGCCGCGGACAGGTCCGCGCCCCGCTCGTCGAAGAACATGATGTCCAGCGAGTCCGGCCGCCCCGGTGAGGTCCGGATCATGATGCCGCCCGCGCTGCCGCGCGCGGTCTGCTGCCGTGCCACGGGCATCGGCACGTTCTCCAGGTCGCGCACGTCGATCGCGCTGGTCTGGAGCGCGGAGATCACCGCCCGCTTGAGCGCACGCGCACCACGTGAGTGGTCACGCGCGGTGGTGACCGTCGCGCCCTTCTTCAACGTGGTCGCGTACGCGCCCGCCAGCCGTACGGCCAGCTCGGGGGTGATCTCGACGTTCAGAATGCCGGATACGCCTCGGGCGCCGAACAGATGCGCCTGCCCGCGCGACTCCCAGATGACCGAGGTGTTGACGAAGGCGCCGGCCTCGATCGTCTTGAACGGATAGACGCGTACGTTGCCGGCGATGTTCGATTCCTCGCCGATCAGGCACTCGTCGCCGATGACCGCGCCGTCGTCGATTCGCGCGGCCCGCATGACATCGGTGTTCTTGCCGATGACGCAGCCGCGCAGATTGGTCTGCTGGCCGATGTAGACATTGTCGTGGATGACGGCCTTGTGCAGGAAAGCGCCTGTTTTCACGACCACATTGGAGCCGATGACGCTGTGCTCGCGAATCTCGGCGCCCGCCTCGACCTTGGCGTAGTCGCCGATGAAGAGCGGGCCGCGCAGGATGGCGTCGTGGTGCACCTCGGCGCCTTCCGCGACCCACACGCCGGGGGAGATCTCGAAGCCGTCGATGTCGACGTCGACTTTGCCCTCGAGTACGTCGGCCTGGGCCTTCACGTAGCTCTCGTGGGTGCCGACGTCCTCCCAGTAGCCCTCGGCGATGAAGCCGTAGACGGGCTTGCCCTCCTTCATGAGCTGCGGGAAGACGTCGCCCGACCAGTCGACGGACACGTCGGCCTGGACGTAGTCGAAGACCTCAGGCTCCATCACGTAAATGCCGGTGTTCACCGTGTCGGAGAACACCTGGCCCCAGGTGGGCTTCTCCAGGAAGCGTTCCACCTTGCCTTCGTCGTCGACGATGGTGATACCGAATTCGAGGGGATTGGGGACCCGGGTCAGGCAGACCGTGACCATGGCTCCCTTCTCCTTGTGGAATTCGATCAGCTCGGTGAGATCGAAGTCCGTCAGGGCATCACCGGAGATCACGAGGAAGGAGTCGTCCTTCAACGCCTCTTCGGCGTTCTTGACGCTTCCGGCCGTCCCCAGCGGCTTCTCCTCGTTGGCGTAGGTGAGCTCCATTCCAAATTCTTCGCCGTCCCCGAAATAATTCTTCACCAGGGAGGCGAGGAACTGGACAGTCACCACCGTCTCAGTGAGTCCATGCCGCTTGAGCAGTGTCAGAACATGCTGCATGATCGGGCGATTCACCACTGGCAGCAGAGGTTTGGGCATGCTCGAGGTCATTGGGCGAAGGCGAGTGCCTTCACCGCCGGCCATGACAACCGCCTTCATGTCGGAACGTCCTCCTCGTGACTCAGTCAGCCGTGGTGTCCGCCCGCACAAGTCGGCGGACCTGCACCACATAGAGGATCCCTGCCCACCAGTACAGGGTTGTACCCCAACCTGCGAACGCCCAGCCGAAAATAGACGCCAGTGTCGCAAGCCATCCGCTTCCGTCGCTCAGGAGGAGCAGCGGAAAGGCGTACATGAGGTTGAAGGTAGCCGCTTTCCCGATGAAGTTCACCTGGGGAGGTCCGTACCCGTGCCTCCGCAGAATCAGCAGCATCACCGCCATCACGGCCTCACGGGCGAGCAGCAGGACCGTTACCCACAGTGGGAGGATGTCGCGCCATGTGAGTCCTACCAGCGTGGACAGTACAAACAGCCGGTCGGCCGCGGGATCGAGAACCCGGCCGAGACTGCTGACCTGATTCCACCGCCGGGCCAGCTTGCCGTCCAGATAGTCACTGATGCCGCTCAGGGCGAGTACGAGCAGCGCCCAGCCGTCAGCCTTCGGTCCGCCGAACTCGGGCCACAGAATCAGCCACAGGAACACGGGTACGCCCACCAGGCGGGCCATACTCAGGATGTTGGGGATCGTGAAGATCCGATCCGTTTGCACCCTTGTCTCCTGGACCTCCACCGGGGCCCCTCCTGTATGTATGTCCTGACGTTTCGGGCCAGACTCTACCGCAGACGCAAAAGAGGCCCGGCGTCGGATCCTAAGATCCGAGGCCGGGCCTCTTCCATAAAATTGTTCGGCGGTGTCCTACTCTCCCACAGGGTCCCCCCTGCAGTACCATCGGCGCTGAAAGGCTTAGCTTCCGGGTTCGGAATGTAACCGGGCG